>NZ_LMCO01000066.1:0-550223 GCF_001424825.1 Ensifer sp. Root31 | reverse complement strand
CTCGAAGACGAGGCCGACGCCAACCGTTCACTGTCGGAGCGCGAGCGCCTGGAACGCCAGGCTCGCGATGCCCGTGATGCTGCCGAAGTGCAGCAGGCCGTCGATGGCCTGGCAAGCGGTCTCGGCCGCCTGGCCGACGGCGATCTCGCCTACCGCATCGACAATCCGTTTGCCGATCGTCTCGATCGTCTGCGCGCCGACTTCAACAACTCGGTCGCCAAGCTGCACGACACGCTCTGCGCCGTTGGTGCCAATGCCCGCGGCATCGACGCCGGTGCGACGGAAATCCGTTCGGCCGCCGACGATCTGGCCCGCCGCACCGAGCAGCAGGCAGCCTCGGTCGAAGAGACGGCAGCTGCGCTTGAAGAGATCACCACCACGGTCAAGGATTCTGCCCGCCGGGCGGAGGAAGTCGGCGTGCTGGTCGCCCGCACCCGGGCCGGTGCCGAAAAGTCCGGCGAGGTCGTTGCCAACGCCGTCGAGGCGATGCATGCGATCGAAAAATCGTCGGGCGAAATCTCCAACATCATCGGCGTCATCGACGACATCGCCTTCCAGACCAACCTGCTGGCGCTGAATGCCGGCGTCGAGGCGGCCCGTGCCGGTGATGCCGGCAAGGGCTTTGCCGTCGTTGCCCAGGAAGTGCGTGAACTGGCACAGCGTTCGGCCAATGCCGCCAAGGAGATCAAGGCGCTGATCACCACCTCGGGCAACCAGGTGCGCAGCGGCGTGACGCTGGTCGGCGACACCGGCAAGGCGCTGGAGACGATCGTTGCCGAAGTGCAGGAGATCAACAAGCATGTGAGCGCGATCGTCACGGCGACGCGCGAACAGTCGACCGGCCTTCAGGAGATCAACACGGCAGTCAACACCATGGACCAGGGCACGCAGCAGAACGCGGCAATGGTGGAAGAGCAGACGGCGGCAAGCCATGGCCTGGCTTCGGAAGCCGCTTCGCTCAATGCGCTTCTGGCCCAGTTCAACCTCGGCAATACCCAGAGCGCCTATGCGCCGNCAGACGGCGGCAAGCCATGGCCTGGCTTCGGAAGCCGCTTCGCTCAATGCGCTTCTGGCCCAGTTCAACCTCGGCAATACCCAGAGCGCCTATGCGCCGACACCAACGTCGCGTCGGCGGGCGGCATAGGTCGGGTGCATCGGTCTGAACGATGAGAAAGGGCCCGGACATCCGGGCCTTTTTCTATTTCTCGAGCGTTGCGACTGCCTCGACATGGGCCGACCAGAGGAACTGGTCGATCGGCGTGACCGACGTGATGCGGTAGCCGGCAGCAACGAGGATCGCGAGATCGCGGGCAAGCGTTGTCGGATTGCAGGAGACGGCGACGATCTTCTTGACGCCGGAGCGGGCGATTTCCTGACACTGCACGTCCGCGCCCGCGCGTGGCGGGTCGAAGACGATGGCATCGTAAACCTTCAGTTCCTGCGCCATGAGCGGGCGGCGGAAGAGATCGCGCTTCTCGATCGTCACCGGCTTCAGCCCTTGCGTGTTGCGGGCGGAGAAGTCGAGCGCCTTCAGCGCCTTGTCCTCGCCTTCGACCGCGTGCACGCGGGCCTTGCGGGCGATGCGCAGGGCGAATGTGCCGCTGCCGGCAAAGAGGTCCGCAACCCGCTTTGCCTTGCCGATATGATCGAGCACCAGTGCTGCCATCGCCTCTTCAGCGGCAAGCGTTGCCTGGGTGAAGCCGCCGGGCGGCGGCGAGACGGAGACGCCGCCGAATTCGATCACCGGCTTCGTCGGCTCGACGATGATCTCACCATTGAGGCTGACGCGGGCAATGCCGCGTTCTCCGAGAACCGTCTCGACGGTGCGCCGGCGCTCGCGATCGCCAAATCCCTTGATGCCGTCGACCGAAAGGTCGAGACCGGAAAGCGTTTCGAGAACGGTGATGCGGAACGGTTCGGCGTTGACGGCCATGGCCGCGCCGATCTTGCCGATGGTGGCGAGCCGCGAGACGATGCCCGGGCTCGTGACGGGACATTCCGAAATCGCCACGATGTGGTGGCTTTCCGCCTGGTTGAAGCCGAGGAGCAGGTCTTTTTCGGTCTTGCGCGCCGTGAACACGGCGCGGCGGCGCTCGCCGGGTTGGGCTGTTATCAGCGGCGCGACATCAGGCTTCAATCCCTTCGACTTCAAGGCGTTGATCACCAGGTCGCGCTTGAAGGTCTGGTAGAGGCCGTCGGCCGCGTGCTGCAACGTGCAGCCGCCGCAGGTGCCGTTCTGACCGTCCGGGCCGAAGTGGCGACAGTGCGGTTCGACCCGGTCAGGCGATGCTTCGCGCAGCGAGATCAGCGTGCCCTGAGACTTGTTGACCGCAAGGGCCGCGCTCTCGCCCGGCAGCGTGAAGGGCGCATAGACCGGACCAGCCTCGGTTTCGGCAATGCCGTCGCCCTGCGCGCCGAGACGGGCGATGGTCAGGGTCTGCGTGCTCATGGCTTTTTCCCGGCCAGCAGGAACTCGACGTTGCCGTCGCCGCCTGATATCGGCGAGGGGATCAGCCCGAGGCTCTGCCAGCCCATGTCTTCGACCAGCCAGCGCTCGAGTTCGGCGGCAACCGCCGGCGCGCTGTCGGGATCCTTCAGCAGTCCGGCCTTGCTGATCGCATCGCGACCGGCCTCGAATTGCGGCTTGACCAGCAGGATGCAGTGCGCACCGCGAAGCGCCATCTCGAGTGCCGGCGGCAAGGCGAGCTTCAGCGAAATGAAGGAGACGTCGGAAACGATGAAGGTCACTTCACGGTTGTCGATGTCGTCCTCGGTCATCGCCCGGGCGTTGAGGCCCTCGATGCTGGTGACGCGCGGATCGCCCGAGATCCGCGGATGGATCTGGCCATGACCGACATCGATGGCAACCACGTGATCGGCACCGCGCTTCAACAGCACCTCGGTGAAACCGCCGGTGGAGGCGCCGATATCGACGCAGCTTTCACCGGTCGGATCGAGCGCGAAATGATCGAGCGCTGCGGCAAGCTTCAGCGCTGCGCGCGAAACATAGTCCTGCGCCGGGTCATCGATGGTGATGGTCACGCTCTCGGCAAAGGCCAACGACGGCTTGGTGACCGTGCGGCCGTCGACCTTGACGGTGCCGCGCTGGATCGCGTCGCGGGCACGGGCACGGCTAGCCACCAGTCCTGTGTTGAGCAGCAGCTGGTCCAGGCGGACTCTGTTCTTGTGTTCTTCATTCTGGCGTTCTTCTGACATGTGTTTCTCATGGAGGGTTGGCGGCCTATTGGCAAGCCCCCTCGCTGCACGGCTGCTCGGCAGAGCGGGTAAGACGTGGTGATAAAACCCCCAAGGAGACAGGGAAGTAATCACATCACGCGAAATAAGCGAAAGTGCTGACGACCTGTCGCGGCGCACGGAGCAGCAGGCCGCATCGCTGGAACAGACCGCGGCGGCCCTCGACGAGATCACCGCCAACGTCACGAGCTCGACGCGGCGGGCCGAAAAGGCGCGCATCGTGGCCGGAGAGGCGAATTCAAGCGCTGCCAAATCCGGCGTCGTGGTGGCGAGTGCCGTGGAAGCGATGCGCCGGATCGAAAGCTCCTCCGGCCAGATCTCCAACATCATCGGCGTTATCGACGAGATCGCCTTTCAGACCAACCTCCTGGCGCTCAATGCCGGTGTCGAAGCGGCGCGGGCGGGCGAGGCCGGCAAAGGCTTTGCGGTCGTTGCCCAGGAGGTGCGCGAGCTGGCCCAGCGCTCGGCAAAGGCCGCCAAGGAGATCAAGGAGCTTATCCGCAATTCCAGCGTCGAGGTCGAAGGCGGGGTCAAGCTGGTGCGCGATACCGGCGAGGCGCTGAAGGCGATTGGCGGCCATGTGGCCACCATCAACCAGCACATGGACGCGATCGCCATCTCGGCGCGCGAACAGTCGGTGGGGCTCAGCGAAGTCAACACCGCCGTCAACCAGATGGACCAGGTGACGCAGAAGAACGCGGCGATGGTCGAAGAGGCCAATGCCGCCAGCGCCCAGCTCGCCAGCGAGGCCGGCCGTCTGCGCGAGCTCATCGCCCGCTTCACGCTGCCGGGCCGCACGAACAGCATGACCGCCCCAAGCGATCTGCGCACCATGGCACCACTATGGCGGCGCCATCTGCACCGATACGCTCGGCGAGTGCCGCCCGCCCCGTGTCTTACGGCAATGCGGCGGTGGCGCAGGACGATTGGCAGGAATTCTGATCGTCGCCACGACACACAAGAAAGCAAAAGCCCCGGTTCATCGCCGGGGCTTTGGTGTTTCGGACTGCCTTCGATCGCGTAGCCTTAGCCGGCAGCGCCGATGCCGATATCCTGCTTCTGGCCGAGTGCCTTGAACACCGTAGAAACGATGCCGGCGCGGTCGAGGCCGGCCAAGGCATACATCGCTTCGGGCTTTGCCTGCTCCATCCAGATGTCAGGCATCACCATCGGGCGCACCTTCAGGCCACCGTCGAGCAGGCCGTCTTCTGCGAGGAACTGCAGCACGTGGCTGGCAAAACCGCCGACTGCGCCTTCCTCGATGGTCACAAGCACTTCGTGATGGCGGGCAAGCTGGCGGATGAGGTCGTGGTCGAGTGGCTTGGCAAAGCGCGCGTCGGCAACCGTCGTCGAAAGACCCGCCGCGTCGAGATCTTCGGCGGCCAACAAACAGTCGGCAAGGCGCGTGCCGAAGGAAAGCAGCGCCACCTTGGAGCCTTGCTTGACCACGCGGCCCTTGCCGATTTCAAGGATCTGGCCGCGCTCCGGCATTTCGACGCCCACGCCTTCGCCGCGCGGATAGCGGAACGAGATCGGGCCGGCATCATAGGCGACAGCGGTCCGCACCATGTGCTTCAGCTCTGCCTCGTCGGCGGCTGCCATGACGACGAAGCCGGGCAGGGTCGCGAGATAGGTCGTGTCGAAGGAGCCGGCATGGGTAGGCCCGTCGGCGCCGACGAAACCGGCGCGGTCGATCGGAAAACGCACAGGCAGGCCCTGGATCGCCACGTCGTGGACCACCTGGTCGTAGCCGCGCTGCAGGAAGGTGGAATAAAGTGCGGCAAACGGCTTGTAGCCTTCAGATGCCAGACCGGCCGCAAAGGTCACCGCGTGCTGTTCGGCGATTCCGACGTCGAAGCAGCGCTTGGGGTGGGCGAGGGCGAACTTGTCGAGCCCGGTGCCGGATGGCATGGCGGCGGTGACCGCAACGATCTTGTCGTCGAAACCGGCTTCCTGCGTCAGGGCTTCGGCGAAGACCGAGGTGTAGGCGGGCGCGTTCGGCTTTGCCTTGGCCTGCGCGCCGGTGATGACGTCGAACTTGTTGACGCCGTGATACTTGTCGGCAGCGGCTTCGGCGGGCGGATAGCCCTTGCCCTTCTGCGTCACCACATGGATCAGCACCGGCCCCTTGGCGTTGTCGCGAACGTTGCGCAGTACCGGCAGCAGGTGCTCGAACGAGTGACCGTCGATCGGGCCGATATGATAGAAGCCCATTTCCTCGAACAGCGTGCCGCCGGTGACGTAGCCGCGGGCATGCTCGACCGCGCGGGTGATCGCCCGGTCGACCGTCTTGCCGAGATAGGCCGTCAGTTTCTTGCCGACTTCGCGGATGCCCATGTAGGTGCGGCCGGAAGCGAGGCGCGCCAGATAGGCGCTCATCGCGCCGGTCGGTGGCGCGATCGACATGTCGTTGTCGTTGAGGATGACGATCAGGCGGGCATCGAGCGCGCCCGCATTGTTGAGCGCTTCATAGGCCATGCCGGCCGAAAGCGCACCGTCGCCGATGATGGCGATGACATTGCGGTTCTTGCCGTCGAGGTCGGCGGCGACAGCCATGCCGAGGCCGGCGGAAATCGACGTCGAGGAGTGCGCGGCACCGAAGGGGTCGTATTCGCTTTCGGCGCGACGGGTGAAGCCGGACAGGCCGCCTTCCTGGCGCAAGGTGCGGATGCGATCGCGACGGCCGGTCAGAATCTTGTGCGGGTAGCACTGATGGCCGACGTCGAAGATCAGCCGGTCATGCGGCGTGTTGAATATCTTGTGGATGGCGATCGTCAGCTCGACGACGCCGAGGCCCGCGCCGAGATGGCCACCGGTACGCGAGACCGCATCGATCATCTCTGCACGAACTTCGCCGGCAAGCTGCGGCAGATCCTTGTCGTCGATCTTCTTCAGATCGTCGGGAAAGGTCACCTTGTCGAGCAAGGGGGTTGCCGGCATCGGGTTCGTTGGCAGTTGTGTCACGCTGCATGCCTCATGCGCACCGCACGGATCGGGTGCGCGATAGTTGGTGGTACCGTTAAAGCGGCTCTTTAGACGCAATTGTTGCTGAATGCAAAATTAGGCTTTCCTGCGTCGTTGTCCTAGACACTACCGTATGATTCCCTGAATCGAAATCGATTTAAGGAAGCATGCGGCAACTGGAAGCGGCAAGCGGTCGCGGTTGTTCGATGCCCTCAACCGGTGGGAAGGGGCACGAATTCCTCCTCGTCGCCGGGCACGATGTCGAAGCGGCCGGTGCGCCATTCTTCCTTGGCCTTCTCGATGCGGTCCTTTGACGATGACACGAAATTCCACCAGATGTGGCGGGCCGAGCCGAGTGCTGCGCCGCCGAACAGCATGACATGACAGCCGAGCGGACCGGCGGTGACGGTGATTTCGTCGCCAGGCCGGAAGACCAGCAGCTGATTGTCGGCGAAGTGGTCGCCGGCGATGATCGCTTCGCCTGAGAGGATATAGATCGCACGCTCTTCCCAATTGGCGGCAAACGGCGCGCTTTTGCCGGGCGCGATGTTGGTCGACATAGATCGTGTCGGTAAAGACCGAGACCGGCGACTTCTGCCCTTCGAAGCTGCCGATCACCACCCGGGCATCTATGCCGCCGTCATTGAGCTGCGGCAGCATGTGCCGTTCGGTATGGTCGAAGATCGGGTCGATCTCTTCCTTGTGGTCGGGGAGCGCCAGCCAGGTCTGCAACCCGGAAACCGAGCGTTCATGCCCGCGCTGGTTTTCCGGTGAACGCTCGGAGTGAACGATGCCGCGGCCGGCGGTCATCAGGTTCACGTCGCCGGGGCGGATGACCATTTCGGTGCCGAGGCTGTCGCGATGCTTGATTTCGCCGTCGAACAGATAGGTCACGGTCGAAAGGCCGATATGCGGATGCGGCCGAACATCGATCGCCTCGCCGGCACGCAACAGCGCCGGTCCCATCCGGTCGAAGAAGATGAACGGCCCGACAAGCCGCCGCTTCGCTGTCGGTAGTGCGCGGCGAACCTGCAATCCGCCGATGTCGCTGGTGCGCGGGATGATCAGGTGTTCGATGGCGTCGCAGGCGGGCTTGTCGCCGGCGAGCGGGTCGGGGCCTGGAAAGAAGGACATGGTGCACGCTCCCGTTGTTCGTATGGTCTGAGCCTAGCGCCTAACGCACGTTGCGGGTAGGCGCTAGGCGAAGACGCAGCGTTTCCGGACGTTGACCAATCCCCCGTCGTTTACTCCGCGTCGAGCGGTTCCACGCCCTGCGGCTTGCCGGCACGGTCGAGCCTGATTTTTTCGATCCGGTCTTCGGCAGCCTTCAACAGCGCCTCGCAGTGCTTCTTCAGCGCTTCGCCGCGCTCATAGATCTCGATCGACTTGTCGAGCGCGACGTCGCCGCGTTCCAGTGCCGAGACGATGCGCTCCAGCTCTTCGACGGCTTGCTCGAAGGAGAGGGCCGAAACGTCCGGTTGCGTGGTGGTGGTCATGGTTACCCTCTCATCAATCTCAAAATATGCATGCCGGCCGACTCGGCCAGTCCCTGCAGGTCATAGCCGCCCTCGAGCAGGCTGACCATGCGGTTGCCGGCGCTGCGGTCGGCGATCTCGTGCAGGCGGCCCGTCGCCCAGTCGAAGTCCTCGGCGACAAGGTTGATCTGCGCCAGCGGATCGCGGTAGTGGGCATCGAAGCCGGCCGAGATCAGGATGAAATCCGGCCGGAAGTTCGTCAGCGCCGACAGCACACGAGAGCGGAACGCCTCGCGAAAATGCTCGCTGCCGGCATTGGGCGAGAGCGGCGCGTTGACGATGTTGCCTTTCACGCCGGTTTCGTCCTTGGCCCCGGTGCCGGGATAAAGCGGCATCTGATGAGTGGAGCAGAAAAGCACCGACGGATCGTCCCAGAAGATGTCCTGAGTGCCGTTGCCGTGGTGCACGTCCCAGTCGACGATCGCCACGCGCTCTGCCCCATGCGCCACCTGTGCGTGGCGGGCGGCAATCGCGACGGTGTTGAAGAAGCAGAAGCCCATGGCCTTGTTCTTCTCGGCGTGGTGGCCGGGCGGACGCGCCGCGACGAAAGCGTTGTCGGCCTTGCCCGTGAAAACTGCATCGACCGCCTCAACCGCACCGCCGATGCCGGTCAATGCCGCCTCGAGGCTGAACGGGCTGGCATAGGTGTCAGCTTCCAGATTGGCGATGCCCTCTTCGGGGATGGCGCGCTTGACGGTGCGCAGATGCTCCTCCGGATGGGCGAGCAGCACCAGGTCTTCGCTCGCCTTCGTCGCCTTTATGCGCTTGAGGTCGGCGAAATTCGGGTGCTCGAGCGCAAGGTTCAGCGCTTTCAGCCGGTCCGGCCTTTCAGGGTGACCTTCCGGAACCTCGTGTTCCAGGAAGATCGGATTTTCATAGAGCAGCGTGGTCATGCGCCGAAACTAGTGCTCCAACCTGCCAACGTCCATGGCGCGCCCAAGCGAAAGCACTGATTTTCAACAGCGCGTATCAAGCAGCAGCTTGCCGTCGCGGCGAGGATCCGCCTGATGCGCCAAGGCCTCATCCAGGCAACTGAGCGGGTAGGTTTGCGCAATCCGGCTTGAGAAAAGCCCGGTGCGCAGACCGGCAAAACTCTGCGCAAAAGCCGCTTCGATCGCTGGCCGACCGGCGGCGTGCACCCAGGTTCTCAGCCACAGAAAGGAGAAGCGTACATCCGGCCGAGCCTGGATTGCCGGTATCGGCACGGGCACACCGCTAAGCGCGCCATACTGGATGAATGCGGCGCCGAGCTGGAGCGTCTGGCCGATGAGCTCGCCGGCAAACGGGCCGCCGACCGCGTCGACAATGGCGTCGAAGGCAAGGCCCGAAGGGATATGCCCTTTATCGGCGATGACGATTTTGCCGGGTGTGTCGGACGCAAGCCGCTCGGCGCTGCGTTGGCTGCGCACGATCCCTATCGGTTTTGCGCCTTCGCCCGACATGAGCTTCAGCAGCATGCCGCCGATGGCCGAACCCGCTGCGGTCACGCCGATTCTCTGGCCGTTCACCGATCCGAAATGGGACTTGAGCGCTTCGATGAGCCGGATCGTCGTCAGCGGGTTGACGTAGCTGGTGGCCGCCTGGCGGTCGTCGATATCGTCAGGCACGGCAAAGCACCATTCGGCCGGCCGTACCAGATATTGCTGCCAAAGGCCGCTTGCGCCGATCGGGATCACGCGATCGCCGGGCTTCAAGGTCGTAACGCCAGCGCCGATGCGGCTGACGGTGCCGACGCCCTCGAAGCCGGGCACGAAGGGCAGGGTCGTCCGGGCACTATAGGCGCCGGTGACGGGAATGAGGTCGGAGGGATTGATGGCCGACAGGGAGAGCGCGATCTCGACCCCGCCGTGCCCCGGCGGGATTCGCTCGGCATCGACGAGCGCAATCACTTGTCGCGGATCGCCGAACTGGCTAACGAGGGTGGAGCGCATTCTAAGAGGACCTCGCATGGACGGCAGGGAGCGGGAAAACGTCACGGAAATCCGCATTCCGTTTCGCGATATAGACATGCATGGCCACATGCACAATGCCGCCTACTATGCCCATGCCGAAGCGGCACTTTCCCAACTCTGGCGGCACCGGCCGTCGGTCGTCCATGAGCCTGCCTATCTCGTTCGCCGCTCGGCCTGTGTCTTCCATCGCGGCCTGCGCTATGACGAGCCGGCGCGCTTCATCGTTACTGTCGCCAAGATCGGCGGAAGCTCGGTGAGCTTTGCCGTGCGCGTCGAGGCGGCCGGCCAGCTTGCGGCAGAACTCGAGATTGTCTGGGTTGCCGTCGATCGCGAACGGCACACGCCGCTGCCGGTGCCGGCCGCAACGCGCGAATGGCTCGGCAGCTACATTCTCTGAACCATCACGAACCTATTCGGTAGGCCGCAGGCTGCGGAACAGCGCGACGCCGCCCATGCCGCCGCCGATGCCCATCATCGCCAGTGCCTGCGTTTCGCGCGGGACTGCCAGCATCTGCGTGAACAGCCGCACCACGAGGATCGCGCCGGATGCGCCATAGGGATGGCCGAGGGCGATGGCACCGCCGTCGAGATTGACCCGTTCCGGCGAAATATCGAGTTGATCTAGGCTGCCGAGCACCTGCGAGGCGAAGGCCTCGTTGAATTCGATGAAATCAATCGCATCGACATCAAGCGCCGGATTGCGCGCTTTCAGTTTTTCCATCGCCGGCACCGGGCCGAGCCCGAGCAGATCGGGATGCACACCGGCGGTCGTCGCATCGATGAATTCGAGCGCAAAGGAAAGCCCCAGGCGTCGCGCTTCGGCAAGGCTGGTCACCAGAACCATCGCTGCGCCGTCGTTGATCGGGCAGGCATTTCCGGCGGTCACCGTGCCGTCCTGGACGAAGACGGGTTTCAGCCGCTGC
Organism: Ensifer sp. Root31; assembly: GCF_001424825.1. Classification (NCBI taxonomy): domain Bacteria; kingdom Pseudomonadati; phylum Pseudomonadota; class Alphaproteobacteria; order Hyphomicrobiales; family Rhizobiaceae; genus Ensifer; species Ensifer sp. Root31. The sequence goes on along the minus strand of NZ_LMCO01000066.1, from coordinate 539,594 downwards.
AGGGTTTCGAGCGATGCATTGGCGCGCGGGCATTCGTCGGCCTCGACGATCCCCGCAGTCGTTTCGATCGGTACGATCTCGCGCGTAAACCGGCCCGCGCCCTGGGCGGCGACGGCGCGTCGCTGGCTTTCGAGCGCAAACGCATCCTGTCTTTCGCGGGAAATGCTGCAGGCTGTGGCGACGTTTTCGGCGGCAACGCCCATGTCAGGGTCACCGATCTCGTCCGGTGCCATGCGCGAACGCTTGATCGGTTGAGGCTCTTCGCCAGGGGTCGTCGGCGGCCTCAGGCGAATATGGGCGCGACTGGCGCTTTCGGTGCCGCCGGCAAGGTAGAAGCGACCGGCGCCCGACTGGATGAGACGGGCGGCAAGGGTGATGGCCTCGAGCCCGGCGCCGCACTGCCGGTCAATGGTCAGGCCGGGTGTCGATACCGGAAGTCCGGCCTCAAGTGCCGCCAGCCGTCCAAGGTTGCCGGCGCAGTTGGCGGCATTGCCGAGGATGACGTCATCGAGCGCCTCCGCCGCCAGGCCGACATCGGCGAGGATGCGGGTGATCAACGGCGCAGCGAGCCGTGCCGGCTCGACCTCCGCGAGCACGCCGCGCACGCGCCCAACAGGCGTACGCAGGGCCGCCACGATCACCGGTGTGCGCGATGGGTCAGACGAAGGGCTCAAGGGCGTCATGTCCGTCCACAATCCATTGCTTGAGAGTCCCGGCGGCCACCTTACCAGATTGCGTCATCGGTAAGGTATGGCAAAGCCAGATCCGTCGTGGATGTTTATAGCGCGGCAGATGGCTGTCGAGATGACGGTCGAGCGCCGCTCGGTCGATTGTTGCACCATTCGGCTCGATGACGGCGACGAGTTCGCTGCCGAGATCGGGATGGTCCAGTCCGAGAACGAACGCCGCATGCACATCGGCATGCCCGACAAGCGTCGCCTCGACCTCCTGCGGATAGATGTTGTTGCCGCCGGAAAGCACCATGCCGCCGGAGCGCCCGACGAGATGCAGCGTGCCGTCGGCACTAAGGAATCCGAGGTCGCCGACGGTTGCGAGCCTGCCGACACGCCTGAGGCCCGCACCATCTCCGGTGCCGATATAGCCGCTCGAAATCAGGTCGCTGTTGACGAAGATCGTGCCGGCTTCGCCTGACGGTAGCGGCTTTTCGCTCTCGTCGAGCACGATTAGGCCGACACCGGGAAAGGCGCGTCCGACGGCGGTCGCCGATGCTGTGTCGCCGGGACCGGCAACGCTGATGAAGCCGAGTTCGGATGCTCCGTAATACTCGACGATGTCAGCTTGCGAAAACGGTGTCGCAGCGGCTGCGCGATCGGCGGGTGTCAGCTTGGCGCCGGCAACGGTGATCTTCTGCACCGACGCCAATGCCGCATGGGAAGGCGATGCGCAGAGCCGCCTCAGCATCGTCGGTACCAGCACGAGCCGTCTGACATCCTGCGAGGCGATGGTCTCGGACGCACGCGCCGCATCGAAATGCGCCATGCCGACGAATTCGGCGCCGGCAACAAGCGTTTCGGCGAACGCATAGAGCGTCAGCCCATGGGCGAGCGGGCCGGGGGCGAAGGTGCGCGTGTCGCTGTTAATGCCAAAAAAATCCTGGCCCATCTTCAGGCTGCGCCGCCAGGACCCGCGATCGCGCACGATCGCTTTCGGCATGCCCGTGGTACCGGAAGTGAAGACGACGAGAAACGGCTCGTCATCGGCGCCGATGGCGATCGGCGTCATGTCTTCGTCTGAACCGGCGGCGAAAAGCAGGCTTTGACCGGAAGCGGTCGCATCGAGCCGCAGCCCCTCGCCGTCGGCGCGAACCGTGATGTCGGGGCGCAATTGCTCACGCATTGCCGCCCGCGTTGTCTCCGGCAGATGTGGGTCGATCAAAACAACGCAATGCCCGCCTGATGTTGCGGCGACGAATGCGGCAGCGAAAAGGGGATGGTTGCCGATCTCCAGTGCGATCAGCTTTGTGGTGGCGGGCAGGACGTTTTTATTCCCGGTGTCTGCCGTCAATCTCCCGAACGCGGAAACGAGCTGGCCGGCGCAAAGCGCAAGCTCCCGGAATGTGAAAACCCGGCCTTCCATGCGGAAGGCCGGGACTTGCGGGATTTGTTCCGCGTGGCGCGCAATGGCGGCGGCAAACGGCATCGGTTCAGGCGCGAACCGGCAGCAGCGGATAGCCGGCGAAGACGGCGCGTGCGGCAAGCGTCGCGATGGCGGCCTTCAGCAGGTCGCCGGGAAGGAATGCGAGCGAACCGGTGGCAACCGCGAGCAGCGGCGTGCCGGTGACGGCCGATACCCAGGGCATGCCGATCGCATAGAGCACGACGATGCCGCCGATTACCGAGGCGAGGAAGAAGCCGACGAACTGGTGCAGTTCAGCCTGGCCTTCCCGGACGAAGCGCTGCGCGATCAGGCCGGTGACGAAGGTGGCAACGACCCAGCCGAGAATGAAGCCGCCAGACGGGCCGGCAAAGACGGCGAGACCGCCACGACCGCCTGATAGCACCGGCAGACCAATGGCGACGAGCAGAATGAAGAGCAGGAAGGCGAAAGCGCCGCGCTTGGCGCCGAGAATGCAGCCGGCGAGCATCACGCCCATGGACTGCGCGGTGATCGGCACGGGAATGAAGCCGAGCGTGATCGGCGGAATGAGGCCGAGCACGACGACGATCGCGGCAAAGAGGGCGATAAGGACGAGATCTCTGGTGTTCATGCTGTTCCGGTTCCTTGCTTATTAGGATGCGCGAATTTATTGACGGCGAAAACCACGCGCGTCAATCGCCGCGGCGATCGTATCCGCATCTTTGAGCGTCAGGATGATCAGTGGTCCGATGATCGTCAACGGTCGCACCGGCAGCCCACGCGCCCGGTGTGCTTCGCGAATGGCCTGATAGCGCGTGAAAATGTCTGGCACAAAGCGCAGGACGAGCCCAAGCGCCAGGCTGACATCGGCAGCGCGCACCCAGCCCAGGCGTTCGAAGGGCGTCAGCAGCACCGTGATCTCGTCCATGAAGCCGCCGATCGTCGTCGTTGCGGTCACGGCAGCGGCGAAAAGCACCAGGGCCATCAGGCGCAGGGTCAAGACGGCGACTTCGTTCAAGGGGAGAAGGAAGAGGTTCACGGCCGCGAGAAAGAAGATCGTGAAGAAGACGAAGCCGACGCGTTTCAGCGCTTCGCGCCAGGAAAGGCCGACCGAGAGATAGAGCCCGCCGGAAATCACAAAGGCGATCAGCTGCACGACGAGCGAGCTGGTGAGGAAAAGCAGGATGCTGAGCGCCACCAGTGCCAAAAGCTTCGCACGCACCGGCAGCCGGTGCAGCCAGCTGTTGCCCTCGATGTGCAGGCTCGTCAGCATCCGGCGATCTCGTGGTAGTGGCGGATCGTTTCCTGCGGCGCGCCATCGGCGGCAAGCCGTCCTTCGTGGAAGAGCAGCAGGCGCTCGACATTTTCGACCAGCGGCAGGTCGTGGGTGATGACCAGCGTGTCTTCGTCAAGTGTCGCGATCGTGTCGGCGACGCGCCGCCGGTTGCGTAGGTCGAGCTGGTTGGTCGGCTCGTCGAGGATCAGGATTTTGGGATCGGTGACGACGACGCTGGCCATGGCGATCAGCTGGGTCTCGCCGCCGGAGAGTTCGTGAACCCGGCGCCGCGCCAGGTGCTCGACGCCGAAGCGCGACAGCACCGCTTGCGTCCGCTTGTCGATTTCCTCGCCTTTGAGGCCGCGGTTCTTCAGGCCGAAGCCGATGTCATCGGCAACGACGGGCATGATCAGCTGGTGCTGCGGATTCTGGAAGATGAAGCCGGCTTCGGAAAGCACGGCGCGCTCGTCCTTGACCGTATCGAGGCCATTGACGGTGACGCTGCCGGCAGAAGGTTTGACTAGACCGTTGATCAGCCGCGCGAAGGTTGTCTTACCGGAGCCATTGAGGCCGATAATGCCGACACGCCTTTCGGTGATCGTCAGCGTCAGCGGCTGCAGCGCCACCCGTTCGCCGAAGCGGACCGAGCAATCGGTAAAGCGGATGTCCATCCCGTCCCTCGCGGTTTGCGGTTGCTCTATAGGCCAAGTCGGCGGACAAGGGCAATGCGCTTTGCGCCAAGGTTCCGTTTGAAATATGGGAATAAAAGCCTACTCTTTCTCCCATGACGATTCGGCTCTCCAATAGCGATGCCCGGCGCATCTTCCTCGCAAAGCAGGGCCTTTCCGGCGCGCCGCACCGCGCGCTCGGCAAGGATGGCCTACTGAAGCTGATCCATGACATCGGCTTCGTTCAGGTTGACAGCATCGCGACGGTGGAACGCGCCCATCATCAGATCCTGTTCTCGCGCAACCAGACCTATCGCCGCGAACATTTGACATCGCTGCTTGAAGACGACCGCGAACTGTTCGAGCACTGGACCCATGACGCTTCGATCATCCCCAGCAGCTTCTACCGCTACTGGAAGCACCGCTTCAAATGGGAAGGCGAGACCATCGTCGACCGTTGGAGCAAGTGGCGCGGCGAGGGATTTGAAAAAGGCTGCGACGAAACCTACGAGCGCATCGCCAAGGGCGGTCCCGTGCTTGCCCGCGACCTCAAGGAGGCCGAACACGAGTCCGGCGGCTGGTGGAACTGGCATCCGTCGAAGACTGCGCTTGAGGTGCTGTGGCGCACCGGCAAGCTGGCGATCGCCAGGCGCGAGAATTTCCAGAAGGTCTACGACCTGACAGAGCGGGTGATCCCGCCGCACCACCAGGATGGCGAGGTGGAGCATCACGAGTTCATAGACTGGGCCTGCCGCAGCGCCCTTGAACGCTTGGGCTTTGCCACCCACGGCGAAATCGCCGCGTTCTGGGATCTGGTCTCTCCGGACGAAGCGAAGGCCTGGGTGGCGGAACATCGCGACGAACTGATCGACGTGTCGATCGAGCCGATCGACGGCGGCAAGCCACGGTCGTCCTATGCGCTTGCGGGTTTTCCTGACGAGCTTGGCGATATTCCCGACCCGCCGGGCCGCGTGCGCGTGCTGAGCCCGTTCGATCCGTTGCTGCGCGACCGCAATCGCACCGAGCGGCTGTTCGGCTTCTTCTATCGCATCGAGATCTTCGTGCCTGAGCCGAAGCGGGAATACGGCTACTATGTCTTCCCGCTGATCGAAGGCGATCGCCTGATCGGCCGCATCGACATGAAGGCCGACCGCAAGCGCGGCAGTCTCGATGTGCGCCGGCTCTGGCTGGAGCGTGGCGTCAAGCCGTCCTCTGGGCGCATGGAGCGCATAGATGCAGAACTCGAACGCGTCGCCCGCTTCGCCGGGGTCGAGCGCATCGAACGCCTCGATGGCTGGAACGCTTCGCTCTCCTGATCGATATTTTTCTTGGCTTGAACCGCTCGCCTTCCTAAATGGAGGCCATCGAACTTATGACGCGGGAGCGCACGACTATGAACACCGATCTGATGAGCCTCTTCGATGCCGACGAGGCAGCGATCCGCAAGGTTCTGTCGGAGACGCTTGCCGGCGCCGACGATGGTGAGCTGTTTCTCGAACATGCCCAGGCCGAAGTGCTCTCCTTCGACAACGGCCGGCTGAAGGGCGGCAGCTTCAACACCGACCAGGGTTTTGGTCTGCGTGCGGTCGCCGGCGAATCGGTCGGCTATGCCCATGCCGGTGAGCTGTCGCTGGCAGCACTTCGCCGTGCCGCCGATGCAGTCGGCCAGGTGACGCGCGGTTATGCCGGCTCCTATGCCGCAGCGCCGCAACGCACCAACACGAAGCTCTATGGCGACGAAAACCCGATCGGCGAGCCGAGCTTTGAGGCGAAGGTCGCGCTTCTGCAGGAAATCGACGCCTATCTGCGTGCACGCGATCCCAAGGTCAGGCAGGTGACGGCCTCGATCGCCGCAAGCTGGCAGCTGGTCGATATCCTGCGCGCCGATGGCCACCGGGTTCAGGACATCAGGCCGATGACGCGCATCAACATCTCCGTGGTTGCCGGCGATGGCGACCGTCAGGAAAGCGGCTCCTACGGCATCGGCGGACGCCGCGGCTTCGGCGACTTCATCACCGAGGAGAACTGGAAGAAGGGTGCCGACGAGGCACTACGCCAGGCGCTCGTCAATCTCGACGCGATCGATGCGCCGGCCGGTACCCTGGACGTGGTGTTGGCCTCGGGTTGGCCGGGTGTGATGCTGCACGAAGCCGTCGGCCACGGCCTTGAAGGCGACTTCAACCGCAAGAAGACCTCCGCTTTTGCCGGCCTGCTCGGCGAGCAGGTTGCTGCCAAGGGTGTGACAGTCGTCGATGACGGTACGATCGAGGCCCGGCGTGGCTCGATCTCGATCGATGATGAGGGCACGCCATCGGGCTACAACGTGTTGATCGAGGACGGCAAGCTCGTTGGCTACATGCAGGACCGGCAGAACGCCCGGCTGATGGGCATGCAGCCGACCGGCAACGGCCGGCGCCAGGGTTATGCCCATGTGCCGATGCCGCGCATGACCAACACCTACATGCTGTCCGGCGACCGGACGCCCGAGGAAATCATCGCCTCGGTGAAGAAGGGCATCTATGCCGTCTCCTTCGGTGGTGGCCAGGTGGACATCACCTCCGGCAAGTTCGTCTTCGGCTGCACCGAGGCCTACATGATCGAGAACGGCAAGATCGGCGCGCCGGTCAAGGGCGCGATGCTGATCGGCAATGGCCCCGACGCGATGAAGCGCGTGACGATGGTTGGCAACGACACCAAGCTCGACACCGGCATCGGCAACTGCGGCAAGGCCGGGCAATGGTTGCCGGTCGGCGTCGGCCAGCCGCATCTGCGCATGGACCAGATCACCGTCGGCGGCACGCAGGCCTAAGGCCGATGGCTCCCTTAGCCTCGCGAGGGCAGCAGCACGCAGTCGTAGGAGCGCTTCTTCAGCGCGCTGCAGGCGGAAGCGGCAGCATCACGGCTGCTGAAGCCGACGAAGCGGGCGCGATAGATGGTGCCGGCGCCTTCGCCCACCGCTTCCGTATAGGGAGACGCCTCCGCCAGCATGTCGCCTCCGGCTGCTTGCGCCTGTGCCAGAAGCGCGCGGGCCGCTTCAGCCGAAGGTGCCGCCGAGATCTGGATCTGCCAGCGGCCGGCGGCTGGAACGACAGCGGCGTTTTCCTCTTCGACCATGGCCGTCGGCCGTTCGGCCGGCACGACCGTCGTGGATGACGCGGCGATCAATGCCGCAACGCTGTCGCCCTTGGCACGATGGGCTGCCGTGAAGGGCAGCGGCACGTCCGACATCGTGGCGGCAGATGCGACCTCGACCTCAGCTGCAGCAGCACTCCGCGTCTTGGCAGCGGCCACCAACTGGCGGCCATTGGAGGCTTTGCCGACATGGCGGTTGAGCAATGCCGCCATCTTGTCGTCGCGGCTGCGCGCCGTGCGCCCGCCCATCACCACGCCGATGACGCGGCGGTTGCCGTCCCTGACGGCACTGACGAGATTGAAGCCGGAGGCATTGGTGTAGCCGGTCTTGATGCCGTCCATGCCGTCATAGCGGTACATCAGGTTGTTATGGCCGCGAATCTTGCGACCGCGAAACGTGAAGCTCGGCGTGGCAAACAGCCGGTATTCCCTGGGGTAATCGCGTATCAGCGCCACCGCGAGCGTCGACATATCGCGTGCGGTGGTCACCTGCCTGCTTGCGGGCAGGCCGGATGCGTTGATGAAGACGGTGCGGCTCATGCCCAGTTGGCGCGCCTTGGCCGTCATTTTCCTGGCGAAGTTCTGCTCCGAACCGCCGAGCCTTTCGCTCATCGCGGCGGCTGCGTCGTTCGCCGAGCGGACGATCATGGCATAGACTGCTTCGCGCACGGTGATCGTGCTACCCGGCTTCAGGCCCAGTTTCATCGGCGGCTGGGCCGCCGCCGCCCTCGATACCTTGATCTTGCTGTCCCAGTTCATGTCGCCGCGCCGGAGCGCCTCGAAGGTGAGGTACAGCGTCATCATCTTGGTGAGCGATGCCGGGTGGTTCAGCGTGTCCGCATTCTCCGACGACAGGACTTTGCCCGTGCGCGCATCGAGCACCAACGAAGCGCTGCCGGCAAACGCCGTCGCAGACCCCAGAGCGAGAGCGCACATCGCCAAAAGGAGGCGGCGGATAGCTTTCATGTCAGTCCCCATCGAAATGCGCCGTCGGACAGGCGCGCTGTGCCTTTTTGTGACAAGGCCGTGTCTTTGCTGCAACTTTGAGGCAGAATGCGATTTCTTCCTGCGACTTTCGTCGGGGTGGTAAACCAGAAATTAACGCCGACGTCCTTCAGCAAGGTTTAACGCTCCCGCCATTAACCTCCATGGTGGTGCACCAGGTCTGGCGCGCCAGGGACACTGTAACGCTTGAAACCCTCCAGACGATCTTCTCCGTAAATCGACCGAGGCGCAAGGAGTTCTGCAGTGATCGATACAGGCTGATTTGAATGGACTGATATGGCGGGTGGGATCACGGCAAGCATCAGGACGAGGGCGCGGCGCGCGGCAATCGCCGGTGGGCTTGAGTTGGCGCACGGTCTAAGCCGCGCTGGCCTGATGCCTGATGCCCGTCGGCGCGGCGCTATTTTCACCCTGCATCACGTCCGCCCGCGGGTTGCCCGGGCCTTTGATCCGAACGCCCATCTCGAAATCACCCCGGAGTTTCTCGATAGGGCCATCACCCGGCTGAAGCGGGACGGCTATCGCTTCATTGCGCTCGACGATTTGCCGACGGCGCTTGCCGACGAGGGTGCAGCGCCCTTCGCCTGCTTCACCCTCGACGACGGGTATCGCAACAATCTCGACCATGCCCAGCCGGTCTTTACGCGGCACGGCGTGCCGTTCACCGTTTTCGTGACCGGCGGGTTCGTCGACCGCACCCATACGCTCTGGTGGGAAACGCTGGCCGATCTGCTCTCGGCAACCACGCAGTTCCGGTTTGATTTCGGTAGCGGCGTGGAGGTACTCAAGGCTGAAAGTAGCGCCGACAAGCACGCGATATTTGGCCGTATGGCCGCCTACATCCACAGTCGCGAGGAAATTGTTTCGGTTGCCGAGCTCGACGCGGCGGCGCTGGAACATGGGATCGATGCGTTGGCTATCACCAAAACGCTGACGCTCGACGAAGCCGGTCTCCGTCTCCTGATTGAAAACCCGCTCGCCAGCCTCGGGGCGCACACCATAAGCCACCGCGCCGTCGCGCGGCTCGGTGATGAACAGGCAAGCCAGGAGATCGAGGCATCCGCCGCCCGCGTCGAAGCCATTGTCGGCCAAAGGCCGCGCAGCTTTGCCTATCCCTATGGGGATCGCCCGGCTGTCTCGCCGCGCGATCAAAGGCTTGCAGCCGATCTCGGCTTTACGGTTGCGGTCACCACCATGCCGGGCACGGTCGCGGCGGCGACGCCGCTAGACGCCTTGCCGCGCATTTCACTTAACGGCCATTTCCAGCGTGCCCGTTACGTTTCGGCGCTCGCCTCGGGCATTCCATTTCGGCTCGGTCGAAGCTAGAATCTTTCCGCTTTAGACGAAACGGAAGCGCTCAAGCTTCTCACTTTTGCGCATTTCCGGGCGGAAAACCGCTGCACACTTTTCCTGGAAATGCTCCAGCCGCCGCCTACCGCGTCCATCATGGGTACATCCGCACCTTTTCCCAGCCACCTTCCGGTGTCTCGCGACGGAACTCCAGGCGGTCGTGCAGTCGGAATGGCCGGTCGTGCCAGAACTCGATCGAGGTCGGGCGGATGCGAAAGCCGGACCAGTATTCCGGACGGGGGATTTCGCCAAGCGCATGGCGGGCCGTGTATTCGGCAACCGCTTTTTCCAACGCGAAGCGGCTTTCGAGCGGACGGGACTGTTTCGAAGCCCAGGCGCCGATGCGGCTGCCGCGCGGTCGCGACTTGAAATATTCGTCCGCCTCGGCCTCCGAGACGATTTCGACAGGCCCGCGCAGCCGTACCTGGCGCCGGAGCGATTTCCAGTGGAAACACATGGCGGCCTTGCGGGCGCCGAGAATTTCGCGGCCCTTCTGGCTTTCGAAATTGGTGTAGAAGACGAAGCCGCGCTCGTCGAAATCCTTGAGCAGAACCATGCGCACATTCGGCAACCCGTCGGGGTCGACGGTCGCCAGCGCCACGGCATTCGGGTCGTTGATCTCGCTGCCTTCCGCGTCTTTCAGCCATGTGCCGAAAAGGGAAAAGGGCTCATTTGCTTCCGTGAAGTCACCGCTTGTTAACTCATTCACCGCCATATTGCCTTCTAACGCCGTGATGTCTGGCGCGGAAACGCTTCGGGATGAGCCCGAGCGGTGTTTCCGCATCGAAAATGTCAGAGCCTGCTTGTTGACTTCCTCGGGAAACGTGCGGCTCTTGCGAGTCTGACAGGATTGCCGTGCAAGACATAGCAAAGTGGATCGATGGCAAGAAGGGGTATTCCTTCTCGGTGATGCGTGGCGCGGCAATTTGCCTGCCCGTGCTCATTATGTCCGGTTGCATGGGAGCCGGCCTCGACATGTTCGGCAGTGGTGTCGATCGCACCGTTTCAACCGGTACCGTTCCCGTTGCCAAAACCTCCGACGGCCTTTCCGATGCGGTCCTGATTCGCAACGCCGTGACCTCAGCCGAACTCGGGCAGGGGTCGCTCAACCCTATTCCCTGGGCAAACGCCACGTCCGGCAGCGCCGGCGTCATCAGCAGCATTCAGGAAGACAACGCCAGCGGCATGCTTTGCCGTCGTTTCACCACGACCCGCCATTCCTATGAGGGCATTGCCAAGTTCGACGGCAGCACCTGCAAGCTCAGCGATGGCGAGTGGTATCTCACCAGCTTCGGTCCGCGCTCCTGAAATCCTGCGTTAACCACGTTTCGGCAAACCGCGGCAGGAACGGTTCGATCGTCGTTTTGACCTGCTCCGTCGTCGCCCCGGCTAACCGATATTTAGCAAGTTCTGCCCATCCTCGCCGCTGAACGGGACGTGCCACAGCACTTGATCCCCGGTTTGAGGCATAAGGCGGGCATCCGGGAGAGGCCGCCGATCAGAGAAGATGGTAGCAAGCCATGCGTGATCCCTATGCAATTCTCGGCGTCCGGCGCACCGCCGGTCAGGACGAAATCAAGGCGGCGTGGCGCTCGGTCGCCAAGGCCATCCATCCCGACCACAATCAGGACGACCCGACTGCCGCCGAGCGCTTTGCCGAAGCAGGCAAGGCCTACGAGCTGCTGCGCGACCCGAAGCTGAGAAGCCGCTACGACTATGCCCGGCGCGAAGCCGAGCTGCGCCGCATGGAGGCGATGAAGGCGAAGATGCGCGGCCCCGAGCCGGAGGAGCAGCCGGTCGATGCGGAAACCGCCGAAGAGGCGGTCTCGCGGATCTTCGGCACAGAGAGCCGTACCAGCGCCGCCAGGCCCGCGCCGAAGCCGGCAGCGGCCAAAGCACCCGAAAGGCCAGCCGCTGCCCCCGAGCCGAAACCCGAGCCTGTCACTGAGCCGAAGCAGGAGGCGGTCGCCAAGACGGAGCCGCCGCTGATGCAGCGTGCCGCAGCACCCGCCGCCGAGCTGGTGGCCGCCATCGTCAGACGCATTCGCGGCCGGGCGGCCAAACCCGCCGACAAGGTTCCAGATCTCGCTGTCGATCTGACCGTCACCATCCAGGACTTGATCGATCGTCAACGCCTGTCCTTGGAATTGCCCGACGGTGAAACCTTCAAGGTCCAGATACCGCCGGGTGCCGTCGACGGACAGACGATCCGCCTGGCGGAGCAGGGCTATCGCGTCACCCGCATGACACGCGGCGACGTCGTCGTCACCCTGCGCGTCGACCAGAGCGGCGATTTCCGAACCAGTGGACTCGATCTGTTCACGACACTGTCCGTCGATCTGCAGAGCGCCGTGCTGGGCTGCGAGCATGTCATCGCTACGCCGATCGGTGAGGCGACCGTTGTCGTTCCGGCCTGGTCCGGGTCGGACAAGGTCATTCGCGTCGACGGCTTCGGGCTGCCGGGTGCCTATGGCGCGCGCGGCGATCTGCTGGTCGAGTTGCGGCTCATTTTGCGCGACACGCCTGATGACAAGGTCACCGACCTCATGAAATCGCTGCGCGACGGCTTTTATTTGTGACGGTTTGCTGACACACTGAACCAATATTACGGGGACTAACAGTTCCTGATCCCGGCCGCGCTTGAACCACCGGAGCGGCTATGCCATAGGCAATTCTCGACAATTTGCCGCACGCGCGCTGACAGCGCAGATCTGGCGTTTTTGAATTTTGTGAAGTCTGGCGTCGGCCATCGTCGATGCCGGCAGATAGTATTGGGGACAATGCATGGCTCAGGCATCGGGTTTGATGAAGGGCAAGCGTGGCGTCATCATGGGCGTCGCGAACAACCGTTCGATTGCATGGGGGATCGCGAAGTCCATCCATGGCCAGGGCGGCGAAGTTGCTCTGACCTATCAGGGTGATGCACTGAAGAAGCGCGTCGAGCCGCTCTTGGCGGAAATCGACGGTTTCATGGCCGGCCACTGCGATGTCAGCGACGAAGCCACCATCGACGAGGTTTTCTCGACGCTTGAAAAGCACTGGGGCAAGATCGACTTCGTCGTTCACGCGATCGGTTTCTCCGACAAGGACGAACTGACCGGGCGCTACGTCGACACGTCGCCGGAAAACTTCGCCAAGACGATGCAGATCTCGGTCTATTCCTTCACCTCGGTCGCCCGGCGCGCTGAAAAGCTGATGACGGACGGCGGCTCGATGCTGACGCTGACGTACTACGGCGCCGAAAAGGTCATGCCGAACTACAACGTCATGGGTGTCGCCAAGGCCGCGCTCGAAGCGAGCGTCAAATACCTGGCGGTCGACCTTGGCCCGAAGAACATCCGCGTCAATGCGATCTCTGCCGGCCCGATCAAGACACTGGCCGCCTCCGGTATCGGCGACTTCCGCTACATCCTGAAGTGGAACGAGTACAACGCACCGCTGCGTCGCACCGTCACCATCGAGGAAGTCGGCGATGTCGGCCTCTACATGCTGTCCGACCTGTCGCGCTCGGTCACGGGTGAGGTTCACCACGCCGACAGCGGCTACCATGTCGTCGGCATGAAGGCGGTAGACGCTCCGGATATCTCCGTCATCAAGGATTGATCGGCGCCGCCGACCGGCCCGAACAGCCTCCTGCCCGGAGCGAAATGTTGTGCTGATCTATGTGATCCGTCACGGACAAACGGACTGGAATGCGGAAAGCCGCCTCCAGGGGCAGAAGGACATCCCTCTCAACGATACCGGCCGCCAGCAGGCGACCGGAAACGGGCTTGCGCTTGGTGCCATCCTCGGCGCCGACGCCGCGCAGTTCGACTTCGTCGCGAGCCCCCTCGGTCGCACCCGCGAAACGATGGAGCGCCTTCGCCGGGCCATGGGTCTTGATCCCACCGCTTACCGCACCGACGACCGGCTGAAGGAAGTCTCCTTCGGCGATTGGGAAGGTTTTACGCTACCGGAGCTGAAACGGTCCGTGCCGGAGCGCATCGCCGAGCGACGCAAAGTGAAATGGGATTTCATCCCGCCCGGCAATGATGCCGAAAGCTACGAGATCCTGTCCTGGCGGATTGCCGCATGGCTCAAGGACGTGAGCAAGCCGACGGTCTGCGTCAGCCATGGCGGCGTCATCCGTGCGCTGTTCAAGCTTTTTGGTGAGATGGACGAAGATGAGGCGGCTTCTGCTGCCATCCCGCAGGATCGTCTGTTGCGGATTGCCGGAAATTCCATCGGCTGGATCTGAGGCTTCCGTCCTGAACGGACCGGTAGAAATGCTCTACCTTTTTGTTTCCACGCATTTCCTGACGGAAAACCGCTTCGCACCTTTCCTGGAAAGCTCTGACGAAGCCGGGTCAGCACACCCGCCCCTCAAGGGGCGGGACTTGGGTTCTTAAATAGTCTTACTGAACGATTTCCAGATCGTTGATCACGCGCTTGCCGTCGACCTCAGTGTAGAACACGAGAACTTTGACGCCGGCGGTGAGACCTTCAAAATTGAATTCTTCAGGCGCCTGATAGCTTTTGCCGTCGTCGAGCTGAAGGCTGAGGCGATCGGTATCGACCCCGGTAATAACGGCCTCTACATCGGCACTTTCGGCAACGGCCGACAAAGGCGCAAGCAAGCCGGCGGTAGCCATGAGCGCGGCAATGACAAAACGCATCTTTCTTGCCCTTTTCAATGTATCTGCGATTATTCTTGTCATCACCCTTTGATCCCCGATTGTGGCAAAAATTGCCTTGCACCGTAGCTTTTGACAGGCTTTCCCTCCATTTCGGGGATGCCCGGCCGGTTGATGGAGACTGAACGCCAAACGTGCAGTTTTCAAGCATTCCGCCGGCTGAGCCGGCGGTGCATCAGCACTGTATCCCCATGAATTGTAGGGTTTTCCAAAGAAATGTGACGAAAGCCAATCTTAAGACTCGATCGCTACCTTCGGTTGGGGATCGAGGGGAATAGAGTGAAGATTGTTGACGTTCTGCGCCAACGCATTCGGGCGGCAGCCAGATTTGCGAAACCGTCGCTGATACCGGCCGCCATCGCGGGCATCGTCGTCTTTAGCGGCGGCCATGTCTATGAGCGCCAAAACCGCGAAAACGCCCGCAGTGATCTCAGGATCGACGTCGAGAATGAACTGAACCTCATTGCCAATCGCCTCCAGTCGGAGGTCAATACCAATATTGCGGCCCTCAACGGTTTCGCCAACAGCATTGGTGTCCATCCCGAGATGACCGCCGATGATTTCACCATCATGTCGACCAAATTGCTGCTGCAGAATCCGCAAATGGTGCGTGCGTCGGCGGCCCCGGGCGGCGTTGTTCGCATCGCCTTTCCGCGCGAAAGCCAGCAATGGTTCGTCGGCACCGACTTCAACAAATTCGGGGCGACTCGCCGCGCCGTTGAGCGCGCATCGTCCACGGTAAAACCGGTCATGATCGGGCCGATCCGTTTGCCGAGCGGGCGCAACGGCTTTGAACTCTTCCTGCCGGTCTTCGCCAAGATCCAGGGGCGCATGGAGCGATGGGGCTACGTTGAAGCAATCCTCGATGAAAGGGCTCTCTACCGATCCGCCCGCCTGCTTGAGGAAGGTGTCGAAACGCCGGAATTCACCGGCGACCACCGTCATGTCGACGTGCATCTCGCAATCCGCGACGTGTCGGAACCGGAGCGTATCCAGGATGCCTTCTTCGGTGACGACAGTGTGTTTCGAATGGCACCGGCCAAACGCCAGCTCACTCTGCCTGGTGGTGTCTGGGAGTTGGCGGCGACACCGATCGGCGGCTGGGAAAAGTTGCCCCAAAACAGCAGGGACCTGCGCTTGGCGATCGCGGCGGCGGTCGCCGTCGTTGTCATTCCTATTCTGCTGGCCGGCGGGCTGGTCAACGAGCGCCAGCGCAACATCGCCAAGCTCCGGGCGCGCGAAGGCGAGGTGATGACGCTTTCGCATCGTCTCAACCTGGCGCTCGAAGCTTCCAAGATCGGCATATGGGAGATCGACCAGGCCACGCAGGAGCGCTCCTGGGACGATCGCATGTTCCATCTGCATGGGCTTACGGTCCATGATGACGAGCCGACCTACGATGAATGGCGCTCGACCGTGCACCCGGATGATGTCGGTATCGCCGCCAACGCGCTCTTCCGCAGCCTTGATGAGGGCCTGGAGTACCGCTGGCAGTATCGGGTCGTGCTGGCCGACGACAGCATACGCCATATCCGCAATGTCGGCTCCGGCCATCAGGGGGTTGATGGCCGGTCCAAGATCACCGGCATCAGCTGGGATGTCACCGATGACGTGCTCAAGAATGAAAGGCTTGGGGCTGCCAAGGCCCAGGTTGACCAGCAGAACCTGGAGCTCGAGCAGGCCCTCATGGGGCTTTACGAGCGCGAGCAGGATCTGGAAAAGCTGTCGCGTCGGCTCGATCTGGCGCTCGACAGCTATCGCTGCGGCATGTGGGAAGCGGATCTCGACAGCAACGTCACCTATTGGGACGAGCGCATGCACCAGCTCTACGGGTTGGTCTACACCGACGGCGCAACGAACGAAGCGACATGGCTCAACGCGCTGCATCCCGACGATCGCGGATCCGCGCTATCGGCGGTCAACACGGCGATCGGCGCGCGCGAAACCTATGTACACCAGGCCCGCGTGGTGCTGACGGAGGGCGCTGTCCGCCACATTCGTTCGGTCGGCAAATTGCATGTCTCGCCGGAGGGGCGCAGGAAACTGGTCGGCATCGCGCTTGATGTGACCGACGACGTGGTGATGACCGAGCAATTGCGCGCCGCCAAGGCGATGGCCGACGCCAAGAATGCCGAGCTCGAACAGGCACGCATCCGCATCGAGCACAATTCGCTGCACGATCCGCTGACGGGCCTGGGCAATCGCCGGATGCTGGACAAGGCGCTTGAGCGTCTGACCGGCCAGAACACCGATGCGCTCCAGAGCATTGCCATCCTTCACATCGACCTCGACCGTTTCAAGCAGATCAACGACACGCTCGGCCATGCGGCCGGCGATGCGATGCTGGTTCATGCGTCGGAGATCCTGCGTTCCAACATGGCGCCGGGTGACATGGTGGCGCGCATCGGGGGCGACGAATTCGTCGTCGTCGTCACCGGCGCGCCGGGCGCTGCCGAACTTGCGGCGCTCTGCGATCGGATCATCGCGGAAATGCGCCAGCCCGTCGATTACAACGGATTTCCCTGTCGCTTCGGCGTCAGCATCGGCGTCGCCGTGGCCCGCCAGGCGCATGCCGACGCACGCAAGCTGCTGGTCAATGCCGACATGGCGCTCTACCGGGCGAAGGAAAACGGCCGCAACCGCTATCAGTTCTTTACCCAGATGCTCCAGGCTGAAGTCGTCACCGCCAAGCGCGTCGCCGATGAAATCCTCGAAGGCATCGAGCGCGACGAGTTCGTGCCCTGGTACCAGCCGCAGTTCGACGCCTCGACATTGGCACTCTCCGGTGTGGAAGCGCTCATCCGCTGGCGCCATCCGCGCCAGGGCATTCTGACGCCGGACAAGTTCCTGGCGATCGCCGATGAACTGAACGTCACCGCGGCGCTTGACCGCCTCGTCCTGGAGAAATCGCTGGCCGACCAGATGCGATGGGTGGCTGCCGGTCTGCGGGTGCCGAAGATCTCCGTCAATGTCTCGGCCAAGCGCCTGCAGGACGAGCGGCTACTCGCCTCGCTCGAAGGCTTGAGCATCGTGCCGGGGCAGATTTCCTTCGAGCTGGTGGAGTCGATCTTCCTCGATGAAAGCGACGACATCGTCACCGCCAATATCGAGGGTATCAAGAAGCTCGGTATCGACATCGAGATCGACGATTTCGGCACGGGCCATACGTCTATCGTCAGCCTGCTCAAGATCAAGCCGAAGCGGTTGAAGATCGACCGGCAGCTCGTGGTCCCGGTTCTCGGCGCCCGCACCGAACAGGCGTTGATCCGGTCGATCATCGATATCGCTCGCTCGCTCGGCATCGAGACGGTGGCAGAAGGGGTCGAGACCATGGCACATGCCGAGATGCTCGGCATTCTCGGCTGCGATCTGCTGCAGGGCTATGCCTTCTCGAAGCCGCTGAGCGCAGAGAACTTCTTGGCATTTGCGACAGATCGGGGGTTGAGACTCGCTTCCTGAGGCGCTTGCAAATTCCCGATATATGTCCCGCAAAAATATGCCGCGGTTTCGCGCGACACGCCCAGGAACAAGAGAACTGAAGCGCAACGGGTTGATCTGAAAGATCGCGACGTGCCTAAGCGGTGGTCGGAAAGACTTCCCCCTGTCCCGGCTTTGCACTAAGAGAGGGGCGCCCGTACATGAAACATGTACGTCCGTTGCTTCTCAGAGTTCGGTTGCCTTATGTCGCACAATACCTTCGGTCACCTCTTCCGCGTCACCACCTGGGGCGAAAGCCACGGCCCGGCGCTTGGCTGTGTGGTGGACGGCTGCCCCCCCGGCATTCGTTTCACGCTCGGCGAACTTCAGGCCTGGCTCGACAAGCGCAAACCCGGCCAGTCACGCTTCGTCACGCAGCGCCGTGAGGACGATCTCGTCAAGGTTCTCTCCGGTGTGATGCTGGATGAGGACGGTGAGACGATGATTTCCACCGGCACACCGATCTCGATGCTGATCGAAAACACCGACCAGCGTTCGAAGGATTATTCGGAGATCTCCAAGCGTTATCGCCCGGGGCATGCCGACTACACCTACGACGTCAAATACGGTATTCGCGATTACCGCGGTGGCGGCCGTTCGTCGGCGCGCGAAACGGCGGCGCGCGTTGCTGCCGGCGGCATCGCCCGCAAGGTGGTGCCGGGGCTGGTCGTGCGCGCTGCACTCGTCCAGATCGGCAAGCACAAGATCGACCGCGCCAACTGGGATTGGGCCGAGGTCAACAACAATCCGTTCTTTGCGCCGGACCCGGCGATCGTGCCCGTCTGGGAGGCATATCTGGATGGCATCCGCAAGTCCGGCTCGTCCATCGGCGCCGTCGTCGAAGTGGTGGCCGAGGGCGTGCCGGCCGGCATCGGTGCGCCGATCTACGCCAAGCTCGACCAGGACATCGCTGCAAACCTGATGTCGATCAACGCCGTCAAGGGTGTCGAGATCGGCAACGGCTTTGGCGCCGCCGAAATTACCGGCGAGGAAAATGCCGACGAGATGCGCATCGGCGAAGACGGCAAGCCGGTCTTCCTGTCCAACAATGCCGGCGGCATCCTTGGCGGCATTTCGACCGGCCAGCCGGTCATCGCCCGCTTTGCGATCAAGCCGACTTCTTCTATCCTCACCGAGCGTCGTTCGATCGACAGTGACGGTAACGAGGTGGATGTGCGCACCAAGGGACGTCATGACCCCTGTGTCGGCATCCGCGCCGTGCCGATCGGCGAGGCAATGGTTGCCTGCACGATTGCGGATCACTACCTGCGTGACCGCGGCCAGACCGGCCGGCTTACTGCATAACTCCTTAAATCGGGATCGATTTAAGGGCAAAATTATGCAGCAACTCAAAGTGTTACGGCGACCCTTGCGCTCCTAGACAGGCGCGCCGCTGTAAGTAATTCGGGAAGAACAAGATGTCCTATGACCAGAAGCGTGTCGTTGATGCCATCCGTGCCTTCGAAGCCGGCGAGATTGTCGTCGTCACCGACGATGGCGGCCGTGAGAACGAAGGCGACCTGATCGTCGCCGCGGTCCATTGCACGCCGGAGAAAATGGCCTTCATCGTGCGCCACACCTCGGGCATCGTCTGCACGCCGATGCCGCGCGAAGAGGCAAAGCGCCTCAATCTCAATGCCATGGTGGCAGAGAACGACTCGGCGCACACCACCGCCTTTACCGTCTCGGTCGACTTCAAACACGGCACGACAACCGGCATCTCCGCTGACGATCGCACGCTGACGGTGCGCAACCTTGCCAACCCCAATGTCGGCCCGACCGATTTTGTGCGGCCGGGCCACATCTTCCCGCTGGTTGCCCGCGAAGGCGGCGTTCTGATGCGCTCGGGCCACACGGAGGCGGCCGTCGATCTCTGCAAGCTCGCAAGCCTGCCGCCGATCGGCGTCATCTGCGAACTGGTCAATGACGACGGTACCGTCACGCGCGGCCCGCAGGTCAGCGCGTTTGCCGAAAAGCACGGTTTGAAGCAGGTTTCCGTCGCCGACCTGATCGCCTACCGTCAGCGCAAGGAAACGCTGATCGAGCAGGGCGGTTCGTTCGACATCGAGACACCCTACGGCATGGCCAAGGGACATTCCTACTCGCTCCCCTGGGATCCGATGCAACACCTCGCCGTCGTCTTCGGCGACATCCGCGACGGCGTCGACATTCCGGTTCGCCTGCACCTTGAAAATGTCGGTGCCGACGTTTTCGGCAAGGACTGCCAGATCGACCGGATCATGAAGCGCATGGCCGAAGAGGGCAGGGGCGTCATCGTCTATCTGCGCGAAGGCTCGGTCGGCGTCGGCGTGTCGCAGACCGCCCGCAAGGGCAAGCATGAACGCGAAGCCCATGACGAGGCGCAGGCTCGTGAAAGCGAGTGGCTGGAGATCGGCCTCGGCGCACAGATTCTGAAGGATCTCGGCATCAGCTCCATCCGGCTCATCGCCTCACGCGAGCGCCACTATGTCGGCCTCGAAGGCTTCGGCATCAAGATCGCCGCGACAGACATCATCTGACGCTGAGCGATTGCACGTCTGCACACCTCGCAAGCCCGGACGAACATCCGGGCTTTTGCTTTTTTTGCGCGGTTCTTGGTGTTCGAAACGAAAAAGCCGCGCACGAGGCGCGGCTTTGAAAATCGGTCTGTGGCGAGTGCCATCACGGCAGGGCGTCGTAGCCTTCGCCGAAGCCTTTGAGGTCGACCGGAATGCCAATGCCTTCTTCCGGCGACTGGAAGACGATGAAGGTTGCCGTCGCGCCGGAACGGAAGGTCTTCAACAGTTCGTCTTCGAGCACGACCTCGGCATAGCAGCCGTCGGAGAAGCAGCGCACGAAATAGGCGCGGCCGATATCCTTGCCGTCGACGTTGAGGCCAAGGCCGTTCGGCAACAGCACGCCGAGCGGCGCCAGAACGCGCAGGATCTTCGCCTTGCGGTCGGCGGTCTTCAGCACGACGACCGAGAGGCCGACTTCCGGCCGGTCCTCGGCGATGACGTTCTGCATCAGGGCGCATTGGTCGGTTGACGCACCTGCCGGCTGATCGCAGACGATCGACCATGCGCCATGGTTGGACTTGACCGTTCCGGGCGCGCCAGCGGGTTGTTGGGCAGCACTCGCCGTAGGAAGGGCGAGGACGGCAAATCCGAGAGCGGCAAGAGCCGACAGTCGGGAGAAAAGGGGCAGGCCCATGTAAACCTCAAAACGTCGAATCATCAGGGCTATTCTTGAAGCGCGCGGGAGAAAATGAAAAGCCCTGTGGGGTACATTCCAGCGCCATATGGCGGAAATTGGGCTCGCGGAGCGCCATTGTCGCGCTGATGTGGCGTGATAGCGCCGTCAGTGGCGCAGACCGGGACATATAAGTCGATTCGCTGGGGGTTCCGAGGGGTGCCTGTGAGAAAAGTCGCATTTGTGCAAAAATGCCGCATGGGGTTGATTGCACAGATGTTGCGGCGTTGGGCAAACTGTGGTTTGAAGCGCTGCAGTATCGCAGGGATTCTGCGTTCCGGTTTGATCCTGATCAAGCGCATTGGGGAGACATATTGTGAAAAATAAGGCTTATGCAGTTATGGCAGCGCTTGCCTGTCTGCTTTTTGCTTCGAGCGCCTTCGCTGACAAGCCTGTCGATTGGCAGACGAACTTTCAGACGGCTGCGACGGGCATTATGGAAGAGATCACGTGGTTTGAGCACTATACCCTGTGGTTCATCATTCCGATCACTCTTTTTGTCCTCCTGCTGCTGATTGTCGTGGTGGTCAAATTCCGTGAGAGCGTCAACCCGGTTCCCTCCAAGACCAGCCACAACACCGCTATCGAAGTTGTCTGGACCGTTGGTCCGGTCATCATCCTGCTATTCCTGGCGATCCCGTCCTTCCAGCTTCTGACCGCGCAGCTGACGCCGCCGCAGAATCCGGACCTGACGGTCAAGGCGACGGGCAACCAGTGGTACTGGTCCTATGAATATGAAGTCGGCGAAAGCCCGCTCTCCTTCGACAGTCTGCTGATGAAGGAAGAAGATCGTGCGGGTCTCGGCAAGGAAGACAAGGCCGAATACCCGCGTCTGCTCGCCGTCGACAACGAAGTCGTCGTTCCGGTCGGCAAGACCGTTCGTGTGCTCGTCACGGCTGCCGACGTCATCCACGCTTTCGCAATGCCTGCCTTCGGCGTTAAGATCGATGCCGTTCCCGGCCGCCTGAACGAAACCTGGTTCAAGGCTGACCGCGAAGGCCTCTATTACGGCCAGTGTTCCGAGCTCTGCGGCAAGGACCACGCCTATATGCCGATCGCCATCCGCGTTGTTTCGCAGGAAAAATACGACGCCTGGCTCGCTGCCGCCGCAACCAATATCGGCGATGCGAACAAGGCGCTCATGGCGTCCATCGACGGCGCGGCCAAGGCCGTTGACGTCGCTGCCAACGCCGCACAGTAATCGGAAGGGGAGCTCGACCCATGGCTGGAACAGCCGCTCATCACGACCAACGCCATGATCACTCCGATCATGGTCACGCAGACCACGCGCACAAGCCGTTGACCTTCTTTCAGCGCTGGTTTCTGTCAACCAACCACAAGGACATCGGCACGCTCTACCTGATCTTCGCGATCATCGCGGGCATCATCGGCGGCACGCTGTCGGTGTTCATGCGCGCCGAGCTGCAGGAACCGGGCATCCAGATCTTCCACGGTCTGGCGCAGATGGTTTACGGCTTCGAGGGCGATGCTGCCATCGACGGCGGCAAGCACATGTTCAACGTGTTCACGACCGCGCACGCGCTCATCATGATCTTCTTCATGGTCATGCCGGCGCTGATCGGGGGCTTCGCCAACTGGATGGTTCCGATCATGATCGGCGCGCCGGACATGGCGTTCCCGCGCATGAACAACATCTCCTTCTGGCTGATCATTCCGGCCTTTCTGCTGGTTCTGCTTTCGATGTTCGTCGAAGGTCCGGCAGGCGCCTATGGTGCGGGGGGCGGATGGACGATCTATCCACCATTCTCGACATCAGGCATGCCCGGGCCGGCGATGGATCTTGTGATCCTTGGCCTGCACATCGCCGGTGCCTCGTCGATCCTCGGCGCGATCAACTTCATCACCACGATCCTGAACATGCGCGCTCCGGGCATGACGCTGCACAAGATGCCGCTGTTTGCCTGGTCGGTTCTGATCACCGCCTTCCTGCTTCTGCTCTCGCTGCCGGTTCTGGCAGGTGGCATCACCATGCTGCTGACCGACCGCAACTTCGGCACGGCCTTCTTCGCGCCTGAAGGCGGCGGCGACCCGATCCTGTTCCAGCACCTGTTCTGGTTCTTCGGTCACCCGGAAGTGTACATCCTGATCCTGCCGGGCTTCGGCATCGTCAGCCACATCGTTTCCACCTTCTCGCGTAAGCCGATCTTCGGCTACCTCGGCATGGCCTACGCCATGGTCGCGATCGGCGCCGTCGGCTTCATCGTGTGGGCGCACCACATGTACACCGTCGGCATGTCGCTCGACACGCAGCGTTACTTCGTCTTCGCGACGATGGTTATCGCTGTTCCGACCGGCGTGAAGATCTTCTCGTGGATCGCGACGATGTGGGGTGGTTCGATCCGCTTCACGACCCCGATGGTCTGGGCGATCGGCTTCATCTTCCTGTTCACCGTCGGTGGTGTCACGGGCGTTCAGCTCGCCAACGCCGGTCTCGACCGTTCGCTGCACGACACCTACTACGTGGTTGCTCACTTCCACTACGTTCTGTCGCTCGGCGCCGTGTTCGCGATCTTCGCTGCCTGGTACTACTGGTTCCCGAAGATGACCGGCTACATGTACTCCGAGTTCCTCGGCAAGCTGCACTTCTGGGTCATGTTCATCGGTGTGAACTTGATCTTCTTCCCGCAGCACTTCCTGGGTCTCGCCGGCATGCCGCGCCGCTACATCGACTATCCGGATGCCTATGCCGGCTGGAACATGGTGTCGTCCTACGGCTCGTACATCGCAGCCGTCGGCGTGCTGATCTTCCTCTTCTGTGTCGCTGAAGCCTTCGCAAAGAAGCGCGTCGCTGGCGACAATCCGTGGGGCGAGGGTGCGAACACGCTGGAATGGCAGCTGTCTTCGCCGCCGCCGTTCCACCAGTGGGAACAACTCCCGCGCATCAAGTGATGGGAAAGAAACAGAAGCCGCCGATCCCGGCGGCTTCACCCCGCCGGAGAACCGGCAAAAGACGGCCCGTATGGGCAAAAGACGATCAAGGACGAGACATGACGGTCATCGACAATCACGAAGCAGTTGGCAGGGGTGGTGCACCGCGCCTGTCCGAGGCCTCTGCACGCGATTATTTCGAGCTTCTGAAACCCCGCGTCATGTCGCTCGTTGTGTTCACTGCGCTTGCAGGCCTCGTGCTTGCACCCGGACATATCAATCCCTTCATTGGTTTCATCGCCATCCTGTGCATCGCTGTTGGCGCCGGCGCCTCAGGCGCGCTCAATATGTGGTATGACGCCGACATCGACGCGGTCATGACCCGCACGGCCAAGCGCCCGATCCCTGCAGGCAAGATCCTGCCCGAGGAAGCCCTCGCCTTCGGCCTGACGCTCTCCGCCTTTTCCGTGATCATCCTCGGGCTCGCCGTCAATTGGCTCGCAGCCGGGTTGCTCGCCTTCACCATCTTCTTCTACGCCGTCATCTATACGATGTGGCTCAAGCGCTCGACGCCGCAGAACATCGTCATCGGCGGTGCTGCCGGTGCCTTCCCGCCGATGATCGGCTGGGCGTGCGTGACCGGCGGCGTATCGGTGGAAAGCATCGTCCTGTTCCTCATCACCTTCCTGTGGACGCCAGCGCATTTCTGGGCGCTGGCGCTGTTCAAGATGGGCGACTACGGCGCCGTCGGCGTGCCGATGCTGCCCAACGTCTGCGGCCAGGCAACCACCAAGAAGCAGATCGTCATCTATGCAGTCCTGACGGCCCTGATCGGCATCTGTCCCACCTTGCTCGGTTTTGCGAGCATCGGGTATGGCGCGGTTGCAGCGGCACTAGGCCTGGGCTTCGTTTGGTATTCGATCGGCGTGCTGCGCATGCCTGAGGCGGATGAGCGCATGCTGCCCGCCAAGAAGCTTTTCGCCTTCTCGATCATGTATCTGTTCGTGATCTTCTCCGCCCTGATGGCGGATCACCTGATCGTCAATATCTGGCTGAATGCCGGGAGTGTTGCCTGATGGAAACCGTCAAGCTGAACGAAGCCCAGAAGAAGTCCCGCCGCGGCCGCAACATTGCGCTCGGTATCGTGCTGGCTGGCCTGGTCGTCCTCTTTTACGTCGTCACGCTGATCAAGTTCGGCAACGGCATGGTCAACTGAGGGAAGCGCGATATGACGACCTCTCAGGACCCTCAGCAGAAGCAGCGCTCCAACGGCGCTATCGTCGGTACTTGCATTGCCTTCGTCGTCGGCATGACCGGCATGGCCTATGCGGCCGTGCCGCTCTATGACATGTTCTGCCGCGTCACCGGCTATAACGGCACGACGCAGCGCGTCGAGCAGGCATCGGATGTCATTCTCGACGAAAAGGTCAAGGTGACCTTCGACGCCAATACCTCCGGCGGCCTGCCGTGGGAGTTCAGGCCGGTTCAACGCGACATCGATGTGCGGATCGGCGAGACGGTACAGGTGATGTACCGCGCCAAGAACCTTTCGTCGAAGCCGACGACCGGGCAGGCGACGTTCAACGTCACGCCGATGCAGGCCGGTGCCTATTTCAACAAGGTTCAATGCTTCTGCTTTACCGAGACAACACTGCAGCCGGGAGAGGAGATGGAGATGCCGGTGGTATTCTTCGTCGATCCGGACATGGTCAAGGCGGTAGAGACCAAGGACATCAAGACACTGACACTTTCCTACACCTTCTACCCACGCGAGCCGTCGAAGCCGGTCGCACAGGTGAAGACGGGCGAAACTGAGAACAAACTTTGACTGGAGGCCCGTTTCGGCTATGCCGAAAGGGCGACAAGAGAAAGACCTATCGGGGATTACTGACATGGCCGATGCACATCAGAAGAATCACGACTACCACATCATCGACCCGAGCCCCTGGCCGTTGCTTGCCTCGATCGGCGCATTCGTCATGGCGTTCGGCGGTGTCGGCTACATGCGCTATCTCTCGGGCGGCTCCTTCAAGCTGTTCGGCGCTGACCTTGCCAATCCGTGGGTCTTCTTCATCGGCCTCACAGTCGTTCTCTACACCATGTACGGCTGGTGGTCGGACACGGTGAAGGAAGCGCACGAGGGTCACCACACCCGCGTCGTCTCGCTGCACCTGCGCTACGGCATGATCATGTTCATCGCTTCGGAAGTGATGTTCTTCGTCGCCTGGTTCTGGGCCTACTTCGACGCCAGCCTGTTCCCGGGCGAAGCCATTCAGGCAACCCGCGCCGCCTTCACCGGTGGTGTCTGGCCGCCGAAGGGCATCGAGGTTCTCGACCCCTGGCATCTGCCGCTCTACAACACCGTCATCCTGCTGCTTTCCGGCACGACGGTCACCTGGGCGCACCACGCACTGCTCCACAACGACCGCAAGGGCCTCGTCTACGGCCTGTCGCTGACGGTCGTGCTCGGCGTGCTGTTTTCCTACGTCCAGGCCTACGAATACGCTCACGCTCCGTTCGCCTTCAAGGACTCGATCTACGGCGCGACCTTCTTCATGGCGACCGGCTTCCACGGCTTCCACGTTCTCGTTGGTACGATCTTCCTGCTCGTCTGCCTGCTGCGCGCGCTGCGTGGCGACTTCACGCCGAAGCAGCACTTCGGCTTCGAAGCGGCGGCCTGGTACTGGCACTTCGTTGACGTCGTCTGGCTGTTCCTCTTCTTCTCCATCTACATCTGGGGTGGTTGGGGCGCGCCGGTCGCTCACATGTAAGAAGATTTGAGCGCAAGCTCTTCTCGATAAGGCGGCTGCGACCATGCAGCCGCCTTATTTTTTGTTTGCATTACGGCGGAATCGATGGGGCGAGCCGACATGAATATTCGCGTGGCTGCGGTGACGACGGCCTGGCTTCTGGCAGGATGCTTTTCAGCCTCTGCCGGCGATCCGGCCGACCGCGTGGTGGTGCACAAGGAGAAGCGCATCCTGCAGCTCTACCGGGGTGGAGAGATGCTGCGCCAGTATTCGGTCGCTCTTGGCGGCAATCCCATCGGTCACAAGGAACGCGAAGGTGACCGGCGAACGCCGGAAGGCCTCTATGTCCTCGATTGGCGCAACGACAAGAGCGGCTATCACCTGTCGATGCACGTCTCCTATCCGAGACCCGAGGATATCAAGGCAGCGGCAGCTAAGGGCGTCGACCCCGGTGGCATGATCATGATCCACGGCCAGCGCAATTATTTCGGCTGGCTGGCGTTTATGACGCAGATGTTCGATTGGACGGACGGCTGCATTGCGGTTACGAATGCCGAAATGGATGAAATCTGGGACCTGGTTCCCAACAACACCCCGATCGAGATCAATCCGTGAGTGACGACAAAGCCCTCTATCCGCCGGTCGACCCGGTCATGGCAGGTATCAAAGGCCATTGCCCGCGATGCGGCCAGGGAAAGCTGTTCGATGGGTTCCTGACGGTAAAGCCCGCCTGCGCCAGCTGCGATCTCGACTATCGTTTCGCCGATTCCGGCGATGGTCCTGTCGTCTTCGTCATCCTGATTGTCGGCTTCATCGTCGTCGGTGCGGCACTGTGGATGGAGGTAAACCTCAATCCACCGCTCTGGCTGCATTTCCTGCTCTGGATACCGCTGGCGATCGTGCTCAGCCTCGGCCTGACGCGCATGCTGAAGGGCATCCTTATCAACCTGCAGTATCGCAACAACGCGCGGCCCGGCGAGATCGACCGTGGCTGAGATCGAGACCAGGAAGAAGGGCAGCCTTGTTGCGCGCCTCGGCGCATTCGCCGTGCTCGCTATCGTCTTCGCCATCCTCATTTCGCTCGGCACCTGGCAGATGCAGCGGCTGCACTGGAAAGAGGGCCTGCTTCAAGCGATCGCTGAACGGCGGTCGGCGCCGCCGGTGACGCTTGCCGAGGTCGAAAAGATTTCAGCCGAAGGCGGCGATATCGATTATCGCACCGTCAATGTTTCCGGCACCTTCGACCACAGCAAGGAGCGGCACTTCTTCGCGACCTACAACGGTCGCACCGGCTACTATGTCTTTACGCCGCTGAATATCGAGGACGGCCGTGCCTTGTTCGTCAACCGCGGTTTCGTTCCCTTCGAACTGAAGGATTCGTCGACCCGTCTCGCGGGCGAGCTTCCGGCGTCCGTGGCCATCCATGGCCTCGCAAGGCCGAAGCTCGCCGAAAAGCCGTCGTCGCTGGTCCCGGACAATGACCTCGCCAAGAATATCTTTTACTGGAAGGACCTCGACACGATGGCATCTTCGGTCGGGCTTCCCGCCGAGAAGGTCGTACCGTTCTTCGTCGACGCCGATGCTACGCCCAATCCGGGTGGGCTTCCGATCGGCGGCGTTACCCAGTTCGACCTGCCGAACAGCCATCTGCAATACGCGCTGACCTGGTACGGTCTTGCCGGAGCCCTGGTCGTCGTCAGCGGCGTTTTTCTGATGCGGCGCAAGCCATAGGCGGGCCTCTACAGCGCCGCGCGTCTTATTATCGCAAAGGTCGCTGTAGCACTTTGATTTGCTGCATGTTTTTATCCTTAAATCGAATAGGACTTAAGGAAACAGGCTGTAGCGCCGTGCTATCCCTGACCGACGCAGTTGGGGGACATGTGGAATGGGTTTGATATCGACGATCCTGATCGCGCTGACGGCGCTGTTGCATCTCGGTTTTCTCGTGCTGGAGATGTTTCTGTGGACGAGGCCTGAGGGACGTTCGGTGTTCCGCATGACGGTGGAGCAGGCGGAAGCGACCCGGGTGCTCGCCGCCAACCAGGGGCTTTACAACGGCTTTCTCGCAGCTGGTCTTTTCTGGTCTCTTCTGCAGCCGGAGGCGTCATTTGCCTTCGAGTTGAAGGTGTTCTTCCTTGTGTGCGTGATCGTTGCCGCTATATATGGCGCGTGGTCCGTCAAGCCGCGCATCCTGTTGATCCAGGGCGGCCCGGCGATTGCAGCCCTTGTTTTCGTTCTACTGGCATCCTGATCCATGGCATCATCCGCGGCAAAATCCCCGATCACCATTCGCCTTTGCGGGCCGCGCGGTTTCTGCGCCGGCGTCGACCGGGCGATCCAGATCGTCGTCCTGGCGCTGAAGGAATTCGGCGCGCCGGTCTATGTTCGCCACGAGATCGTGCATAATCGTTATGTGGTCGAAGGGCTGGAAGCCAAGGGTGCCATTTTCGTCGAGGAACTCGACGAGATCCCGCCGGAGCATCGCAAGCAGCCGGTGGTGTTTTCCGCCCATGGCGTGCCGAAATCGGTGCCTGCGGATGCCGATACACGCAATCTCTTCTATCTCGACGCCACATGTCCGCTGGTCTCTAAGGTGCACAAGCAGGCGATGCGCCACAACCGGCTGGGCCGCCACGTGGTGCTGATCGGCCATGCCGGTCACCCCGAAGTCATCGGCACCATGGGGCAACTGCCGGAAGGCGCGGTATCGCTCGTCGAGACGATCGAGGATGCGGACGTCTATATGCCGCCGGATCCGGAAAATCTCGGTTTTGTTACCCAGACCACACTCTCCGTCGACGACACTGCCGGGGTCATCAAGCGGCTGCATGAGCGCTTCCCCAATCTGACTGCGCCGGCTGCGGACTCGATCTGCTATGCCACCACCAACCGCCAGGAAGCGGTCAAGCAGGCGGCACCCGGCTGCGATCTGTTCCTGGTTGTCGGTGCGCCGAACTCGTCGAACTCCAAGCGCCTGGTCGAAGTGGCGCTGAAAGCCGGCGCGAAAAAGTCCGTTCTCGTGCAGCGGGCAGCGGAAATCGACTGGGATTCGATCGGCGAAATCTCGACCGTCGGCCTGTCTGCCGGCGCATCGGCGCCTGAGGTCATCGTCAACGAGATCATCGAGGCGTTCCGCGAGCGCTACGACGCCGTCGTTGAACTTGCCGACACCGTCGAGGAAAATGAGAACTTCCTCGTCAACCGCGAGATCCGGCACGTGCCGCTGACCGCCGCCGACATGGCCTTCGTCAACGGCGAATAACCCGCATATCTTGCCCGCATTTGAAAGTGAACGACCGTGGCAGTTTACACCGATATCACGGAAGACGACCTGAGCGCCTTTCTCGAGGCCTATGACGTCGGCCAGCTGACGTCCTACAAGGGCATCGCCGAGGGGGTCGAAAACTCCAACTTCCTGCTGCACACGACAAAGGGCGCCTATATCCTCACGCTCTACGAGAAGCGGGTGAACGCAGGTGACCTGCCGTTCTTCCTGGGGCTGATGCATCATCTGGCCGATCGCGGGCTTTCCTGTCCGCTGCCCCTGCCGCGCTCCGACGGCGAACTGCTGGGCGAATTGTCCGGCCGTCCGGCCGCCATGATTTCGTTCCTCGAAGGCATGTGGCTTCGCAAGCCGGAGGCCAAGCATTGCCGCGAGGTCGGCAGGGCGTTGGCTGAGATGCATGTCGCTAGCCAGGGCTTCGACCTGAGGCGCACCAATGCGCTTTCGGTCGGCGGTTGGCGGCCGCTATGGGTCAATTCCGAGGCGCGCGCCGACGAGGTGCAGACCGGCCTTAAGGACGAGATTTCCGCCGAGCTTGCGCATCTCGAGAGCCATTGGCCGAAATCGCTGCCGGATGGTGTCATCCATGCCGATCTGTTCCCCGACAATGTCTTCTTCCTCGGCGACCAGCTTTCCGGCCTGATCGACTTCTATTTCGCCTGCAACGATTATCTCGCCTACGATGTGGCGGTCTGCCTCAACTCGTGGTGCTTCGAAAAGAACGGCTCCTACAATATCACCAAGGGCATGGCGCTGCTTTCGGGTTATGAGAGCGTGCGCAAGCTGACGGCGGATGAGGTCGAAGCCCTGCCGCTGCTCTGCCGCGGTTCGGCACTGCGCTTCTTCCTGACGCGCCTCTACGACTGGCTGATGACGCCGGCCGGCGCCTTGGTGGTGAAGAAGGATCCGCTCGAATATTTGACGAAGATCCGGTTCCACCGGGCGATCGTTTCCAGCGCCGAATACGGCCTCCGGATCGAAGAGACCTCTGCATGAAACACGTTGATATTTTTACGGACGGCGCCTGCTCGGGCAACCCCGGGCCGGGCGGCTGGGGCGCGGTGCTGCGCTACGGCGAGGTGGAAAAGGATATGTGCGGGGGCGAGGCGGAAACGACCAACAACCGCATGGAGCTTCTGGCGGCGATCTCGGCGCTGGATGCGCTGAAGAACGCCTGCGAGGTCGACCTGCATACCGACAGCAAATATGTGATGGACGGCATCTCCAAGTGGATCCACGGCTGGAAGAAAAACGGCTGGAAGACCGCGGACAAGAAGCCGGTGAAGAACGGCGAACTCTGGCAGGCGCTGGACGAGGCCAACCGCCGCCATAAAGTCACCTGGCACTGGGTTAAGGGCCATGCCGGCCATCCGGAAAACGAGCGCGCCGACGAACTCGCCCGCAAGGGCATGGAGCCCTACAAGAAGGGGCGCCGTCCGGATCCTCTCGCAAAATGAAAAACGGGCCGCATGGCCCGTTTTTCATTCGCAGTGACGTCTAAGCCTAGAGCTGCTCCAGCATCGCGGCGGCGCCCGATACGGTCGCCTGGCCCGGGCTTTCCTCAAGATTGAGCGTCTTCACCACGCCGTCTTCGACAAGCATCGAATAACGCTTGGAGCGGACGCCGAGCGTGCCGGCGGACAGATCGATATCCATGCCGAGTGCCTTGGTGAACGCGGCATTCCAGTCCGAGAGAAAGTGGATCTTGCCCATGCCGCCCGACGATGTCGCCCAGGCACCCATGACATGCAGGTCGTTGACGGCAACCACGGCGATATCATCGATACCGCGCGACAGGATCGCGTCACGGTTTTCGAGATAGCCGGGCAGATGGTTGAGCGAGCAGGTGGGGGTAAAGGCGCCCGGCACGGCAAAGAGCACGACGCGCTTGCCCTTGAAAAGCTGTTCGGTCGTCACTTCCACCGGACCATCGGCGGTCTTTTCCTTGAAGGTAGCAGCGGGCAGCTTGTCTCCGACGGCAATGGTCACGGCATTCTCCTTGCGTTGCGCGCATGGCCAGACCGGCGTTCCGGCAGGGCGTTGTCGCGGCTTGAGTTGTGCGTCCGGGTGTCTCCGGCGATTGTTTTTGGACCCAACCGCCTGAAACCGGCAAGACTATAGAGGCGCATCAATCAAAGGCAAGGGTCGTTTCCATGCTGCGCCCGCCGGCGCGCACGGTGAGGATGACCGGCTTTCCCTTCAGCGTCTTATCCTTGCCGGAGAGCCGAACGGGGATCTCGGCCTTTAGCTCCGCACCTTCCGCCTGAGTGATTGCCGGCTTGCCGAAGGAGACGCCTGAGGCGCCGGCAAGAAACAGTTCGCGGTGCTCCTTGCCGGTGTCCGGCGGTAGCTTCAACGAGAGGCGCACCGCTGCCTTGTGCTCGTCATAAACGGCGGTTGTCACCTTGAAATCCTCGGAGGGCGGTTCCGGCAGGGCGGCGACTGCACCGTCGATGCGGGCGGCATCGAGCGGGTTGTCGAAGTCGTCATGCTTGAGCGTCAGATTCAGTTCGCCCTGCACCGGGATGCAGATGTCCTCGCAGATCCCGAGGAACACCGAGGCGCGGATCTTCACGTCTCCCTTGCCGTGCAGGCGCTTCAGCGTCAAGGGGAAGGCGACTGACTTGTCGTAGCCGACATAGCGCACCACCCCGTCGTCGAAGGTCTTGGGCACGGGAAAGCCGATCTTTTCAAGAACGACTCCTTCGGCCGGATCAAGCGTGATCTGCGGGGGAATGCCGCTAGCGCCGGGCTCGCGCCAATAGGTCTTCCAGCCGGGGTTCAGCTTGACCTCGAGCGTCGCCGGGATCGTGCCATCCTTTTGCAATGGCGCGGCAACAATGCGGATCATGCCGCCGGTTGATGTCATCCATTCGCTGGTCGCCGCCTGGGCGCTGGCAGGCAGAAAAAATGCGAGGAGAAGGCTTGCCGTGCCGATGCGCTGGACCATGTTCTGATATGTGGGACGTTTGATCATGGCCAAAGCAATATCGCTTTTGCCGGCAACGCTCCAGACGCCCCTTTGGGCGCGGAGATCATAAATGTTTGATCAAGCAGAACAGGGTAAACGCGGTACGTGCATTATTTGGCGGTCGCGACGTTGAAGCGCTTTTCATTTCGCGACGAATTGGTAGGCTGTCCGCATTATGGCGATACCCATGGCACAGAAGAAACGGGAACGCGGTTTCCTTGACGGTCAGTTCCTGATCGCCATGCCTGGGATGTTTGACACGAATTTTGCCCGCACCGTCATCTTCATCTGCGCCCATTCGGACGACGGCGCCATGGGCTTCATCCTCAACCGGCCGCAGCAGCTGACCTTCCCCGATGTGCTGATGCACCTCGAAATCCTCGACGAGGACGAGGCAATCCGTCTGCCGGCGATGACCCGCGATTTCCAGATTCAGGCGGGCGGCCCGGTCGAGACCGGGCGTGGTTTCGTGCTGCACTCTGACGATTATTTAAGCGATTCCAGCATTCCGGTCAGCGACGATATCTGCCTGACCGCCACGCTCGACATCGTCCGTGCGATCTCGCGCGGGGAGGGGCCGCACCGGGCGACGATGATGCTGGGTTATGCCGGCTGGGGTCCCGGCCAGCTTGAGGCGGAGATCACCCAGAACGGCTGGCTGACCTGCCCGGCGCGCGAAGAGCTGATCTTCGACAAGGCGCTCGGCGACAAATACGATCGCGCTCTGGCATTGATGGGCGTCAGCCCGGCGATGCTGTCGATCGAGGCCGGCCACGCCTGATACCCGGCGCCGAAGATCCGGCCATGAACTGTAATCCAGATTGCCTCAATCAGATTCGTCCATGAGACATCCGAGGCTGCGTGTATCCGCAGCCTTGCAGTGGCGCACCCTTGTGGAGCTTAAGCCCGTTTCATCAGCGGAAATCGCTCTTTCAACAGCCGCAGGATCGACTCCGAACCGATCGGCGGGCCGAACAGGAAGCTCTGGCCGTAGTCGCAGCCCATCTGTGAAAGCTGGATAGCGTCTTCCTCGGACTCGATGCCTTCGGCCACAACCTGCATGTCGAGTTCGCGTGCCATGGTGATCACCGAGCGCAGCAGAATGCCGCGCTTATCGCTCGGGTCTCGCACCAGCGCCTTGTCGATCTTGATCGTATCGAAGGGGAAGCGGGTGAGATAGGAGAGCGACGAGTGGCCCGTGCCGAAGTCGTCGAGCGCCAGCTTCAAGCCGGCTTCCTTCAGCTTCTCAAGCACCAACCGCGCCTGCTCCGGATTCTCCATGACAAGAGATTCGGTCAGCTCCATCTTCACCTTGGCCGGGTCGCAACGGTTCTTGTTCAGCACGGCACGAACGTCGTCATAGAGCTCGTTGTTGAGCAGCTGCGCGCTGGAGAGATTGATCGACACGAAGATCGGCAGATCGCCGGTCTGGATCTGCCATTCCGTGAGGTCGCTGGTCGCCTTGTCGAATGCGAACATGCCGAGCTGGTTGATCAGGTCGGAATTCTCGGCGATCGGGATGAACTCGGTCGGCGAGACATTGCCGCGCTTGGGGTGATCCCAGCGCATCAGCGCCTCGAAACCGGCAATCTCGGCGTCGCTGAGCCGCACGATCGGTTGGTAGACCAGCGACAGTTCCTTGCGCTCGATCGCTCGCTTGAGATCGGCTTCGAGCTGCATGCGATCCGAGCCGGAGGTTCTAAAGGCTGGACGGAAAGGCTCGACGCGGTTGCCGCCTTCCTTCTTGGCGCGGAACATCGCAAGCTCCGCGTCGTCGATCAGGCCGGCAGCGCTCTGCTCCTGGTCGAGCCAGGAGACGAGGCCGATGGACGCGGTGAGGTTGATTTCGCGGTTGCCATAGTTGAGCGGCACCATGATCGCCTTGCTGACCGCGTCGGCGAAATCGGCGACCTTGGCCGGGTCGCGCTCCGACATCAGGATCAGCCCGAACTGGTCGCCGCCGAGGCGCGCGAGCGTGTCTTGCGGGCGCAGCAGCCGGCGCAGCCGGCGCGTCAGTGCGATCAGGATGTTGTCACCGGCGGCAATGCCGAGCAGGTCGTTGACCTGCTTGTAGCGATCGATATCAATCGCCAGAACGGTCGGGCGTGCGGTCGTGGTGTCGGCCATCAGCAGGATGGCCTGCAGGCGGTCGAGGAAGACCTGACGATTGGGAAGGCCGGTCAGATTGTCATGCAGCGCGTTGTGCAGCAGACGTTCGACCGAGTTGCGCTGCTCGGTGATGTCGATGATCGTGCCGACGCAGCGGATGATCTCGCCATTGGCGCCAAGCACCGGGCGGGCGCGGATCGACAGCCAGTGATAATGGCCATCCTCTGCACGTACACGGAATTCGTGGTTGAGCTTGCCGCGGCGGTGTTCGAGCAGGACGTCGAGCGTGGCACGGAAGCGATCGCGGTCATCGGGGTGCAGGCGCGGCAACCAGTTGCGCAAGGGGCCGTGCATCGAGCCCATGGAGAGACCGAGCTGCAGGGAGATATCGGGAATGGTGACGACGCGGTCACGCGCCACATCCCAGTCCCAGACCGTATCGCCGGAACCCGTCAGCGCCAGCGACTGGCGCTCAAGATCGGAGAACAGGCCCTGCTGGTAGGCGCCGCCGGCAAAGGCGTGCTGCATGACGGTGAAGCCGATCAAGAGCACGATCAGGACGAGGCCGCCGCCAAGTGCTGGCTGGACGATGTCGTTTGCCAGCTGGCCGGTGACGGTCAGCCACGCGCCGAACAGCCAGACCAGAATGAGCAGCCAGGCGGGGACCAGCAGGATGGCGCGGTCGTAACGGTTGAAGCCGAGATAGGCGATCAGCACGATCCCGACCGTTGCCGTCAGTGCGAATGAGAGGCGGGCGATACCCGATGCGATTGCCGGATCATAGACCGCAACGCCGAAGAGCAGGCCAAGGCCGAGGATCCAGGCGAGTGTCGCATAACCCAGATGCTGGTGCCAGCGATTGAGGTTGAGATAGGTGAAGAGAAAGATCACCAGGCCTGCCGCGAGGAACACCTCGGTTCCCGCTCGCCATATTCGCTCGTCGCCGGCCGTGACGCTGATGAGCTTGGACAAGAAGCCGAAATCGACGCAGATATAGGCAAGCACCGCCCAGGCGAGTGCTGCCGTTGCCGGCAGCATCGAGGTTCCCTTGACCACGAACAGGATCGTCAGGAACACCGCGAGCAGGCCGGCGATGCCGAGAACGATGCCGCGATAGAGCGTGAAGGCGTTGACCGTGTCCTTGTAGGCGTCCGGTTGCCAGAGGTAGATCTGCGGCAGCTCAGGCGTCGCCAGCTCTGCGACGAAGGTGATGACCGCGCCTGGGTTGAGCGTGATCTGGAAGACGTCCGAATCGTCGCTCGGCAGCCGTTCGAGCGCAAAGCCCTCGCTCGGCGTGATCGACAGCATGCGTTGCGACCCGAGGTCGGGCCAGAAGAGCTTGGAATTCACCAGGCGAAAATGCGGCGCGACGATCACGCGGTCGAGCTGTTCGCCCGAAACGTTGGCGAGCGCGAAAACCGCCCAGTCGCCCTGGTGGTTCTCGGTGCTGGAACGCACTTCGATGCGCCGGACGATACCGTCAGCGCCTGGCGCCGTCGAAACCTGGAAGGCTTCGCTGCGGCCGCTATAGATCTCGGTCGTCGCGGTCAGGTCGAGTGCGGTGTCTTCGCGTGAAATCTTGACCGGCTCAAGAGCATGGGCAATGCCGCTAAAGGCGCAGAACAGCGTCGTGAGAGCGATCAGAAACGCTGCCAGCTTCGAGGCTGACCATGCGAAGGGCGAGCGGGTTAGAGGCATCAAAGGGGCAATTTCCTGTTCGGTACGGCATCATCGGACAGGAGAGAGAAAAGCACATGGTCACGCCATTGCCCGTTAATCCTCAAGTACTGTCTTAAGTAGCCTTCACGCTCAAAACCGGCCTTTTCAAGGAGCCGGATGCTTCTTGAGTTCTCCGGAATACAGGCTGCTTCAATACGGTGCAACTCAAGGCTCGAAAAGATGTAGGGAATCGCAAGCTTGAGGGCGGCAAACATGTGGCCGTGGCCGGCATGACGCTCGCCCATCCAGTAGCCGATCATGCAGTTTTGCCCGGCACCGCGACGGATGTGGCCGATGGTGATCCCGCCGAGCAGGGTCTCCGCGGGCTTGTGGAAAAGAAAAAGCGGTACGGCCTGGCCGGATGCGAATTCCTGCTCATTGCGGATGACGCGGCCGCGAAAGGCGCTTTCCGTCATTTCGTCGGCGCGCCAGGTCGGTTCCCACGGTTCCAGAAAGCCGCGGCTCTCGCTTCGAAGGTGGTACCATTGGCGATAATCGGCGTAACGGGGGAGGCGGAGCAGGTAATCCTGGTTGGCGATCTCGATCGTCTCGGGCTGTCGCGACAGGAACCGAAAAACCGATCGTGTCATATGTGCCTCCGAGGCCTTCCAGTTGAACGCGCGGAAGATCCTTAACCGCCCGGCGCACGGCGCCCTTTGCGCTGTCGCAAATCCGAGCGTTGCACAACTTTGCGCACAAATCGAATCCGATTTTACGAAAAGTCGCAAACACTTCGCCGGCCGGGCGCCATGGCAGTCCCGGCCGAGATCCGGTGGTCCGGATCAGCTTGCGACGGCGTGCGCGACGGTGGTTTTTCCTGTCAGTGACGACAGGATGTCGTTCATCGGCGCCAGCTGTTCGAGTGGTCCGATCGCCGACAGCGTCGGGGCGGTGTCGAAGAACAGGCGACCTGCCAGATCGGTCAGACGCTCGATGGTAATGCCAGACAGGCGCTCCATCAGTTCGTCGTTCGGGATCGGGCGGCCATAAAGCATCATCTGGCGGGCGATCTGGCCAGCGCGTGCGGCCGGGCTTTCCTGGCCCATCAGCAGCTGGGCGCGGATCTGGGCGCGGGCGCGCTCGATTTCCTGCTGTTCGATGTTCATCGACGACTTGCGCAGTTCGTCGACAATCACGGGCATCAGCTCCGGCAGGTTCTCGCCGCCGGTTGCCGCATGCACGCCGAAGATGCCGGTATCGGAGAAGCCCCAATGGAAGGCATAGACCGAGTAACAGAGGCCACGATGCTCGCGCACTTCTTGGAATAGGCGCGAAGACATGCCGCCACCGAGGATGTTGGCGAGGATCTGCGAACAGTAGAAGTCGCGGGCGTGATAGGCCTTGCCTTCGAACCCGAGCAGGATCTGCGCGTCCATCAGGTCGCGGGTCTCGCGGCTTTCGCCGCCAGTATAGATCGCGGTTTCGAGAACCGGCGTTGCCAGCGGCGTGCGCGGCAGCGTCGAGAAGCGCTCCTCGACCTGGCGCACGAAAGCCTCGTGCTCGACGGCGCCGGCCGCGACGACGAACATCCGGTCGGTGGTGTAGTTGCGGCCGAGATATTGGCGGATCTGGTTGGCGGAGAACGACATCACCGTCTCCGGCGTGCCGAGGATCGGGCGTCCGACCGTCTGGTTGCGATAGGCAGTTTCGGCGAAACGATCGAAGACGACATCGTCGGGCGTGTCGTCGGCAGCGCCGATCTCCTGCAGGATCACCTGTTTTTCACGGCGCAGCTCTTCCTCGTCGAAGCTCGATTCGGTGAGGATGTCGGCAAGGATGTCGACGGCCAGCGGCACGTGATCCTTGAGGACGCGTGCGTAATAGGATGTCGTTTCGGTCGAGGTCGCGGCGTTGACTTCGCCGCCGACATTCTCGATTTCCTCGGCGATCTGGCGGGCGGTGCGCCGGCCGGTGCCTTTGAAAGCCATGTGCTCAAGCAGATGAGCGATGCCGTGTTCGCCCACGGTTTCGTTGCGTGAGCCCGATTTGATCCACACGCCGAGCGCCACGCTTTCAAGGTGCGGCATCTGCTCGGTTACCACCGTCAACCCGGAAGGGAGCCGGGTGCACTCAACTTTCATCATACGTTTCTTCTCGTTCTTACCCCTGGAGACGGGTGCGCTCGCCGATAAAGGTCTCGACGCTCTTCAAATCCGCATCCAGGATATCGAAACGCTCCTCCCTGTTCATCAGGTCAGCAAGCCACGTCGGAAGCGCCGGGTCAATACCACTTGCCGATTTTACGGCGTCGGGGAATTTCGCGGGATGGGCGGTTGCAAGCGTCACCATTGGGGCCGACGCCTTCTCGTGCTTGGCCGCCACGAAGACGCCGATGGCGCTGTGCGGGTCGAGCAGGTAGCCGGTTTTCTCCAAGGTCTTGGCAATGGTCCTGGCGACGTCCTTTTCGGAGGCGCGCCCGGCCTGGAACTCCTTGCGGATCGCCTTCAGCGCCTTTTCGCGGATGGCAAAGGAGCCTGATTGCTTGAGGCTGTCCATCGCGGATCGGACTTCGGCCGGATCGCGATCGTTGGCTTCGAACAGAAGCCGTTCGAAATTGGACGAGATCTGGATGTCCATCGACGGAGACGTGGTCGCCTTGACCCCGCGCATTTCGTAGCGGCCGGTCTTCAGCGTGCGGGCGAGAATGTCGTTTTCATTGGTGGCGACAACAAGCTTGTCGATCGGCAGGCCCATGCGCTTGGCGACGTAGCCGGCGAAGATATCGCCGAAATTGCCTGTTGGCACAGTGAAGGAAATCTTGCGGTCCGGGCCGCCGAGCGCGATCGCCGTCGTGAAGTAATAGACGATCTGGGCCATGATCCGCGCCCAGTTGATCGAGTTGACGCCCGAAAGCTTGACGCGATCGCGGAAGGCCGCGTCGTTGAACATGCCTTTGACCAGGTTCTGGCAATCGTCGAAATTGCCTTTCACGGCGATGGCGTGGACGTTGCCGGCCTTCGATGTCGTCATCTGGCGCTGCTGAACGGCAGAGACCTTGCCATGCGGGAAGAGGATAAAGATGTCAGTACGTTCGCGACCGGCAAAGGCGTCGATGGCAGCACCTCCGGTATCGCCCGAAGTCGCGCCGACGATGGTCGCCCGTTCACCGCGCTCGGCGAGCACATAGTCCATCAGGCGGGCCAGCAGCTGCATCGCCACGTCCTTGAACGCAAGCGTCGAGCCGTGGAACAGCTCAATGACGAAGGCATTGGGGCCGGTCTGGACGAGAGGCGCGATGGCGGGATGACGGAAGGTCGCGTAAGCCTCGTCGATCATCTCGCGAAACTTCGCTGAGGGGATCTCACCGTGGATGAAGGGCTCGAGCACGGCAAAGGCGATATCCTGATAGGACTTGCCGCGCAGCGCCCGGATTTCTTTCTTCGACAGCGTCGGCCATTCCCTGGGAAGGTAGAGACCGCCGTCGCGCGCAAGGCCCGCAAGCAGCGCATCGCAGAAGCCGAGAGGGGCGGCCTCGCCGCGCGTCGAGATATACTTCACCATCCTAGTCCTTCGTCTTGCCTTCGGATCGCGGCGACCCTATGCGAACCGGCCGCAGCGCGTCTGTCTTATTGCGTCAGTCCTTGACAAAGTCCCCACGCATTCTTGTCACCAATGCAATTTCCGGCCCGAGCGTCGTTTCGGAAAATTCCGATCGAGATGGCTGACCCGATCGATTTTTCAATTCGCCGCTGCTATAGACGATGCCCGAAGGCCATGAAAGGCCTTCCGGCCGAGATTTCGGTCAAGGAGTTTCAACCGGTTCAGTAGAGGTTGTTCAACGTGTTTGGCAAAGTATCCCGGCCTGTCCTCGCAATATCCTTTCTCGCGATCCTCGCCGGCTGTAACAAGACGCAATCCGGCGGAGCGATCGATGCGGGCGGCAGTGCCGCAGCAGCTACGCCGGCCGTTGTCCAGGCTGCATGCCCGCAGGTGGTTTTGAGAGAAGGCACCTCGTCGTTCCGCACCTACGCCAAGGGCGGCAAGGACGATCCGACCAAGGTCATCTATCAGGCGTCGCTCGCCGATACGACGCGGCAATGCGTGCAGAGCGAAACCGCGCTCACGGTGACCGTCGTGGTTCAGGGTCGGGTCGTCAGCGGTCCCGCAGGCGGTCCCGGCAAGATCACAATGCCGATCCGCGTCGCAGCGGTCGACGAAGACAAGACGCTCTATTCCGAGCTGACGCAGCATGTCGTTGAGATCCCGGCAAACGGCTCGACGCAGTTCGTCTTCACCAAGACGGACGTCGCGCTCCCGGCCGGCGCAGGCTCCAACGCCAAGGTCTTCGTCGGCTTCGACGAAGGTCCGCCGGCAAAGCGCAAGAAGTAAGCGGCTCTGCCGCATGTTTCCTTAAATCCTATTCGATTTAAGGATAAAAACATGCAGCAATTCAAAGTGCTACGCAACTTTTGCGCGTCTAATTAAGATGCGCGGCGCTGTAGCAGCTGCCTGAAACGAAAAACGCCGGGGCAAGCCCCGGCGTTTTCATTTGGTGACTGTACCGGATTACTCGGCAGCGACGCTCTTGCCGCCTTCCCACTTGTAGAGCGAGAAAGCCTGCGAGGTGAGGTCGCCAGCTTCGCCGTAGGTGAGCTTGCCGAGCACGGTGTCGATCGCTTCGCCGGACTTGATCGCGGTCGCAACGGCGGTCGCATCCTCGGCGGAGCCGGCCTTTTCGATGCCGGCCTTCAGGACCTGCACTGCCGCATAGGCGTTAAGGGTGAAGGCTTCGGCCGGAATGTTCTTCGCCTTCAGTGCCTCGACGGCCGGAGCCGACGCCGGGTTGCGGGTCGCGTCGCTTGCGTTGGTGTAGATCGTGCCGGTCGCAGCGTCGCCGCCGATCGCCCAGAACTCGGTGTTCGACAGGCCGTCGCCGCCGAAGATCTGCGCTGTCACACCCTGGTCGCGCATCTGGCGTGCGAGCAGGCCGCCTTCCGGATGATAGCCGCCGAAGTAGACGACATCGACCTTTTCCGCCTTCAGACGGGTGACGATGGCGCTGAAGTCCTTGTCGCCCGGGTTGAGGCCTTCGTAGACGACTTCGGTGATACCGCCTGCGTTGATCCCCTTCTTGAAGCCGTCGGCGAGGCCCTTGCCGTAGGGAGCCTTGTCGTGCAGGACGGCGACGCGCTTGTCCTTAAGGTTCTTGACCACATAGGCAGCGGCAACCTCAGCCTGCTGGTCGTCGCGACCGCAGGTGCGCAGCACGTTCCACAGACCGCGGGTGGTCAGATCGGGCGTGGTCGCCGTCGGCGTTATCATCAGGATGCCGTTTTCGGCGAGAACGTCGGACGCCGCCATCGAGGTGCCTGAAAGCACCGGACCGACGACGAAGTGGATGCCTTCACCAGCAGCCTGGTTTGCTACCGATACGGCCTGCTTCGGGTCGCCGGCATCGTCCATCATCTTCAGCACGATCTTTTCGCCGTTGATGCCGCCGGCTTTGTTGATCTCCTCCGCGGCAGCTTCCGCGCCGTTCTTGACCTGCTCGCCATAGGCCGCGACCGGGCCGGTGAGCGGCGTGATGACGCCAACGGTGATATCGGCAAAGGCGAACGGCCCGAAGGCAACGCTGGCCGCCAGGGTCAGGCCCGTCAACATTGAAAGACGCATGATGTTTCCTCCTAGAAATACCCCTGAGGGGCTTGGCTGATATGGCCCTCGTGCGCGGTGCGAAAACCGGGGAGATCTTCGGAGGGACAGCCATGGCACATCAATGTGACATCCTGTCCCTCGGCGCCTAATCGGACGCCCGCCGTGATGGCCGAGAGCTTTTTCCCGCCCCGGTGAACATCCGGAGCGAAAGGGTCTGTAGCGGCTAGCGCCCGGCTTTGCCGGATCAGGCCGTCATCGACTCCGACCACTCGGATAGAGCGGCGATCACGCCCGGCAGCGCCGACATGCGGGAAATCACCGTTTCGGCGCCGGCATCGGTCAGCTGGTCGGCATGCGAGGGATGGGTGTGCGAGCCGCCGGTAAAGCCGACGACGCGCATGCCCGCTGCGCGCGCTCCATGGATGCCGTGAACGGAGTCCTCGATGACCAGGATGCGGGAAGGGGCGACGCCCATCTGCTTGGCGCCGTGCAGGAAGATGTCCGGCTTCGGCTTGACGCGGTCCGCTCCAAGGTCGCGGGCGGAATAGATATGGCGGCCGAAATGATCCTTGATCCCGACCTTGCCGAGCATCATCGCGAGCCGCGCCGAGGTCGAGTTGGAGCAGATGCAGTGCGGCAGCGTCAGCTGCGCCAGCATCGGCTTGACGCCTTCGATGATCTTGAGATCGCGCGCGAGGCGTTCGTCGAGGATCGTGTCGACCTTGCTGATGAGCGAGGCCGAAAGCGGGATGCTCGCTTCCTTTTCGATCTGCAGCAGCGTGTTCTGCCAGGTCATGCCGGCAAAGCGCTCTGCCATCTCCTCGGTGCTGATCGGATAGCCTGCTTCGGTCAAAAGGGCCGCCTCGACTTCCGAGGCGATGATTTCCGAATCGACGAGAACGCCGTCGCAATCGAAGATGATGAGGTCGATACCGTTCATTTAGGTCAGTTTCCCTGGGAGAAGGAGGCGCCACAGGCAGGGGGAGATCGCTTTCGCGGCGCGTGCTTTTGTACGCCGAAGGTTTATACGATGGCGGCCGAAATCTCAACCTTTGGAAATCGTCGAAAGGCCGCAGTCGCTTGCTCGACAGGTCCTGCCGGCACCTCTATCTGTAGCCGATGAACAAGCAACGGGACGATACGATCGCAAGCCGCATCAGCCGGGTACTGGCCGAGAGGATCATCTCGGGTGTGCTGACGCCGGGCGAGCGCCTGCGCCAGGATCACATCGCCGAGGAATTCGGCGCCAGCCACGTGCCGGTGCGCGAAGCGTTCCGGCTTTTGGAGGCGCAGGGGCTTGCCGTCAGCGAGCCACGTCGCGGCGTTCGTGTTGCGGCGTTCGACCTCAAGGAAGTCCGCGAGGTCGCCGAAATGCGGGCGGTTCTCGAGGTGCTGGCGCTGCGCCATGCGATCCCACATCTGACCGCTGCCATCCTCGATCGTGCCGAGGCGGCAACGGTCGCCGCGGACACGTCGCGCGACGTCCGTTCCTGGGAGGCTGCCAACCGCGCTTTCCATCGGCTGATCCTGGAGCCCTGCGGCATGCCGCGACTGCTCGCCTCGATCGACGACCTGCATGCCGCCAGCGCCCGCTTTCTGTTTTCGGCCTGGAGGAGCAGCTGGGAAGCGCGCACCGACCATGACCACCGCGCGATCCTTGCCGCCTTGCGGGAAGGGCGGGGCGACGAGGCAGCCAAAATCCTCGCGCGCCATGTCGGCTGGATTGGCAAGACGCCGGTCAAGACAGCTGCCGGCGAGACGCGAGAGGCGTTTTCCATCGTCGGATAGGTCTTTGAGCGCAACCGTTACGCTTGGGTCGCCGCCATGGGCGCAAAATTATAGATAATTTATTTGCCTTGTTTTTCAGTCTGTTGATGGAATCGACGTGCGATTTTGCGCGCCGTTGTCGGTTCGTCTCGGATTGACTGGTACGTCAGTCGGGGCTAGTGCGGCCATCTTATAGATAGAATAAAAAATTATCTATAATCGTGAATGCAACCCACGGAGACCCAGATGTCCAATCTCGCTTCCGCCCACGCGCCCCTCTTCGATCCGCTCCGCCTCGACGGTAAAGCCTGGCCGGTCAAGGCGCTGTTCGTGCTTCTCGGCACCGGCTTTCTCGCGCTCTCCTCGCAGATCAGCGTGCCGATGGTCCCGGTGCCGGTGACCATGCAGACCTTTGCCATCACGATGATCGGCGTCATCTATGGTTGGCGGCTTGGCGTTGCCACCGTCCTTACCTGGCTGACTGAGGCCATGCTCGGGCTTCCGGTTCTTGCCAATGGCGCCGGCGGTCTTGCCCATTTCGCAGGGCCGACGGCCGGTTATCTCGCCGCCTTTCCTTTGGTCGCTGGTATCGCCGGCTGGCTGGCACAGCGCGGCTGGACCGGCGATCGCGTTGTCCTGAGCTTCTCCGCCCATTTCGCCGCCAACATGCTGTGCCTTGCAGTTGGCGCCGCCTGGCTTGCGACGTTGATCGGTTTCGAACAGGCAATCGCACTCGGTGCTGCGCCCTTCGTGCTCGGCGCGGTGCTGAAGTCGGCACTTGCGGCGGCCGTGCTGAAAGCCGTCCAGCGCTATGTGCAGAAGCCGACGGACCTGCTTTGACGGTCCAGCTGCGCGGGCACCATCTGCTGTGCCTGCTGACCTTCGTGGGCGAGGGCTACACGCCCACGTTCACGCGCAACTATGTCAGGATCGCCGAACGCCT
Organism: Ensifer sp. Root31; assembly: GCF_001424825.1. Taxonomy (NCBI): domain Bacteria; kingdom Pseudomonadati; phylum Pseudomonadota; class Alphaproteobacteria; order Hyphomicrobiales; family Rhizobiaceae; genus Ensifer; species Ensifer sp. Root31. The sequence continues at coordinate 494,659 of NZ_LMCO01000066.1, read as the reverse complement.
GTCGTCAGGTGAAAGCGTCACGGTTGTCGACGGCCCGGACGATATTTGCGTGCCGATGTTGTGTGACGCCGGTGCCCATTGCCGGGAAGACAGCATTGCACGGCGAGACAGTCTTGCACTCGCGGCCATCGCGAACATCCTCGACAGATCAGTCGCCGACGGAAAGGCCGCGGCGGTCTGTGTCGAATGCGAATGGGCCGGCCTCTGTAGCCGCGTTGCCGATAGCGGTTTTAGGGATGTTCTGGTGCGAGCAGGCACGGACCCGTGTTCACTGCGGGAAGAGGTCTGAAAAGGCCCTTTCGCCGCTATCGGTGAAGCGGATGGCGCGGCTGTTGTTCTCGCGTTTTGCCCAGCCCTTGTCGATGAACAGCGTCAGCAGCGCCTCGCCCAGCGAGCCTGCCAGATGCGAGCGTCTCTCGCTCCAGTCGAGGCAAGTTCGGCAGATTGGCCGGCGGGATTTCTTCAGCGATGCGTAGCTTATGCCGAGCGCCTCGATGCGGATCTGGCCCGTATCGGTCAAGGCGAGATCGTCGCCGGCGACCTCGATCTGTTTCGCCGCGATCAGGCTGTCGAGCATGCGCACGCCGTAGTCACCGGCTAGGTGGTTGTAGCAGACACGGGCCTTGCGCAGGGCCGGATCCCTGGGCCCGGGGCGATGCCGGTTCATGCCGCGGCTGGCGGCAAATCCCATGAGGTTCTCTAGCATCAGCCCGACCTCGTCTTCGGCCAGCTGGTAGTAGCGGTGACGGCCCTGTTTACGCTGGGTCAGCAGGCCCCCGGCCTCGAGCTTGGAAAGATGGGAACTCGCCGTCTGCAGCGTGATGCCGGCATGGGCCGCAAGCTCCGTCGGCGTCAGTGCGCGCCCGGCCATCAGCGCGGTCAGCATGTTGGCGCGGGCAGGGTCGCCGATCAGCGAGCCGATGAGTGCGATGTCTGGACCTTCCTTCATACTTCGATGGTAATCGAAGCATCAAAGGCCGGCAAGCGGGCATAGTGGGTTCATCGAAAGACAAACACGAGGAACTCAAGATGATCACCTGCTTCATCCGCTACGAAATCGACCCCTTCAAGAAGGAGGAATTCGCCGCCTATTCCCGCAACTGGGGTGAGGCGATCCCGCGCTGCGGCGCCGACCTGATCGGCTATTTCGGGCCGCACGAAGGTTCGGCGACAACCGCCTATGGCGTCTACAATATCGACAGCCTTGCTGCCTATGAGGCCTATCGCGCCCGGCTTGCCGCCGACCCTCTGGGCAGCGAGAACTACGCATTCGCGCGCAAAGAGCGTTTTATTCTGAAGGAGGATCGCATCTTCCTGAAAAACGTTTCGTCACCGGCTGGAAGGGACTGAGCTCATGATCACCGTTATCTTTGAAGTACTGCCGGCCGAGGGTCGTCGCGATACCTATCTCGGCATCGCCGCCGACCTGCGCCCGCTGCTGGACGGCATCGACGGGTTCATCTCGATCGAGCGCTTTCAAAGCCTTGCCGATCCGAACAAGGTCCTGTCGCTTTCGTTCTGGCGCGATGAGGCCGCCGTTAAGGAATGGCGCAACGGCGCCGAGCACCGCGCCGCCCAGGAGGCCGGCCGTCACGGCGTCTTTGCCGACTACCGTCTGCGCATCGCGTCAGTCGTTCGCGACTATGGCATGAACGAGCGGCATCAGGCGCCGGTCGACAGCCGCGCCTTCCACGAGGCTTGAGGGCCATCGGCATGCCAAGCGGTTGGCTATGCATCGCAATTACAAAATTTTTCCTGATGACCTTCAGGCTTTGGTAACCATCTTCGGTAACCATACGCTCCATAGTCCGTCCCGAGTAAGCGTATTTGCGAGTTGTCCATGTCATCAGTTGTTTCGCTTGCCGAAGTCTCCCGTTCCACCCGTCCGCTGGGCTGGCTCGATTCCATCATCAAGGGTGACTGCGTGGCAGCGCTCAATGCGCTTCCCGACAATTCGGTGGATGTCGTTTTCGCCGATCCGCCCTACAACCTGCAGCTTGGCGGCATGCTGACCCGCCCCGACCAGTCGGTCGTCGACGCCGTCGATGACGAGTGGGACCAGTTTGCTTCCTTCGAAGCCTATGACGCCTTCACCCGCGCCTGGCTGCTTGCCTGCCGTCGCGTGCTGAAGCCGACCGGAACGCTTTGGGTCATCGGCTCCTACCACAACATCTTCCGCGTCGGCGCCATCCTCCAGGACCTGCATTTCTGGATCCTCAACGACATCATCTGGCGCAAGACCAACCCGATGCCGAACTTCAAGGGCCGCCGGTTCCAGAACGCCCATGAAACGCTGATCTGGGCGACGCCGAACGCCAGCGCCAAGGGCTACACCTTCAACTACGATGCAATGAAGGCGGCCAATGACGACGTGCAGATGCGCTCCGATTGGCTGTTTCCGATCTGCTCGGGTCACGAGCGCCTCAAGGGCGACGATGGCAAGAAGGTGCACCCGACCCAGAAGCCGGAAGCGCTGCTTGCCCGCATCATGATGGCATCGACCAAGCCCGGCGACGTCATCCTCGATCCGTTCTTCGGCTCCGGCACCACCGGCGCCGTTGCCAAGCGCCTCGGCCGTCACTTCGTCGGTATCGAGCGCGAACAGGATTACATCGACGCGGCATCGGCGCGCATCGACGCCGTCGAGCCGCTCGGCAAGGCCATGCTTTCTGTGATGACCGGCAAGAAGGCCGAGCCGCGCGTGGCATTCAATACGCTGATCGAAAGCGGATTGATCAAGCCCGGCACCGTCCTGACCGACGCCAGGCGGCGTCATAGTGCCATCGTGCGCGCCGACGGCACGCTTGCCTCCGGTGGCGAGGCCGGCTCCATTCATCGCCTGGGCGCCAAGGTCCAGGGTCTGGATGCCTGCAATGGATGGACATTCTGGCACTTCGAAGATGGGAACATCCTGAAGCCCATCGACGAACTCAGAACCGTCATTCGAAATGACCTGGCAAAACTGAACTGATCAACCAGTTCCGCCAGGTCCTTCGAAAAGCCCTCTGCCCGGTTTTTGTACCTTCAGTCCCGGAAGGAGAGCTTTAAACGCCCGGAATCCGCAAGGTTTCCGGGCGTTTGTATGTTTCCCTCAACCTCGGGGACTTCCAGCTATTGGCGCGCTGCCATGTCAGCGCTGGATGCCATAGGCCGCGAGATCGGCCTTCAGCTTCTCCGGGTCGGTGAAATGCACCGCGTACCAGCCGGCGAGGCGCGCGCCCTCGACATTGGGCATGCTGTCGTCGATGAACAGTGTCGCTGGCGGATCGAGGTCGAAGTTGCGGGCATGAGTCTCGTAGATCGCCACATCCGGCTTGATCAGGCCGACATCGCCCGACACGGTGACGCCGCGCGGCAGGGTGAGGAACGGATAGAGCTGCAGCGCCTCGCGGAACGTATCGGAGGCGAAGTTGGTCAGCATCGTCACGTCGCGCCCCTCGGCGATCAGGTTCTCCATCAGGGAAACCGTTTCGACATAGGCGTGCGGGACCATCTCCTGCCAGTGCTTGCGGAAGGCGCGGATATGCTCTTCCCGTTCAGGGTGATCCTTGATCAGCAGAGCCTCGGCTTCTTCCCAGGAGCGGCCGCGGTCCTGCTCGATGTTCCAGTCGTGGGAGCAGACATTGGCGAAGAACCACTGCCGCTCGGCCTCGTCGGGAATGATGCGGCTGAAAGGCAGATTCGGGTCGTAGTGGATCAGCACCCTGCCGATGTCGAAGACGATGTGGCGGATTTCGATGCTGCTCATGAACCTGTTCCTCTTTACGAACTTTTACAGCGCCGCGCGTCTACGCTAGACGCGCTCGGCCTTGAAGGCATCTGGTATCGCCTGGGCGATCGCCTTCTTCATAACCGTCGGCAACGCCTGGGTTTTCAGCGAAGCGACCGGCTCCCACCAGCCGTCGTTTCCGGTCTCGGCGCGCGCGACATTGGCCCGGTAGACCGACAGGCGCAACTCGAAATGCGTAAACACATGGGTGATCGTGCCGCAGTCTTCCCAGGCCGCCGCAAAGGGCTGGGCCTCGACTGAAGTCTCGCCGTCTTGCCGCGCCGTCCACGCCGTGCCGGGCACTTCGGTCATGCCACCGAGTAGGCCGGTTTCGCTGCGCTTGCGCAGATAGACCGTGTCGCGGGCATCGATCGCCACGAAGGCGGCGCCGAGCCTCAGCGGCTTGTCCTTCTTCTTTGCCTTGCGCGGAAAAGTCTCGGGGTCGGAGACGGAAAGCGCCAGACAGTGTGGCCGGAAGGGACAGAGCGAACAGGCGGGGCGCTTCGGCGTGCAGATCGTCGCGCCGAGATCCATCATCGCCTGGGCGAAATCGCCGGGCCGGTCGGTGGGCGTCAAGGCCGCGACTTGGCTACGCATTTCCGGCTTGGCCGCCGGCAGCGGCGTTTCGATGGCATAGAGCCGCGAGATCACCCGCTCGACATTGCCGTCAAGTACGGCGCTCTGGCGGTTGAAGGCGATGGCGGCGACGGCGGCGGCCGTATAGTCGCCGATGCCGGGCAGGGCCTTCAGCCCTTCTTCCGTGTCCGGGAAACGGCCGCCATGATCGCGGGCGACGGCCTCGGCGCATTTCTTCAGGTTGCGCGCCCGTGCGTAGTAGCCGAGGCCGGCCCAGGCCTTCATCACGTCTTCATTGTCGGCGGCGGCGAGATTTTCGACCGCCGGCCACAAGGTCAGGAACTTCTCGAAATAGGCCTTCACCGCCTGCACGGTCGTCTGCTGCAGCATGACCTCCGACATCCAGATATGGTATGGGTTCGCGACCACGCCTTGCCGCGCCATCGACGGCGAGACCCGCCACGGAAGCTCGCGGTGGTGCCGGTCGTACCATTCAAGAAGAAGCGGAGCGGCCTTCGCCGCCGTGATCGTATTTGCCATGATTTGCCGGAAGTTCCTTTTCCGGCCTATACTTGGAGAAGGCGAGCCGGCGCATCAAGGCTCAATCGACATTGCATACAGAAAGTCGCGTTCGTGAGTGAACAGAAGTCCCGCAGGGGTGTGGTCCAGATCAGCGAGGTCGCCAACGGCCTGATCGATCCGGTGCTCGCCAAGCGCGCCGGCATCAACACCATGCTGCTCGGCTCCTGGGACGAGATCGCCGGCGCGGACTTTGCCGACTGCACCCGGCCGGAAAAGATCGCCTGGCCGCGACGCGCCTCGGAGATTGCCGGCGAGGGCGGCCATCAGCCCGGCGTGCTCACCGTTGCCTGCGAGGGCGCGCGTGCGCTTTTCCTCACCCATGCACAGGGCGAGCTGATCCAGCGTATCAACGGCTTCTTCGGCTTTTATGCCATCGGCCAGCTGCGGATCGTGCAAAAGCCGGTATCGCCGCCGCCAAAACGCAATCGCAAGCCAAGCCCGCTTTCCGGCGAACCGGCCCGCAAACTCGAAACCATGGTCGAGGGTATCGAGAGCGAAGAGCTGAAGGCGGCGCTGCGACGGCTCGGGACCGCAGTCATGTCTCCACGCCGGCGTTAGGCCAGCACCATCAGGCGGTCACAATTCTTTGAATTCTGTTGAAACGCTGCCCCTTGCCGCCCCGCGCGCGGCAAGATATCGAATCCGCACTGCAATTCCCTCCGAACACGGGTAAAATTCATGTCCGCTTCCGCAATGAACCTTTCGAAACGCCTGCTCAGCGGTGTTGCCATCGCGACCGTCGCTCTTGTGCTTGCCGCCTGCAGCGACGAGAAGAAGGAGCAGGCTTCGGCGACCCCGACCGAAACCACGGAAACGGCCGCCAAGGCCGACGCCAAGCCGGCCGACGCGATGACGACCGCTTCGACGACGGCTGCTCCGACAACGACCGCGCAAGCCAAGCCCGCCGGCACCGAAGTTGCCCAGTCGACCGCCGCTCCGGCAAAGGTCGAGCTGCCGAGCTCGGAAGGCTCCGTCGACATGGCCAAGCTGCTCGAGCCCGGAGCGCTGCCGGAAATGGCGGTCGGCGATGCCAACGCCCCGGTAACGATCGTCGAATACATGTCGATGACCTGCCCGCATTGCGCCGCCTTCCACAACAACACCTTCGAAGCGATCAAGACGAAGTACATCGACAGCGGCAAGGTTCGTTTCGTCCTGCGCGAATTCCCGTTCGATCCGCGCGCTGCTGCCGCCTTCATGCTGGCGCGCTGCGCCCCAGAGGGCCAGTATTTCCCGATGATCTCGATGCTGTTCAAGCAGCAGCAGCAGTGGGCTGCCGCTCAGAATGGTCGCGACGCATTGCTGCAGATGTCCAAACTTGCCGGTTTTACACAGGAGAGCTTCGAGTCCTGCTTGACGAACCAAAAACTTCTGGATGATGTGAACGCAGTTATGCAGCGGGGCGCAAAGGACTTTGGCGTACAATCGACGCCGACCTTCTTCGTCAATGGAGAGCACTATTCTGGGGATATGTCGGTTGACGTCATGTCGGCCCTCATCGACAGCAAGCTCTGATCCTTCGCTTTTCCTGAAAACGGGCGACGGCAGCAGCCGTGCGCCCGTTTTTCATGCCCTGGGGCCGGGTGAAGAGGGGCGTTCCGCGCCAGCGTTTGCCGCATGAAGTTCAACAAGCTTCGCCTGCTTGGCTTCAAATCCTTCGTCGAACCCAGCGAATTCATCATCGAGCGCGGTCTGACCGGCATCGTCGGCCCGAACGGCTGCGGCAAGTCGAACCTTGTCGAGGCATTGCGCTGGGTTATGGGGGAGAACTCCTACAAGAACATGCGCGCGTCCGGTATGGACGATGTGATCTTCTCGGGCTCCGGCAATCGCCCGGCGCGCAACACCGCCGAAGTCGGCCTCTACCTCGACAACAGCGATCGCACCGCGCCTGCCGCCTTCAACGACAGCGACGAAATCCAGGTGACGCGCCGCATCGAGCGCGAACAGGGCTCGGTCTACAGGATCAACGGCAAGGAAGCGCGCGCCAAGGATGTGCAGCTGCTGTTTGCCGACGCGTCCACCGGCGCTCGCTCGCCGTCGATGGTCGGCCAGGGCCGCATCGGCGAGCTGATTGCGGCAAAGCCGCAGGCCAGGCGCCAGCTTCTGGAAGAGGCGGCCGGTATTTCCGGCCTGCACTCGCGCCGGCATGAGGCCGAGCTGCGGCTGAAAGCCGCCGAAACCAACCTCGAGCGCCTTGATGACGTCACCTCTCAGCTCGAAAGCCAGATCGAGAGCCTGAAACGGCAGGCGCGCCAGGCCAGTCGCTTCAAGATGCTCTCTGCCGATATCCGCAAGCACGAGGCGATCCTGTTCCACATCCGCTGGGTTCAGGCCAAGGAAGCCGAAGCCGAGGCGACCAGCCAACTCAACCAGGTGACGGCACTCGTCGCCGAAAAGGCGCAGGCCCAGATGCAGGCCGCCAAGGATCAGGCGATTTCCAGCCTGAAACTGCCGGAGCTGCGCGAGAGCGAGGCGAAATTGGCGGCCGCACTGCAGCGGCTGCAGATCGCCCGTTCGCAGCTTGAGGAGGATGCTGGCCGTATCCTGCGCCGTCGCGACGAGCTGCAGCGTCGCCTGGCCCAGCTTGCCGAGGATATCGCCCGCGAGGAACGCCTGGTTGCCGACAATGCCGGTATTCTCGCTCGCCTCGACGAAGAAGATGAAGAACTGCGCGAACTGCTCGCCGAGGCGGACGACCGGGCAAGCGAAGCCCGGGAACGGCTCGAGGAAGCGAACGAAAAGCTCTCCATGAGCGAAGCAGATCTCAGCCGGCTGACGGCCGAGCGTGCCGAGGCACAGGCCGGTCGCAACCAGCTTGAGCGGGCGCTGCGCGATCTCTCGGAGCGGCAGGCTCGGTTGGCGCGCCAGCTCTCCGACCAGGCCCGCGATCTTGACGAACTCGACCGGCAGATGTCGACGCTGCCCGACCCGCACGAAAAACAGGGCCAGGTCGAAGTGGCCGAGGCCGCCCTAGAAGAGGCCGAGGCGACTGTCGCAGCCATCGAAGAGACCCTCGCCGAAACCCGCCGCGCCGAGGCCGACGCCCGCCCGCCAGTCGATCGGGCGCGGGCCATCCTGAACGGCATCGAGACCGAGGCGCGCACGATCCGTCGCATGCTCGAAGCGGCCGGTGGTGGCGACTATCCGGCTGTTGTCGAGGAGATGAAGGTCGACCGCGGCTTCGAGACGGCGCTTGGCGCAGCGCTTGGCGATGATCTCGATTCGCCGCTCGATAGCGCAGCACCGGCCCATTGGCGTACACCGGGCGATCATTCCGGCGATGCCGCCTTGCCGCAAGGGGCGCGCTCACTCATCGAGCACGTTCGCGCGCCACAGGCATTGACGCGTGCCTTGAGCCAGGTCGGCATTGTCGACAGCGAGGCAGAGGCCGAGCGGCTGATGCCGCTGTTGAAACCCGGCCAGAGCCTGGTGACGAAGCAGGGCTCGGTTTGGCGGTGGGATGGCCACGTGACCGGTTCCGAAGCGCCAAGTGCTGCAGCACTAAGGCTGGCCCAGAAGAACCGCCTTGCTGAACTCGATACTGAGGCGGACGACGCCGGCGAGTCGCTCCGCCGTGCCGAGGCTGATCTTGCCGCTGCCGGCTCGCGCATCCGCGCCGAGGATGAACGGCTGAGGCTTGCGCGCGACGCCCAGCGCATGATCACGCGCCAGCTCGGCGAAGCGCGCGATGCGCTGGCCGCTGCCGAGCGCGCATCCGGCGATCTCTCGCGTCGCCGCGCGGTTGTTGCCGAAACCAAGAGCCAGCTTGAAAGCCAGCTTGAAGAGGTCGCCGAGCAGATCGAGACCGCCAACGACGCGCTTGCCGATGCGCCCGACCTTTCAGAACTTGAGCTGAAATTGCGCACGCAAACGGCAGATGTCGCCGCCGACCGGGCAGCGGTTGCCGAAAGGCGTGCGGCCCATGACGGACTTGCGCGCGAAAACGAGGCGCGCCAGCGCCGGATCACTGCGATATCAGGCGAACGCCAGACCTGGAAAGCACGGGCGGCAAGCGCCGAAGAACATATAGCCACCCTCAGGGATCGCGAGGCGGAAGCGCGCGACGAGGTCGAGGAGCTGATGGATGCGCCCGACGAGTTCGAGGACAAGCGGCGCGCGCTGATGAACGAATTGCAGAAGGCCGAGGCTTCACGTCGCGAGGCCGCCGATATCCTGGCCGAGGCCGAGGGTCGCCAGCGCGAGGCAGACCGCATGGCCGCAACCGCGCTTTCGGAGTTGGCAGAATCGCGCGAAAAGCGCGGCCGCGCCGAGGAGCGGCTGGTATCCGGCCGCGAGCGCCGGGTCGAGATCGAGGCACGCATCCAGGAGGCGCTCTCCTGTGCTCCGCATGAGGTTATGCGGCTGACCGGGCTTGCCGTCGACGAGGCGCTGCCGGACATGCGCAATGTCGAGCGCGAGCTGGAACGGCTGAAGATCGAGCGGGAGCGTCTTGGCGCCGTCAACCTTCGGGCCGAAGAAGAACAGAAGGAGCTCTCCGAGCGGCTCGCTCTGCTTCTGAAGGAACGCGACGACGTCATCGAAGCGATCCGCAAGCTGCGCAGCGCCATCCAGAACCTCAACCGTGAGGGTCGCGAGCGGCTGATCGTCGCCTTCGACGTGGTCAACGCCCAGTTCCAACGGCTTTTCACCCATCTCTTCGGTGGCGGCACGGCCGAGCTGCAATTGATCGAGAGCGACGACCCGCTTGAAGCCGGCCTTGAAATCCTTGCCCGTCCGCCGGGCAAGAAGCCGCAGACCATGACGCTGCTGTCGGGCGGTGAACAGGCGCTGACGGCAATGGCGTTGATCTTCGCCGTCTTCCTCACCAATCCGGCGCCGATCTGCGTTCTTGACGAAGTCGACGCGCCGCTCGACGACCACAATGTCGAGCGCTACTGCAACCTGATGGACGAGATGGCGGCATCGACCGAAACCCGCTTCGTCATCATCACCCACAACCCGATCACCATGGCCCGCATGAACCGCCTGTTCGGCGTCACCATGGCGGAGCAGGGCGTGTCGCAGCTTGTTTCCGTCGACCTGCAGACGGCAGAGCGGCTGAGGGAAGTGGTGTAACTCTACTCGAACTCAAGCAGGAAGCTCCCGGTCGCGTCTTGCGGACCCATGTCGTCCCAAGTCGTTACCCGCAGCGATTTAAGATCGGCTCTGCCTTCGCGGTGAGCATAATACATGCCAACATCGTCGCCCTTCTTGTGCTCGTTCGGCATGTTGGCAAACCATTTCGAGTACGTCAGCGGCTCGCCGTCGTCCCAGCCCCATCCGCCGCGCGGCTCTCTGCCCTGGGACGCTTGAACGAGACCGATCCACGGACCCATCTTGTAGCTGACGCCGCCATTCGGATCGTATCCGGTGTTGAAGAAGTTCTCGTCGCTGTTGAAGAGTGAGGCGACGAACTCGTTCTCTGCGTCCGAAGTGATTGTAGCGAGATGTGCGCCGCAACTCTTGGCCCAATATTGTGCGACTGAGGCAGGGACATAGAGGTATCGCACGACGACGTAAAGATGCCCCTGGAAGGCACCATAGACAGTGTCGTAGCGAGGTAGGCATTCAACTGCCCTCAGAACCCGCCCGTCGGTCTCCAGCCCTCTCAAATCATCGATCTTGTATTCGCGGGCCTTGGTGGCGCTGTAGACGCCGTCGATATCCTGCGAAACGGCGATGCCAAGTGCCTTGGCGGTGCGTTCGCTGATAAAGCCGTTGCTCGGCTGCTGGTTCCGGCTTTGGTACTGCCGGATGGCAGTGCGGGTCTGCTCGCCGAAGACGCCGTCGGCCGTGCCGATCTCAAGCCCCGTCGCCGCGAGCGCCAGCTGCACGCTCCTCCGCGCTTCCTTGCTCGGAAGCAACCGGCTCTCGATCGTCTGCGGCGTTGAATTTTGACCCCGCGCTGTCGCCGGGTCGATCTGCGCCAATGCCTGCCTACCAAGTTCGGCATATTCGCCTGTGCGATGCTTGGCGACGAAGAAGCGCCAGATGCGCGGCGTACCGACACGAAGCGCCTTTTTGAAATCGGCTTCGGCTTCAAGCTCTGCCGGATCGACGGCAGTCGAGGGGGCCGTCTGCGTCGATGCCGCCGTCGGTGTTTCCGGCCCGAAGTAGAATTCCAGCGACAGGGACGAAAGGATCTGCGGTGATTGTTTGCCGCCCGTGTCCTTGCGCACATCGCGAACCACGCGCTTGAAGGCGGTGCCAACCTCAAGCCCGGGGCCGGAGAGGTTGGCGATCAGGGCGCGGGTAAAGGGTGAATGCCCGTCGGTGCCGTCGGCAGCGACCTGTCCCGGGGCGGCCGCAAAGGCGACCAGTGTACCGGCACCTTGCGTTTCGATCGGTGCAAGTCCGCGGGTGGCGCCGCCACGCGTGGCGCCATCGACGTCGACATTCAGTTTGTTGGCGAGCGGATTGTTGCGACAGGCGTCGAGGAACACCAGGGATATCCGGGCGCGTTTTTCGAGTGCATTGATGATCTCGGACAGCGCCACGGTTTCCGCCGGCACGTCGAACTCGCTTTCGAGCCTGGCATCCGTGCCGATCAGAAAATTCTCGCCATGGAGCTGCATGCCGTGGCCGGCAAAATAGAACAGTGCAATATCCTGCGGCCCGATCTTGCGGGCGAAGCGCGAGAGCGCCTCGGCAAAGCTCTTGCGGTCTGCATTCAGCACGAGGTCCGCTTCAAAGCCTTTGCTCTGCAGGAAGCCGCTGAAGGCTTCGGCGTCGCGGGTCGCGTTCGGCAAGCTTCCGGCGATCGCGTAGTTACTCATGCCAACGATCAGAGCCAGCCGCTTGCCGCCATTGTCGCCGAACACTGGGCTCGCAGCAAACAACAAAAGCAGAAATGACAGCATCGAAAAGCGCAGTTTCGCACGACATTTCATGACCTGCCTCCAAGCCCACAGGACTGAAACGGATCGCCATGACGGGATATTCGCCGATGTGCCCCTCATCGCTTCGTAATATTAGATATTTATGATGGATGCTGCAATGTGCAGTCCTGGGCCGATTGCGTCAGCGCCACGCGGTAAACTACAGCGCCGCGCGTCTTGTTAGACGCGCAAAGGTCGCTGCAGCACCTTGGATTGCTGCATGTTTTGAATCGAATACGATTTAAGGAAACGTGCAGTAGGCTCTATGCCGCTTCGCGAAATTCGGGCACGCGCTGCTCTTCGCGCCACGAAGAAGGGCTCTGGCCGGTGACGCGCAGGAACTCGCGGTTGAAGTTCGATTTCGTCAGGAAGCCGGCCTCGAAGGCGATCTGCGTGATTGCCTCGTCGGTCGCCGAAAGCAGCCGGCAGGCTTCCTCCACCCGGTAGTTGTTGACATATTGCGAGACGCTGATGCCGTGGATCCGGTTGATGGCATTGGAAATCCGCCGGGCCGGCACGCCGAGCTTGCGGGCGATCCGCGAGAGGTTGAGCTCGAGATCCTTGTAGAGCGCTTTCCTGCGCATCAGGTCGTCGATGCTTCGCACGATCTCGGCATCTTCTTCAGTCGCAGTGCGCTCTTGCGGCAAAGGCGCTGCGTCCCCCCGTCCGCTGTCTGTCGATGTGTCGAAGCTGGCGATCGAGGCGGCGGTGCCGAGAATGAGCAGGGCGAGTACGTTGCCTGCCGCAACGATCGCGCCGGAATAGGCACCTCCATTGCGCAGCTGGTCGAAGCCGATGGCGACGTCGCTAAGCGCTGAGGCGATCAGCGCCCACCCGGTGAACTTGAGCGATCGGTATGAGCGAAGCACGCCGTCGAGCCGCGAGGCGACCAGTGCGTTCGGGCCCCGCCGCGCAAGCCAGAGCAAGGCAAACCCGTAGCCGAGAAAGAACAGGGTGATCGCCGTGCCGACCGCATCGCGCCAGGCAAACATCATGACCCCGACGATGAGCGGGGGCAGGAGGTGCCAGGCGATTTGCCCCAGGCGTGGCGGACCATCGCTCGCAAGGCTGCTGAAGCAAACCCATGCCAGCGCCGCGTTGAACGTCGCAAGCATCGCCTGTGCCAAGAGGATGGTACGGATTTCGTAGCCCCATCGGATGCCGATCAGCACGGATTGCAGTGCATAAGCGCACACGAGCAGCAGGAACAGGCGTTGCTCGAAGGTCATGGCCTCGCCGCGCTGCCAAAACATCCGGACAATCACGATCATCAGCAGCAGGGAAACGACGAAGGGGAGCGGTACAAACAGCATGAGCGGAAGAATTCTTCGGGAGGGAGGTGGGCGGATGGCAGGATGATGCCCTTGATTGCGTTCAGGGTCGACCCGAAACGCGATCAAGGTCGCGACTGCGTTCGATTTCAGGCGAGCTATTCCGGTCCGGCGATGGTGCCAGACCGCACGAATGGAGCGTCAAATGTTGATCGGACCGCCAGCAATGGTTCTCGCCCCCATCCTTCTCCTCGCCCTGGCGAGCAATGCCGAGACATCGGCGAGGGACATCGATATCACCGGCGTCACGGCGATCGTCGCCACCGGCGACGCAAGCGCAATCGAACTCACCAGCGATGAGACTTTGCCCTTCAGCGCCTCGGTCGAGAGCAGGCGGTCCGGCTGGTTTGCCCCCTTCTATTCCAGCTGGTTCTACAGCGATTGCGTATCGGAGACCCGTATGCGCGTCGAAGGTTCGACCCTTTACATCGTTGTGGCAGCGCCCTCCTGGCCGGAATTGGAGGAGTGCAGGACCGCATTTCGCGCCAACCTGAAAAAGGGAGCGTCAATCTCTGTGGAGCAACCGGCGTTCCAAGCCGCGCTTGAGGGGGAGTTTTCGAGTGTGGCGCTCAAGGGCAAGGCAGCTGATGTTTCGATCGAGGGGCACGTCGGACAGGTGAGGCTCGATGTCGACGCCCTGCGGGCGCGGCTGATCTATGAGAAGACCTCGCAGTCCGAGACCGTGGAGATCTCCGGCAAGGCACTCGACATTCACCTCGGATTCGATGCGGCAAGTTTCATTGATTATCGGGTGATGGCGACGGCCTCCTGGGTCGACAGTTCGCGAACGGCGATCCCCGGCGCCAGGCCTCTGATTTGCATCAAGGGGGAGATGGTGCGCGCGACGATCCGCTGAGCCTCGAAGTCCGCCGCAGTGCGTTCGACAGTCGGAAAAATGATGCAATGCAGCATAAATCTTCGGCGGGTGCATTTCCAGGCTGAAGCATATACTGTAAATCGTCATAAAAGACTGTTTTTGGGTGGAGAGCAGGCATGATGAAATGGGTTTACACCTTCGGTGGGGGCAAGGCCGAAGGGCGTGCGGGTGATCGTGACAGGCTGGGCGGCAAGGGTGCAAACCTTGCGGAAATGTGCAGTCTGGGCCTGCCGGTGCCGCCGGGGCTGACCATCATCACCGATGCCTGCAACAGCTATTTCGACAATAGCCGCGAAATACCCGAGGGCCTGCACGACCAGGTCCGCGAAGGCATTCGCCGGATGGAGGAAGTCACCGGCCGGGTTTTTGGCGACACCAACCGTCCGCTGCTGCTTTCCGTGCGTTCCGGCGCCCGCGCCTCGATGCCGGGGATGATGGACACTGTCCTCAATCTCGGCCTCAACGATCAGTCCGTGCATGCGCTCGGTCACGACGCCGGCGATGCGCGGTTTGCCTGGGACAGCTACCGCCGCTTCATACAGATGTATGGCGACGTCGTCATGGGCGTCGACCACGATATCTTCGAGGAGATCCTTGAAGACGAGAAGGCCCGCCTCGGCCACGAGCAGGATACCGAACTTTCCGCGGTCGAATGGCAACATGTCATCACACGCTACAAGGACGCGATCGAGGAAACGCTCGGCGAGCCGTTTCCGCAGGATCCGGAAATCCAGCTCTGGGGCGCCATCGGCGCCGTGTTCTCCAGCTGGATGAACCCGCGCGCCATCACCTACCGCCATCTGCACAGCATCCCGGCGGCCTGGGGCACCGCGGTCAACGTCCAGGCGATGGTTTTCGGCAATCTCGGCAATTCGTCGGCGACCGGCGTTGCGTTTACCCGCAACCCCTCGACCGGAGAGAACGAGCTTTACGGCGAGTTCCTCGTCAATGCCCAGGGCGAAGACGTGGTTGCCGGCATCCGCACGCCGCAAAACATCACCGAGGCGGCCCGCATTGCGTCCGGCTCCGACAAGCCATCGCTTGAAAAGCTGATGCCGGAGGCCTTTGCCGAGTTCCGCACGATCTGCGACAAGCTCGAGCGGCATTATCGCGACATGCAGGACCTCGAATTCACCATCGAGCGCGGCACGCTCTGGATGCTGCAGACGCGCTCCGGCAAGCGGACGGCCAAGGCCGCCCTGAAGATCGCCGTCGACATGGCGGACGAGGGGCTGATCTCGAAGAACGAAGCGGTCGCCCGCATCGATCCGGCTTCGCTCGATCAGTTGCTGCATCCGACGATCGATCCGCACGCGCGCCGCGATATCATCGGCTCCGGCCTTCCGGCTTCGCCGGGGGCTGCAACCGGCGAAATGGTCTTCACCTCGGAAGAGGCCGTCCAGGCCGACAAGGAAGGCCGCAAGGTCATCCTCGTGCGCATCGAAACCAGTCCGGAAGACATTCACGGCATGCACGCCGCCGAAGGCATTCTGACCACGCGCGGCGGCATGACCAGTCACGCCGCGGTGGTTGCGCGCGGCATGGGCACCCCTTGCGTTTCCGGTGCGGGCGGCATCCGCGTCGATCTGCGCAACGAATTGCTGATCACGCCGAGCGTGACGCTGAAGAAGGGCGACATCATCACCATCGACGGCTCGTCCGGCCAAGTGCTGAAGGGCGCGATCGCCATGCTCCAGCCGGAGCTTTCGGGCGATTTTGGAAAGATCATGGCCTGGGCGGACGCCAGCCGCCGCATGACCGTGCGCACAAACGCCGAAACGCCGGCCGACGCGCGCGCCGCCCGCTCTTTTGGTGCCGAGGGCATCGGCCTTTGCCGTACCGAGCACATGTTCTTCGAGGATGGCCGCATCAATGTCATGCGCGAGATGATCCTGGCGGAAGACGAAGCCGGGCGGCGGCTGGCGCTCGCCAAGCTGCTGCCGATGCAGCGTTCGGACTTCGTCGAACTCTTTTCCATCATGCACGGGCTGCCGGTGACAATCCGTCTGCTCGACCCGCCGCTGCACGAATTTCTGCCGAAGACGGATGAGGAAATCGCTGATGTTGCCGGTGTTTTGTCACTGGATCCGTCAGCCCTGCGTCAGCGCGTCGACCAGCTGCACGAGTTCAACCCGATGCTCGGCCATCGTGGCTGCCGTCTGGCCATCTCCTATCCGGAGATCGCCGAGATGCAGGCTCGCGCCATCTTCGAGGCGGCGGTCGAAGCCGCGCGCGAAACCGGCGCTGCCGTCGTGCCTGAGATCATGGTGCCGCTCGTCGGCCTGCGCGCCGAACTCGACTACGTCAAGGAGCGCATCGATGCGGTGGCAAAGGCGGTGATCGGCGAAGCCGGCATCGACATCGACTATCTCGTCGGCACCATGATCGAGCTGCCGCGCGCGGCACTTCGCGCCCATGTGATTGCGGAAGCCGCCGACTTCTTCTCGTTTGGCACCAACGACTTGACCCAGACGACATTCGGCATTTCACGCGACGACGCCTCGCAGTTCCTGGCGACCTATCAGCAGAAGGGCATCATCGAGCAGGATCCCTTCGTCTCGCTCGATTTCGACGGTGTCGGCGAACTGATCCAGATCGCCACGGAGCGCGGACGCCGGACCAAGAACGGCCTCAAGCTCGGCATCTGCGGCGAACATGGCGGCGATCCGGCCTCGATCCGCTTTTGCGAAGAAGCGGGCCTCGACTATGTCTCCTGTTCGCCCTTCCGCGTGCCGATAGCCCGGCTCGCCGCCGCACAGGCGGCGATCAACGGCAAGGCGTGAGGCGGCATCGATACCGGCCATAACCTCAACGCCCCGGTCAAGGGTGCCCGGGGCGACTGCATGTTTCCTTAAATCCTATTCGATTTAAGGACAAAAACATGCAGTAATTCAAAGTGCTACAGCGACCTTTGCGCGTCTATCAAGACGCGCGGCGCTGTAGGCATCTCGTTTCAGAGCTACTTAGACTGCACGATAACCGGGCGTGCAATGACGACCGGCCGGTTCCAACCCCACATCATCACATCATTGTCATAGCGGTAGCTGCGCCGCTCGGCGCGGCGGTCGAGCTCGATGCGTTGCAGGCAGGTGGCGAATGCATCGGTGCCGCGCCGAAAGCCGTAGGAGGCGCAGGTGTTGCCGTCGGCGGCGCGCCGCTCTTCCGGCGTCATCGTCTGGCAGGCCGCAAGCAAGAGCCCGATGGCGGCAAGGGTCAGCAGTTTGGTCTTCATCGTATTCATGCCTCCTGAGCGGATGCAGATCGGCTCGGCGAAAGACCGGCTTTGCTTGTGCCCGAACCTCAGCTTTTGTCAGAAGGCTGTTGGGTACACCGGTCGCTCAGGTCTTTACCGCCGCCTGCAGGACAGAGCTCTGCCGCATGGCGGGCCGTCGTGTCCACCCTGATTTTTTCGGGTATGGCTGTAAAGATCGGTAGGGTGGATCGTGCAATCGAGGGCCGAGGCTTCGGCGCAGCTACAAGCCAAGGGCAGAAACGCACAACACGGATTTTGCATTCACGATTCGATCGCATGAAGACATGATGGGGCAGCCGTTGGGCGACCGTCAATCCGTTTTCGGCAAGTCCGGATGGTCACATGCGCTCAAGCACGCCAACAAAGGATTCGGCAAAGCTTTTCAGATCCTGGGTGTTCTCGCCGGGGTGCTCGAGCCGGATCGTCGAGCCCTCTTCTTCGAGGCAGACAAACAGGATTGGCGACGCGTCGCCCTCGGTCCCGCCGAGCCGAAGGACCGCGATGCTCAGGCAATCGTCGACCAGGCCGGAAGCGGGCAAGGCAAAGAGAAACTCGCCGCCGACGTTGTCGGCAACCGTGCGGATGAAGGCGGTGAAATCGTCCTTGCTTCCGGAGAAACCGTCGAGCGAAAGCTCCAGCTCCAGCAGCGCCATGGGAATGCGGGCGTCAGCCGGCGGAGGCGGTGCTGCGTGGGTGGCTGTTGCCACGGCTGCTTGCGATGCGACCATGATGTCTCTCCATCTTGCCGTGCCGGATGCGTTCCCAGCGTCGGCCCTTGCCCCCCGATTGACGATTCGCGACGACTTTTGCCGGCGTACGGGCATATTTCCAGTTTCTGATAGGTGGTTAACGAGAATGGCGATTTTGCGGCAAGTGGCTGCAGGCGCGCGGCCCAGGTCTCCAGCCGCATCCTATTGCCTGTTTTCACGGCCCCGGCCATGGTCTAAGAATGCTGGTCTGTTTCGATGCAGGGGATTGATTCCGTTATATGATGGTCCGGTACGAGCGCCCCTATTCCTATGCCGCCCACTGGGCGCGCCGCTTTGCCCGCATAGCCTTTGCGATCTTCGCGCTGTCCCTGCTGGCGCACCGGTTCGGCCCGTTGACGACGCCGCATTTCCTTGGATTGGTCGGGCTCTCCGGTGCTTTTGCACTGCTCGGCGTCCTGCTTGCCGTAGTCGGGCTCGCGCGGCTTTGGCAGGTGGCCGCGATCGGTGGCATCGCCTCCGCCTCGGCCCTTGTCTATGCGGCGCCCACGCTCGGTTTCATCGGTTTCGGCATCGCGCAGTACCTGACCCGGCCGGCGATCTATGATGTCAGCACCGACACAGTGACGCCGCCGCCTTGGCTGAAGGTGCCGCAGACGGAGGAAAGCTGGCTGAAGCGCAATCCGGCTGTGACGCCCGAGGACCGCGAAGCGCAGATTATCGCCTATCCCGGCCTGACCGGACGACGATACGACGGTGCGCTCGACCGCGTTTTCCAAGGTGTGCGCAATGTCGTCGAGAAAACGCGCGTCGGCGTCACGCAGGAACTCGGCGTCGAAAACGCCCGCGCCGATCTCGAGGATCTGGCGGTGCGGCCGAATGCCGGGGCGGACGCCGCCGCCGAGCCGGAGAACATACCCGTGCCGGAATCCCGACCGGAGCTGGCTTTGGAGGGCGCCCTTCCAGGGCGGCGTTCCAGTGACGTCGTGCTTCAGGGAGAATGGCGGACGCTGATTGCCGGCTTTCGTTTCGATGTGCTGATCCGCCTGCGCGAAGAAGCGGAAACGACGTTCGTCGACCTGCGCGTCGCGTCTCGCTACGGCCAGCACGACCTCGGCATCGGCGCCGCCTTCGCCGACCAGTTCCTGCGGGCGCTCGATGCGGAGCTGCTCGGCATCGCCGGCGATTGATCCGCAGAATACCGGCAGACGCTTCAGTCCTGCATGAGGGCGTCGTGGCCACCAGATCCATGAGGCAGCTTTTGGTCTCGCACGTTTGCGATCGGCGATGGTGCCTCGTCGTCCGCCTTGAGCCAGCCGCGATAGCGCACAATCAAGCCGGTCAATGGGCTTTCGACCTCGACGTGGAAGTGGAACAGGCCATCGCGATCTTCCTCGAACGTCCGGCCACCTGGCGCCAGCAACGCTGGAAGCGGGAGGCCGAGGAAGGACCAGCCGCGAACCCTGAGATGCAGGCGGTTTCCCACAGGCTCCAAGGCGCACAGGATCCGGAACGGCCCGAAACCCTCGGCAAGCAATCGTTCCTTCCGGTTCTCGGCTTTTTGCTGGGAGCTGCGCAAAACCTTCTCTCCAAACCGCCGCGTCCAGATCTCGCGACCATTGGCGCACTCGAAACGGATCTCGACCGGCACATTCTCGCCGGCCACGGGAAAGCCGAAGACAGAGGCGGTGAGGCGGCCCCATGACCCCTTGCCACGCTCGATGGTCGCACGCCCCCTGAAAATGGCTTGCCCATCCGACGTCTCATGCAGAGTGCGGATCGCCGTGGGCAAGCGATCCCATTCAGCGCCGAGAACTCGTCGGTAGAGGCTTTGCTGACGGACCATGCCACTTTCCGCTGCGTCCTTCACGCGATGAAACGCCCGCGCTCGTCGGCGGTCGGAACCATGCAGGTCTGGCGGCGCCCGGCGATGCGGTAGCGGTTCCTTGCAACGAGATCGTAGAGCGGATCGCGAAGGGCAGCAGGCAAAATGCGGCAGATATTCACCAGCGACCATGGCAGGCCCAATCCTGCAAGCGTGCGAATCGATCCGTCCGATTTGAAGCGCGCAATACCGTTCTCGATCAGGATGTTGCTTTCATAGTTCTCTGTATCGAGGCCATAGTGCCGGTAGAGCGCCTGGCCGAGCGGCGATTGCGCCGTCAGGTAACGATAGCGCGCTTGCCGGTCATGGCGCAGCATGAAGCGCACCCAGCCCGAGCAGAAGATGCATTCGCCGTCAAAGACGATCACCGGCCGATCGTCGGGAAAGCGCGGCACCGACGGGTCCTCGCGGTAGCTGTGCGCTTGCCGCCGCATCCTCAGCCAGCCCCTCCCGGCGCCAGGCGATAGTCGCCGAAAAGGGACGGCGGTCCATCGGTCTCAACACGTCCCTGTTCGACCAGGTCTTCAAGATGCGCCAGCACGGAGAGGGCTGCTGCGCCATGCAGTCGTGTGTCGGTGGAGGCATAGATCACCTTGACCATGTCGGGGATCTTGCCGTCGCCGGCGCGGACGCGCTCAAGCACGGCGCGCTCACGCATGCGCCGGTGGGCGCGCAGGCCCCTGAGGAATGAAGCCGGCTCGATGACAGGCCCGCCGTGGCCGGGCAGATAGAGCCGGTCGTCACGCATCAGCAGCTTTTCCAGCGAGGCCATGTAGTCTGCCATGGCGCCATCCGGCGGTGCGACGATCGTCGTCGCCCAGGCCATGACGTGGTCTGCGGAAAAGACCGTGCCGGTGCCGTCGAGCGCAAATGCCATGTGGTTGGCGGTGTGGCCGGGGGTGGCGAGCCCCGTCAGCGCCCAGCCGTCGCCTTCGATCCGTCCGCCATCGGCAAGGATGATGTCGGGCGAGAAGTCCATATCGGAACTCTCGGCGAAGGGGTTGATCTCGCCTTCATGCAAAGGTCTGGCGGCACGGTGAGGCCCTTCGCCGACGATTGCCGCGCCCGTCGCGGCCTTCAGTCGCCGCGCCAGCGGCGAGTGGTCGCGGTGGGTGTGGCTGACGGCGATGTGGGTCACCTCGCGGCCCCTAAGCGCCGACATCAACGCCTGAAAATGCGCTTCGTCCTCCGGGCCCGGATCGATCACCGCCACCGAGCGATTACCGACGATATAGCTGTTGGTGCCGTGAAAGGTGAAAGGGCCGGGATTGTTGACGGTGATGCGCTGCACGCCGTCGGCAACGGTCACGGCCTCGCCATGTGCCGGCTTGAAGTCGAGATCGAAGTCGGGGCCCTGCATGCGTCGTTTCCTGGCCTTCACTTGTATTCGATCTCGATGAAGGACATCGGTTCGCTGCCGGCATTGACGACGTTGTGCGCCATGCCGGCCTCGCGCCGGTAGGCCGCTCCCTTGGCGATATCCACCCGGCGGCTGCCGCCTTCCTCCTCCAGCAGGAACCGGCAATCGGTCATCGGCACGACGACATAACCGAGACCGTGGACATGATGGCCGGTATCGGCACCGGGTTCGAAGTCCCACCTAGTAATGCGCACGACCGCGTCATCGACAAGAATGCTGGGCACGGCGGGCGGACGGGCGCGAAACTGGCTCATTGGGGTCTCCATTCGCGCCGGAGAATAGGAGGTGACGGTCGGGAAGGGAAGGGCGGTGCGGCATCGGGCACTGGCGTTTCGCCGAGGGCGAAGTGTATGCTGGCGAACAAAGCCCAACAAAACCGCTCGAACCACAAACTTAATCATTGTGACGCGGCACGAGCTTTGCTAATCAGGCGCTCGATTTGGCGAAACTATTTCTCGCCAATTTCGTTGGGGCGTAGCCAAGCGGTAAGGCAGCGGTTTTTGGTACCGCCATCCCCTGGTTCGAATCCAGGCGCCCCAGCCACATTTTTCTTTCAAGCGTTCTGTCCTCTCAACGTCCCGGATGCCAAGTTCGGCGTCGCGCTTGACGATGGCTGTCGCGTTGCCGTGTATGCCCGGTCCTCGAGTCTCCTTAAAATTCTAGGGGCGTCTTTCATCTTTCCTCCATCTGTCTGCCGCATTCATGCACGCAACGTCTGGATGCACGTCTTCACGTCGCGTGAGAGGCGTTGGTTGCCAGGGAGGAAACAGCCGGAAAATGAATGGACCTCTGGCGGCATCGGCGATCGCTTCGGCATGGCCGGGACTGTTCGTGCTATTCGGCCTTGCCTTTGGATGGGCGTGGTCGATTGAGAAGAAGCGGCACTATCTGCTGCTTCTGACTGCCGCCTGCCTATTGTTTGCGACAGCGGCGTTTATGCAGATCATGCTGCTGCCCCTCGATATCGGCGCCAATACCATCCCGACTGGCCTGCTCTATACGCTTGCGGTGCTTGCTGCCGCGGAGGCCATCCTGCGTCGTTCAGGTCGCGGCATGGGCTGGAAGGCGGCACTCGGGGCAATCGGTGTGATAACCGCTCTGCTTTGGTACTTCTACTATATCAGGCCGAACCTTCTGGTGCGGATCTACGTGCAGGCTTTTGGGTATGGGTTGATCCTTGCGGCCGCCGCCTGGCGCATTCGGGCTCTGCGACATGGTCGCCTTGTAGACCGCGTCCTGTTCTGGGTTGTGGCTGTCGTTGCGATCCACTTCTTCCCGCGCACCTGGCTGACATTTGGCACTGACGCGACCGCCAGCATCGAGGCTTTCGGCGCGTCGCTCTTCTGGAACATGATGCAGTTGCTGATCGCGGCGGCGGGTACAGCGCTTGCCTTCGCGCTGCTTGCGGCGGCGCTGACGGATGTCATGGACGATCTCAGGCGCGAGCGCGATGTCGACCCGCTGACGGGTGTCCTCAATCGTCGGGGGCTGGAGGAGCGAGTGGCAAGGCTGTTTCGCAATGCGGGTGCACCGCTCAGCCTGATCCTCTGCGATATCGATCATTTCAAGGCGATCAACGACGCCCATGGACATGCGGCCGGTGACAGAGTGCTGGCGACGTTTGCGGGCGTATTGCGCGACAGCGTGCGTGAAGCAGATCTTGTCGCGCGGATTGGCGGCGAGGAGTTCGCAATCCTCCTACCTGGGATGGACGTGGATGCGGCGATGGCGGTTGCCGAGTGTATTCGCGAGCGGCTGGCAATTCACCGTTTTCCTGTTCTTGGCGCGACAGAAAGCGTGACCGCGAGTTTCGGTCTGGCGCAACGCGATGGCAGTGAACGTTTCCAGGCGTTCAGCGCGCGCGCCGATGCAAGGCTTTATCGCGCCAAGCGCGAGGGGCGCGACCGGGTCGTGGCTGCGGATATGCCGCTGACCGCTGGGCCGGCAGAGGTTGCTCAGCCGGCAAATGCAGCCAGTCCGGCTGCCTGAAGCAATAACCGAGGGCGGCTGGCTTCGGCGGACTATTCCAAGGAAGCAGAAAACCCGCCAACTGACGCTGGCGGGTTTCAAATGTCTGCCCCTTGATGCGCCGGTTATCAGCTTGCCGGTGCAGCCGGCTTTTCCGCCTTGGCGCCGCCGAGGAATTCTTCGCACCAGCTCGGGCCGTCGGCGCGCTTGTGGTCACCGACCAGGCGGATCGAGCGGATGACATAGTCCGAAGAGACGGTCAGCTGCACCGAGCAGCTCAGATATTCCGTGCGGGCCGAGGAGATACGCTTGCCGCGCTTGCCGTCCTTGCCGGTTTCGTACTGGGCCGGGGTCTTGCGGGTCTTATAGCCGCCCTTCCAGTTGTAGACGGTGGAACTGCCGCTTTCGACGTCGGAGAGCGGAGGACCATACTGGGCGAAGAAGCCGCCGGCCGGCTGACCGAGCCAACGCGATTCAACTGCGTTTCTGGAAATCGCCGTCGTCGTGGTGCAGCCTGCGAGCACAAGCGCGAGGCCTGCCACCGTCATCATGCGGAAGTTCATGTTTTCGTCCCTTTGGCTCTCGTTCGGAAGTAGGCGTGGCGCGCGCGCCCCAATCCCCTGAGTTTGCGCGCTTTCCGCTGAGCCTCTAGCGCCAAAAGCCGGCAAAGAAAATCCGCTGTCTGCATTCTATCTAAGGAAAATGCGAAGCGTTGCAGAAAGTCCCTATCTGGCCCCGGAAACCTCACCGCAACGTGATCGGTTGCAGTCGTTTCTGGTCCCTTCGCCCGCCGCTGCGGGCATGGGAAACCGTTGCTCCATTTCGATGCGAATCGCTCCGCGGGAGGGCTTCTGGTGGGCGCGGTCTTCGCCGAGACGCGAAAGCGCTAGAGTTTCGTCGGTGCGCAGGCATTGTCCGCTCCGCTGTGTCGGTCAGGGGCGGCTCCTGTGGGTCTACTCCCCGATCAGCTTGCAGCCGATCTTGGTGGCGCTCCCGGCGATCGCCTTCAGCGGACCGTCATAGACATCGCAATCGAGCAGGTTGTCCGGGCCGCTGCGACGGGCGGAATGGACGTTGATGTTGACGAGAGGTTCGCCGTCCTTGACCCAATGCAGCCGCGTCTCGATGTCGCCCTTGCCGGGGATCGCCACCACGGCCGGTTCGCCATCGCGCTCGGTCCTGTCCTCGCCGAGATCGATCATGCCGATCTGATCAGCATGCTCTTCTGCGCCCGCCGCCGGCTCGCCGGAATAATAGGCCGCGATCACGACCCCTTCCTTCAGCGCCTGAAGTTTGCTCGCGGCGGCCTGCGAGAAGGAAAGATCCACTTCAAAGCCCCAGGGTCCGGCAATATCGGCACCAGCCGGGCCAGCCAAGAGACCGGCAAGGATCATTGCGGCAAGCGACACGGGACGGATGATGGGCGACACGGCAGCACTCCTTGGCAATGGCGGGCAAAAAAGCGGACACAGCAGACAATCGACACGGGCCATCCCCGTCAAGGGGCGGCCTCAAGCACGAGCAATCGCCTTCTGTCCTGGTCGATTGCTGGTGTGCCTGACGGGTGTGTCGGACAAGAGGCGGAACGCGGTTTCGGCCGGGGTTTTCCACTGTACCGGCTTTTTTGGCGAGACCGAGAAGGTTTTTCGAAATAGGCGCTTGTGCAATCCAAATGCCTGTTCTATAGAGGCGCCGCTGGTCACGGAGTGTAGCGCAGTCTGGTAGCGCACCACGTTCGGGACGTGGGGGTCGGAGGTTCGAATCCTCTCACTCCGACCAGCTAAATCAATCCCTTAATTCGTTTTCTGTTCGGCCCGTTTTTGAGTGCGGACCGATTGCGGGCGCCTTCAGGGTAACGCAAGTCGTGGGCTTGTGAAGTTCGTCTCCGCATACGGATTGGCCCGCCTTAATTTGGCGCTGGCCGCTTATCCATTCTCCTCCGTGTTCGACATCTCCTCGAAGTTCTATTGCGGCGCGTGATTCCCTCTGGTGCGCGTTTCGCAGGCGTGAACGCGCCGTTCGTCGAATAACGGTGCATTGGTGGATGTTCGACTTGTTGGTCGATAACTAAGGGTTGTAGTCTCGGCAACTACATTGTCGTTGTCGAGAGGATAGGGAATGTTGTTTAGGCGGATAATAGTCGCATCGGCGCTGGTTCTGGCGAGCCACGGACTGGCGCAGGCGCAGAGCTGCGAGAAAAACTTCAAGGTATCCGGTGTGCCGCTGGTGACGGCCATCAGCTACAAGACCTGGCAGGAATTTTCCAAGCTGAAACCCGACACGGCCTTGCAGCGGCTTGCCCAGGGCGTTGCCGCCGAAGGGTTCTCGGGCATCAAGGTCAACAAGTCGCTCGGCACTGTCGACGCATTCCAGGAAACGACCGGTTCAGGACGCATCCAGACGCTGCGGGTCGTTGCTCGCAAGCGCGGTGCCGGCACGCGCGTCGATGCCATCTTCGACATCCAGGCCGGACAGGTGACCTCCAAGGACATCGTGCGCGACGGTCTCTGCAACATCGTTCGCTCGGCGACGGAGTAGTCGCAGGCGGCTGCTGGCCGTTCGTTTGCGCGGTGCGGCCAAACACCAGTCGGGATGACGGCCGCACAGCCATGCGGGGCTCGCTGCCGTGGCGCGATCAAGTACAAGCTGGAAGCGAACTGTGCCGCTGGGTGGGGGGCACGACGGCCCCCGCGTCTTCAGCGTTGTTTTTCCAAAGCCTTCAGCACGGATTGGCCGATTGCCTGCGCTTGCAGCATCGAGGAGAAGTTGCCCTGAGCCGGATGGGTGACGCCGCGATACTTGACGACGAAGCACCATTTGCCGTTCATGCGCTTCTCGACGGTCACGGTCGTCTCCGGTTTTTTATCCGTGGTCATCTTCGTCTCCTTGAGATCCTGCGCGCCGCCGCGTGGGCAATGCCTGATATCCGCATGACGCGGTCCATGTCCATAGACGTCTGGTTTATGTCGGCTATCGTGACGTGATAGAAACAAAGTTGCGATATCTGACGGTTTTTTGTTCGAAGCGTGTTGAAGCCGCCGGTTGTGGCGCCTAGACAGCCCTCATCACGCCAAGGAGTAAAATTTTGAAGGCTGTCGCATCGTTTTCCGCGTTCGTCGGGCGCACATTCGCGCTCTGGGTCATTCTCTTCGCCGTTCTCGGCTTTGTCTTCCCGGATATTTTCAAGCAGATCACGCCCTATATCGTTACGCTGCTTGGCATTATCATGTTCGGCATGGGCCTCACCATTTCGCTCGACGATTTCAAGGAAGTCGCCAAGCGCCCGTTCGAGGTCGGCATCGGCGTCATCTCACAGTTTCTGATCATGCCCTTGCTGGCCGTGTTGCTGACGGCCATCATCCCGATGTCGCCGGAAGTGGCCGCCGGTGTCATTCTCGTCGGCTGCTGCCCGGGCGGCACCTCGAGCAACGTCATGACATACCTCTCGAAGGGCGATGTCGCGCTGTCGGTGGCCTGCACTAGCGTCACCACGCTTCTGGCCCCGGTCGTCACGCCGTTTCTCGTCTGGACCTTTGCCAGCCAGTATCTGCCGGTTGATGCGATGGCGATGTTCATGAGCATCGTCAAGGTCGTGCTGGTGCCGCTGGCGTTGGGCTTTCTTTTGCAGAAGCTGCTGCCGGGCCCGGTCAAGGCCGCGGTGCCGGCATTGCCGCTGGTCAGCGTTGCGGGCATCGTGTTGATCGTTGCCGCCGTCGTCGGCGCCAGCAAGGGCGCTATCGCCAGCTCCGGCCTGCTGATCTTCGCGGTCGTCGTTCTGCACAATGGCCTCGGCTATCTGCTCGGCTTCTTCGCCGCCAAGGCCGCCGGCCTGTCACTTGCCAAGCGCAAGGCGATCGCCATCGAGGTCGGCATGCAGAACAGCGGTCTCGGCGCGGCTCTGGCCAATGCCTATTTCTCGCCCGTGGCTGCCGTGCCGAGCGCGATCTTCAGCGTCTGGCACAACATTTCCGGCGCGCTGCTTGCCAACTACTTCGCAAGCCGCACGGAAGACGAAAACGTCGAGCCCGTGGTCATCACACGCTGATCGGGAACTACAGCGCCGCGCGTCTTATTAGACGCGCAAAGGTCGCTGTAGCACTTTGAATGGCTGCATGTTTTTATCGTTAAATCGAATAGGATTTAAGGAAACATGCAGCAGCTTCGAATGACAGGAGAGGGCTCGCAAGGGCCCTTTCTTGTTGCACGGCCAAAGCCTGCAAGGTGCATAGCCAGGCGGACTGTCCCACGGCGTTTGGAAACGGTGAAACAGCCCTATCGATCATCATGATCGACGCGCCAAATTACAAATGCCCCGGTGAATTTGAACCCAAGTAATTCGCGACCGCCAATCAAGGTGAAGCAATGTCGACAAGTGTCCCATTTTGGGACGATCGCATCTTGGGCGTCACGCGTGCGGCCATTTTCCGATCGTTCTAGCGGTGGCAGAAGCTGCGGGTGAGGGGCAGTCTCCAACGCCGCACCCGCCTACGTCGGGTCACGTTATTGTTCAATTGGAAACGGCCTGTTCATCGAATGGCGTCTTATCAGGGTGAACAATAAGCGCGATATTATCTTCAACAATCGTTCTCCCAGTGAGGCTCAGATGTTGAAGGAACCGATATTCACATTCCGCGAGATCGCCATATGGTCTGCCATCCTCGGCAGCGTCGTCGGATACCAGCTTTGGCAGCACACAGATCCCGCGCCGCTGACGATGGTGCTTCCGAGCATCGAGCAGCGGTCGTAATTTAAAGGCAATCCGGCGCGGCGCGAAACGCTACTCCTCAGGCATTCCGTTGCGCCGCGCGGCCTGCAATAACTCGATCTCACCGGCCGTCGGACCAAACTGGCTCTGAAGCCGTTTTGTTTCCTCAGCGTCCAACCGGTACTTTCGCGCAAAGGCCTCGATCGTCACGGCCCGCCCAAGAAAGCTTCGGCGCGGCACGTCCTCCCGTTCATGGTCCAGCATCATGGCTGCTCCTCCTTCCCGGTTCTTTGGAAGTAGTGCGGCAGGTCGTTTCGGGAAGAGGCGGTAGGAGCAATCTGGCGAGGCATCAAAAATAGATCAGCAGAAACGGAAAAAGGGCCCTCGTGGGCCCTTTCTGATCTTGGGGGAGTGGCGATCAGCCGTCGATCGTGTCGATGATCTCGCTCGCGCGGCCAGCGCTGACGCGACGCACTTCTGCATCCTCGCGACGACCCGCAAACAGCTCGGTTGCCATCAGCTGGTCGGCGAGATCGGCGGGCAGCGACAGGATCACGCGGGCGTCTTCCGTATGGATGCCGCCGAGCGCCGAGCGCTTGGCCGTGATCATGCCGCCGGCCACCGTGTTGTTGGTGTCGGGATCGATCAGGATGAAGGCGCCGGTCGTCCGATTCTGCTCATAAGGGTCGAAGATCGCCTGTTCGTCGAAGGCAAGGTGAACCTTGCCGATGGCGTTCATCGGCAACTGGTCTGCGTGCTCCCACTTGCCCGTCTTCAGGTCCAGCTGGCTTGCCGGCTGCACCTGCACACGCTGGCGGCGGCTGCCGCTTTTCAGCCAGTAGCGCTTGCCCGGCTGGATGCCATCAGGCTGCAGCGCAACGATCTGGGCGTCGAAGGCAAGGCCCGTCAGCGGCTGGCTGTCGATGGCGACGATCATGTCGCCGCGCGAAACGTCGACCTGGCGGTCGAGCACCAGGGTGATGGCATCGCCGGCGACCGCAGCGTTGCGCACGAGGTCGAAGGTGACGATCTTGGTGACGTTGGCAACCATGCCCGAGGGCAGGATCACGACGCTGTCGCCGGGCTTGACCGCGCCGCCGGCAACCGTTCCCTGGTAGCCGCGGAAGCTTTCGCCCGGGCGCGAGACGCGCTGCACCGGCAGGCGGAAGCCGACGGTCTGGGAGGAGCGTGTCGTCGCCAGTTCAAGCACTTCGACCAGTGTCGGGCCATCGTACCAGGGCATCGAAGCGCGGCCGTCGTAAACGACGTTCTCGCCCTTCAGTGCCGAAAGCGGAATTGCCGTGACCTGGCGCACGCCGAGCGATAGCGCCAGCTCACGAAACTCGTGGCTGATCTGGTCGAACCGGGCGCGGTCATAGTCCGTCAGGTCGATCTTGTTGACCGCCAGAACGAACTGCTTGATGCCCATCAGGGTCGCGATCGTCGCGTGCCGCCGAGTCTGCTCGAGCAGGCCGACGCGGGCGTCGACCAGCAACACCGCGAGGTCGGCCGTCGACGCGCCGGTTGCCATGTTGCGGGTATATTGCTCATGGCCGGGTGTGTCGGCGACGATGAAGGAGCGCTTGTCGGTGGAGAAATACCGATAGGCGACGTCGATGGTGATGCCCTGTTCGCGCTCGGCCTGCAGGCCGTCGAGCAGGAGCGCGAAGTCCGGCAGGCCGAGATCGTTCTGCTTGCCGTTGGAATCACGCCGCAGCGTCGCCGCCTGATCTTCCTTGACCGCCTTGGTATCCCAAAGCAGTCGACCGATCAGCGTCGATTTCCCGTCGTCGACCGAGCCGCAGGTGATGAGGCGAAGGGGGCGGCTGTCGCGCGTTGCGCGGACCGATTCGGACGCCGGAAACGCCAGAACGTGAGCGGCTGCGTCTTCCTGAACGGCATTCGCGGTTGCTGGTGCGGTCATCAGAAATATCCTTCGCGTTTTTTCTTTTCCATCGAACCGGATTGGTCACGGTCGATGGCGCGGCCCTGGCGTTCGGATACGGTCGCGGTTTCAAGTTCGGAGATGATGTCGTCGAGCGACGTGGCGTCGGAGCGGATGGCGCCGGTCAGCGGGAAGCATCCGAGCGTACGGAAGCGGATCACTTCCTCGCGCTTGGCCTCACCCGGCAGCAGTTCGAGACGCGGGTCTTCGGCAAGGATCATCATGCCGTCGCGTTCGACGACCGGCCGTTTCTTGGCGAAATAAAGCGGCACGATCGGAATGTCTTCGGCCTGGATGTAGCGCCAGATGTCGACCTCGGTCCAGTTCGACAGCGGGAAGGCGCGCACGCTCTCGCCCTTGCGCACCATGCCGTTATAGACGTTCCAAAGCTCGGGACGCTGGTTGCGTGGATCCCAGCGGTGGTCTGGGGTGCGGAAGGAGTAGATGCGCTCCTTGGCGCGCGAGGCCTCTTCGTCGCGGCGCGCGCCGCCGAAAGCGGCGTCATACTGGCCGGCGTCGAGCGCCTGGCGCAGCGCCTCGGTCTTCATGATGTCGGTGTAGAGCGCCGAACCGTGGCTGAACGGCGTGACGTTCTCCTGAGCGCCGCGCGGATTAACGTGCTCGATCAGGTCGAGGTCGTAGCGCTTCACGATCTCGTCGCGAAACGTGATCATCTCGGCAAACTTCCAGCCGGTGTTGACGTGCAGCAGCGGAAAGGGAACGCGGCCGGGATAGAAGGCCTTGCGCGCCAGGTGCAGCAGCACCGAGGAATCCTTGCCGATCGAGTAGAGCATGACAGGGCGTTCAAACTCGGCGGCCACTTCGCGGAAGATGTGGATCGCTTCGTTTTCGAGCGCCTTCAAATGCGGGTCAAGCGGCGGCTTGGTGCTCTGCGGATTGTGCAGTTCCGTTTCCGGATGGGTAAGAGGCATTTCAGTCTCCGGGAGGATCTTTGTCTTGGGAGGAGCGCGCCAGCCCTCAGGCGGCGCTGCTCGAAGTCGGGATGATGGAACTGGCGGTCTCTGGGACGTGAAGCCCGCATTCGCGCTTCTCGTCGTTTTCCCACCACCAGCGGCCGGCCCGTTCGGGCTCGCCCGGCTTGATGGCGCGGGTGCAGGGTTCGCAGCCGATCGAGGGATAACCGCGGGCATGCAGCGGGTTCACAGGAACGGCGTTGGCAGTGACGTAACTGCGGATGGTTTCGATGTCCCAGTCGGCGAGCGGATTGATCTTGATGAGGCCGCGCTCAGCATCCGCTTCGGCAAAGGGTGTCGCTGCCCGGTTGCCGGACTGGCCGCGGCGAAGCCCCGTCACCCAGTAGCTGGCGCCTTCGAGTGCGCGTGCAAGCGGCTTCAGCTTGCGCGCGTCACAACAGGCATGCCTGGCTTCGACGCTGTCATAAAAGCCGTTGGCACCATATTGCGCGGCATAGGCGTCGACGTCTGCCTTTTCCGGATGAAAACGCTTGATCAGGATGCCATAGGTCTCTTCGGTCTTGTCGATCAGCGCCACCGTCTCGTTGAAGAGGCGGCCGGTCTGCAGCGTGGCGACATCGACCGCCAGCTGGTTCTCGCCGATGACGGCCGTGATCACCTGATCTTCGATACCGAGCGACGTGGTAAAGACGGCACGGCCTTCAAGGCCGGCAACGAGCGCGAGACGTCCTGCGAGATCCAGGACTTCAAGCGCTTGGTTCAGAGCTTTCGCGGTGGCGTCGAGGGGTGACGTGGTCATGGCTGCGTCCTGTTCCAACTTGTCAGGAATATCGCAGCCGGGTGTGGCGAGGGACAGAAATAGCGGTTTCTAATGCTGGGCGTTTGGAGCAAATCTGCCTCTCAGATCGAAAAGCAGCGAAAAACGCAAGATAAGCTAGTAATTTACTAGACTTTATACTTCCTTTCGCGTCCTTGGCCCGGCCGTTACATGAAGAAGCGCGGCCCCTTCGGTCCGCGCTTCAACGGGCGATCGGTCAACGGTGCCGGTCAGAACTCTACTCAGGCCTTCTCCTGCTCGGCTTCCGGATTGCGAAAAGCAGCCGCAAGTCGGCGGCCGAGCACGGATGCGCGGGCCTAGCAACGACGACGTAGCGCTTGCCTCAAGGCCGGACCGCTCAAGATATGTTGAACGGCAGATGCTTTCCCATCCGTCGCTTCAGGTTCAATCTTGCGGGTTCCGAGGCAAATTGAGGAGTGGGAGATGATGAGGTCCTTTCCTGGCCGCGTTCTCGCCGGAAGCATCGTGACGTTGCTTCTGGTCACTGGCGCCTACGCTCATCACGGCTGGTCCTGGGCAGAGGCGGACCAGATCGAACTTGCCGGCACGATCCGTGAAATCTCGATGGCGCCGCCACATCCGACGCTTCAGGTCGAGACTGAAAAGGACGGGCTCTGGCGCGTCGAACTGGGCAATCCCAGACAGACGGAACGGTCCGGCTTCGTCGAAGGTGTCGCCAAAGTCGGCGATCAGATCGTGGTTCTGGGCAATCGCTCGCTCGATCCGAACGAGAAGCGCCTGAAGGCAGTCCGCGTCACCGTTGCCGGCAAGAGCTTCGACATCTATCCGGACCGCATCCGGACCGGTGGATGAGCGCGGCGGAACTGCTCGATTGGATTGCCGCCTGGCCGCTGGCGTCAGCGATGCGTCGATCCGCGATCCTCTATCTCGTCGTCAACGCGGCCCATATCTTGGCGATCGCGCTTTTGATCGGCGCGATCGTGCCTCTGGACCTGCGACTGCTCGGTTTCTTCGGGAACACTTCGCTGGAAGGGCTCGGGCCGTTTCTGTCGCGCGCTGCCGCGGTCGGTCTGGGTCTGGCGATCGTGACCGGTTTCTGCCTCTTTAGCGTTCGGCCGGCGGCTTATGCCGCGAATGCTGCCTTCCTCGCAAAGATCGGTCTGCTCGGGGTTGGCGCCGCCAATGCTATGACTGTGCATCTTGGCGGCGCCTGGCGGGCCGCCGTAAATGGCGGCCCGGTCTCATGGCGTCTTCGCGTATCCGCAGCCGTCTCGCTGACGGTGTGGCCGGCAGCACTTCTGGCTGGGCGCTGGATCGGCTTTCTCTGACGCCGATCCTATCGCTCGTTTGCCGTTCTCCACGCGGGGACGACCGGCTCCCGCTCGACCGTTCTGCCACGCACGAACTGCAACGTGGCCTCGGCGACGCGTTGGCCGAGATGCCGTGCTGTGGCGAGATCGGATGCCGGCGGCGCGAGATCGGCCCCCTGGTCGACATTCGACTGGGCGCCGGCGCCCAGCCAAAAGCCCAACCGGTTGAGATCATCAGGTGATCCGGTGGTCGAGTGGTTGGAAGGCGGCAGATCGAGGTTGATCCAGTGCATGCCGTGCTGGGCAGCAAAGAGTGCGAGCTGCATCAGCGTCGCGAGCTTGTCGCCGGAAGCGGTTCCCGAATTGGTGAAGCCGGCGGCGATCTTGTCTTTCCAGAGATAGCCTTTGGCCATTACAGCGTTGGAACTCGCTTCCTGAAAAGACTTGAACGCGGCCGACGGGCCTCCGACATAGGTTGGCGTGCCGAAGATGATCGCCTCGGCCGAGAGCAGATCGCTCCAGCGCGCCGGTGTGTCTTCAACGGTCAAGAGCAGGCACTGCGCGCCGTCGACCCGCTCGATACCGGTTTTGACAGCGTCAGCCTGCCGTGCCGTGTGTCCGTAGCCGCTGTGGTAGATGACGGCGATGCATATGTTGCTCATGGTTCGGTCTCCTTTGGTTTTGGTGGTGGATTTGTCGCGCGAGCGAAGGCGCGCGCCGTCGGCGCGTGCCAGGTTTGCTGAAGCGTTGGTCAGGGTCGGTTGACGGAGCTGTCGGCTCCAACGATTTTTAGGGCGCGGCCACCCGCCGTTCAGTGAACGGCATGGCCACCGAAATGTCGCAGTGTTTCCGGGAGATGTTTGAGCTTCTCCGGATTGCGGGTGACGTAGATGGCGGTGATCCGATCCTGCTCGATCTCAAGGGCAGTGGTCTGCAGGATCTCTCCGTCTTCGATGGTGATGAAACCGGGCAGCCCATTGATGAAATCGTAACGCACCAGCCGCGACATCGTCTGGGCAAAGATCAGCGCCAGCGAGGCGTGCAGCTTCATCACCTTGTCTAGGCCGACGATCGGCCGTCTTGGTGCCACCGTCTTACCGCCACCATCGGCATAGACGATCGCCTCGGTCGCAAGCAGCGAACGAAGCTGCTGCATGTCGCCGCCACGCGACGCCGCGAAGAAGGCGGAGGCGATTTCCAGGCCCTGTTCCCGTGGCATCGCAAAGCGGCGTCGGGCATTGCGGATATTGACGCGGGCGCGGCTGGCGAGCTGGCGGCAGGCCGCCGGCTTGCGGCCGATCGTCTCGCCAATTTCATCGAAGCTGACGCCGAAGACATCGTGCAGCAGGAAGGCAGCCCGTTCGAGCGGCGACAGACGCTCCAGCGCCATCATCAGCGGCAGGGTGATGTCGTCGAGGTCGTCGCTCTCCTCGACGATCGGTTCCGGCAGCCACGGCCCGAGATAGGTTTCGCGCCGCCGTCGTGCCGACTTCAACTGATCGAGGCAAAGGCGCGTCACGATCCGGCGCAGAAACGCCGATGGTTCCTTGACGGTCACACGGTCGGTGTCCAGCCAGCGCAGGAATGCCTCCTGGACGATGTCCTCGGCCTCGCTGACCGAACCCAGCATCCGATAGGCAATGCGGATCAGTCGCGGACGCAGCGGGTCGAAGCTCGTTTTGACGTCTTCGTCGGTCATCTCGGTCATCACATCCCCCACTGCCGTGCGGTGCAGGCGGTCAAGCAATGGCCAGCGCGCAGGCGGAGCCATGATGGCATTGCCGCAGCGGTTGCGACAAGCGGATCGAGCTTCGCTGTCATGTTCGTCTCCTTCATCTCGGGCACTTGAGAAGACAGGACGAGATAGCGTCAATGAATGTGACATGCCGCAGACGTTGCGGCAGTCGAATGCCGGGGAAAACGTGCCTCGTGGCGCAGGCGATCCTATCTGTCGCTGACGGCCCAGCGCGGATTGATCCAGGGCTCCTGATTGGACCGGGCAAGCGGTTGCTTGCCGAGGATATGGTCGGCTGCCTTTTCGCCGGTCATGATCGAGGGGCTGTTGAGATTGCCATAGGTCACGTGCGGGAAGATCGAGGAGTCCGCGACGCGCAAACCATCGACGCCGATCACCCGCGTCTCCGGGTCGACCACGGCCATTGGGTCGTCCTTGGCACCCATCCGGCAGGTGCCGCAGGGGTGGTAGGCGCTTTCCAGGTGTTCGCGCAGGAAGGCGTCGATCTCATCGTCCGTCTGCACCTTCTCGCCCGGCTGGATCTCCGGCCCGCGATACTGGTCGAAGGCCCGCTGGCCGAAGATCTCGCGGGTGAGGCGCACGCAGTGGCGGAACTTCTCCCAATCCTCCGGGTGGCTCATATAGTTGAAGCGGATCACCGGGTCGGCCATCGGATCGGAGGATCGCAGGGTGACGTTGCCGCGCGACTTCGACAGGTTGTAGCCCACATGCACCTGGAAGCCGTGGCTCTTGGCCGCCGCCTTGCCGTCATAGCTGATCGCGACCGGCAGGAAGTGATACTGGATATCGGGCTGCTTGACGCCCGGCGCCGAACGCAGGAAGGCGCAGGCCTCGAATTGGTTGGAGGCGCCGAGCCCACCTTTGGAGAGCAACCATTGTGCTCCGGCGACCCCCTGCCAGAACCACGGCAGCCAGGAATAGAGCGAGACCGGTTTGGTCGAGACCTGCTGGAAATAGAACTCCATATGGTCCTGAAGGTTGGCGCCGACACCGGGTCGATCGACCTTGACCTCTATGCCCATGTCCTTCAGGTGCTGTGCCGGGCCGATGCCGGACAGCATCAGCAGCTTCGGCGAGTTGAAGGAGGAGGCGGAGACGATCACCTCGCGGTTCGCCTTGACGATCTCGATCTTGCCGCCGCGCTCGATCTCGACGCCGGTCGCCCGGCGGTTCTCGATCACCACCTTGCGGGCAAAACAGCGCATGAGCGAAACGTTGGGCCGCTTCAGAGCCGGGCGGAGATAGGCGTTGGCGGCGGACCAGCGGCGCCCCTGCCAGACGGTCTGCTCCATCAGGCCGAAGCCTTCCTGCTTGGAGCCGTTGTAGTCGTTGGTAAGCTCGAAGCCCGCCTGCTCGCCCGCTTCAATGAAGGCATGGAACAGTGGGTTGGTCACCGGCCCGCGCTTGACGTGCAACGGCCCGTCGGTCCCGCGCCAGCCGACCTCGCCTCCGTGCGAATGCTCCATGCGCTTGAAGTAGGGAAGCACGTCGGCATAGGCCCAGCCACGTGCGCCCAGGTCCTCCCAGCGATTGAAATCCTCGGCATGGCCGCGCACGTAGACAAGGCCGTTGATCGAGGAGGAGCCGCCGATGACCTTGCCGCGCGGCGCGGTGATGCGCCGGTTGTTGAGGTTCGGCTCGGGTTCGGAATGATAGCCCCAGTTGTAGCGGTCCATGCTCATCGGCCAGGCAAGTGCTGCCGGCATCTGGATGAACGGCCCGATGTCCGAACCGCCATATTCGAGCACGATTACGGAATGCTTGCCGTCCTGCGAGAGGCGGTAGGCGAGCGCCGAACCGGCCGAGCCGGAGCCGATGATGATGTAGTCTGCCTGCATGATCGTGCTCTTTCTTCTGCGTCTCTAAACCGGCCGGTACCGTGCCTCTACCTCTGTCCCCTCATTCCTGTGCTTGTCACAGGAATCCAGCCAAGCGACGTCTGTCGCTTGAGGGAGTCTTTCGCGCCACCGACGTGGCGCTGCTGGATCCCCGGAACTCGCTTCGCTCACCCGAGGATGAGGGAGCGAATCAGATGCGTCCCGAGGAAGGCCGCTTGAACCTCAATACGGCGCCTGCACCGGGCTCATGCCGACGTAGACGGTCTTCAACTCGCTGTAATGGTTGAGCGCCGCCACGGAATTCTCGCGCCCGAAACCGGATTGCTTGGAGCCGCCGAAGGGGATCTCGACCGGGCAGAGATTGTAGGTGTTGATCCAGAGCGTGCCGGCTTCGAGTTGGTCGACGACGCGGTGGGCGCGGGTGATGTCGGCGGTGAAGACGCCGGCCGACAGGCCGAATTCGGTGGCATTGGCGCGCGCGACGACATCAGCCTCGCTTTCGAAGTCGAGAACGCACATCACAGGGCCGAAGATCTCTTCGCGCGCGATGGTCATGTCGTCGGTGACGTCGGCAAAGACGGTCGGCTGGATATAGGTGCCGTCGGCACTGACCGCATTCGGAATGCCGCCGCCGGTGACCAGACGCGCGCCCTCGGCTTTGCCCTTTTCGATATAGGAGAAGACCTTGTCGCGTTGCGCGCCCGACACCATCGGCCCGAGCTGGGTGGCTTCGTCCATCGGGTCGCCGATGACGATCGCTTCAGTGCGCGCCTTGAGGCGATCGAGGAACGCATCCTTGATGCCCTTCTGGACGAAGACGCGGGTGCCGTTCGAGCAGACCTGGCCGGTGGAATAGAAGTTGCCGAGCATGGCGCCGCCGATGGCGCTTTCGAGATCGGCATCGTCGAAGACGATCAGCGGCGACTTGCCGCCGAGCTCCATCGTTACGTGGCGAAGACCGGCAGCTGCCGCCTCATACACCTTGCGGCCCGTCGGCACCGAGCCGGTGAGCGATACCTTGGCGACATCGGGGTGGTTGACGAGCAGCGGACCGGTCGTCCGATCGCCCTGGATGACGTTGTAGAGGCCCTTGGGAAGGCCCGCCTCGATCAGGATCTCGGCGATCTTGAGGGCGCCGAGTGGGGTATTCTCCGATGGCTTGAAGACCATGGCGTTGCCGGCGGCAAGCGCCGGCGCACCCTTCCAGCAGGCGATCTGCTGCGGATAATTCCAGGCGCCGATGCCGACGCAGACGCCGAGCGGCACACGCTTGGTATAGGCGAAATCGCCGCCGAGCGGAATGTAGTCGCCGTTGAGCGCTGTGGCGATGACGCCGCCGAAGAATTCGAACGAGTCGGCGCCCGATGTCGGGTCGGCGACGATCGTCTCCTGGATCGGCTTGCCGGTGTCGAGCGTTTCGAGCTCGGAAAGCTCGCGGTTGCGCTCGCGCATGATCTCGGCGGCGCGCTTCAAGATGCGGCCGCGGGCAGTCGGGCTCATGGCCGCCCATTCCGGTTGCGCGCGCTTGGCAGCGGCAATCGCCTTTTCGACGATCGCGGGCGTTGCCGCATGCAGCCGGGCGATCACCTCGCCGGTTGCGGGATAGATGCTCTCGAAGACGGTGCCGGCAATGTCCTCGACATACTCGCCATCGATGAAGTGCGAGGCTTGCGGTTGGGCTCTCATGTCATTCTCCCCGCGGATAGCGTTTGGATTCCTCGAGATTGTCGAGGTTCATGTGGTTGCGCATGTAGCGCTCGGATGCTTTTTGCAGCGGCTGATGGTCCCACGGATAATAGGCGCCGTTCCTCAGTGCCTCGTAGACCACCCAGCGCCGGGCCTGGCTCTCGCGCACGGCGCCATCGAAGGCCTCCATGTCCCAGTGGGCGGCGCACATGTCGCGAAACGCATTCAGCGTTGCCGCCTGCACCGGTGTCTCCGGGTTTGCCGCGAGGTTCTTCAGCTCCAGCGGATCGGCTTCGAGATCATAGAGCTGATCCGGGTCGAGCGCGCAGTGGATATATTTCCATTTGCCCTTGCGAATGGCGACCAGCGGCGCGTGGGACGCTTCCGCAGCATACTCCATGAGCACCGGCTCGGTGCGCTCCTCGCCATTGATGACAGGCACGAGGCTGATGCCATCAGTCCAGGGCTTCACCTCGTCCATCGAGATGCCGGCGAGGTCGCAAAGCGTCGGGGTTACGTCGAGGTTCGACGTCGGCGTCAGGTGCAGGCCGGGCGCAACGGCGGGTCCGGCCGCCATCAGGGGCACGCGCGCCGAGCCTTCGAAGAAGTTCATCTTGAACCACAGGCCGCGCTCGCCCAGCATGTCGCCATGGTCGGAGCAGAACAGGATCAGAGTGTTGTCGAGCATCCGGGTGCGCGTCAGCGTGTCGACAAGTTCGCCGACCTTTTCGTCGAGATAGGAAATATTGGCGAAATAGGCGCGGCGCGAGCGGCGGATATTGTCCTCGGTCAAGTCGAAATTGACGTAGTCGCAGGAATGCATGATCCGCTTCGAGTGCGGATCCTGGTCCTCCTCCGGCAGCATGCCGACCTCTGGCAGAAGATGCTCGCAATCCTCGTAGAGATCCCAGAATTTCTTTCGTGCGACATAGGGGTCGTGCGGGTGGGTGAAGGAGACGGTCAGGCACCAGGGGCGGCGGCCCGCGTCGTCGTTTTCGCGCGACAGCTGGTAGAGCTTCTGGTTGGCGAGAAAGGCGACCTCGTCGTCATACTCCATCTGGTTGGTGATCTCGGCGGCGCCGGCGCCGGTGACGGAGCCGAGATTGTGATACCACCAGTCGATGCGCTCGCCCGGCTTGCGATAATCCGGCGTCCAGCCGAAATCGGCGGGATAGATATCGGTCGTCAGCCGCTCCTCGAAACCATGCAATTGATCAGGCCCGACGAAATGCATCTTGCCGGACAGTGCCGTGTAGTAGCCGGCGCGGCGCAGGTGATGTGCGTAGGTCGGGATCGAGGACTGGTATTCGGCGGCGTTGTCATAGACCCGGGTGCGGCTCGGCAGCTGGCCTGCCATGAACGAGGCGCGGGCAGGCGCGCAAAGCGGCGACGAGGTGTAGTTGTTGCGAAAGCGGGCGGAGCGGGCGGCGAGGCTCTTCAGGTTCGGCGCATGCAGGAATTCCGCCGGACCGTCGGGAAAGAATTTTCCGTTCAGCTGGTCGACCATAATGATCAGGATATTAGGTCTGGCGGTCATATGGCCCGTCCTTGGCGGTGGAGCTGGTCGAGAAGCGAGGTGACGTAGTCTTCCGTCAGCGCGATCGAGGCTTCGATGCCGATCGGCGCAGAGCGCAGACTCTGGCGGATGTAGAGCCCGTCGATCATCGCAGCTGCGCCTTCCGCGATGCGTTCCGCGTCATCGACGGGACAAAGCGCCTTGAGGCTCGCCATCAGGTTGGAGCGCAACCGCCGGGCGTAGACGACGAGGAACCGGCGGACGTCTTCCGAGCGCTGCGCCTCGGAATAGAAGGCGAGCCAAGCGGCGATGGTGTCGGGCGCAAACTGGCTTGCCTGGAACGAAACGCGGATCAACGCGCTCAGTTTCTCACGCGGTGTAATCGCTGCACTCAGCGCCGTCACCGTATCGTCGCGCAGTTGCCTTAGAAGACTGCGCACGGTCTCGATCAGCAATTGCTCCTTGCTGCCGAAATAGTGATGGGCAAGGGAAGGGGAGACACCGGCACGGCGGGCGATGTCGGACATGGTGACGGCGAGCGTGCCCTGATCGCCGATCACGCGCAGCGCCGCATCCACCAGCGCCTTGCGGCGCACAGGCTCCATCCCGACCTTGGGCATCCGTCTCTCCCTCGATGATGGTCAGTTTATTTTTGATTGACTCATCAATCAATAAAAATTTGCGATGTTTTCTCTTTCTTTTTTCGGAGAAATCCGGCTCAATCCGATGGTAGAGTTCTGGATATCAGAAGGACTGGAGGTTGAAATGACCCATGCATTCGATCCGGCTGGCAAGGCGGCGGTTGCCGGCAAATGGGGATGGTTCGTCGCGCTCGGCGTGCTGTTGATCATGTGTGGCGGCCTTGCCTTCGGCAATCTGCTGATGGCGACGGTGGCCTCGGTCTATTATGTCGGGCTGATCATGCTCGTCGGCGGCCTGTTCAATCTCGCCCATGCCTTTCAGGTCAAGGGTTGGAACAGCGTGCTCTATTGGGTGCTGAGCGGCGCCTGCTACGCCATTGCCGGGCTCTTTGCCTTCATCAACCCGGTGCTGGCCTCCTCCGTCCTCACTTTCCTGATGGCCATCGCACTCGTCGTCGCCGGTTGCTTCCGGATCTGGGTCAGCTTCAAGCTGCGGCCGATCCAGGGCTGGGGATGGGTCGCGCTCGGCGGTCTGGTCACGCTCGCCGCCGGTCTGATCATTGCCGCCGGCTGGCCGGTCAACAGCCTCTGGATCCTCGGCCTGTTCCTGGCGGTCGATCTGGTGATGCAGGGTCTGTCGCTGATCGCCTTCGGGGTGTTGGCAAAAGGCTAGCGCACGGCTCGCTCGCCTTTGCCGTGTTCGGGTGGGATTGTAAGCAGAGCGTGCCTGTTGGCTGGCGTATTGGGAAGGCGACCGTGCGGGCCGCCCGTGTAACGACGCTCATCCCAGCGCTGATCGCCATCTCGGGTGTAGCGCTACAGGTGCCCCTGTCCGGCATGGCACTGATCCTGCTTGCAGTGTGACTGCTCTGGACCACGATGTTTGCGCTTGCCGCGATCTTTCTCGGTCGTGGCATGCACTCGTTATCGCATCACCTGAACCTGTTGCGACCAATTTTCCGCAGTTCGGGAAAATTCGATGAAACTACTGATTTTATTAGAAAGTTCGATAATGATCAGCGTGGGCGGAGCTGTCATATAGCTTTCATCAAAGCTTCATATTGGGGAAAGACTTCGTTGACTGTTGGTCGCCATCCTGCGGCCGTCCGATCGTCCGTTCTCAATCTTCTGGAGCCCGGCATGTCCGCCGCCCCCGCCGAAATTCTCTCGCTTCGCCGGTTCGGCGACGACCAGATCGTAACGCTTGCAAAGCTTGTGATCGAAAGCGCATTCCAGCCGATCGTCGAAGCGGCAACCGGTGCCGTGTTCGGCTACGAGTCACTGATGCGCGGCTTTCAAAAGCTGGGCTTTGCCTCGCCCTTGGAATTGCTCGACAAGGCGGAAGAGGCCGGCCAGTTGCTGGCGCTCGAGCATATGGTCAACAGTCGTGCCGTCGCAGGCTTCGCGACATTGCCGGAATTTTCCACCCGCACGCTGTTCCTGAATTTCGATTCCCGCCTGGTCGGCGGCGAAAACGCGATCGTCGAGCGCCTCGTCAATCACCTGAAGCGCGCCAACATCGCGCCGTCGTCCTTATGCTTCGAGCTGTCCGAACGTTTCGACAGCGGCAAGATGCCGGATTTCTCGGCGCTCGTGCGCGAACTGCGGCTGGCCGGATTCAAGCTGGCCATCGATGATTTCGGCGCCGGCTTCAATGGCCTCAAGCTGCTCTGCGATCAGCCCGTCGATTACGTGAAGATCGACCGGCATTTCATTTCCGGCATCGACGCCGATGCGCGCAAGCGCCACCTGGTGCGCCACACCGTCAACACCGCCCATGTGCTCGGCACCCGGGTCATCGCCGAAGGCGTCGAGACCGAGGCGGAGTTCCAGACCTGTCGCGATCTCGGCTGCGACCTCGTACAGGGCTATTTCATCGCCCGGCCGACGACGCACCTGAGCGAA
Source organism: Ensifer sp. Root31 (assembly GCF_001424825.1). Lineage (NCBI taxonomy): Bacteria > Pseudomonadati > Pseudomonadota > Alphaproteobacteria > Hyphomicrobiales > Rhizobiaceae > Ensifer > Ensifer sp. Root31. Next base: position 452,374 of record NZ_LMCO01000066.1, on the reverse strand, counting down.
TTGCAGCCTGCCTATCCGCATTTGGCCTTGAATGGCGGCGGTCACCGCTCGTCGGCGACGCTCGACAGCATTCTGATCCGCAAGCAGATCGAACAGCTGCCGGCGGTGCGCGAAAGCGACGAACTCGAATCCGTGTTCGATCTGTTCCGGCTTAATCCCCGTCAGGCGTTCTTTCCGGTGCTCAACGCCAACGGCGAACCGCGCGGCATCCTGCACGAATATCACGTCAAGGAGATGATCTATCATCCCTTCGGCCGCGACCTGCTGAAGAACCGGCTCTACCAGCGCCGCATCTCGCATTTCGCAAGCCCGGCGCCGATCGCCGATCTCGATACGCCGGCCGACGAGATGCTGAAGATTTTCGCCGGCATGGACGGCAGCGATTGTGTGATCCTGACCGAGAATATGCGCTATGCAGGCATCCTGTCGGCATCGTCGCTGTTGAAGATCATCAACGAGAAGCAGTTGAAGACGGCGCAGGAGCAGAACCCCCTGACCGGATTGCCCGGCAATCGCGCCATCCGCGATTACGTTCAGGACGCGATCCTCGACGGCGATCAGCCGCGCTATTTCTGCTATTGCGACTTTGACGATTTCAAGCCGTTCAACGATACCTACGGTTTTCAGAAGGGCGATCTGGCGATTTCGCTTTTCGCCGCCCTGCTGCGGCGGCATTTCATTGGCGAAGAAAAGTTCCTCGGCCATGTCGGCGGCGACGATTTCTTCGTCGGCATCAGCGGTTGCACCGTCGATGAGCTGCAGGTCGTTCTTCACCGTCTACTCGACGATTTCGCCTCCGATGTCCGCCAGCTCTATCTACCGGAGCATCAGGCAGAGGGGCGTATCAGCGGTCATGGCCGCGATGGCACGGCCAAGGATTTTCCGCTGATGCGCTGTTCGATCGCCGTTCTCGGATTGCCGGAAGGTTTTGTGTTTTCGGACGGCCAAGCCGTCAGCGCCCGCATCGCCGAGATCAAGTCTCGTGCCAAGGCCAGCGCCAGCGGCCTCGTTCTGGAGGCGCTCGGCGTCTAACGCGTGGATGGGCAAACACGTTGCAGTCGGCAATGAGTGCCGCTGCGTCCATTTACGCCTGGGTTTTTGGCAGGCGATGGACCAGGTAGTCGCGCATCTGCGCAAGTGCCATGTCGCGTGTCAGCCCCCCTTCAGACTGCAGCCCGAGCCGCAGCCACAGCCCGTCGATCAACGATGTAATGGCAAGCGCCACATCTTCGCACTCGTTCGCAGGCAGGATGTGCGTCAGCGCCGACAGCAAGTTCGACCGCATCCTTGCGTGAATGATCTTCTGAATCCGCGCCAATTGCGGTTCGCGCGGCACTTCGGCGCAAAGCGATAGCCAGGCGTGGCAGACGGAAGGCTGGAAGAAGCGTTCCTCGAAATTGGCCTCAATGATCGCATCCATCCGCTCGAGCGGGGTACGTGCGCGATGCAGCCTCTCGACCACCGCTTCTTTCAAGGAAGCGTTCGCCTCGCGCATGGCATGCTCGAACAGTTCCTGCTTGCTGGCAAAATAATGCAGCACGATGCCCTTCGAGGCGCCGGCATGCGTCGCCACCTTTTCCAGGGTCGCCCCGGCCATTCCCTCTTTCTGCAGGACCTCAAAGGCCGCCCGCCGCAGCTCGCGGCGCCTGATCTCACTGATTTTCGTCAATCGCATGCGGTTTCTCCCAAGCGATTCTCACATTGACAATCTTTCCAGGAAGATCAATTGCTGACCCGTGGGTCAATTTGAAGTCCCGACGGACAATTGTGAGGATCGCGATGCTGCATTTGAAGAGCCTGATATTTGCCGCTGCTCTGTTGACGGCCACAAGTTCCGGCTTTGCCGGTGATCCGCAGGCATGCAAAAGCGTGCGGTTGGCGGAGCCCGGCTGGAATGACTTGGCCTTTACGACCGGCGTCGGGCTGAGCCTGCTGAAGGCGCTTGGATATGAGCCGGAAAGCAAGCTTCTCGGCATCGACGTCATCTATACGAGCCTGCGCAGCAAGGATCTCGACGTCTTTCTCGGCTACTGGGATCCGGCTATGGTCGCCTACTACAAGCCTTACCGGGAGGACGGTTCGGTCGAGACCGTGCGAACCAATCTTGAGGGGGCAAAATACACCTTTGCCGTTCCCGACTACGTCTGGGAAGCGGGCGTCAAGGATTTCTCGGATTTGAAACCCTTCTCCGACAAGTTCGAAAAGAAGATGTACGGCATCGAACCTGGCTCCAATCAACTGATGCTCGATGCCATCAAGGATCCAGATCTTGGTCTGGCAGACTGGGAAGTGGTCGAGTCGAGCGAGCAGGGCATGTTGTCCGAGGTGACGCGTCGGGTTCGTGACAAGGCCTTCATCGTATTCCAGGGCTGGGCGCCACATCCGATGAACACTGTATTTTCGATGAAGTACCTGACGGGTGGCGACAAGTTCTACGGTCCGAATTTTGGCGCGGCGACGGTGTCGACGCAGGTACGCAAGGGATACCTTCAGGAGTGCCCGAATGTCGCCCGCCTGTTGAACAATCTGGTTTTCGACGTCGATTTCGAGAACCGCGGCATGGGCTACCTGATGAATGACGGCCTGTCGCCCGATGAGGCAGGGGCTAAGTCGATCAAGGAAGAACCGCAGCGTCTGGAACCATGGCTCGCTGGCGTAACGACCTATGACGGGCAGCCGGGGCTGGCCGCGGTCAAAGCCGCGCTCGGTCTTTGATGGTGATCGATCAGCAGTCGTGGGCGGCCGCCAAGCGGCGAATAGAACTGCCCGGCGGCCAGCAGTTCACCTATGTCGATCACGGGCAGGGGCCGGTTCTCCTTCTCTTGCACGGCTACTCCGATACCAGCCGCAGTTTTTCCCTGATCGCGCCATCCTTAGGCGGATATCGCCTGATCATTCCAGATCTCGGCGGACACGGCGGTTCGATGCCCAGGGAAGGGATGTCGATTGCCGAACTCGCCCACGATGTCGATTGTCTGGCCGATCGCCTGGCCATTCACCAGTTTGTGCTTGTTGGTCATTCCATGGGAGCGATGATTGCTGTCGATATTGCCGCGCGCCGCCGGGAGGCGGTGCGTGCATTGATCCTGCTCTCGGGAAGCCTCAAGCCGGACTTTGGTCCGGGGACGGAGGTCGCCCGGGCGATACGCGGGCTCAAAGACCCGCTTGGTCCCGACGACGCCTTCTTCGACCGCTGGCATGCCTGCAGTCGGTCGGTCGACACGGCGTTCCTAAGGCATCTGCGCCGCGAAGCCGCAGCGATGCCGATGACGACTTGGCGAACGCTCCTTGATGCGCTCGCGGTGACGGATCTCAAATCGCGCGCGACTCATGTCAGAGCGCCGGTGCTGTGCATCGCCGGAGCACAGGATCCTCTTTTTGACATCGGGCATCGGCAGGTTCTTGCCGAGACCTTCGCCTCCGTGCGCTCCATCACGCTCGACGGCCATGGCCACAACCCGCATTGGGAGAGTCCTGCCGATGTCGCAGCGCTGATCCTCTCGTTTCTCGGCGATGAGGTCGGCCAACCCGGATCGACATCGGGCCTTTCCGCGACGCATGGGCGGCGCTAGGTATGACGCTTGAGAGTCCTTGAGGTAGAGCCATGTCCCTTCCAGTTGAAATGACCTTCGTTGATCTTCCGTCCCCGGGCGGCGCGGAAAATATGGTGCTGTCGAAGGGACCATTGCCGACGCTCAAGCCGGGCGACATTCTGGTGCGCGTCGAAGCGGCAGGCATCAACCGGCCTGATGTGCTCCAGCGCAAGGGCGACTATCCGCCGCCGCCCGGGGCGAGCCCCATTCTCGGGCTGGAGGTTGCCGGTGAAGTGGTGGCTCTCGGCGAGGGCGCGCAGGGTTTTTCGATCGGCGACAAGGTCTGCGCCCTGGCGAACGGCGGTGGTTACGCCGAGTATGCGGCCGTGCCGGCGACGCAGGCGCTTTCCTGGCCGAAAGGGTATGACGCGGTGAAAGCGGCAGCCTTGCCGGAAACTTTCTTCACTGTCTGGGCCAATGTCTTCGGCATGGCCGAGCTGAAAGCGGGGGAAACCATCCTCGTCCACGGCGGATCGAGCGGTATCGGCACGACGGCAATCCAGCTGGCAAAAGCATTGGGCGCCGAGGTCTTCGCCACCGCCGGCAATACTGAGAAGTGCCGGGCCTGCGAGGCGCTCGGCGCGAAACGGGCGATCAACTATCGCGACGAAGATTTCAAGTCGGTCGTGCTGGAGGAAACCGGCGGTCGCGGCGTAGACGTCATCCTCGACATGGTCGGCGGCCGCTATTTCGACCGCAATATTGGTACGCTTGCCAAGGATGGCCGGCTCTCGATCATCGCCTTTCTCGGCGGCGCCAAGGTCGAGGCCGCCAACATCGCCCCGATCCTGTCAAAGCGGCTGCATGTCATGGGTTCGGCGCTCCGCCCGCGAACGGCGGCAGAGAAACAGGCGATCCGCGACGGCCTGCTGGCAACCGCCTGGCCATTGCTCGAAGCGGGCAGCGTCGCACCGGTCATCCACGCGGTGCTGCCATTCGAACAGGTGGCGGACGGACACCGGATGATGGAAGAGGGCGACCACATCGGCAAGATCGTCATGACCATGCGAACCTCGTCATGACCGCGCGAAGTTCGTCGTGACCATGCGAAACGCATCATAACCTAGCTTGAGTTACGACCTTCGTCGGCCTTGCAATCCCGGGAAATTCACCTACCTTGAAATTATCGCTAACGAACAGAAAGGAAGGTGATCCAATGTCTAATGAGATTTCGGTCGTCGTGACAGGCATGGGAGAGGTGAACACGTCGAGGCGAACTTCGGCCTGATTCCCGCCTTCCTTCGGGTCCTAAGCCCGGGCCAGCCACTTGGCCAAAACTCATGGAAGGGTCGCCTCGCGCGGCCCTTTTCCATTTCTAGCCCGCCATGCAATTTCCCATCCCGATCTTCAGATGCATTCTGCGCCGGCGTGCGCGTGCGCCTGCGATGTCGTCAAATACCGAAACGCCCGACCGCCGGGATCTTGATGCCCGGTTTGGCAATGTCGAAACCGGCGACGAGGCCGAAGAAATGCAGCTCCAGGCCGCTGCGCACCCCCGCCGAAATGCCTGCGAGGCCATAGAGCGTCGCATGCAGGTCGCGGCTATCGGCGTCGATCTGGAACAGTTTCCCCTCCGGCAGGTAGTCGCGCCCGACAGCATCTGGCGGCAACACCGCATTGAGTTCGGGGACCGAGCGCAGCACATGGGCAACGAAGGTGTTTGAGTTCGGCCCCGGCCAGATCCGGTAGCCGCCGGCCGATGAATAGGGGTAGGCAGCGATTGCCGCTTCGATCTTCGGGATCAGCCTGCTCGCCTCGACGCCGCTGGCGGTCGCAACCAATCGCGGCTCGTTCGAATACCAACGGGCGTCCGCCTGATAGGCGTTCCTGCGGATCGGCTTGCCCCAGCCGACCTTGTCGTAGCGATTATAGGCCTGGGCGCCCTGTTGCTTGGTGACGATCCAGGCGTGGCTGGCGACCGCTCCCTTCATGCCGCCCGTCGTGGCGGAGAAGATATAGACCGCCGCATCCGGGCTTTGCGCCGGCTTCGGCAGGATGCCCGCCGAAGACCAATCGGCATGGCGCCAACTCTGCGGTCGCTCCTTCATATACCACCATCCGGCCGACGCTAGAGCCGGCAGAAGGTAGATGACCAGAAAGACGGCGACGAGCCTGCGGATGAATTTCATGAAAGCGCCGGTTTCCTGTTGTCCGATTCCTGCTAAATGCATGCACTAATCTAGGAAATTTGAGGGCAAGACATGTCGAATCCCGTTCTCGTCGAAGTCACGCGCGGCAATCTGGTCGAAAGCCGTCACCGCGGCCTGGTCATCGCTGTCGATAGCGAAGGCCGTACGGTCTTTTCGCTGGGCGATACCGAGAGCGGCGTGTTCCCGCGATCGGCCTGCAAGGCAATGCAGGCGCTGCCGTTGATGGAAAGCGGCGCTGCTGACGCTTACGGCTTCGGCAACAAGGAACTGGCGCTCGCCTGCTCCTCGCATTCGGGCGAGCCGGAGCATGTCGCGCTTGCCACGAAGATGCTGGCTGCTGCCGGCCGCGACGTGTCGGCGCTCGAATGCGGCGCCCACTGGTCGTCTGACCAGAAGACGCTGATCGGCCAGGCGCGCTCGATGGAGGCGCCGAGCGCGCTTCACAACAATTGCTCCGGCAAGCATTCCGGCTTCATCTGCGCCTGCTGCCATTCAGGCACTGAAGTGAAGGGCTATGTCGGCTATGATCACCCGCTGCAGCAGGAAATCCGTGGCGCCATGGAAAACCTCACCGGCGCGATCCTCGGCCGCGACAATTGCGGCGTTGACGGCTGCTCGATCCCGACCTATGCGGTGCCGCTGAAGGGGCTGGCGCACGGTTTTGCCAAAATGGCGACTGGCGTCGGTCTCGCGCCCGAACGCGCGCGCGCATCGAAGCGGCTGATCGAAGCCTGCATGGCCGAGCCTTTCTACGTCGCCGGCACGAAGCGCGGCTGCACGCGGCTGATGGAAACGGCACCGGGCCGGATCTTCGCGAAAACCGGCGCCGAAGGTGTGTTCTGCGCGGCGATCCCGGAAAAGGGCATCGCCATCGCCGTCAAATGCGGGGATGGTGCCACCCGTGCTGCCGAGGCGATGGTCACCGCTACGCTTGCTCGCTTCTTTCGGGGCGAGCCTGACGTGCACGCGGCACTGATGGCGCAGGCCAACCACACCATGAAGAACTGGAACGGCATCCCGGTCGGTGACGTCAGGGTGACGGACGCCTTCGCCGCCTGATGTCGATCGGAATGACGCGCGCGCAGGAATCCCGGCCGCGCGTTGTTGCACACGCCCCGTAGCGACCAGTACTCCGCGTCTCACGCCGACAGAAGCGCCATGCCCTTGTCGCGATAGGGGCCGAGAGCATCATCGTTCATATCTTCCGGCACGATCAGGCCGGCAATGTCTTCGGCGTTGGCGACGTGGTGCGGCGAAGCGGCATCGAACTTTTCGGCTGTCGCGATGACGAAGGTGTCGGCGGCTTGGCCAAGAATGGCGCGCTTGACGGCGGCCTCCTCGTAATCGCCGGTCGAAAACCCATGAACCGGATGGATCGCGGTGACGCCCAGGAAAAAGATGTCGACACGGATAGCGGTAATGGCCGCCAGGGCGGCCGCACCCGTTGCCACCATGGAGTGCTTGTAAAGCCTGCCGCCGATAAGGATCACATCCGCCTCATGTCTCTCCAGCTCCGCCGCAATGGTCGGGCTGTGCGTGATGATCGTCAGCCGCATCTCGCGCGGAAGCGCTCTGGCGATTTCGGCGTTGCTTGTGCCGCCATCGAGAAAGATCGTTTGCCTCGGTGCGACGAGCCCGGCTGCCTTGCGTCCGAGCCGGCGTTTGACGTTGCCAGCAATTTCCTGGCGTGTGGCAAAGTCCGGTAGGGCAGGTGTCAGCGGCAGCGCACCGCCATGCACCCGCTTCAGCAGCCCTTCGGCCGCCATTTCCCGGAGGTCACGGCGGATCGTATCTTCGGAAAGTTGCAATTCATCCGCCAGGCGCTTGGCGACGATCTCGCCATCGCGGCTTAGCCGCGCCGAGATCAACGCTCGTCTCTGTGTGGTCAGCATCATTTCGCTCCTTGACTCTTCACGATATTACACGAAATATCATGAATATTCCAGAGTTATCTGGGTGTATCGTGCAAAGTAAGGAAAAAATCATGTTGATCTTGATTGCGGGTCCCTATCGCTCGGGTACGGGCGACGATCCGGCCAAGATGGCGGAAAATTTGAAGCGTCTGGAGGAACCGTCCTATGCCCTCTTCAGGGCGGGCCATGTGCCTGTTATCGGGGAGTGGGTGGCGCTGCCGGTCTGGCATGCCGCCGGCGGCGCCAGCATCGGTGACGACCTCTACGAGGAGATCTTTCATCCCGTCGCCGGGCGCCTGCTGGCGCTTTGCGATGCCGTGCTGCGTCTGCCGGGCGACAGCAAGGGGGCGGACAATGATGTCCGCATTGCCCGGGAGCGCGGCATTCCGGTCTATTACAACCTCGAAGATGTGCCCGGCTGCAGCGAAGCGCAGGTCGCCTGAGCGACAGCAGCCCCGGCGGGTATAGCTCGCCGGGGCTGCGGATTGGTGCCGGGCATGCCGCGACGCGTGCCTTGTCGCACTTGCGCCGGCTACCCGGAAAGGCGTGGACTTATTCGTGCACGTGCGGCTCGGCGACGAAGGTCAGCGTTGCCGTCAGCCCCTTCTTGTCGGCGGCGGTATCCGCTTCGAGCGGAATTGCGTGGCTGACGGCGAGAATGTTGACGCCGGCATTGCGCAACGTCACTTCGGTTTCGCCCTTCGCGTCCGTTTTTTCGGAGACGAGCTCCGGAAGTCCGGCGTAGTCGACGGTGATTTCCTTGCCTTCGAGCGGCTTTCCATCAAGCAGCAGGCGGACGCGAAATTTTTCGCCGGGCTTCAGCCCGATCGGATTGTCGAGCGGCACGATCTGCAGTGGCTGGGCCGGGAAGGCCGGCATGTCGCCATGCACATGCACAAGCGCGATACTGTATTTCACCGAGTGGCTCGCCTGTTTGGCGCCTGGTACCTCGCTCTTCGGCTTGTTCACCCATTTGCCGTCAGCACCCTGGCTCCAGTAGCCGTTGTCGAATTCGAGCGCGAGCAGGGCCGGTTCGCCGTCGAGCTTCAGCAGGGCATGGGTGCCGGCCGGCTCGATGGTGACCGGCAATGCCGTGCCATCCTCGCCGAGGGCAGAAACGGATTTCACCTTGGCCGGATCATAGGCTTCGTCGGCGGGGCCGTGGCCGTAGATCACCGCAAGGTCGCCCCAGCGCTCGCCGATCCAGGCGCCATGCGCAAATGCCGGCGTGGCTGCGGTGGCCAGCAGACCGGCGGCAAGCAGGGAGGAAATCAAGGTCTTCATGAGTGACTCCGAAAATATGTTATAACGTTACGTTCACGTTGTATTGAAGTCATGTTCGGCTTGTCAACCGAGGAGACTTCATTTCTTCTGCGGCCCGAAGGCGGCGCCAGGGTCGCCTTGATTAGCAAGGAGAGTAACGTGCTGAAATTGTTCTACACCCCGGGAACCTGCTCGCTGGCCTCGCACATCGCGCTGGAAGAGACTGGCATCGATTACACGGCCGCGCCGGTCGATTTTTCCAAGGCGGAACAGACCAAGCCCGACTATCTCGCGATCAACCCGAAGGGGCGTGTCCCCGCGCTCGTCACCGATCGCGGCACAATTACCGAGACCCCGGCGATCCTCACCTACATTGCCCAAAGCGCTCCGCAAGCGAAGCTGGCACCGCTCGACGATGCCTTCGAGTTTGCACGGATCCAATCCTTCCTGAGCTATCTCTGCTCGACCGTGCATGTCGCCCATGCCCACGGCCGGCGTGGCTCGCGCTGGGCCGACGACCCGGCGGCGCATGAGGCGATGAGGGCCAAGGTTGCTTCGAATATGACGGATTGTTTCGAGCTGATCGAAACCAGGATGCTCGCCGGTCCCTTCGTCACCGGCGACACCTACTCGATCGCCGACCCCTACCTGTTCACGATCGCTGGCTGGCTCGAGCCGGATGGCGTCGACCCGACACGCTTCCCGAAGATTTTGGACCACCGCAACCGCATGACGCAGCGGCCGGCAGTCGCCCGGGTTCTCGCGGTTCTGAAGGGTTAAGGATCGGGGCTAACGGCCAGCGAGTCTCTCGGGCAGGTCGAGCGGGGGTTCGTCTGCCCAGGCGACGAATTCCCCGTAGCTGATCTGATCGTCGATAATGGCGCGGACGAACAGGCGGCAATAGGCTGCCGGAATCTCTGCCAGCCGCACGTCAAAATGGGACCCCAGCTTCGCCAGGTCGACATTGGCGATCCGGCCTTCGGCAATTCGCTTTTCCATCCCAAGCCTGCACCCGGTCACTGCACGGGAAAAGGCGTGGCGTTCTTCGCGAAGAGCACGTTTCCTCTGCTGCCATTCCTCGACCGTAAGGTTGTCAGCGCTGGAGGCACGGCCGAATTCGGCCACCCTGAAGTTCATCACAAGCATGAGAACAACGACAAGGCCGAGGCTTACGATGAGTCCGTTCAATGCCTTGCTGAGCCGCATTCGAAACCTTCGCTTTCAGGACACCCTGCATAGCAAATAGAAAACAAAGCTGGAAGCTGCAATGAGTTATCATGGCTATCCTGGCGTGTGTTGCCACAAGCCTGCGGTCCTTGGAAATCTGTCGGCTACATCAACATGTAATCCTTCGGTTGCGGCAATTCGGGCAGGTCGGTTTCTCCAAGCGCCTCGCGCAGATTGATCTCGATCGTATCGGCAAGCGCCACGATCGGCAGGTCGTTCGGCAGCGTGCCGAACGGCTCCTCCAGTTCATCGCCAAGCGCGTCGAGACCGAAGAAGGTGTAGGCGACGAGTGCCGTTACGAACGGCGTCGCCCACCCGAGCGCATCGGCAAATCCGAAGGGCAGGAGGAAGCAGAAGAGATAGGCGGTGCGGTGCAGAAGCAACGTGTAGCCGAAGGGAACCGGCGTGTTGCGGATGCGCTCGCAGGCGGCAAGCACGGCCGACATGCGTCCGACCGTGCCGTCCAGCATCATGTACTGAATGTCGCTGATCCTCTCAGTGGCACGCAGGCTGGCAAGCAGGCCGCCGATCTCGCGCAGCAGCAGGTCCGGGGCATTGCGGCTTGCCTTGTAGGTAGGCAGGAGATCCGCTGGCAGCCTCCGCAACGCCTTGTCGGGCTTGCTGCCCGGCCGCAGGTGGCAGACCAGCGTCTGCGCAAAGATGATCACCAGATTGAGCAAACGTGCCCGCGCGCCGTCCGCGTCACCTGCTTCGAGGATCAGTGTCTGGCGGGCAAAGTCACGCGAGACGAAAATCAGCTGCCCCCAATCCTTGCGGGCCTCCCACCAGCGGTCGTAGCAGGCATTGTTGCGAAAGCCGAGAAACACCGAAAGGGCGATGCCCAAAAGCGCGAACGGTCCGCTGTTGACGCTCGGCACCATCGTCGGGAAGGCCTGGTGCGACCAGACGACGCCGGCTGACAGGGCAAAGACGAACAGCACCTGCGGGAAGATCCGCTGGATGACCGAGCCGCGCAGAATGAAGAAGAGCTTGGGGAGGCTGGGGCGGTCGCGAACGATCATCGACGGGTACCTGTGCGGCAAGGATTTAGCATCGGTACAGGCGGGACACGAAAATTGGAAGAGCGCGCGATGTTGTCAGCGCCCGCATCCGTGCCTTGCCATGACCAGCAATGTAAATTGGCGATCTTCCCGCTGCCGTCCTTTTCGCCGCCTGCACCGCGGCACCAGTCTCCAACGATATTTCAGGCACCTTGTCGGCACGCGGGCGTCCCGCTCGTCCTTGATGAGAGCATCGAAGAGGAGACGAAAATGCGCAAGGTTGTTGCCGGCATGCAAATGTCCATCGATGGCAAGATCGATGGTCCCGATGGCTATGCCGATTGGGTCGAGTCCTGGTCGGATACCTTTGATCTCTTGCCCGAAATCGATGCCTGCGTGCTCGGAAGCGGCATGTATTCGGGCTACGAACAATATTGGAGCGCGATCAAGGCCGACCCGCACAGCCCGCTCGAATTGAGCGGAAACCTGCCGACACCAGAGGAAATCGAATACGCCGACTTCGCCCTGAACACGCCGCATTATGTGCTGTCCAACACGCTCGACGGCGTGCGCTGGGCGAACACGACGGTGCTGCGCGACGCAGCGGATGTTGACGCTTTGCGGCAACGGTCGGGCAAGACCATCTATGTGGTCGGTGGCGCGCAGACGGTTTCCGGCCTGCTCGACAGGGGCGTGATCGATGAGTTGCGCCTGACGATCCATCCGCTGGTGGTGGGGGAGGGCAAGGCGCTGTTTGCAACGATCGCGCAACGGCATCGCCTGCAGCTCAACGAGGCGAAGTCGCGCCCGGACGGCACTGTCAGCCTCGTTTATGCCGTCGGCGATTGAGCGATCCGGCTGGCTTGGGTTCAAAGGCAGGGAGCTAACGGCGTGGCATAGCAGGTATTTGTCGGGTAACGGCCCGGTGATCCGCCAGGCCCACGCGACGAGGAATGTCGAGTTAGGCCGGAAAGTCGGCTGACAGTTTCCGCGGCGCCTTCTCGCGCCAGGCGGCGATCAGCCTCTGTGTCAGGCTCGCGTCGTCGATCGCTCCAAGACGCACCAGCATCGCCGGCCATCCCTTGTAGTGATCGGTTTCGAAGAAGAGTGACGGATCGAGTTCCAGCAGCATTTCTTTTTCTTCGAGCGCGCACATGACCACCAGGGTGTCGGCGTCCTTCATGCGCGCAAAGCTCTTGCCTTTTACCAAGAGAGCGGGCGTGCCATAGGAGGTGCCGAGCGACACCTCCGGCAGGCCAGAGGCTTCGGCCAGCGTCACGACGCGGGCAAAAGGACCGTCGAGGTCTTCGCTCGGGCGGCCATTATGCGCGGCCGGAGGGTGGCTCATCGCCTGGCCGCCGAGGCGCAATCGCAATTGCCGGTCCGCGGCCAGGGCCAGCCCGGGAAGGGCAGGTCGCCGAGTTCGCGCCCGTCCATTCGTTCGAGATCGGGATGTTGCAATGGGTCGCGTGCCCAGGAGAGCGAGGCGTCCTGTCGGGTGTCGGTAAGAGATCGGGTCGGTTTCAACAGGGAGAAAATCTTCAGCATGGCGGGCCATCCTTTCGATGCTTCAGAGCATCTGCCTGTTTGACCACGATTTCAATTGAGATTGCCAAAGGGTAGGTTTAGAAAAACTATATGAAAGAATTGAATGCTATTCACCTGAACGGCTTGCGTGCGGTCGAGGCGGCCGGTCGCCTTGGCTCGCTGGCAGCAGCAGCCGAGGAATTGGGGGTGACCCCCGGCGCGGTCAGCCAGCAGATCGCCAAATCCGAGGCGCAGCTCGGCCGCATCCTGTTCGAGCGCACATCGCGTGGGCTGGTGGCCACGGATTTCGGCCGGCTGTTCCTGGCGCGGCTGAGCAATGCTTTCGGCGAGTTGGCTGAGGCGGTTGCCTCGGCGCGGCGGCGGGACGAATCGGTGCTGACAATCTCGGTCGCGCCGGTCTTTGCCGCGCGCTGGCTGGTCTACCGGCTCAATCGTTTCGCCGAGCGCCATCCTGATATCAGGCTGCGCATCGACGCGACGACCAGGCTCGTTAATCTCGATACATCGGATGTCGATGTCGGAATTCGTGTTGGTGAGGGTCGCTGGCCGGGGGTCAAATCGGAGCTGTTGCTGGAGCAGGAGGTTTTCCCGGTCTGCTCGCCGGCGATGGCTGAAAACCTGCGCGAGCCTGCAGATATTCTAAAGATGCCGGCGGTTATCGACGGCCATTCGATGTTTACCTGGGAGGTCTGGCTGCGCGAGGTCGGGCTTTCCGGTGCCGAATTGGGCGTGCGCCATACCTTCAACGAGGCATCGCTCGTGCTCGATGCCGCGATTGCCGGCCAAGGCGCGATGCTCGCCTGGCAGACGCTTGCCGGTTTCGCCGTGACCGAGGGCAGTCTCGTCGTTCCCTACGGTATCCGCGCGCGTACCGGCTACGGCCACTACTTCGTCAGCTCGCCCTCAAGGCGGGAGAGCAAGGCCACCACGGCGTTCAAACGTTGGGTGCGCGACGAGGTCGAAGAGGGCATGCGACTGCTCGACCTCAAGGCGCCACGCACCCGTTTCAAGCCACCGTCTGCGAGTGACTAATGTCGCTTCGCCGGCGTGGCGTTCGATGGCAGAAGCCTATTCGGCTTCCTTTGACCGAACCTCCATCATCGCCTTGAAAGCCGGACGAGACTGGCAGCGCGCCAGCCACGCCTTGACCTTGGGATGCCCGTCGAACAGTTCCGTCTGGCTCATGGCGTAGCGGAACACTTCCGCGAGGTTGAGGTCGGCGACGGTGAAGCGGTCGCCGACGATATGGTCCCGGCCATCGAGATGGCTTTCGAGATAGGCAAAGGCCTTGCCCAATGCGGTGACAGCCGCGCTGACCTTGGCTTTGCCCTCATCGGTGTTCTCGGTGCCGGCATCGTAGGTGAGAATGATGCGAACGGCGTGCGGCTCGACTTCGGTGGCCGCCCACATCGTCCAATTGCCGATCAGTCCTTCTTCCCGGACGTCGATGGGCGCAAGCGGCCCGCCATATTTGCGGGCGAGGTAGAGATTGTTGGCAAGCGATTCCGTCAGCACAAGGCCATCGTCGTCGATCGCCGGGATCAAGCCCATCGGATTGACGGCGAGAAACTCCGCCGACTTGGTGTTAACAGGCGCATCGTCCGCCAGCGGATCGGCCAGCCTATAGGCCTGCTTAACAGGTACGGATTTGAAGGGAATGCCGAGTTCTCCCGCCATCCAGTAATTGCGCGATGCGCGCGAGCGATAGACGCCATAGATCGTCAGCATGTCCGGTCTCCTCCTGTCATTTGCATACCCTTGTCATAGGCAATCGCGGACCGCGCAAGAAGCGGCGGGCGTTGATATCTCGCATGAAATCTTTTGCTGAACGTCGGTGCGGCGGTAAGGCCGCTTGTCTTTCAGACCTTCGCACACTAGCAATCCCAGCATCGATATGGGGGCTTGATTGGCGCGACCGCGGCGAGAGTGGATGAGGATGGACGCGGCAGTGCGCATTTTCTGCGCGCTGGTGTTCATCGTTTCCGCCCTGGTGCAACTGCCAGCGGGCGCCGCCATGCGGGCTGCACCGGATATGGCAGCCTATGTTCTGCCCGACGGCTCGCTTCCCGACCTCTGCCTGGCCGGCCATGACGATCCGGATGGCAAGGGCGGCACGAAAGCGCATGCATGCCAGTCCTGCTGTCTCGCCGCGCCGGTGCTTCTGCCCACGCCTCAGGCGTTTCACGCCAAGACCGCGCCTACGTTCCTGGCGCTCTCTTCGCCAGCAGCCAAGCTTTTGCTCGCTCGTCCGGTGCTGCTGGCTGGCTCCGGGCCTCGCGCGCCCCCACCGTTTTCCGCCTGATCTGCCTCTGAAGGGTTGAGTGCCAGCACGCGCACTGTCGACGAGGGGTTCTCGGTCGACGCGTTCGCTCCAGCGGCTGGCGCAACCACCACATCCAGACTTCAAGCAAGGGTAAGCCGCCAGCTGGTCATCGCTGGGCTTTTCCCGGGGGGACACCCATGACGACTGCATCTCTTTCCGGCGCCGCGCGACTGCCCGATGTCGCCGAGCGCGGCATTTCGCTCTACCGCGCGATCTGGCGCTGGCACTTCTTCGCCGGCCTTCTGGTCATTCCATTCATGATCAGCCTTGCCGTGACCGGCGGGCTCTATCTCTTCAACGACGAGATCGACGACACGTTCTTTGCCTATCGCAATATCGTTGCGGTGGGGGAGACGCCGCTGCCGCCCTCGGCGATCGTCGCCAACGCCGTCGAGGCGGTGCCGGGCAGCACGGCAGTTGCCTATCGCACGCCGGCCGGTGCCGATCGGTCGGCACGCGTGACGGTGGGCGTAGGCGCAGGGCGCCTGATGGTCTATGTCGATCCCTATACTGCCGGCATACTCGACATGGTCGCCCCGAGCGACGAGTTCAACCAGGTGGTCGAAGACCTGCACAGCCTCGACTTTTTCGGCAAACGTGTCGAAACGATCATCGAGATTGTCGCGGGTTTTGCGCTGCTGCTCGTCGTCACCGGCATTTATCTCTGGTGGCCACGGCAGCAGACCGGCGGTGTGATCACCGTCCGCGGCACACCGGGGCGACGGGTGTTCTGGCGCGACATGCATGCGGTCACGGGCATCGCCTCGGCGCTGCTCATCGTCTTTCTCGCCTTTTCCGGTCTGCTCTGGTCCGGTTACTGGGGCTCGACCGTCAACGGCAAGCTGACGGCGGCTGGTCTGGGCTACCCGGCCGAGCTCTGGGACGATGTCCCGACCTCGACGAAGGTGTCGACCGACGTGCTCTCCAAGGCCGGCTGGCTGGTGGAGAACGCGCCGGTCCCGATGTCGGCGGCCGGCGGCGGCTCAGTCCCGTCCATCGGGCTCGACAGGGCCGTCGCGATTGCCGACAAGGCCGGCATGCTGCCTGGCTATGAACTGGCCATTCCCGCCGACGAGACCGGTGTCTACACCGCGGCGATTTTTCCCGCCGATCTCGCCCGCGAACGCACGATGCACATCGATCAATATTCCGGCGAGCCGCTGGTCGACATCGCCTTTGGCCAGTACCCGCCACTCGGCAAGGCGATCGAATGGAGCATCAACGTTCACAAGGGCCAGGAATGGGGGCTGTTCAACCAGCTGCTGATGCTTGCGACCTGCCTGGCGATCATATTCGTGTCGGTTTCGGCGGTTGTGATGTGGTGGAAACGGCGCCCGGCCGGGCGCATCGGCGTGCCGCCGATGCCGCCGCGGCGTAGTATCTATGCCGGATTGTGGTTGCTGGCGCTACTGTTCGGGCTGGCCTTTCCGCTGACCGGCATTGCGATCATCGTAATGATCGTTGCGGACCAGGCACTGATGCTGGTTCCGCCATTGCGCAGGGTTCTGTCCTGATTTGGCATGGGGCGGCTCGCGCCGCCCCATCTTTCCGGCTATATTGAGCACCGAAATGCAACCTCTGCACGATTTTCCTTGTCTTATTTAGGGACGGCTAACCTTTGGCCGCCTATCGTTGGTTGGGGAAGTCAGACCGATCTCGACATTGTGCTTCCGGAGGCCTTGCTTGGCGAAGAACACGTCCCGCAATCCGCGTTATGCGGCCCTCAATGTGGGCGGCAACGAGGATACGCGCTGCCTGATCGATGCGAGCAATCGTCTGGCCGATGAGATGAGCCGGATATTTCCTTCCGACCCTGACATTGCCGACCGGCATTACTGGTTGGAAACGATCATCAACCACGTGCCCGACTATATCTATGCCAAGGATACCGAGGGCCGGTTCCTCATCGCCAACCAGGTCACTATCGAAGACAACGGACTGGAATCGCTTCGCGACATCATCGGCAAGACCGATTTCGACCTGCATCCGCCACATCTGGCCGAGATCATCGCCACTGTCGAGCGCCGGGTGATCGAGACGGGAGAGCCGATCTTCGGCATCGAAGAGCGTGCGATGGTGACCAAGGGTCGCGATCGCTGGCTGATGACGTCCAAGGTGCCGTTGCGCAACAAGCGCGGCAAGATCGTCGGCATCGTCGGCGTGTCACGCGATATCTCCGACCGTAAGGCGGCAGAACGTTTGCTGGAGGGCCAGGCGCATCTTCTGGAGATGATCGCCAACGGCCGGCCGCTCGAAGAATTTTTCCGCGAACTGATCCTGCTGATCGAGGCGCTGGTGCCGCGGATCCGCGGCTCGATCCTGCTGCTATCGGCCGATGGCCGTCACCTGCTGCATGGTGCCGCGCCGAGCCTGGACGAAACCTATTGTGGCCTGATCCATGGTCTCGAGATCGGCCCGAAAGCGGGCTCCTGCGGCACGGCCGCCTGGCGCGGCGAGCAGGTGATCGTTGCGGATATTCATAGCGACCCGCTCTGGGAGGATTGCAAGGAGGTCGTCACGCCCTACGGCTTCCATGCCTGCTGGTCGACACCGATCCATTCTCGCGATCGGAAGGTGCTCGGCACCTTTGCCCTCTATTCGGAAACCGTGTGCGTTCCCGACGAACCCCAGAAGGAGCTGATCGCCATGGCAGCCCATCTGGCGGGCATCGCGATCGAGCGCAAGCAGGCCGAAGACCGCATCAGCTTCATGGCTCACCACGATGCGTTGACCGGTTTGCCGAACCGGGCGCTGTTCGAAGAGCAGGTCGCCGAAGCCCTGGAAGCGTTGCGCGGAACGAGGCAATGGGCGGTCCTCGCCTTCCTCGATCTCGACAACTTCAAGCTCGTCAACGACACGCTGGGTCATGCGGCGGGTGACGAGTTGCTCAAGGTGACCGCCACGCGCATGCGCGCATCGGTGCGCAAATCCGATATGGTCGTGCGCGTCGGTGGCGATGAATTCATCCTTCTTCTGAACGGCCTGCCCTGCGAGCGCGATGTCGTGCTCGCACGCCTTGAGGATATTCGGGCGGCTATTGCTGCGCCCATGCAGATCAACGGCCGCAGCCTGCAGATATCCTGCAGCATGGGCGTTGCCTGTTTCCCCAACCAGGGCAAGACGGTCGGCGAGCTGCTCGCCAATGCCGACATGGCGATGTACCGCGCCAAGGAGCTCGGCCGCAACAATCTGCAGGTTTTCACCGAGGAGATGGCCGACAAGGCCCACGAAAAGCTGTTGAAGCAGGCGGAGTTGCGCCAGGCGATCGCGGGGCAAGAATTCCTGCTGCATTTCCAGCCGCAAGTGAATATCGAGAGCGGCCGGGTCTTTGCCGCCGAAGCGCTGCTTCGCTGGCGGCATCCCGAGCGTGGCATGATTTCGCCGGGCGATTTCATTCCGCTGGCCGAAGAGACCGGACTGATCGTGCCGATCGGCGATTGGGTGCTGCGCGCCGCCTGCCGTCAGTGCAAGGCGTGGCACGAGGCCGGGCTGCCGTTGCTGATCGTCAGCGTCAACGTTTCCGCACGCCAGTTCCGCGAGCGAAACTGGGCGGCGCATGTCGCCGCCGTTCTCGCCGAGACCGGGCTGGAGCCGCGGTTTCTCGAGCTGGAATTGACCGAGAGCCTGATCATGCAGGACGTGCCGGGCGCATTGGCGGCCATGCACGAACTGAAGGCGATCGGCGTGCATCTGGCGATCGACGATTTCGGCACGGGATATTCGAGCCTTAGCGCATTGAAGCGGTTTCCCGTCCGTCGCCTGAAGATCGACCGATCCTTCGTCGAGGATATCCCTGGTGATGTCGACGACAGGGCCATCACCGCGGCGATCATATCGCTCGCACAAAATCTCGGGCTGCGGGTGATCGCCGAAGGGGTCGAAACCCAGGCGCAGGTGGAGTTCCTGCGCCATAGCGGTTGCGACGAGATCCAGGGCTATTTTTTCAGCCGCCCGCTTGCATCAGCGGATTTTGAGGCGCTGTTGCGCCAGCCCGGCTTGAACGCCGACGGCATTTGAGCCACGCCGGCGTAACGCCGAAAAAGCTGTCGGAAACGTGATCCGACGTTTACCGACACAAGCCTCGTTCCAGCCGTAGATGCCAGCATTCTTAAATTGGGCGGGTCTGCGCGAATCGTTTCATTAATCAATTTCGTGCAGCACTCCAGTTCGTCGCGCACTCAAGCCTTTCAGAGTTCGATGTCCTCTTCAGTTATTTTCTCCCGTCGCCAGTTTCTCCGCACGTCCGGTATTGCGCTCGCCTCCGCGGGCCTTGCGAGCTGCACGTCTTCGATGAACACCGATCGCTTCCGCCAGGAAACTGCGCCGATCTTTCGCAATCCTGCTCTTGAAGGGCGTTGGGTCGATCCGCGTGCCGAGGTCATTCTGGAAGGCCCTGCCTATGGAGGTCCGTTGCCGACGGGCCTGCCGCCGCAGAGCGCCTATTTCGGCGATATCTATGCCGCTGTCGACGATGGCGGCAATCAGATCCCGGCCGTGCCTTATCGCCAGATCGATGCACGCTTCTATCGCCAGGAGGTCAGCGATCCCTTCGGCGAGCGTCCGGGCACGATCGTCGTCGATACCGGTGACAGGTTCCTCTATCTGATCCAGCCGGGTGGCAGCGCATTGCGCTACGGAGTTGGTCTCGGTCGCGAGGGCTTTGCCTGGTCGGGCCGCGGCGTCATCCAGTGGAAGAAGAAGTGGCCACGCTGGACGCCGCCCGATTCGATGATCGCGCGCCAGCCGAAGCTGGCAAAGTATTCCGCCAGCAATGGCGGCATGGCACCTGGTATCGACAACCCGCTGGGCGCCCGCGCGCTCTACATCTTCCAGAACGGGCAGGACACGCTCTACCGCGTGCATGGCTCGCCCGAATGGCAGTCGATCGGCAAGGCCGTTTCGTCGGGTTGCGTGCGCATGCTCAATCAGGATGTCATAGATCTCTATGACCGCGTGCGAGGCAAGGCGCCGATCCTCGTCGTCTGAGCTGCGCTTACAGCGCCGCAGGTTGGATCAGTCCGGGCGTTCGACCTGCGCGCCCGGTTTCTGTGCTGCGCAAGATCGGCGCGACAGCCACGATCCCGGCACGTTTCTCAAGTTTTGAAATTTCGACGTTGCCGCCCGCGATCAGACTTCGCTCTCGCCGGAGGAGAGCCGTCGCGTCAGCTGATGTAGGGTTTCCCTGATTTCACGGGCTTCCTCCAGGCTGCAGCCCGACGCCTTGCCGATATCAGCGAGAATGCCGAAAGCCTCCGTCTTGAGGTCATGACCCTTCTCCGTCAGGCTGACGATCACCTGCCGTTCGTCGCCGGGATCGCGTTGCCGACCGACATAACCTGCCGCCTCTAGCCGTTTCAGCAGCGGGGACAACGTTCCCGAATCGAGCCCGATCTCTTCGCCGATACGCTTGACCGTCATTCCGTCCTGTTGCCAGAGCGCCAGCAGCACGAGATATTGCGGATAGGTGAGGCCAAAACGATCGAGGAGCGGCTTGTACGCGCGGTTGAAGGCATGCGCAGCGGAATAGACGGCGAAACAGAGCTGTTTACCGAGCGTCAGCGCTTCGTCCGGGAGCGTGTCGAATTGTGCCGCTTTGATCGTCATCTCAGCATTGTCGCAAATTTGGGCCGAAAATGCAATTTGCAAAATTAATTTGCGCACAATTTAATTTTGCAGTATGTAATTCTCATTCGACAACGAAACGCAAAGGAGACCCCGCCAATGCCCATTCTCTATCGTACCACTGCATCCGCAACCGGTGGCCGCGCCGGCCAGGCCAAGAGCGCCGATGGCGTTCTCGACGTTACGTTGACCGTGCCGAAGGAACTTGGCGGCGACGGCGCCCGCGGCACCAATCCCGAACAGCTCTTCGCTGCCGGCTATTCCGCCTGCTTCCTCGGCGCGCTCAAATTCGTCGCCGGCAAGGAGAAGGTAAAGCTTCCGGAAGACACCACCGTGACGGGCACGGTTGGCATCGGCCCGCGCGAAGACGGCACCGGCTTCGGCATCGACGCTGCACTCGAAATCACTTCGCCGGGCGTCGACAAGGCGGTTCTCGAAGATCTCGTCCAGAAGGCGCATATCGTTTGCCCCTACAGCCATGCGACCAAGGGCAATATCGACGTCACGCTGACGGTCGCCTAGAGCCTTTGCAGGAAAGTGCGAAGCGGTTTTCCGTCAGGAAATGCTTGGAAACAAAGAGGCCGAGCGTTTGCGGCTTCGTTTAAACCGGAAACGCTCTAAGCCTCTCGTTTCGCTAATAAACAATAAAGCCCGGCTCCCGCCGGGCTTTATTGTTTGTCTGCTCAGCTTCGCGCGTCATTGACGGCGAGGGCGCGCTACCCGTTTCCTGCCGCGCGCAGCAGCATCAGGCCTTCTTCAGGAATTCGGTGCGCAGCACGAGGCCCTTGATCTTCTCGACCCGGCACTCGACTTCGTCAGGATTGTCGGTGAGGCGAATGCCCTTGACCACCGTGCCGCGCTTCAGCGTCGTCGAGGTGCCCTTGACCTTCAGGTCCTTGATCAGGGTGACGTTGTCGCCGTCGTTGAGGATGGCGCCGTTCGAGTCTTTCACGTCCATGGGATGTCCTTTCAAGATGCAGGCACGCCCTGATCCGGCGGATCAGGGCGTGCAGAGATGGTCTATTCTATCGCCGCGGCGGACAGCGTCCGCGCCGTTGCGCTGCGGCGCTTCCGCTTTAGAGGAGCCGGGGAAACGCCCTCGCTCCTGCCTTTCCGTATCTCCTGACGGAAAACCGCTTCGCACTTTCCTGGAAATACTCTAGCGCCTGCTCAGGCTGCCAAGGATGCCGCGAACCAATGCGCGGCCAACCTGGGTTGCAACGGTGCGGGCAACCGATTTCATCGCCGCTTCCACCACGGTTTCGCGTTGATATCCGGAGGAGCGCGGACGGGCCTGCTTTCCGGCCGGGGCCGCAGACTCGTCGTCGCCGAAGCCCGGAAGCGTCCAGCGGCCACCGCCGGTATCGGCTTCCACCGGCGCCTGCTCGGCTTGCTGCTGCGCTTCCGCCACCTTCTTGGCGCGCGCCGTCAGCATTTCATAGGCCGAATCTCGGTCGAAATCTTCGTCGTACTGGCCACGGACGGGGCTGACATCCATGACCTTCTGCCGCTCTTCCGCCGTCAGCGGGCCGACACGCGATTGCGGCGGGCGCACCAGCGTGCGCTCCACCATCGACGGCGCGCCCCTGCCTTCGAGCGTCGAGACCAGCGCCTCGCCGGTGCCGAGATTGGTGATGACGGTGGCGCAGTCGAACTCCGGGTTCGGGCGGAAGGTGTCGGCGGCGGTCTTCACCGCCTTCTGGTCGCGCGGCGTATAGGCGCGCAGCGCATGCTGGACGCGGTTGCCAAGCTGGCCGAGGATCGTTTCCGGCACGTCGAGCGGGTTCTGCGTCACGAAATAGACGCCGACGCCCTTGGAGCGGATGAGGCGGACGACCTGTTCGACCCGCTCGGTCAGCACCTTCGGCGCATCGTTGAACAGCAGATGCGCCTCGTCGAAGAAGAACACCAGCTTCGGCTTCTCGGGATCGCCGACCTCAGGCAGCTCCTCGAACAGCTCGGACAAAAGCCACAGCAGGAAGGTCGCGTAGAGGCGCGGGTTCATCATCAGCTTGTCGGCGGCAAGCACCGAGATCGCGCCGCGCCCGTCATTGGTCGTGCGCATGATGTCGGTGATCTTCAGTGCCGGCTCGCCGAAGAAATGTTCGGCGCCCTGCTGTTCCAGGATTAGCAGTTCGCGCTGGATCGAGCCGACGGAGGCCTTGGAGATGAAGCCGAACTGGTTGGAAAGCTGGGTGGCGTTCTCGCCCATGTAGTTGAGCAGCGCCTGCAGATCCTTCAGATCGAGCAGCGGCAGGCCGCCCTGGTCGGCGATCTTGAAGGCGATGTTGAGCACGCCTTCCTGAGCGTCCGTCGCATTCATCAGCCTCGACAGGAGGAGTGGACCCATTTCCGACATGGTGGTGCGGACGCGGTGGCCCTTTTCCCCGTAGAGATCCCAGAAAATGACCGGGAATTCCTGGAACTCGTAGGGGTTGGTCGGCAGGCCGATCTGTTCGGCGCGCTTGAGGATGAAGTCTTTGGCCTCGCCGATCGCACCGATGCCCGAGAGGTCGCCCTTGACGTCGGCGCAGAACACCGGAACGCCGGCGTTGGAAAATCCTTCGGCGAGGATCTGCAGGGTAATGGTCTTGCCGGTGCCGGTGGCGCCGGTGATGAGCCCGTGGCGGTTGCCGAATTTCAGCTCGAGATATTCGCCTTTGTTGATCGTATCATCCGGCTTGCGGCTGGCGCCGATAAAGAGCTTGCCTTCTTCCACCATGTGGGCTTCATCTCCGTTTCATCAATGAAAGCGGGCGGTTCGCGGCATGTCTGCCGGGCCCGTCATCGAAATGTGGCTCGTTCCTGTTATAGGCGGTGCTGCTCCACCCGGCAACAAGGTGATTGCGGCGCGCAACCCGAAACCAGCGGAGCTGGTGGCGGCCGATCGGTCGCATTGCCAAGCGGTCACGACCGTGAAACGATTGCCCCGAGCCGCGGAATTGCGCCGCTACGCGATGCGCGGAGAGCTGCTTGAAAGCTGGTGGATTGCCCGGCATTCCATCCATCGTCGCTTGTTATTTCGGAAGCGATCATTTACCTTGACGTCAACGTCAAAATTCAACGAGGAGTTATCCATGAATGAACTGGTCACGCGCGTAGCGGAGAATGTCGGCCTAGAGCCTGCGACGGCTGAAAAGGCTGTCGGCATGATCCTCGGCTTCCTGCAGCGCGAAGCGGCTGACGGTCCGGTCGCCCAGATGATCGAATCGATCCCGGGCGCAACCGACCTGATCGCACAGTACAACGGCGAAGGCACGGGCGGCGGCGGTCTGCTCGGCGGCCTGATGTCGGCGATCGGCGGCGGCGGTGTCATGGCGCTCGGCCAGCAGCTGATGAGCCAGGGCCTCGGCATGGGCGAGATCACCTCGCTCGCCAAGGAAACCATTGCTTTCGCCAAGGAAAAGGCTGGCGCCGATGTCGTCGACGAAGTTGTCGCCTCGGTCCCGGGCCTCAGCCAGTTCGTCTGATCTCTTTCGGCTCTGCTTGAAGAAAACCCACCGGCGCCAGCGCCGGTGGGTTTTTTGTTGTCTTGGTGTCGTACCCTCGATCGACGATAGAGCGTTTCGGGTTTGGACGAAGTCGCAGAAACGCTCTATCTCTTTGTTTTTTACGGATTTCCTGACGGAAAATCGCTTCGCACTTTTCCTGGAAATGCTCTAACCATCGGCACCGTGCTTCAGCCGCCGCGTCATCGCATCGATCTGGCGTTCCGTTTCCCGTACCTCGGTCTGATGAAGCGGCAGTCCCTTTGCCAGGCTCGGCACGACGCTGGCCATCGTCCCAGAGAAAGCAGGCCGAGCCCGCCGTATGCCCAGGTGTGGGGATCACTTCAAAATCCGCGGAAGGCAGTTCGCGATCAGCAAAACCACCGGCCATTCGGCAATGTGCCCGGATCTGCCGGCGTTCCAGGGTCCAAACAGCGGTGCGCCGAGGTGGTCTGAGGCCCAATCGCAGGAGGGCATCGCCTGGTGATGGTGGTTGATGTGCTACCGTGCGATCGCGCCCACCGAAACGAGGCCTTCGGCCTCTTCGGCCAATTGCCGCGAGGCGCAGACGAGCAGGGTGCCAGCATCGCGACGAAGTACGAAGGCGCGACCGGTGAAATTGGGGGCGAAGCTGAGCCGTTCCGCCCCGGCGCCGTAGAGGGTGTCGAACAGATGCTCCATCACGCTTTCTTCTGTTCCTTAACAGGAAGGGCGCGATCAAGAGTTGTCGCCAGCAGGATGCAGGCGAGTGCGCCGATGCCGATGAAGGCCGCACCGGAAGTCCAGCCGTAAACTTCGATCGCGGTTCCGACAGCAACAGGTCCGACGAGCTGCCCGAGATTGCTGCCTTGCATCAAGAGGCCCATCGCCATCGGTGCGGGCGCCGGGCTTGGCGACAGCATCGGTACGGTCGATATCAAGGTCGCAGGGATCAGTCCGCCAATCGCCGAAAATAGCACGCATGATGTAAACGTCAGCAAGTCACCCGACTGCGAAAGGAAGATCCAGAGGCCGGCAGCGCCCATCAGCGTGGCTGCAGTGATAACCAGACGACCGCGGCCGACGCCGCGGGACAGCATGTGGCCGGCGGCAAGATTGCCGATGACGTTGGAAAGCGTGATGAGGGCACTGAGCACCCCAGCCGTTCCAAGCGCGACGAGCAGGATCGGCAGGAAGCTGGACAGGGTGAACGTCATAAGGCTGTAGAGGGCGAAAAGGGCGAAGAGCAGCACCGGCCCTCGGCTTTTCACCGTTGCGATCACGTCCGCGTGGAAGCCGCCAGCGGATGGGCGGGGCCTGCTCTGCGAGGGCGATATCGCTGCAATGATCGTCAACAGGCTGAGGAGCGCGACGAGGCCGTTGATCCACCAGATTGCCTGCCAGGAGGCAAACAGAGGACCCGTGAGCATCGCGATTGCCATGCCCGCCGGCATGAAGCAGCTCCAGACCGCAAAGACCAGATCACGCCGCCCGGAGCCGACAATGCGCATGAGGATCGCCGGACCGGCAACGACGACGAGCAGGAAACCGAACCCCTCGAAGATGCGGGACAGGATGAGCAGCGTGAAGTTCTGGCTCGCGGCACCGGTGATGATGCCGAGCAGGAGGATGCCCATGCCGACGCCGAGCATGCGCCGGTCGCCGATGGCCGCGACCATGGCTCCGGCCGGCATGCCGCCGACAACGCCGACGATCGCAAAGACGGAGGTAAGCCAGCCGAGTGCGGTCAGGTCGAGCCCGAGATCGGCCTGCAGCAGGGGGCCGGCGATCAGCCCCTTGCCCACCTGCATTGCGGCGACCATGCCGGCGGCAACGACCGCCGTTACTGCGGTCCAGCTGGTCCTTTCCGGGACGAAAGCGACGACCGTCGACATCAGGCCACCTCCGCCACACGCGCCCGGCCGGCGACCAGCGCCCGCGCCAGTTCGGCGACGTGGCGGCCCTGGAAGCGTGCACCCTCCAGATCGTTGGTGCTTGGCTGCCGGTCGCCGCCATTGCCGTCGTCGGCGAGCGTCGAGGCGCCATAGGGCGAGCCGCCGCTGATCTCATCCATGCGCATCTGGCCCTTGAAGCTGTAGGGCAGACCGGCGATCACCATGCCGAGATGCAGCAGCACCGTGTGTGTTGCCAGGATCGTCGACTCCTGGCCGCCGTGCTGGCTGCCGGTCGAGGTGAAGACGCTGCCGATTTTTCCCACCAGCGCATCCCTGGCCCAGATGCCGCCCGCCTGATCGAGGAAGTTCTTCATCTGCGCGGCCATGTTACCGAACCGCGTCGGCGTGCCGATGATGATCGCGTCATAATCGGGCAGTTCGGCAACGCTTGCGGCGGGTGCGTCCTGGTCGCGCTTGTAGCCGGCATTGATGGCGACGGCTTCCGGTACGATCTCCGGCACCCGTTTCACCGCAACGCTGGCGCCTGCGGCCCGTGCGCCTTCCGCAACGGCTGCGGCCATGGTCTCGATGTGACCGTAGGAGGAGTAGTAAAGCACGAGGATCTTTGTCATTTCCGGTTCCCTTGTTGCGCTTGCTTCGGTCTGCGGAGCGTTCGCGGCCGCTGATGTCAGGCAGGATGGGTGCTTTCATCGATCTGAAAAAGTGATATAAAATGCATCAAACTGATCTATGGAATCGATCATGATTGACGCCTTGACCCTGGACCAGATGCGGACTTTCGTGGTGGTTGCCGAAAGCGGCAGTTTTCGCTCCGGCGCTGCCCGGCTGTCCCGCGTCCAGTCTGCCGTCAGCCACGCCATCGCCAATCTCGAGGCCGGGCTCGGGGTTTCCTTGTTCGATCGCTCCGGCCACCGGCCGGTGCTGACACCCGAAGGCCAGGCTCTGCTTGCCAATGCGCGCGATATCCTGTTGCGCGTCGATGCCATGCGTGCCCGCGCCCGCGGCCTCGGCGAGGGCATCGAGCTGGAACTGTCGCTGATCGTCGATACGCTGTTTCCGATTGTGACCGTCGGCGCTGCACTGAAGGAAATGCGGGTGGCCTTTCCCTCGGTTGCCATCAGGCTTTCGGTTTCGCCGCTCGGCGGCCCGCTCGATGGCCTGATCGAGCGACGCTTCACGCTCGGGATCATGGTGGGTGAAGATTTTCGCGATCCGGCGATCGGCCGGCAGGCGCTGACGGACGTCCAGCTGATCGCGGTGGTGGCCGCGCAGCATCCGCTGGGTCTGAACGCCGTCAACGGCGTGCTCGGCAGCCCGGAGCTCGCCGACCATCTGCAGATCGTCCAGTCGGATCCCTCGCAGCGATCGGAGGGGCGCGACTTCGGCGTGCTTTCGCCGCAGACCTGCCGAGTCAGCAACCAGGATACCAAACATGCGATGATCCTGGCGGGGCTCGGCTGGGGGCGGTTGCCGCTGTGGCAGGTGGAGCGCGATCTCGCCGAGGGCCGGCTCGTTCGCTTGCCTACGGCCTCGCTCGGCCGCAACAGCCAGGTCGCCGCCGAGGCCTATCTCGTGCACCGGATCGACGAGCCGCTCGGGCCGGCGGCGCGTGTTTTTGGCGACGCGCTTACCCGACTTTGTCGGCGCTGACGGCCGCGCCTATCTCCTGCCGGCGACGGCGAATATCAGCGTGAACATGACCAGTACCATGCCGACCCCGAGCGGACCGGCAGTGGGATTGATCAGCGCCATGAGAAAGCCGGTGGCGCCCGATCCGGCCGCGCTGCCGGCAGCATAGGCCAGCGAAAAGGCGGCACTGCCAGCCACCAGCATGCTGCCGCGATATTGCTCGCCGAGCATGGTCAGCGCTGCCGTGTAGAGGGCGAAGCTGGCAGCGCCGATCAGCGCGAACAGCGCCAGCAAGAGCGGTGCCGACGTCACCAACGGAATGGCGAGATAGCCGGTTGCCGCCACCGCGGCTGCAGTAATCGCCACCCGCCGACGCGGCAACTTGTCGAGCAAGACACCAATGAAGGGCTGCGCCAGTGCCGTCGGCACCGCAAGCACCGTCACGCTCAACGCCGCGAAGGCCTGACTGTGGCCGGACTTGACGAAATAGACCGGCATCGCCGAGATCGCCGCAATATCGGCAAAGCCGAACATCAGCACCATCAGGATCAGGGTCGGCGCGTGCCGGAAGAACGCGAACAGATCGCGCGTCGAAGATGGCTCCGGCCGCGTCCGCGCGCCCATCGTCAGAAGGCCGGTGAGGAAGGCGACGAGCGCGATATAGATCGCCAGCAACGCAAAGCCGAGCCCGCCGCTGGTGCCGAGAAGCGGGATCGCCAGCGGCCCGGCGGCAAAGCCGCCGCACATGCCGGCGCCGTAGAGGCCGGATACCCGGCCGCGCAGCCGGTCCGGGCAGGCGGTGTTGAGCCAGGCTTCGCCCAGCATGAAGACCATACTGACGAAGAAGCCGAGCGCGAAGCGGGCGATGAACCAGACCGGAAGCGAGGAGGTGGACGCAAGTGTTGCGAGGCAGAGGGAACAGCCGCAGAGGCTGGCGATGATCAGCTTGTCTGCGGAGGCAAGTCGCGTCAGATGCCCGAGCAGCAGGGTCGCCGCGGCAAGGCCGGCGGCAAAGCCCATGGCATTGAGACCGATCGTGGCGGCCGAGACGCCGCGGCCTTCCAGCGACAGCGAAATCAAGGGATAGGTGAGCCCTTGCGCGACGGAAAAGGCGGTAACGCCAAGCACGACGGCGATGATGGCCGGCCAATCCGGAGCGATGTCGCCCACCTCAACGGTTTTCGACGTCATCGGCCCCTCCCATCGACAGTGCGTCCCCTGGGGAGATCGGCATCGATCTCCCCAGGGGATCTGCATAGATCATCCGCCGCCGGTTTGGAACTCGACCGGCGGCGGATCGGCAACTATTGTCAGGCGGCCTTGTCCCACACCGGCGACAGACCCTCGGGGCTGACGATGCGGCCGTCCGGACGGGCGAGGCCATGGATCGCCGCCATCTCGCCGTCACCAAGCGCGAAGTCGAAGATGTCGAAGTTTTCCTTCAGGCGCTCGATCGTTGCTGTCTTCGACAGGGTGATGACATCCTTCTGCTGCACCAGCCAGCGCAGCGTCACCTGCGCCGCGGTCTTGCCGTGGCGCGCACCGATGTCCTTCAGCAGCGGATCGTTCGGGATCTTGCCGTTGGCCATGGCGTAGTAGGCTGTGATCGACATGCCGTGCTTGCGGGCCGTGGCGAGCACCTTCGTCTGGTCGAGATAGGGATGGTATTCCACCTGGTTGGTGGCAACAGGCGCGTCGCTGAGTTTCACCGCCTCTTCCATCTGGGCGGTGTTGAAGTTGCTGACGCCGATGTGGCGGACCTTGCCGGCCTTGTGCACTTCATTCAGTGCGCCGATGCGCTCGGCCATCGGCACGTCGCTACCACCCGGCCAATGCAGGAGAAGCAGGTCGACGTGATCCGTCTTGAGCTTCATCAGGCTCTCGTCGACAGAGGCGAGAAAATCGCGATGGGCATATTTGTCGACCCAGACCTTGGTGGTGAGGAAGATATCGGCGCGGGCGATACCCGATTTGTGGATGGCTTCGCCGACTTCAGCCTCGTTGCCGTAGATCTGGGCGGTATCGACGTGGTGGAAGCCGAGCTTCAGCGCTTCCGGCAGCACGCGCAGCACGTCGGCACCGGGCATGCGAAAGGTGCCGAAGCCGAGCGCCGGGATGTTGGCGCCGTTGGAATTGACCGAATGCATGTGGGAACTCCTTGTTTTTGCAGAACGCCCGGCCATCGGCCGGGCGGGAAAGAGGCGAGGGTATAGGTGGGCCAGTTGGCCGCTTGGTCAAGCCGGCTGGGCGACTGTTTCTGCCTTGCGATCGAGTGCGCCGCTCAGAAGCGTCAGCAGCAGCGCGCCAACGACCAGAACGGAACCGACGACCGGCGTCATGCCGAGGCCAAGCGACGAGGCAACGATGACGCCGCCAAGCCAGGCGCCGATGGCGATACCGAGGTTGAAGGCGGCAATGTTGAGCGCCGAGGCGACGTCGACAGCGCCGGGCCGATGCTGCTTGGCAAGCTGCACGACGTAGAGCTGCAGGCCGGGCACGGTGGCGAACGACAGGAAGCCGAGGCTTGCCAGTGTCACCAGCGTCAGGACTTGCGACGTGGCCGTGAAGGTGAAGAGCACAAGGACGACGGCTTGAGCAAGGAAGAGGCCAACCAGCGCCTTCACCGGATCGCGGTTGGCGATCTTGCCGCCGGCGATGTTGCCGATCGCAATCGCGACGCCGTAGAGCACCAGGATCAGGCTGACGGCGCCTTCGGAAAAGCCGGTGATTTCCTGCAGGATCGGCGCCAGGAAGGTGAAGGCGACGAAGGTACCGCCATAGCCGAGCGCGGTCATGGCGAAGACGATCAGCAGCCGACCAGAGCCGAGAACGCGCACCTGGTCGATCAACCTTGCCGGCGGCGCCTTGGTCAGCGTGTTTGGCAGCAGCGTGGCGATGGCGGCAAGCGCTATGACTCCAAGCCCGGTGACAGCCCAGAATGTGGCGCGCCAGCCGAAGGTCTGGCCGATCCAGGTGCCGAGCGGCACGCCGGTGACGATGGCGACCGTCAGGCCCATGAACATCATGGCAATCGCCGAGGCACGGCGATCCTCGGGCACGAGGTCGGCGGCAATGGTCGAGCCGACGGAGAAGAAGACGCCGTGGGCGAAGGCGGAAATCACGCGGGCAATGAGCAGAGGCTCGTAGCTCGGCGCCAGTGCCGCCGCGGCGTTGCCGATGATGAACAGCGCCATCAGTCCGACCAGCAGCGGCTTGCGCTCGATCCGGCCGGTGAGCGCCGTCAGGATCGGTGCGCCGAAGGTGACGCCGAGCGCGTAGACGCTGACGATGAGGCCGGCAAGCGGCAGGGTGATGTTGAGATCGTCGGCAACCGTCGGCAGCAGGCCGACGATGACGAACTCGGTGGTTCCGATCGCATAGGCCGCGATCGTCAATGCGAAGAGTGCAATGGGCATGACAAGACCTTTTCCCGTCCGGCTGGGAGGACCGGGCGTTTTGGTGTTGATGTGTTCGACGGGAATATGAGGGTGGAGAGCTTGCGCGATAATCCGTATAATCGGATAAACGGCTGTGAACTGAATTCATAGGTGAGTGATGGACAACCGCGCCGGTGAAATGGAGGTCTTCGTCGCCGTCTGCGAAACGCGCAGCTTTTCTGCCGCCGGCCGGCGGCTGAGGCTATCGCCATCTGCGGTCAGCAAGCTGGTCACCCGGATCGAGGATCGGCTGGGCACGCGCCTGCTGGTGCGCTCGACCCGGTCCCTGCAATTAACGCCGGAGGGTGAAGTCTACCTGCAACGCGCCCAACGCATTCTGACCGAGATCGCCGAGACCGAGCAACTGGTTGCGGCCGGCGGCCGGCTCTCTCCCCGCGGGCTTCTGCGCATCAACGCATCGGTCGGCTTCGGCGAGCGCTACATCCTGCCGCTCGCGCCGGAATTTCTCGAACGTTATCCGGAGGTGCGCCTCGATCTGACCCTGACGGACAGCCTGATCGACGTGGTCGGCGAACGGGCCGACGTGGCGATCCGCACTGGCCCCTTGCGCGATTCGTCGCTGAAGGCGCGCAAGCTGATGGAGAGCCGGCCGGTGGTGATCGCGTCACCGGCCTATCTGGCCAGACACGGCGTGCCGCAGACGCCTGCCGACCTGGAAAATCACAATTGCATTCGCTTCAACTTCCGCCGCAGCGTCGACGAGTGGGCCTTCCGTGCCCCCGGCCAAACTTCGGCCGAGCTTCTGTCGGTCTTCGGAAATCTGCAGGTCTCGAGCGGCGCGATCGTCCAGCAGCTTTGTCTCGCCGGTGTCGGCATCGGCCGTATCGGCCGCTTCCACGCTGAGCCGGACTTGGCCGCGGGACGGCTGGTTGCGTTGCTGGAGGATTATCGGCCGGACGAGATCGAAACGGTCTACGCCGTCTATGCCGGCCATGAACATCTCGCGGCCCGCATCCGCGCCTTCATCGACTTCCTGGCCGAACGGATCTGATGCATGGCCCGCGGGATGGTGTGTCTTAGTCGGCCTTGACGGCGACGACGAAGAACCTGGGAAAGCGCAACAGCACCCGGCCGTCGCTCATCGCCGGATAGGCGTCACGGATCCGGTCGGTATAGGCTGCAGCAAAGGCGTCGCGTCGCTCAGGCGGCAGCGCATCGAGATAGGGGCGCAGGCCCGTGCCCTTGACCCATTCGACGATCGCTTTGGTGTTCGCCAGCCGGTGATAGTAGATCGTGTGCCAGACCTCGATATGGGGCGCATGGCGCGACAGACGCTCGACATAGACAGTCGGTGCCGGCAACGCATTGCGGCGGATCGTCCGGCCCTCGAAGGCATCGGCGAAGTCGGCGCTGCGGGCCGTTTCTTCCATCAGCAGATGGGTCGGTTGGTCGATATTGTCGGGCATCTGCACCGCCAGCGTACCGCCGGGCGCAAGCGAAGCGGTCAGCCGTTCCAGCACGTCGAGGTGATCGGGCAGCCACTGGAAGACGGCATTGGCGAAGAATAGCGACGCGCCCTTCGGCGGCACCCAGGTCGCCAGGTCAGCCTTCTCGAAGGTCAGGCCCGGCAACCGCTTGGCGGCGGCCAGCAGCATGTTTTCGTCGCTGTCGAGGCCGGAAAGGGAGGCGTCCGCAAATCGCTGGTGGATCAGTTCGGTCGAATTTCCCGGGCCGCAGCCAAGATCGAAGGCAGGACCGGAGGGCAGGTCCGGAACCTGCGCCAGCAGATCGCGTGCCGGCCGCGTGCGTTCGTCTTCGAATTTCAGGTATTGCGACGCCGACCAAGCCATTGAGACAAAACCTCAGATACCGAATTGCAGACTTTCGAGCGAAGGCAGGATCAACGCCGGCCCCTGGTCACGATATTCGTCAGGCATGTCGGCCCGGTTGATCCAGACCGTGCGGAAGCCGAACTTCGTCGCCCCTGCAATGTCCCAGCGGTTTGACGACTGGAAGGAAACCGCATGCGGGTAAAGCCGATAGCGCGTGGTGACGAGATCATAGACCGCTGGTGCCGCCTTGTAGGTCTTCACCGTGTCGACGGAGAAGACGTCGTCGATGACGATCTCGAGCGCTGCATTGTGCACCGCTGCGGCCAGCATATCAGGTGAACCGTTGGAAAGGATCGCGAGCCGCGCTCCGCGCTCCTTCAGCCCTTTCAGAACGGCGGGAACCTCCGGGTAGCAATCGAGCGTCCAATAGGCATCAAGCAGCGGTTTCCTCAGCTTGCGGTCGGCGGAAGGGAAGCGGGAAAATGCGTAGTCGAGCGATTGCTCGGTCAGTTGCCAGAAGTCCTGATAGGCGCCCATCAAGGAGCGCACCCAGGAATATTCGAGCTGCTTGGCGCGCCAGAGTTCGGAGAACGCCTGTCCGTCCGGACCGATCTCGGCGGCATGGCGCCGAACCGCCGCATGCACGTCGAAAAGCGTGCCATAGGCATCGAACACATAGGCCGCGTGGGACATTCTTTCCTCCCGTCTGTCATCCCCGGCCACACAGCGGGACAAAATGTCATACCCCGTAAAAGCGTGGCCGAAAACAAAGGCTTACCGCATTGTGCCGGTGTTGGCACGCCGCGAATACCGTTCTTTTGCGCGATCATGTCAAAGATTTGTGCGTTGCACAACGGCATTGCGCCACCAGGCGTCAGCCTTTGCCTGGTTTCCAGACCTTTGCGGGGAAGCGGAGGGCCTGTTTGGCAAGCTTTCCCTTGAGCCCGAGCGCCGCATCGCAAAGCCCGACCACATGCCGGTTCGGCTTGGCTTCCGGCCGCAGGGCATGCAACGCCGCGGCCGCTTCCTCGGGCGACATGTACCGCGCAAGAATGCCGAGGCTCAGTGCCGTCGCGCGGCCGATGCCGCGCAGACAGTGCACCAGCAGATGCGCATCCTCAGGCAAGCCGTCGATAAAATTGAAGGCCGCCTCGATCGCGTCCGGACGGGCGGCGTCAGGAGCATCGGGGTCGGTGGCGTCGCCGAAATAGAGTTCCAGGTGCTTTTCGGGCGGCAGCTCGATCATCGACAGCAGCCGGCTCGCCGGCGCCCGCATCGAGATCAGGTGCGTCGGTGCCCAGAGCGCCCGATTGTGCCGCGCCTCCGTTTGTGAACTGATGACCATCTGGATGGGCCATCCGTTCGGATGGGCCGGATTGGCATTAAGAACGGGGCTGTAGAGTTCTTCCCCGGTGGCAGCTGCCGCTAGCGCCATGACAGGACCTCGTCGTGATTCTTCCTGTGGTGATTTTGCCCTGAAACCGGTTCTGACTTAAGGGCAAAATCGCATCCGCAGCCAAAAGCAAACAGGCTTTGGAATGTCCCCTTCAGAACCGTGTGATCACGCTGATGCCGAGATCGGTGGCGCGGTCCATCGAAACGAGGGCAGGGATCGCTTCCTCGAGCGAGATCTCGCGGCCGATCAACTGTTGCGGATTGAGCTTGCCGCCAGCGATCATCGACAGCATGGCGTCGTATCGCCAAGCCTGCATGCCATGGCTGCCATAGATCTCGAGCTCGTGGCCGATCACCTGCGCCATTGGGATTTCCGGCGTGGCATGGTCGCCGAGCATCAGGCCCACCTGCACGTGGCGGCCGCGCCGGCGCAGGTTCTTGATCGAGTTGAAGCAGGTGACGGGATGGCCGAGCGCGTCGATCGAGACATGGGCGCCGCCGCTGGTGATCTCCTTCACGGCACCTGCGACGTCGTCCGTGTCGCGGCCGTTGACCGTGGCAACGGCGCCGAGCTTCTTGGCGAAGGCGAGTTTTTCTTCGGAAATGTCGATCGCGATCGGATGTGCGCCAAGTGCAGCAGCAATCATGATCGCCGAAAGGCCGACACCGCCGCAGCCGTGAACCGCCACCCATTCGCCGCCCTTGACCCGTGCCTGGTCGGCGACGGCGCGAAACGAGGTGGCAAAGCGGCAGCCGAGGCTGGCGGCAGTCTTGAAGTCCATGTTCTCAGGCAGATGCACCAGGTTCTGGTCGGCGAAATCGAGTGCGACATATTCGGCAAATGAGCCCCAATGGGTGAACCCCGGCTGGAACTGCGCCTCGCAGACCTGCTGGTTGCCCGAACGGCATTCGCCGCAGCGGCCGCAACCGGAAACGAAGGGTACCGTCACCCGGTCGCCGACCTTGTAGCGCATCACGCCGCGGCCGGTGGCGGTCACGATGCCGGCGAGCTCGTGGCCCGGCACGTGCGGCAGGCGAATGTCGGCGTCGTGCCCCATCCAGCCATGCCAGTCGGAGCGGCACAGACCCGTCGCCTCGACCTTGACGACCACGCCGTTTTCGGTCGGCGTCGGATCGGCAAACGTGCGAATCTCGGGCGTCTTCTCAAAGGCGTCGTAGTACATGGCTTTCATCGGGGCACTCCTTGCGATGTCTGGCCGGTGCGGCGCGACCGTCTATGTGCCGCGCCATCAGAATTTCGTCGACCTCTTCCTCGCCGTCGAGCAGGCCACCTGGAACGCGCCCGATTTCGTGGAACTCTTCGCGCCTGTAGAAGCGGATGGCCGTCTCGTTGTCGGCGCGGGCGACGAGCTCCAACATCCGGATGCCGGTCGAGCGGGCATGGTCGGTCAGGTGTGCAAGAAGCTCGCGCGCCACGCCGGAACCGCGCGCCTCGCGGCGCACATAGACCATGATGATGGTGGCACGGTGCGCCATCCGGCTGGAGCGCTGGCGCATGAGTCCCATCATGCCGACAGGCTCACCCCCGTCGAGCGCGACGAAGACGGTGTTTGCGGCGAGCCTTGCCTGCCATTCCGCCGTCGACAGCCGCGCCCAATCCGCCGCGGTGGAAGCGAAGGCTTGCGGCTCGCGCTGCAGCGCCTCCAGCCGTATGCGGCGGAAGATTTCCACGTCGTCCTGATCAAGATGCCTGATGATGTGCACGTCTGCCCCTTTGCCCTGCGAGAGAGACTACGCGAGAGGCCGTTCCGGTGCCAGAATGGACGCCATGACATTTTTTGATGTACCCATTCACCCCCATGCTGCTTTTTCGAGCTATGGCGGAAGATACGGAAGACAAAACGTGAAGGAGACGCAGATGGCCGTCGATACATCCCCCCGCTCAGTGACCTGGACCTATGTCGACGGCGAATGGCTGTCCGGCAATCCGCCGCTGATCGGCCCGACCTCCCATGCCATGTGGCTGGGCTCGACCGTGTTCGACGGCGCCCGCTTCTTCGACGGCATCGCGCCGGACCTCGACCTGCATTGCCAGCGCGTCAACCGCTCGGCAACGGCGCTCGGACTGAAGCCGACCGTGAAGCCGGAAGAGATCGAGGCCTTGACCTGGGAAGGCGCCAAGAAATTCGACGGCCAGACCGCGCTCTACGTCAAGCCGATGTATTGGGCCGAGCATGGTGCGGCCGGGATGGTCGCCATCGATCCGGAATCGACCCGCTTTGCGCTTTGCCTGTTCGAGGCGCCGATGGGTAACGGCCATGGCGGCTCGTCTCTGACCCTGTCGCCGTTCCGCCGGCCGACGCTCGAATCCATGCCGACCGATGCCAAGGCCGGCTGCCTCTATCCCAACAATGCCCGCATCCTGACCGAGGCGCGGTCGCGCGGCTTCGACAATGCGCTGGTGCGCGATATGCTCGGCAACATCGCCGAAACCGGCTCGTCCAACGTCTTCCTGGTCAAGGATGGCGTCGTGTTCACGCCGGCCGCCAACCGCACCTTCCTTGCCGGCATCACCCGCTTCCGCGTCATGACGCTGTTGCGCGAAGCCGGTTTCGAGGTTGTCGAGGCGACGTTGTCGATGGCCGATTTCGAGGCTGCCGATGAGATCTTCACCTCCGGCAACTATTCCAAGGTCCTGCCGGTCACCCGCCTTGACGACCGTGACCTGCAGGCCGGACCGGTCGCCGCCAAGGCACGCGATCTCTACATGGATTGGGCCCATTCGAGCCAGGACGCCTAACGAGATCGACTATGGCGCGGGTCAGGTTGCCCGCGCCACGGTCGCGGCCCAGGTCTCGACGCTGCGCAGCATCGTCGGCGCATGCTCGGGATCGTCAACGAGTTCGGCCAGTTCCGACAGCCGGTGCACGCCGGTCAGCACCGCGATGCGCCGGCGGTCGAGGGCCCGACCCGTCAGTTCTTCATAGGTTTCGACAATCCGCGCCGTCAGATCCGGCGAAATGAAGTTCGAATAGATGAACTCACGGTGAAGCGGGCCAATGCCTGAATCGGCAAAATCATAGATGCCGTTGAGCCGGCGCTCCCCATGGTCGAAGGCCATGTTCCAGCCATGGCCATCGAAGAAGCCGTAGGTGGAGCCGTGCGGGTCGGGGCCCAGGCGCTCGAAGGCTTCGACAGTTTCCGCCGCCAACGTGGCAAGGTCGGCCGGAAGAGCCGGCAAGGCCTTGCCCCGGATCGTCTCCACCGTTGGTCCGTGAAAGGCTGCTTAGCGCCCCTGCACGATCTTTATGAGGTTGACCGTAGGTTGGCCGGGGCGGACGTCCGCATACTTCAGCCGGCCCGATGCCAGAGCGCTCGTCAACCGCTTGCAGGTCAACGCCTGGACCTTGTTGATCGGAACGCTCATGATCAACGCGCCAGTTTCGAGGTCGGATTTCGACCATCTCTTGCTGATGCAATCCTTCACAATCGCTCTCTGAAGCGCGGGGCTGCCTTGAACCGCCGTCTGCACCGTCTCATACTCGCGCTGGCTTGGGGCGCAGGAGGCTAGGGTCAAAAGGGTAAACGCGAACGAAGCAATATGGATCGGTTTCATGGCAATCTCCGGTTGGAGAATTGCCGGTAATTGTGGCGGCTGTGATTCGCAACCCTGACGTTGGGCGGTGCGGTTTCCGGCCGGTTGCTCGACGGTGAGAGCCGGAAACCGCTTGCATGAGCGCTTGTGCGCGCAAGCCCGCGCGGGCCTGCGATCACAGATCGCCGGCGACAGCCTACTTATCTGCGGCCGGTGCCACGACCGTGACGGTGTCGGCTGCCAGTTCACCGCCGATTTCCACCGTCTTCTTCTGCTTGTCGTAGACGCAGATCTGGGTGACGGCATTTTCGGCGCCCTTGGGCTTGCCCGAGACCAGCGCCAGCCCGAAGCTTTCCGAGCCGAACGGATCGACGACGACGACCGGCTTGTCGAGCGAAGGGGCGGCCGCAATGCACTTCTCCGAAACGTCGGCCCGGAATTCTTCCCAGGCATCGCCTGAGGACGCATGGGCGCCGGTCGCGGCAAATCCGGTTGCTGCCACAAGGGCAAGGGTCAGGATCGGGCGATGCAGCATGTTCAGTCCTTATTCTCAACTGGTTGCAATGGGTGCACGCTGCCCGCGAAACGTGGCGCGAATGTGCTCGGGCCGCGGGCGCTTTCAAAATGATGTTGAAAGTATATTCCGTGGGTTGAGGAAAAATTGGCATCGCATCGGTTGCCTCCGTCAAGGCCGGTGCCTATGTTCCCGCTCACAGATTTCTTTGACGAAATCCCATGCCAAGAGGAGATGCCCACATGGCTTTCGAATTGCCGAACCTTCCCTATGACTACGATGCGCTGGCGCCCTACATGTCGCGCGAGACGCTCGAGTACCACCACGACAAGCACCACCTCGCTTACGTGACCAACGGCAACAAGCTTGCCGAGGAAGCCGGTCTCTCCGACCTCTCGCTCGAGGAAGTCGTCAAGAAGTCCTATGGCACCAACCAGCCGCTGTTCAACAATGCCGGCCAGCACTACAACCACATCCACTTCTGGAAGTGGATGAAGAAGGGCGGCGGCGGCACCAGCCTGCCGGGCAAGCTCGACGCAGCCATCAAGTCGGATCTCGGCGGCTACGACAAGTTCCGTGCCGATTTCATCGCGGCTGGCACCGGCCAGTTTGGTTCGGGCTGGGCATGGCTTTCGGTCAAGAACGGCAAGCTCGAAATCTCCAAGACCCCGAACGGCGAGAACCCGCTCGTTCACGGCGCTTCGCCGATCCTCGGCGTCGACGTCTGGGAACATTCCTATTACATCGACTATCGCAACGCGCGCCCGAAGTACCTCGAAGCGTTCGTCGACAGCCTGATCAACTGGGATTACGTACTCGAAATGTACGAAGCGGCTTCCAAGTAAGCCTTCCCAAGCCTCGACTTCAGGACCCGGCGCTTGCGCCGGGTCTTTTCGTTTGGGGGTGACCGGTGGAGGCGGGATGCTCGGCCGTCACCAACGTGTCATCGCCCGGCGCTACTGCATGTTTCCTTAAATCGTCTTCGATTTAAGGATAAAAACATGCAGCAATTCAAAGTGCTACAGCAACCTTTGCGCATCTAATAGGACGCGCAGCGCTGTAGGGAGAAGCACCATGCACGCAGACACATCACCTCTCCTCCGCTTCGGCGTCATCGCCGACCCGCAATATGCCGCTGTGGAACCGAACCTCGTCCTCGGCCGCTATTATGCCAACAGCCTGACGAAGCTCGCCGAAGCGATCGAGACCTTCAACGCCGAAGACCTCGCCTTCGTGGTGACGCTCGGTGATATCATCGATCGAGGCTGGCAGAGCTTCGATGCGATCCTGCCGCTCTACGACAAGCTTCGTCATCCCAAGCATTTTCTGCTCGGCAATCATGATTTCGGCGTCGATCCGGAGAAGCTCGGGCAGGTTTTCGGCCGGGTCGGCATGCCCTCGCCCTATCAGACATTTGCGATGGCCGACTGGCGGTTCGTGTTGATCGACGGCAACGAGGTCAGCCTTTTCGCCCCGCCACCCGGCGACCCGCGGCGAACCGCAGCCGAGACGTGGATCGAGACGCTGAAATCGCAAGGGGCCGATAACGCCCATCCCTGGAATGCCGCGCTCGGCGACGTGCAGTTCGCCTGGCTGGAGGAGACGCTGCGCAAGGCGGAGGCTGCCGGCGAGCAGGTGGTCGTCATGGGCCACTACCCGGTCTATCCGCCGAACGCCCACAACATGTGGGACAGCCAGCGCATCGTCGATCTCTTCGGTCGTTTCAAAAACGTCGGCGCCTATTTCTGCGGTCACAACCACGACGGCAATTACGGCCTCGCCGACGGCACTCATTTCGTCAATATCAAGGGCATGGTCGAGACGCCGGATACGACAGCCTATGCGATCGTCGAGATCCATGCGGACAGAATGGCAATCCGCGGCTACGGCCGCGAAACGGATCGAACCCTGCAGTTGGAGACGATCATGCCCCGCCTGGTTGTGGCCGCCAGCCGCTGATCCAGAGGTCCCGCAGGCCTTCGCCTTCGCCTGGAAAGAAGTCGTCGGTCGCTTCGCAATGTTCGACCCGATCGGCGCGGAAGTTGCGGATCGCCTGACGCAGCTCGCACCAGGCGACGATATTGGCGGTTTCGGAATAGTAGATCAACGCGACCGGCCGGATCGTCCGCTCGGTGGCGCGGCCGAGTTCGTCGCGATAGTCGATGCCGAGCTTGCGTTCGTCGCGGATCGCGCGACGCACCAGTGCCAGATCGACGCCGGTAGGTGAGGGTGCCACCGTTCCCCAGGCATGCAGCGCCTGTGAGCGAAGCGCAAGCCGCAGCGGTTCTGGCACAGCACCTGTGATCTTCTGATTGACGCGGCCGGCTGCCGCCCTCAGCTCCTCGTCTCCGGTGCGCGCCAGCAGCGCCAGCGCCAGTACGATCGCCTCGGTTTCCTCGATCGAGAACATCAGCGGCGGCAGGTCGAAGCCGGGGCGCAGGATATAACCGATGCCGCGACCACCTTCGATCGGCACGCGCATGGCCTGTAGGGCGGCGATATCGCGATAGATCGAGCGCGGCGTCACCTCCAGCGTCTCGGCCATTTCAGCGGCGGTCACCGGCTTTCGGGCCAGCCGCAGGATCTGGATAATCTCGAACAGGCGCGAGGCCTTGCGCATCGAAAAAACTCCGCTGTTCCAAAACGCTCCTGACAAGACCCTGTCAGTTGGCGACGCTTATAACATTGGGCAACGGATTGAAAAATAAGCAATCCGCTCAGGCAACGATCGAACGGACCTCGGACAACTGACATGAGCTATACGGAAAATCTCTGGCTTTTCTTCACCCTTCTCTTCGGCATCATCATCGTGCCGGGCATGGATATGATCTTCGTGCTGGCGAATTCGCTGACCGGGGGGCGAGCCTCCGGCCTGTCGGCGACGGCCGGTATCATGGCGGGCGGTGTCCTTCACACCCTCTACGCGGCGCTCGGGGTCAGCGTCATCCTTCATCTGGTGCCGCAACTGTTCAACGTGCTGCTCATCGGCGGTGCCGCCTATATCGCCTGGATCGGCTATTCCCTCATCCGCAGTTCCATCACCATCGGCGGTATCGACGGCGCCGCGCGGCTGTCGCGCTGGGCGAGCTTTCGTCAGGGCGCACTCACCAGCCTGATGAACCCGAAGGCCTATCTCTTCATGCTGGCGGTCTATCCGCAGTTTCTCAAACCCCAATTCGGGCCGGTATGGTCGCAGGCGGCGGTCATGGCGTTGATGATCGCCACCACCCAGCTTGCCGTCTATGGCGGCTTGGCGCTCGCCGCCGGTCGCGGCCGCGACTTTCTCGTCGGCAGCCCCGGTGCGACGGTTCTGATCGGCCGTATCGCCGGCGTTGTTCTGGTGCTGGTCGCAGCTTTCACCGTCTGGCAGGGCTGGGCCGGCGGACGGTAGAGCCGTCACGTACAAACATGACTGCTGTAGTCATGTTATTGGAACGACGCGGTCGAGACGATCAAGAATCGCGCGGCCGCGTCAAATTATGCTGTTGTGACAAGGACATCAAAAAAATGTTACTTCCGTCGAAAGGCTAAAATGACATCATGCCGGCGCATTCAACACGAAGGCCGCAGATGCGGATTCGAATGACCGGGAGATCACGATGAAGATACGCGCTCTAATGCTTGCGGCCGCCCTCGCTGGGCTTGGCGTTACCGCCGTGACCGCGGCTGACGAACCGCAGGCGGTTCGTCAGGCCCTGATGAAGAAGGTTGGTCAGGCTGCTGGTGCGCTCGGTGGTATCGCCAAGGGCGAAAAGCCTTATGACGCTGAGATCGTCAAGGCGTCGCTGACGACCATCTCCGAGACGGTCAAGGTCTTCCCGGACCATTTCCCGGCCGGTTCCGAAACCGGTTTGGAGACGGAAGCAAGCCCGAAGATCTGGGAGAACATGGACGATTTCAAAGCCAAGGCGGCCAAGCTTGGTTCTGACACCGACGCCGTGCTCGCCCAGCTTCCGGCCGATCAGGCTGGCGTCGGTGCGGCACTCGGCATGCTCGGCAAGGATTGCGGCAGCTGTCATGAGACCTATCGCCTGAAGAAGGACTGACGGTAGGTCGTTCTCCCCGAAATTCTCAGACGATGCGCCGACTGTTTCGGCGCATCATCGCGCTGTTGCCGCAGTAAGGTTGTGGCTTGTCACGCAGTTTTGAGTGTGAGCGAACCTACTGCATGTTTCCTTAAAACGTATCCGATTCAAGGATAAAAACATGCAGCAATTCAAAGTGCTACAGCGGCCTTGGCGCGTCTGATAAGACGCGCGGCGCTGTAGCGGGTTGGGGATGCAGTTGAAAGGAAGCCTGATGGGCCGACGGATTAGAAAGCTGGTCTCGGGTCTCGTGATTCTGGGCCTTGTCGGCGGTGCGGCCTTTTGGTGGCTGACCAAGCCCGCGCCCTGGGCGGCGGCTCATTGGGAGGGTCTCGGAGAGCCAGATCTGACC
Organism: Ensifer sp. Root31; assembly: GCF_001424825.1. NCBI lineage: Bacteria > Pseudomonadati > Pseudomonadota > Alphaproteobacteria > Hyphomicrobiales > Rhizobiaceae > Ensifer > Ensifer sp. Root31. The sequence goes on along the minus strand of NZ_LMCO01000066.1, from coordinate 409,590 downwards.
AATGGCGAGCAGATTTTCTGGGCCGGCGGCTGCGTCAGCTGCCATGCAAAGCGCGGCAGCGAGGGTGACGCCCGGCTGGTTCTTGCCGGCGGGCCGCCGCTAAAAAGCCCATTTGGCACCTTCCACGCGCCGAATATCTCGCCTGACGAAGCGGCCGGTATCGGCGGATGGACGCTTGCGGAATTCGGCAACGCCATGACGCGGGGCGTCGGTCGAAACGGCGAACATCTCTATCCGTCCTTCCCCTACGCCTCCTACATCAGGATGACGCCGAAGGATGTCAACGACCTCTGGGGCTACATCAAGACGCTGCCGAAGGCGAGCGACGTTGCGCCGGACCACGAGCTGCCGTTCCCCTATAATATGCGGTTGGCGCTCGGCGGCTGGAAGCTGCTGTTCCTCACCGACACCCCACGCGTGACCATCGATGCCGCCGATCCGAAGCTGACGCGCGGCCAATATCTGGTCGAAGGGCCGGGTCATTGTGGCGAGTGCCATACGCCACGAAACGCGCTTGGTGGCTTCGAGCCGGCCCAGTGGCTGGCTGGCGCGCCGAACCCGGAAGGTAAGGGACGCATCCCCGACATCACGCCGGGCTCGAAGAGCATCGGCGGCTGGAGCGCCTCCGACATCGCCTCCTATCTCGAAACCGGTTTCACGCCGGAATTCGATTCCGTTGGTGGCTCCATGGTCGAAGTCCAGAAGAATATGGCGAAGTTGACCGCTGCCGACCGCGAGGCGATTGCCGCCTATCTCAAGGCCGTTCCCGCACTCTGAAGCGTAGTCCGGGCCGCTTGATTCCGGGTGGTCGGCACGCTCTAACGTCTCCTGGAACTACTGCATGTTTCCTTAAATCCTATTCGATTTAAGGATAAAACATGCAGCCATTCAAAGTGCTGAAGCGACCTTGGCGCGTCTGATAAGACGCGCGCCGCTGTAGGAGAAGACTTGCCATGCGTGCTCATGAAACCGTGCCCTACGACCAATGGATCGAGCGCAGCCCCGAGGAGATGGCAGCGCGTGCGGCTGAATTCTACGAGGACATCAACCGCCGCCGCACCACGCGCTCCTTCAGCGAAAGGCCGGTGCCGAGCGCGGTGATCGAGACCTGTCTGCTGGCAGCCGGCACCGCCCCGAGCGGCGCGAACCACCAGCCCTGGCATTTCGCGGTCATCGAAAGCCCTGGCATCAAGGCGAAGGTGCGTGAAGCCGCCGAAGAGGAGGAGCGCGTCTTCTATCAGCAGAAGGCCCCGCAGGAGTGGCTCGACGCGCTGGCGCCGCTTGGCACCGATGAGGACAAGCCGTTTCTGGAGACGGCGCCCTACCTGATTGCCATCTTCTCGCAGAAGCGTGGTGGCCCCAATCCGGGCGACACGAAGAAGAACTACTACATCAACGAAAGCGTCGGCATTGCCACCGGCATTCTGATCGCGGCGCTGCACCATGCCGGGCTCGCGACACTGACCCATACGCCGGCGCCGATGAATTTTCTCAACGAAATCTGCGGACGGCCGGACAGCGAAAAGCCGTTTCTGATCCTGGTGGTCGGTTACCCCGCGCCCGACGCGACCGTGCCGGTGGCCGGCAAGGTGAAGAAGCCGCTTGAGCAGATATCGACCTGGTTGTGATCGCCGAAGCATGTCGCGCAAAAGTGTTCAGCGGTTTTGCGATGCCGACAGGCGCAAAAGACAAAGATTTTGAAGCGCGGCAAGCGAATCCTACTGCATGTTTCCTTAAATCCTATTCGATTTAAGGATTAAAACATGCAGCCATTCAAAGTGCTACAGCGACCTTTGCGCGTCTAATAAGACGCGCGGCGCTGTAGAGATCGTGATGCGCTTTAACTTGCTCATGCGGCTGTCGTTGCTGCCGCATGTTCCCGGCCATAAAGCGCTGCATAGCCGTCGAGTTCGGGCGAGCCGAGACCGAGCGCGCGAAAGATCTCGACCGCAAAGGTGACCGGCGCCGTGCCGGCAGCCGTGACCACACGGTTGTGGCTGAGAGCCTGCGGCTGATCGCGATAGGAGCCGTGTCCGTGATAGCCGCGGAGTGACGCAAGGCTGTCCGCGCTGTTTCCGGTGTGATCCGTGGCGTCGAGAATTCCGCTCGACGCCAGCGCATCGACGCCGCCGCAGATGGCGGCGACCAGCCGTTCCTGCCGATGGAAGGAGCGGATCGTGGTGGAGAGGTCGGGGGCGTCGGCGGTTCCCCAGATCGCGCCGCCGCAGATCACCAGGCCATCGAAGCCCGCGGGGTCGAGCGCGTCGATCGACAGATGCGCGGAGACGTCGAGCCCGCCCATCGACGTGACTGCCGCGCCGTCCAGGGTGGCGACGTCGATATCGACGCCGAGGTGAGCGCGCGCCGTCGCCATCAACAACGCGCATTCCCAATCCGCAAACCCTTCATGAAGCACGATTGCAAGCCGCATCGCCTCATCCTCAGCCAAGTTTCTGCATATAGCGCATGCCCGTTACCGGGCGAGGTACGAAGCGCTCGGATTCGTAGAAGTGATGGGCCTTGAAATTACCCGTGGCGGCGCTGACCGACAGGTAATCGCAGCCGGCCATCTTCGCCTGTTCGCGCGCCTTGGCGACGAGGTGGCGGCCGATGCCGGTGCCGCGATTGTCGGAGCGCACGAAGAGATGATGCAGCTCCATGCCGCGCGCGCCTTCCGCAGCCCGGTAGATCGGCACGAGGATGGCGTAGCCGATCAGTCGGTTGCCGGCCTCCGCGACAAGCGCGGTGATCCAGGGCGTGCGACCGAAGAGGTCGCGCTCGAGCTGCTCCGGCGTGATCGGGGCTGCGTCGCCGTGATGGGCGGCGAGTTCCGCGATCATTTCGCGCAGTTCGGGAAGGTCGCGCTGTTTGGCGCAACGGATCGTCACCATCGGCGGCCGCGTCGATGGCAGAGGATGGAGAGAGGGGATGGCGGTCTGTAGCATTGTCGGCTCCTCATGGTTCTCTAGCCATCAGGTGCCGTGAAAAACAAAAGCCGCCTGATGGCGGCCTTGTTGAAATTGATCAGCAGGCCGCTCCTATGGGAACAGCCAAAAATACGCGCGGCAGATGGGTGCGTTCTTGATCATGTGCGTAGATTGTCCGTTTCCGCGCTTTTGTCAACGGGGATTTTTGCACTGAGTTGGAGACGGGTCGCGACTCCGTTCGAAGTCGGCCCAAGTCTGCAGCCTCGCGCCGGCGCTCAATGGTCGCTGTCGCACATGGAATGGTCTGCAAGCGCACGGATGACGTAGCAATCGCCGATCGTGTGGTCGCCGTTGCAGGCGACGATGCGCTCGAGCTCGCGTTCCAGTTTCTGCAACTGGGCGATTTTCTCCCGCACGGTGATCAGGTGTTCCCTGGCGATACGGTCTGCTTCGCCGCAGGGGCGCTCCGGATGCTGGCTCAAGGCCAGCAGATCGCGGATCGATTCGATCGAAAGCCCCAGATCGCGTGCATGGCGGACGAAGGCGAGACGTTCGAGTTCGCGTTTCTCGTAGCGCCGCTGGTTGCCTTCGGAGCGTTCCGGGGCCGCAATCAACCCCATCTGCTCGTAGTAGCGGATTGTCGGAATTTTTACGCCCGTGCGGCGGGAGAGATCGCCGATCGAATACATGTCCATGCTCCAAACCTATAGCTTCTGGAGCATTAGATAATCGCTTTCCGGCGACGGTCAATGTGGGGCTGGGAGGAAAGGCCCGATCGGGCCTTTCCCTTGGCGATGCCGGTTAGCGTGCGAGAAGGGCAAGCAGCGTCTCGTCGAAGAGATCGCTTTCCTCAAGCTGCGGTGTGTGGCCGCTTTTTTCGAACATGCGGACCGTCAGATCCGGAAAGTCCCGGCGATAGGCGTCCCAGGTCTCGGCCGGCGCAACGAGATAATCGCATTGCCCGAGTGCCAAGAGCACCGGCATCGCAAGCCGGTCGAGCCCGTCCCGAATATCGATGTCGCGAAACACTTCGCCCCAGAGATGGTCGAAGACGGGATTGTTGACGGTGACATCACGCCATAGCGGTGCCGCGTCGAAGGCGGGTAGATGCCAGCTCTTGGCGCCAAGACGGATGAGCAGCGACTTGAACCGCTCCTCCGGTCGGGCGGCGATATCGGTGCCAAGTTCGGCCATCTCGCGCTCGAAGATCGCCTTGCGCTCCGGCGCGACCAGCTCCTCCCACCGGCGATCGGCAAGCGCCGTATGCGCGGCGGAATGGCTCGGTCCGGTGCCGACCATGATCACGTGGCTGATATTCTGGGGATGGCGTTTGGCGTATTCGAGCGCCATGTAGCCGTGGCCGGAGTGCCCGAGGACGGCGAAGCGATCGAGACCGAGATGCCGGCGCATCCACTCGATATCGTCGAGGACCACGTCGAAGCCGATATCATCGCGCGTGTAGGACGCATGCGCCGGCGCGAAGCCGCGGTGATCGATGAAATGGAGCTTTGTCCGCTGGCGCAGTTGCTTCGAGAAGGTACTGGGATAGTAGGCGGCGCTGCCAATGACGAGCAGCGGCATGCCGCTGCCCTCGATGCGATAGCCGAGCTCGAACGGACCGGCGCGCAGGCTACCGGTTTCAGGCAGGGATGAACTGGTCGTTGTCATGGATATGATCCTGCAAACGGCCGGAGAACGATGGCTCAATGGTTGGCGCTCTCATCGGCCTTAAAAAAATGCCCACGCCAAACGGTGCCGCGAGGCGGCCTTGGCGTCGGTGGTTCTTTCTTGCCGGTGAGCGTCGCTAACGGATCAGGCGCACGGATCAGTATCCCTGTTTTGTTGCGACTTCATACCAGTCCGCTCTGTTGAGCCGCAACCGTCGAATCGAGACATTCGGGCCGTCATCCTCTCATTCGAAAAAAGGTGGCACAAGGACGCCACAATCACCGCCTAGCGATCTGCACGGCACTCGATTCGGCCCAGCGTCGATCCGAATGCATGTTTTGCAACAGTTAGTTAGAGCGTCGGCATATATGTGTGGCGCACGACGGAGGAACACGTGCCGCTGCTCATCAATCGCCGCCAATTGCTCGTCGGCTCCGCGCTGATCTATCCGGCAATCGCCCTCGGCCCGGCCGCAAAAGCCGCCACCGGCGGCGATGTCGATACACGCCTTGCCGAACTCGAAAAGCGCACGGGCGGACGGCTTGGCGTTTCCGTTCTCGATATGGAAACCAACGTGTCGTTCGGCCGCCGCGAGAGCGAGCGTTTCGCCATGTGCTCGAGCTTCAAGACGCTGGCGGCGGGATTCGCGCTCGCCCGTGCGGATCAGGGCGCCGAAAAGCTTGATCGCCGTATCGTCGTTGCGCAGAAGGATATCGTCGCCCATTCGCCGGTAACCGAGAAGCATGTCGGCGGCGAGGGCATGACGATCGCCGAACTCTGTGCCGCGACGTTGACGACAAGCGACAACGCGGCGGCAAACCTTTTGCTGGAAAATTTCGGCGGTCCGCCGGCGCTGACCGCCTGGTTGCGCACGATCGGCGATGAGACCACGCGCCTCGACCGGAACGAGCCCGCACTCAACGAGGCGAAAGTGGGTGACCCACGCGACACGACCACGCCTGCCGCAATGCTGGAGACGCTCGGCAATCTTGCTTTCGGCCCCGTGCTGGCGGAAGCGTCGCGCAAGCTGTTGATCGAGTGGATGGTCGCCAATACCACTGGCGACCTGCGCATCCGCGCCGGCCTGCCGAAGGCCTGGAAGGTCGGCGACAAGACGGGAACCAACGGCAACGGCGCCGCGTCTGACATCGCCATCGTTTGGCCCGAGGGTAGGGGACCGCTCCTGATCGCGGTCTACATCGCTGAGGCGACGGCGCCGCTGGCTGAGCTGAACACCGTCTTTGCCGATGTCGGCCGGATGGCGGCGGAGATGGTCTAACCGCCGATCGTCAGGTGAGCACTGGTCATGGCGTCTTCAGCTGTCTTCAATCTGATAACCTGGCCGCTGCGACGTCCAGCATTGTTATAGTCAAGGCGATCTACAGCATTCCGGGCATGAAGCCCCAGAAATGTCGTCGCGTTGAAGCTTGCAGGCGATTCATGCGGCGCTTCCGTCGGCGATATCGGATGCGGTATCGTCGCGCTGCTGGTCGATGCCCATCGCGCGTTCGACCGCCTTGCGGATTTCCTCCTCGATCGCTTCGCGCTGCTCCGGATCCATCGCCTTCAGCTCGTCTTCGGTGATGCCATGCGCTTCCAGGATCTGTGCACGGATCTGTTCCGCCAGGCTCATCTTGGCGCGTTTCAGGAATTCGTCGCTGACTGAATTGCCGGAGGCGGTCTGTTCGCCGCTTCCGATCGAAGGCTTGGCCTCTTCTTCCCGGGATGCGCTGATCCAGAAGGCGTTCGATAGCGAGGCCGACGTGGATGCCGGCGCAATGGTCGGCGAGAGCCGCGGGCGCGTGTCACCGCCGCCAGTTTCTTCGAGCGGCATGACCGTTCCCGATTGGGCACGGCGCTGCGAGAAATAATAGTTGGAGATGCTGCTATCGATCTTCATGGGAAGCCCCCGGAATCTGCTGTCCGGGGGAGGCTGCTTCTGGTGGCTTGCGCGGGGCTTGCCGATGCAACCCATTAGCGAGAATTAGGGATGCCTTTTCGCGTTTTAGGGTAGGGTATAGGCGATGACGTAGTCTCCGGGCTTTGTGCCGACCGAGCCGTGGCCGCCGGCGACGATCACCACATATTGCTTGTCGCCGACCGTGTAGCTCATCGGCGTCGACTGGCCGCCGGCCAGAAGGCGCGCCTCCCAGAGCTGTTCGCCGGTCGTCACGTCATAGGCGCGCAGATAATCGTCGACTGCCGCCCCAAGGAAGGCGACGCCGCCCTTGGTGATCATCGGTCCGCCGATGCCGGGAACGCCGACTTTGAAGGGCAGCGGCAAAGGCGTCATGTCCTCGACGGTGCCGTTCTTGTGTTTGTAGGCGATCTTGCCGGTCCTGAGGTCGGCACCGGCAACATAGCCCCATGGCGGCGCCTGGCAGGGGATTTTTAGCGGGCCGAGGAACGGGCCCATGAAGACGCCATAGGGCGCGCCGTCGTTGCGGTTGAGGCCTTGCTCGGATCCCTTTTCGTCCTGGCCCTTCGGCGGGATCTGATCGCGCGGAACGAGACGAGAGGTGAAGGCGAGGTAGGTCGGCATGCCGAACATCACCTGTCGCTCCGGGTCGACCGCGACCGAGCCCCAGTTGAACGTGCCGAAGTTGCCGGGATAGACGAGCGTTCCCTCAAGCGACGGCGGCGTATAGCGACCCTCGTATTTCAACGAGCGGAACGATATGCGGCAGGCGAGCTGATCGAACATCGTCACGCCCCACATGTTCCGCTCTTGCAGCGGGGCGGGCATGAAGGTCAGGCCGGAGACCGGCTGGGTCGGTGCGGTAAAATCTTCCGGGATTGCGCCCTTGGGTGCCGCGACTTCCGCAATCGGGATGATCGGCTCGCCGCTCCGTCGATCGAGCACATAGATGTCGCCCTGCTTCGTCGGACCGACGAGTGCCGGCACGACCGTGCCATCCTCCTTGGTGACGTCGAGCAGTGCCGGTTGTGCGGGCACGTCCATGTCCCAGAGGTCGTGGTGCACCGTCTGTTGCACCCAACGCACAGCACCGGAGTTGATATCGAGCGCGACGATGGAGGAGGAATATTTCTCCACGTGCTCGCTGCGCCCCATGCCGAGCTGGTCCGGCACCTGGTTGCCCATGGGAATATAGACGAGGCCAAGGCCCTCGTCGTAGCTGAATACCGACCAGCTGTTGGGCGAGTTGGTGCTGTAGGTCTGGCCCTCGGCAAGCGGCGTCGCTACATCGGGATTGCCGCTGTCCCAGTTCCAAATGAGCGCGCCGGTGTTGATGTCGAAGGCGCGGATGACGCCGGATTGCTCCTGGGTGGAATAGTTGTCGTTGACGGCGCCGCCAATGATCAGCTTTCCGGCAACCGCAACCGGCGGCGAGGTCGAGTAGTAATAACCGGCCGGATTGTATTTCATGCCCTTTTCGAGGTGCAGCACACCGTTGTCGGCAAAGCCGGTGCAGACGGCGCCGGTTGCCGCATCGAGCGCGATCAGGCGGGCATCGGATGTCGGCAGATAGACCCGCTCGGCGCAGACGCTGCCGGCGGTTGCCGCCGGGTCGGCCCAATAGGTGACGCCGCGGCAGGTCTGGTGCTGCCGGTCAGGGTTCATGCCGGAGTTGCTGTCATATTTCCACTTCTCTTCGCCGGTCGCCGCGTCAAGCGCGATCGCCCAGTTGTGCGGCGTGCAGGCAAAGAGCGTGTCCTTCACCTTGATCGGCGTCACCTGATAGGTGGTCTCGCCCACGTCTTCGGGGCGTTTGATGTCGCCCGTCTGATATTGCCAGGCGACCTTGAGATTGGCGACATTTTCGGGCGTGATCTGATCGAGCGGCGCATAACGCTGACCGAATGGCGTGCGCCCGTATTGATGCCATTCTCCTGATGGTACGTTGCCGCCGAGAGGCGGATTGGCGGCGACCACGTCGCTCGGCAGATCGCCGCGGATGTCGTGCGGATCCTGGGTCATCGAGTAGCCGGCAATGCCGATCGACACGAGCACGGCAAGCGCCAGCGGCCAGGCACTGGCGGCATACCGTTCTCCTGTCGGGCTCTCAAATCCGAGCGGACGCCGGACCGCCGGTAGCATCAGCCACAGGCCGAGCAGCACGATGATGCCGCCACGAGGGCCCAGTTGCCACCAGTCGAAACCGACTTCCCAGACGGCCCAGGTGAGCGAGCCAAGGATGACGAGCGTATAAAGCCAGATGGCGGCGGCCTTGCGCATGAAGAGAAGGATGGCCGTCAGCAGGAAGCCGATGCCGGCGATGAGATAATAGGGACTGCCGCCAAGCATCAGGAGCTTGGCTCCGCCGCCGCCGAGCGCAAGGCCAATGAGGGCGAAGACGATGGCCGCCAGAATGAGCATGGTGGGAACTCCCGAATTGAAGAACGGCGCCGTGGCACGGCTTTTTCATTGAGGCGGCGCGAATGAGCGGCCGCGCGGGAAAAAATCGGTTTCGGGGTCGGCGGTCGCGAAGGAGGCCGCGGCCGTCAGATCGGGCTTGGGCAAGTCACGCGACTGCCCGCCCCCTAGCACCTAACGCGCCGGTCCTGCCTTTCAATAGCCATAATTTCGCAGCGCAAAAAATTAGGGTGCCCGCAATGAAGTTGCGCGCCGAGGGATCGAGTGACGCTTTGCTGCTTTGATGTGAGGGGGCAGCCGTCGTCACGCGGCAGACGATCACTGTCGCGCGCTCACCGCGCGGTCGTGAGAGAATTTGCTCGGCTGACTAAGCGAGCCGAAGGCGCAGCGGTTTGGTGTTTTCCCGACGCAGCACGCCCTTGGCCTCGAGATCGAGCTGGACGGCCTTCAGCCACCAACCGGCCTTCGCGCCGCCTGGAAAAAGATCGTCCGGCAGCAATGGCAGCAGCTTCTGCTTGGCTTCCGCGATCGTGAGGGCGGACTGCTCACGCGATAGGGCGGTGAGAAGCGCATCCTTCATTGCATCGTACTTCACCTTGTCGACACGTGTGACGTGTCCTGGGGAAACGATGTTCTGGATCTCGACCTTTTCACGTTCCATGGCCATCAAGCTCTCCCTTGACATAGTCGATCTTCGGGGACCGGAAAGCCATTGCCGCCCAGGCGCCGATCAGCTTCAGCATGGATTTTCCGGAATGACCGGCGTAGCTCGGCAGGTCGTTCTTGACGCTGACATCTGCCCGGCGGTCCCGCGTCATTACCCGCATCTGCAGGGGTGGGCGGGCGTCCTTGTCGAGACGATGCCGGTAGAGCGTCAGCCAATGGCCGCTGGTAAACTCGAGAAACATCGGCGCATTGCAGCAGGTGGCGACGACACGGCGGGTCTTCGACGTCGGCGTCAGCCGGTGCTCGCGAAGCTGATCGGCCCCACGCACGCAGTCTATCCGATCCTTGCGGAAGAGCACGAAGTCCGTGGACCCATCGCTGTTGAGTACTGGTGCGGCGCCGGGTATTGCCTCGAGCAGTGCGCCTGCCTTCCGGCAGCTCGCGCAATAGCAGGCGGTCGCCACGATCGGCCTGCCGACGGCGTGCATCTGCACCCGCCCGCAGTTGCATTGCGCATTCAAGGTCCGGTTTTCGCTCTTGCTCACCCGCCGTCTCCGCCTTCATAAGAAATCAAACTGTACCGTCCAGTTTGATTTGTCAATGCGGTCGTGCTACTGCGACCTTTGCGCGCCTAATAAGACGCGCGGCGCTGTAGTCAGGAACTTGTGCTATCGCGTGCTCATCTGAGAGGTCGTGGTTGAGAATGACGAATCCCGTCGAGACGCGAATGACGAGAAAGCGCCAGTCCATCCTGACTGCCGCCACTGAGCTGTTTCTGCAGCGCGGGTTCCTCGCGACCAACATGGACGAGGTGGCGGCGATGGCCGTCGTGTCGAAACAGACCGTTTATGCCCACTTCGGAACCAAGGAGGCGCTCTTCCTCGATATTGTCACCGGCATGACGGGCGTGGCCGGTGATGAGCTGGAGGAGCAGGTCGCCGATCCCATAGATGGGCGCCCGATCGAGGATTTTCTGCTCGATTTCGCCGAGCAGCAGCTGGCGATCGTCATGACGCCGCGGCTGATGCAACTGCGGCGCCTGGTGATTGGCGAGGCGGAACGCTTTCCGGAATTGGGCAAAAGACTGCATGCGAAGGGGCCGCGTCGTTCGATCGACAGGCTCAGAAAGGCCCTTGCTCATTACCGCGAGGCCGGCGATGTCGAGGCGCAGGACCTGCGCGCCGCTGCGTCCTTCTTCAACTGGCTGGTGATGGGCGAGCCCGTCAACGATGCCATGCTGCTCGGCGATCGGGCGATTCCCGATGCCGGTGCTCTTCGCGCCCACGCAAGGGAAAGCGTGCGGATATTCCTGTCGGCCTATGGCCGAAAGCCATAGGCCACGACTACCGGGCGCGCGCACTATGCTGCCGTCGATTTACCTCACGTGCCGCAGAAGGTTTGCCGCACTTCCTCTTCCGGCTGCGGCGGATCGGCATAGGCGGTAAAACGCGGCTGGTCTTCGTAGGGCTTGGACGTCACGTCGACGAGCGCTTCGAACAGCGAGAAGTCGGCATCTTCCGTCGCTGCTGCAATCGCCTGTTCGATACGGTGGTTGCGCGGAATATAGGCCGGGTTGACCGCCCTCATTGCCACGGTGCGCTCGCCTGCTGCGCCGGGCTCTCGCTCCAGGCGCTGTCGCCAATCGGCAAGCCATGAGGCAATCCTGGCAGGGTCGGTGAACAGGGATATCAGGGCAGCGTCCGCCGCTGGATCGGCCGCACAGTCGCAAAGCCGGCGGAAGGTGAGGATGAAGTCGGCTTCACCGTGATGCATCGCCGTCAGCAGCGCCTGGACGAGATCAAGGTCGCCTTCCTCCTCGCCGACAAGCCCGATCTTGCGGCGCATGCCGTCGAGCCAATGCCGCTGGAAGATCGCGCCATATTCGCCGAGCGCATCGTTCGCGAGATCGACCGCGGTCGCCGCCACCGGATCAAAGAGCGGCACCAGCGTCTCGGCAAGCCTCGTCAGGTTCCATTGGCCGATCGCCGGCTGGCTCGCATAGGCGTAGCGTCCGAACTGATCGATCGAGGAGAACACCTTCTTCGGATCGTAGGCATCCATGAAGGCGCAGGGGCCGAAGTCGATGGTCTCACCCGAGATCGTCATGTTGTCGGTGTTCATGACGCCATGGATGAAGCCGACATGCAGCCAGCGGGCAATCAATACCGCCTGCCGCGCGACCACCGCCTTGAAGAAGGCGAGATAGGGGCGCTCGTCATCCCGTACCTCCGGGTAGTGGCGGTCGATCGCATAGTCGGCCAGGGCCTGGACCGAAGCCATGTCGCCGCGCGCCGCAAAAAACTGGAAGGTGCCGACGCGGATGTGACTTGCCGCAACACGGGTAAAGACGGCACCCGGCAGGATCTGCTCGCGATAAACAGGTTGGCCGGTTACCACGGCGGCAAGCGCTCGCGTCGTCGGGATGCCGAGCGCGAACATGGCTTCGCTGACGATGTATTCACGCAGCACCGGGCCAAGCGCTGCCCGCCCGTCGCCGCGTCGCGAGAACGGGGTCTGTCCCGGTCCCTTCAGCTGGATGTCACGCCTCTGCCCGTTCCGATCGATGACCTCGCCAAGAAGGATCGCGCGGCCATCGCCGAGCTGCGGCACGAAGGTGCCGAACTGGTGGCCGGCATAGGCCATGGCGAGCGGCGCGGCACCGGCAGGCACGCTGTTGCCGGAAAAGATCTGCCCGCCGTCGCGCCCGAGACTGTCGACGTCGAGGCCGAGTTCTTCGGCAAGCGGCCGGTTGAGCTTGATCAGCCAGGGTTCGGCAACCGGTGTCGGGTCGACACGGGCGAAGAACTGCTGCGGCAACCGCGCAAAACTGTTGTCGAAGCGAAAGACGTCGGTTTCGGCGGTCGGCGAAGGAGGCGCGTAGTTCATGGTTCTGCGGTCAGCGGTTTCTGCCGGGACTTCCGGCCACCGCCCTTTCGCGCCAAGTCTACACGAGCTGTCCCCGTTTCGCGAGGGTTGACAGACGAGGCGGCGCCCTCCCGCGAGAGGTCGTTCGCGGGAGGGCCGGGAGGGCGAGTACCGTCTTCGTTTCAGGCGCTAAGCGCCGTCGGCGATAGGCAGGCCTCGCAAATCGCCGCGATATGGCGGTGGTCGGTGCCGCAGCAGCCACCGAGAACGCGCAGTCGCGGCAAACGATCGGTCAGCATCCGATACTGCTGGCCGAGCGCCGTCGGATCGCCGGGATCGAGCGTCTCGCTTTCGTCGAGCTCGCTGTGGCTTTTCGTCGAGGCATTGGCGCGGATGCCGCCGATCCTGTGGACCCAGGCGCTACCGGCATCGAGACTCGCGTCGAAGTGGTCGGGATGGGCGCAATTGATCATGTAGTATTGCGGAAACCGGCCGGTCGCCGCATCGACGGTCTCGATCGCATCCTTGAGCGCGCGGCCGTTCGGCAGCCGCCCGTCTGTCTCCACCGTAAACGAGATGGCGCAGGGCATGCCGTGGCTCTGCGCCGAGCGGGCGATGCCGATTGCCTCGTCGATATTGGTGATCGTATAGGCGCAAATCATGTCGGCGTCGCTGACGGCGAAGGCAGCGACCTGTGCGGCATGATAATCCTCGGCCTCGTCAGGGCTCATGCGACCAGCCCTGTAGCCGTCGCCACGCGGGCCGATCGCACCGCTGAGCACGATCGGGGCCCGCGGCCGCTCGTACTCGGCGCGCAGTTCCGTCAGCAAATAGACGGCATCCTGGTTCAGTTCGGCGAGCGCCCTGGCATCATAGCCAAGCTTGGCGCCCCAGTCGGCGCTCGCACGCCAGGTCGCAGAGTCGAGCACGAAGCCAGTGCCGTGGTGTTGTGCGATGTCGAGATAGCGCGTGTAGTAGTTTAGCAGCCGCCGTCGTCCTTCGGACGTCGACAGCAGGACGAAGGAGGCAAAGTGCGGGAGCTCGACGCCTTCGTGAAAGATCAGCGTCGTTTCCATGCCGCCGTCGCTGAGAAAGGTTGCACCTTTCATGAGCGGCAGGCTGCGTCGGTATTTGGCCATGTCGGTCTCCACCCGTTTTTTGCTAGCGTTGGATCCCGGCGGAGCGCTCCCATTCCCGCAAGGATGGTTAAATTTCTGCCTTTTTATCGTCTTCTAAACTAGGCGACTTAAGGTATACTATTGCTAATATACGTAAATATCTCAGTGAAATCATAGGCTTGCTGGTTGCGATTTGCCGCGGCATTGCTCGCTGGTCGCCATGTCATTGGTGGAAACTGTACCGAAGGTAGGGAAACGGCTAATGCGAAAGGGTGAGGAAACGCGCGCCAAGATTCTCGACGCCGCCGAAGTCTCGGTGCTGGCGAAGGGATTTGGCGGGACCTCGATCGATGAGTTGATCGCCGAGACCGGTATCACCAAGAGCGGTTTCTTCTACCATTTTCGCGACAAGAACGAGCTGGCGAAGGCGCTGCTCGAACGCTACGTTGAAAACGACGAGCGGATCTATGACGAGATCTTCAGCCGGGCGCGCGAGCTTGCGGACGATCCGCTCCAGGCGTTTCTGCTTGGCCTCAAGCTGTTGTCGGAACTGCTCTCCGATCTTCCGAACGGTCACCCCGGCTGCCTGGTTGCGGTGATCTGTAGCCACGAGCGTGCCTTCGACCGCGACATACAGGAGATCAATCGGCAAGCGGCGCTGATGTGGCGCCGCCGTTTCGGAGCGATGTTCCGCGATATCATGCAGGTCTACCGGCCACGTGAGCCGCTGGATGTCGACCAGCTTGCCGACATGGTCTCAACGGTGATCGAGGGTGGCATCATCCTGTCGAAGGCGCTGAAGGAGCCTAAGAACCTGCCCGCCCAGCTGCTGGTCTTCCGCACCTTTGTCCGGCTGCTGTTCCAGCCGGCAGCCCCGTGAGCATCAGTCTTTGTCGTCTTCCATGGTCTGCGCCATTTCGGCGAGCTTGCGCACCGTATTGAGGTTGCGCGCGGTGCCCGGCTTCAACGCCGGCAGCTTCAGCTTCGATCGCCCGGATCCACCAGGATAGTGCACATAGATTTCGTGCCCGGCGACCTGCACTTCCTCACCGTCGGGCGCGACAAGCCTGTCGAGCGCGTCCGCCGGCGCCGCATTCGGCAGGAAGACCACATGCAGCAGATTGGTCTTGGCGTCGGGGAAGGGGGCGTTCTCGGCAACCGTCTGCAGCTGCCTGGCGTTCTGGATCATCACGCCGGGCGCCTTGCCGAGCTTCTCGCCAAGCGCAGCATCGAGTTTTGCCGCCGCCTCCGGCGCCGGCAAATCGGAGCGGAACAGCACGTTGCCGCTCTGGATATAGGTCTTCACGTCGTTAAAGCCGAGCCCCTCGCAGATCGCTCTGAGGTCGGCCATCGCCAGCATGCCGGCCCCGCCGACATTGATGGCACGAAGGAGGGCGACGTGAACGGGCATGGTGCGTCTCCTCTTGCATGTTTCCTTAGATCGTATCCGACCTAAGGCTAAAACATGCAACCATTCAAAGTGCGACAGCGACTTTTGTGCGTCTGAAACGACGCACGGCGCTGTAGGTTTTACATTCTGCCGGCGACCTTGATGGCGAAGGCATACTCGAAGGCGATCTCTTCAAGTCGCTGGAAGCGGCCGGAGGCGCCGCCGTGGCCGGCGTCCATGTTGGTCTTCATCAGGATCGGCTCAACGCCCGTGGTCTTTTCGCGCAGGCGGGCGACCCATTTCGCCGGTTCCCAATAGGTCACGCGCGGGTCGGTCAAGCCGCCGAGCGCAAGGATTGCAGGGTAGGGTTTTGCCCCGACATTGTCGTAGGGCGAATAGCCGGCGATGATGTCGTAGAACTCAGGGCTGTCGATCGGATTGCCCCATTCCGGCCATTCCGGCGGGGTCAGCGGCAGGGTGTCGTCGAGCATGGTGTTGAGCACGTCGACGAAGGGCACCGCGGCGATGATGCCGGTGAATTTTTCCGGAGCCATGTTGGCGATGGCGCCCATCAGCATGCCGCCGGCCGATCCGCCTTCGGCGACGATGTTCGCGTAGGACGTGAACTTCTCCTGATTCAGATAGTCAGCGGCGGCGATGAAGTCCTTGAAGGTGTTGGTCTTCTTGGCCATCTTGCCGTCCTCATACCAGGAGAAGCCCCGGTCCTTGCCGCCGCGGATATGGGCGATGGCATAGACGAAGCCACGGTCGGCGAGCGACAGGCAGTTGGTATTGAAGCCGGCAGGAATGGTGATGCCATAAGCGCCGTAGCCATAGAGCAGGCACGGTGCCGAACCGTCGAGCGGCGTATCCTTACGATAAAGCAACGTCACCGGCACCTTCGTTCCATCCCAGGACGGCGCGAAGACGCGGCGGGTGACATAGTCGTCGGGATTGTGCCCTGATGGTACTTCCTGTGTCTTGAGCAGCGTGCGCTTACGCGTCGCCATGTCATAGTCGAAGAGCTGCGACGGCGTCGTCATCGACGAATAGGAAAAGCGGATGACGTCGGTGTCGTATTCGGCAGCGCCGGAGAGCCCAAGCGAATAGGCTTCCTCGGCAAAGGCGATCGCGTGCTCTTCGCCGGTCTTGCGGTCGCGGATGACGATTTCCGGCAGACCGTCGCGGCGCTGCAGCCAGACGAGGTGGCGGGCATAGGCCATGTGGCTGAGGATCAGCGTACCCGGCCTATGGGCCACGACCTCGCGCCAGTTCTCCTTGCCCGGTGCTTCCACCGGCGCTTCCATGATCTTGAAATCCTTGGCGCCGTCGGCATTGGTGAGGATGTAGAAGACGTCGCCGCCTTCGGTCATGGCATATTCGAGACCGATGACGCGACCGGCGACCAGCTTCGGCTCGGCCGTGAGATCCTTGGTCGAAAGCAGGCGATACTCGCTGGTCTCGTGGTCGTTGATGTCGATGTAGATGAAGTCGTCGAGGAGCGATCCGCCGACCGACATGAAGAAACCTGGGTCCTTTTCTTCATAGACCAGCCGATCGTCCGCCTGGGGCGTACCGAGCACGTGGTGGAAGATCTTCGACGGACGGTGGTTGTCGTCAAGCACGGTGTAGAAGAAGCTCTTGCCATCAGGCGCCCAGGCGCCGCCGCCGCCGGTGTTCTCGATCACGTCGGCAAGATCCTCGCCGGTCGAAAGGTCGCGCACCTTCAGCGTGAAATATTCCGATCCCTTGTCGTCGTACCCCCAAAGGCCGCGGCTGTGGTCGGTCGAGTGGTCGAGGCCCGCAAGGCGGAAATAGGACTTGCCTTCGGCTTCCTTGTCGCCGTCAAGCAGCACCTGCCGGATGGTCTCGTCCTTATTGTCGGCGTCGCGCGGGATGCGGAAGTAACGCGGCTGCTCGCCGCCGGTTACGTAGAGGCTGCCATAGGCAAGGGGCCATCTTTCACCGGTATCGAACTGTCGTCTTCCTTGATGCGGCCGCGCATCTCGGCAAACAGCGTCTTCTGCAGCGCCTTGGTGTCGTCCATCGCCGCGTTCATGTAGGCGTTTTCGGCCTCCAGATGCTTGCGGATGTCAGGGTTGAGGATCGAGGGATCCTTGAACATTGCCTGCCAGTTGTCGTCCCGCAGCCAAGCGTAGTCGTCGGTGCGGGTGATGCCGTGGCGCGTATCGGTCACCGGCTTTTTCGCGGCGACGGGAGCTTCGGGCAGGTTCTTGAAAACGGACAAGGCGTGTCTCCGGGATTTATGCGGCGGGAGACAATGAGATAGAGAGCCCGGCTGCGACGATCAAGCGGAAAGGACTTCGCCGGTCGATGGTTCCTTCTCCCCATCGGTGGGGAGAAGGCAGTGGAACGCGACCGGGCAAGCGTTCGATCGTTCGCTGGGCAGACCCAAGGCAGTGAGGAACGACTAGCTCTTTGCTTTCAGTTGCTTTCGATATTCCTCCACCGGCAGGCCACCGACGCCCCAGTCTTCGAATGCCACCTCGTCGATGACGACGAAGGTGGTGGCCGGGTTCTTGTCGAGCACCGTGACGAGCAGGTCGGTGACGCCCTTGATGAGCGCCGCCTTCTGTTCGCTGGTCGCGCCTTCGCGGGTGATCTTGATGTTTACATAGGGCATTGCTGGCTCCTTAGCCTGGTTGTCGGATGTCGTAGTGAAAGACCTTGGCGATGATCTGCCAGCGTCCGTCAACGAAGATCAGCGACAGGAAGTCGGTGAACGCCTTCTCGCCGATTGCGCATTGTACCTTGGCGAAGGCCGTCACCGGGCCGGCAAATTCGATCGAGACGATCCTGTCTGCGCGCACCTCGCCACGGCTTGCCGGCGAGGGACGTTTGTCGACGATCGGGAAATACCTGTTCATGTCGAGTTCGAGCAGTTCTCCCCCAGTCGCGGTGGCGTAGTGGGCTTTCGGGTGAAAAACCTCGCGCAGGATCGCCGTGTCGCTGTGGTAGAGCCCGTCGAAGTACCGCCCGAGCACATCGATGACGGCCGCAAAGTGCGGATCGTTGTGGGTGCCGCTCATGCCGCGATCAGCCCTTCGGCCTTCATGGCTGCCTGCACTGCCGGGCGCTCGCGAACACGCTGCATGTAGGCCGTCAGGTGCGGCCACGGGCTAAGCGAAATTCCGGTGACGCTGGTCCAATTGACGACGGTGAAGAGATAGGCGTCGGCAACGGAGAAGGCTTCGCCGAGCAGATGGGCGCGGCCATCGGAAAGCAGGGTTTCGACGTTGCCGAGCCGTTTGGAAACCTGCGCCGCGGCCGTCTCCTTGGCATCGACGCTTGCCGTCTTGCTGAACAGCGGCGAGAACGCCTTGTGCAGTTCGGAGGCGATGAAGTTCAGCTGCTCCTGCAGGCGGGTGCGTTCCAGCGTGCCGTTGGCAGGGGCAAGCCCGGCCTTCGGAAAGCGATCGGCAATGTACTGCACGACGGCCGCACCTTCGGTGACGACGTCGCCGGTTTCGAGCACCAGTGCCGGCACATAGCCCTTGGGGTTGACCGCCTTGAAATCGGCGCCGCTTTCGGTGAGGTGCGTCGCGGTATCGACCTTGACGATCTCGAACTCGACGCCCGCTTCGCGCAGGCTGATATGGGGCGAGAGCGAGCAGGCGCCGGGGGCGTAATAAAGCCTCATGGCCATGTTCCTTTTGCAATGATGGTCTCTGTCGAAGACGGCGGAACCTAAACCGAAGCGATAACTTTTGTATATGAGATTACTTTATGTTACCGACGTTTGCGGTTTCCCCACGGTAACTGGAGAATTTTGCCCATGAGCTTGAAAATTCGAAAGAATAGAGCTGCGGCATTGCCGCCGACCTGCCCGGTCGGGGAGTGCATGGTCATGCTTGGCGGCGCCTGGGCGCCCAACATCATCTGGTATCTGAGCGGCGGTCCACGCCGCTTCAGCGAACTCAAGATCGATATTCCCGGCATTTCGGCGAAGGTGCTGAGCACGCGCCTGAAGGATATGGAGGAAAAGGGTGCGATCGAACGGCGGATCATGCCGACATCGCCACCTTCGGTCGAATACAGGCTGAGCGATCTCGGTCAGGAATTCGTCCCGGCGATCCATGCGATCGTCGAAGTCGGCTACAAGCTCAAGCTTCGCCGCGAGGCAAAGCTTGCAAAGGAAGCCGCGCAGAATGTCGCCCAGGTAGAGCTCGCCTGACGGCGGGATGTTGCGCGAGCGTGACGGCTACCACCGACCTTTGAGGGACTGCGCCGCATGCTCAATGAAGGCGCGAACCTTCGGCGTTTCCGCCTGGCGATCGACGAAGCAGGCATAGAAGTCGAAGGGCTCGTGGTCGGTGTTGGCAATGCCTTCGCGCGGTGCGCCGCCGAACAGCGGCACAAGCAGGCCGCGCGCAATCAGGTCCGTTGCGATGAAGGCACCGAGCCGCGTGATGCCGGCGCCGGCGATCGCCATTTCGGCAAGTGTGTCGATATCGTTGCTAACGATCGTTGCCTTCAGTTCCGGCTCAAAACGCAGTCCATCCCGCACGAAACCCCAGCGAAAGATTCGCCCGTGCCCGGCATAGCGGTAGACGAGGCAATGATGATGGATCAGGTCTTCCGGGTGCTCGGGCCGGCCGCGCCGCTCGATGTAGGACGGGGAGGCACAGATGACCATCGGCACCGAGGCAAGCTTGCGCGCAATCAGCCCAGGCTCCAGCTGCAGGCCGAAGCGCACGCTGATATCGATGCCCTCGCCGATGTGGTCGATCTCCCGATCGGTGACGACGAGTTCGATCGAGACCTCCGGATGGCGTGCGGCAAAGGATGGCACGAGAGGCGCCACCACATGACGGCCGAAGGCGACCGAGGACGCGATCTTCAGCGATCCCCGCGGCTCCTGGCTCAGCGATGCGACTGCAACGGCTGCGAGTTCGAGATCATGGACAACGCTGCGCACCCGGTCGAAATAGACCCGGCCGCTTTCCGTGAGGCCCAATTGCCGGGTCGTGCGGCTAAGCAGTCTGGCGCCGAGCGCCCGCTCCAGTCGGGCGATATTCTGGCTTGCCGAGGCCGGCGTGATGCCGAGTTTGCGCGCCGCCGCGGCGATACTGCCTTCCTCCACGCTTCGAACGAAACTCTCGATGCCGCGCAACGTATCCATAATGACATCCATCGACTGTGTATTCCCATTCGATGGTTTTGCCTAACTCTGAGCAAGGCTGCAATGGCCTACCTCCGCGCGACGTCATCCGTATAGTGCCGGCCATGCCGCTGGGATGGTCCCTGCGGGCAAGCTATGGAGATCCTCACCATGGAAGATACGATGCCACCGCCGCGGATCGCGCGCAGCCGCAAGCTGCCACCGCGGGCGGTGCCGATTACCTTTGCCTTCTTCATGTCGGCGATCATGGCGTTTCTGATGTGCTGCGTCATCGTCGGCGTAAACACCGGTATCGATGCCGGCTACCCCGGCCGTGTGCTCAGCACCTATGCGCTGGCGATGCCGGTCGCTTTCCTTTGCGTGCTGACAGTCCGCCCCTTCGTGCTAAAACTCGTCGGTGCCGTCTGCCGCATGCCTGGCTGAGCGTGCGGGTCCGTCCCGGATTTCCGGGGCGGCTGTCAAGTCAGAACTGTCGTCGGCTTGCCGCAGCCGATGGTGCCATGCGCGAAGCTCGTCGCATCACAAAAGCGATCGGCGTGACAATTGAACGACACCGCATCGGAGCATGCTGCTGTATAGGATAGGCGTTTCACTTTCTTCAGCAGTTTGGACGAATGCATGTTGAACAATTCTTACGGCAAGCTTGCCTCTCATGTTTATAATTTAGACAAATATATTGGAAAGTCCTTCGGCGACGTCGAGTATTATCTCGAGCGTTTGAACGAGTGTTCCGGCCCGATACTGGAACCGGCTGTCGGCAACGGTCGCGCGCTGATTCCGCTGCTTGAAGCCGGCCTTGACGTCAGAGGCTTCGACGCGTCGCCAGAAATGCTCGGCTATTGCCGGGCGCATTGCAAGGAACGCTCGCTGACACCGGCGCTATCGCAGCAGACTTTCGAGGCCTTTGCCCATGAGGAGCGCTTCGAGGCGATCGTCATTCCCGCCGGATCGCTGCAGCTGATCGCCGACCATGCCACGGCGATTGCGACCGTCAAACGTTTCCTAGACCATCTTCGGCCGGGCGGTCGCCTGATCTTCGACCTGTATCCGCATGATCTTTTCGCCGACACCCAGCCGAGCATCCGCAATTGGCAGACCGAGGCGGGCGACCTGCTGACGCTGACCAGCCAACGGGTCAAGGCCGACCTGATCGCCCAGACGACCGTGTCGCATCTGCGCTACGAACTCTGGTGCGAAGGCAAGCTGGCGTCGAGCGAGCTCGAATTCTTGACGATGCGCTGGTGGGGCGTGGAGGAAATGGCGCTGACCCTGCGTGCTGCCGGCTTCGTCGATCTCGTCGTTTCCGGCAATTACGACTTCGGCAGCGCGCCGAAGCATGGCGACGAGGTTGTCACCTTCGAGTGCCGCCGGCCGCGGTAGCCGACAGCGTTCTCCAGCAAAAGAAAGCCACGCCCCCACATGGAGGGCGTGGCCGCAAATGTTATCGGCAACGGCTTGCGGCGTTGCTCTGGTCAAGCGGCGAACCGTTCATGGTCAGCACCGAGCCGGGAGCCTGCGTGATGGTGCCGGGTGCCCAACCGGTGTCGAGCAGGCAATCCTTCGGTGTGTTGGTGACGCTGGCATTGCCCTTTATGTCGGCAGCCGGGCCGGAGAAGTAGAGGCCCGCCGTACCGGCCTTGTCGACCGTCATGTTGTTGAGAACGATGTTGCTCGCGGCGCCGCCGAGGAACTCATAGTCGCTGCCGTAGATATAGGCGCCATAGGTGCCGGCATTGGTGACGGTGACGTCCTGCAGCGAAATGCCCGAGACCGGGTTGAAGAAGATGCCGGCGTTGCGCGTGCCGTCGATCTTCAGGCCCTTGACGTCGACATTGGTGGTCGTCGCATCGAGGTTCGGGCTGGAGATCAACATCAGGCCATTGATGCCGCCGGCGAGGCGCATGTCGTTGATCGCAACGTTCGACGTGCCCTGCAGCACCACCAGATCCATGTCGCGGTCCTGCTTGGAATTGTCGATCGTCACGCGGTCGAGTTGGATGTCCTTGCCGGCGACGAGCAGCACGCCTTCGCGACGAGAGTTGCTGATGGTGACGTTGTCGAGCTTGATATCTGTCGTGCCGGTGATTAGCTCGTATTCGGTGCGGCTGAGTTTCTTGAATTCGCCGCCGGCAAACACGCCATAGGTGACCTTGTCGATCGTCGTGTCGCGTACGGTCACGTTTGTGCTGCCGATCGCGCTGACGGCGGCATAGGGTGCCTTGTTGGGATTGTAGACCGAGAACTCGCAGGCTGTGTTGTTTTCGCAGATGAACAGGTCATGGATGCGGCTGTTCTCAACCACCGCGCCGTCGACGCGCGTGAAGCGAATGCCGTCATGATTGGTGGCGGAGATGTCGACATTGTCGATCGAGACGTTTCCAGCATCGGCTGCGGCGATGCCGGCGAGACCGCCGCGCACGGACAGCGACGCGATGCTGCTGCCGGACGCCATGGTGACGACGTCTTGTGCCGGATTGTATCCGGTGAGGGTCGTTGCCGCTCCGTGGTTGACGAAGGATGCGGTTGCTCCTCTCCTTGCGCCGCGCACCGCAATAGAGCCACCGCCACCGACAAGCGCCTGGCCGGAGCCGAGCGTCAGCGACTGGTTGAGACCGAGATTGCCATCGGCAAGGATGAGCGCATCGGCCCCGGCTGCGCCGATCAGAGCGTTGATCGAGGCCGCGTCGCCGTTCGCCGAGGAGATGTTGACGACCTTGCCGGGGTTGCGGCCGTTGGCAACGAATTGCGCCGCCTCGACATCGCCGGTTGGGCCGGCATGCGTGCGGATTTTGCTCGAGCGCTCGACACGCTGGACCATCGGGTCGAAGGCATCACTTGCCTTCGCCGTCGCCCCGAATGGGATGCGCAGGCGTGCCATGACGGCACCCTTGAGCTTGTCCTCATTGTCGTAGGTGCCGGTAACGCCGAGTGAGACGGTCGATCCCTCGGAAAGCCCGGGCAGGTTGGCGAAGGTCAGCTCCGCGCGCAGCTTGGCGCCGAACATGTCGTCGAGGTTCTTGCCGCCGTACCAGTAGCTGCCGCCGAAGACTTTCAGCTGGACGTCTGATCCTTCGTCGAAGACCGGAAGCCGCCGGCCGATTTCGGCGTCGAGCCCGCGCCGCCCGCGCTCCTTGCCTTCCTGGACGACGAGCACATGGTCGCGAACATAGGCGGCATTGAAGGCGCTCAGCGTCTTGGCGCCGGAAAGCGGCAGATAGAGATTGCTGCGCATTTCGAGGTCGCCGCTGAGCGCCTCGAGACCGAAGGATACCTGGCTGAACGAATTGCCGTACTCGCTCTTCAGATAGTCGTAGTAGCCATAGGCGCCGATGACCCACTGGTCATTGGCGCGGAAGCGGTAACCGGCGCCGATCGAGCCCTGCCGGACCTTATCGTTTTCTATCGTTCCGCGTGTATCGATGAAAATGGCGTTGCCGGAGTCGAGCACGAAAGGCAGGAAGAAGCCGCCACTGACAGCCGAACCGCCGCTGAAGAAACCGCCTTCGATTTCGGCCTGCGGCCTGAACTCCACAGCCAGGGCCGGGGACGAAAGCATCGTGGCGTCTGCAAGCGCAAACGCTAAAATAGTGTTGTATTTCATATTATTAACTCCGCATACACTGGGCGTGGCGACGCCCATGGCGGTGCGGTTAGATTATAAGACTATTTTACTCAAGTTTATTGATAGATTATCCAAAATCTTTCCAGCGGCGTGATGACGCAGGGCGCGCCAGTGCCGCGTGTTTACAATCCTGGCGATAATCTGGGAATTCGTCTCGGCTGCCGAATCCGCTCAGAAAGGCCCCGCCGCTCGGTCGAACTGGTCGTCCAGCAGAAATACGACCGCGTTGCGGAGTGAGCGACGCAGCGCAGTCGTGGCGGCGGTGGAGGAGGGGTCGCGAGGCGGCGTCAGGCTGCAAGCCTGAGGCCGATCCCCCAGGGATCGACGAGATTGTAAGCAGTGCCGTTTCGCTCGACCTGAATGCCCATCTCGTCGAGCTTGCCAACCGCCTTTGCAAGCTCTGCCGGATCCTTGAACTGGATCGTGTAGTCGGAGAGGCCGGTCATATTGTTCTCGCGCTTGGGCGCGCCGCGAGAGTTCCAGATGTTGGCCGCGACATGGTGGTGATATTTGCCCGAGCCGAAGAAGCTTGCGCCCGGGTAGCGCGCCATCAACCCGAGCCCCAGCACGTCCCGAAAGAACGCGTCTGCCTCGGGGATATCGGACACCTGCAGATGGATGTGCCCGATGCCGGTACCGTCGGCAAGCCCGTTCCAGTCGTCTTTCGGCGCCTCGTCATAGAGCGCCTGCAGGTTGAGCGGCAGCGTATCCATGCCGACGGTTCCGTCCGGCTTGAAGTTCCAATCGGTCCGCGGCCGATCACGATAGACCTCGATGCCGTTGCCTTCCGGGTCGGCGAGATAGATCGCTTCGCTGACGAGATGGTCGGACGCGCCCTGCAGGCGGACATTGTTATGGGCGGCATGGGCGAGCCAGCGTCCTAGTTCCTGACGGTTCGGAACGAGGAAAGCGGTATGAAAGAGACCAGGTGCGTTTCGTGGCGCCCTGGCGACATTGCCGGCCGTGGTCAGCGTCAACAGCGGCCGGGCGCCAACGCCCAGCGTCTCGCCGCTGGCGCTCGTCTCAAGCGGCTTAAGACCCATGATGCGCTGATACCACTGCGACACTGTCGCCAGATCCTCCACGACCAGATGCGAATGATCGACATGCGCCGGCATCGCCAATGCGTGATTGGCCGCAATGTCGATAGGCGGTGTGCTCTGGGTGGATATCATCTGTTGTCTCCTTGCGCGGCGAAACCGGTGGCCCTTTCGGGCCTCAGTTTCGTTGAAACTGCCCGGTGAATATGGGCCGAAGTCGGCGTTCACGGAAGACCGTCAGTCATTTGATGTTGTGTTCGATGAGCGTTGACAGTGGCCGTTGTCGCCCTAGCTCAATTACACAGGGCAATGCGATCGCGGCGCTTTCGATTTGATTTCAATCAATGCCGGAAGAACCGTCTGGGCTCAGTCTCGAATGCGTGGGATTTGCCCCCGCATTTCGGTGCCGGCGATCCGGGTAGGCAACGCAAAGGAGTGCAGCATGTACAAGAAGATCATCGTCCCTATTGCCATGGATCAGCTGGAGCATGGCGAGTCCGTGCTCGGCATTGCAGAAAAGCTGATCGATGAAGGGGGCGAGATTGTTCTGCTCAATGTCGTCGAGGATCTGAACGCCTATGCCCAGGGCTACATGATCGTCGATTTCCCGCTTGAGATGGTCGAGGAATCGCGCAAGCATGCGACGAAGACGCTGGAAGCGATGAAGGCCAAGCACGGAATCAATGGACGCATCGAGATCCGCACCGGCGGCGCGGCCGGCACGATCAATGCGCTCGCCCACGAAGAAAACGCCGACCTCGTCATCATTGCCTCGCACCGGCCGGGTCTCATTGACTATTTCATCGGATCGACCGCCAGCCGGGTCGTCAGCCATTGCCCCTGCGCCGTTCTCGTCGACCGGTGAGCCGCCAACAATCAAGAACAGGAGCGGGGCGCGCCCGAAGCGCCACGACTTCAAGGAGTCTTCCCATGGACAAGCTTGCGCTTGACGACTTTCGTGAACGGCTGAGCAGCCGCAAACGCGAACTCTACGGCCGACTGGTGAAGATCGAGCACGATCTCGATGAGCCGATGAATGCCGACGTGCCGGATCGGGTAACCGAACGGGAGAACGACGAGGTGCTGGAGGGCATTGGCCTTGCCGGTCAGGAGGAGATCCGTGGGATCGACGCGGCGCTCGACCGTATTGCGGCCGGCACCTTCGGAACCTGCGTGCGTTGCGGCCTACCGATTTCCGCAGAACGGCTCAATGCCGTGCCCCATGCGCCGCTCTGCCAGGAATGCGCCGCCGAGGTCGCCGCCGGCGCGAAGTGACGATGTTTTTCGGCGACTGTTACTTGCCCTAGAGGCTGCTTGCGATAGGCAGCCTCGCTGCTACGTCTTACAGCGCCGCGCGTCTTACTAGACGCGCAAAGGTCGCTGTAACACTTTGAATTGCTGCATGTTTTTATCCTTAAATCGAATAGGATTTAACGAAACATGCAGTAGGTGATCCGGACTTACCTGACGCTCGTCAGGTCGAGCTTCAATCTCGGCAAGAACCGTCCTGGTATAACAGAGGCGACCACTCCGTCATCGACCGCCCCCAGCCGGCGATAGAAATCGGCTGCGCCCGGGTCGGCATCGACAGTCATGACCTTCGCACCCTTGCGCAGCGCCGTTTCCACGCTCCATTCGAACAGGCGTCGGCCGATCCCGCCACCCAGCGCGGCCGGATCGACGAACAGCTTGTCGAGATCGGCGATCTCTCCGTGATACAGGACCTGCGCCATGCCGACGATATCGTCATCCTGAACGGCAATCTGGATATCCGACTGCATCCAGTCGTCCGCCGTCACCGTCAAGGCCGGGCGGCAGGCGGCCATGAAGGCCTCGTCATAGCCCCAGACGGCCTTTGATCTTAGGCAAAGCGCCGTCAGGATTGCTGCCTGTCCCGGCTCCGGCGTGCGCAGCAAAACTCTCCTTTGGACGTTGTTCTCCCGCCTCTGCGGACAATTTGGTCGCAACCCGTGCTGCAGACAAGGGACGTCCGTCTTCGCAATCACGTCATGTCTCTGTTGTAATGCGTTGCAAAAGTTGATGCTTTCGCCATCGTCGAGCACTTTGCCACGGCGCCAGGCTGTGGCAGGATAAGGCAAATAAGCAAGACGACCGCCGCCTGAGCGCGAAAGAAGGTCGGAAGCGGGGTAAAGTGGAATTCGCCGGCGTCAAGTGGAACTACGATCGATCGGAACTGATTGCCGATGGCATCGTGCACGGCGTCGGCCTTGCAGCGGCCCTCGTCGGCGTAACAGCACTTATCTTTTACGCGATGCTCTGGAGCACGACCGGCCAGCTTGCTGCCGCCGCGATCTATGGCGCGGGACTGCTGGCAACCTTGTCGATTTCGTTCCTCTACAACCTCTACCCGGTTTCGCGGACCAAATGGTTTCTGCGCCGTTTCGACCACTCGTCCATTTTCGTGCTGATCGCCGCCACCTACACGCCCTTCCTCCAGCGCGGCTGGGAGGATCCGTTCCTGTTTGCGATGTTGATTGGCATCTGGGCGATCGCCACCCTCGGCGTGGTGATCAAGTGCCTCTTCCCCGGCCGCTTCGACCGGCTTGCGATCCTGCTCTATCTCGCCATGGGCTGGAGCGGCGTGCTTGCGGTGGGGCCGTTATTGTCGGCACTCTCGGCGACAACGTTCGTGCTGATCCTGATCGGCGGCATCATCTATTCCGCCGGCGTGATTTTCCATGTCTGGGAAAAGCTGCGGTTCCAGAACGCCATCTGGCATTCCTTCGTCGTCACCGGCGCCGCAGTGCATTATTCGGCCGTCGTCAGCTGTCTGAGCGGCACGGCGATTTCCTGATCAAAAAATCCGGGCGCTCAGTTCGGGGCGGCTACGGGGGCTGCCGCCACTGGCGTCTGCTGGCAGCCTTCCGAGGGCCTCAGAGCCTCCGCCATCCGCGAGATGACGCCATCGAAGCTGGTCAACCGGCTCTTGCGGTACTGCAGACGGAAATAGGCGGCGCTGCCGTCGCAGAGTGCGATGGCGCGTGTGTAAAACACTTCCTCGCCGCGTACGCCCGAGAAACTGGCCCAGGCTGAGGTCACGCGTGAATAGGAAATCCGCCATTGGTCTTCCCGCTCGGTCGCCATGCGGTCGTTGACGTCGATCTCGAAATCGCCATCGACAAGTTCACTGCCAAAAACGGAGAGCGTGGCGCCGTTATCGTTGGCATGAAAGCTGACACCGTCGCCATTGTCGGCTTCACCTTGCACTTCGAAGCCCGGCGGAATGTCGAGAATATAGCCGAAGCGGGGATTGGCGTAGGCGTGCCAGTCATTGTCTGCCGCGGCCGGGCAAGCAGCCGAGAACAGAAGAACGAATGCAGCCAGAATGCGACGCATGCGGACCTCCTTCCGGCTTGCTTCGACGGTTTCACTATCAATAGCACATCCGTGCACGAACAGCTGTTTCTATTGGAACAGCGCTGAGCTTGCGAATGCTTCCGTCTGTTTGCGTCAATCCTCGGTAAACGTCATCGCGTGACCATTGAGACAGTAGCGCAGACCGGTCGGCGGCGGGCCGTCGGGAAAGACGTGTCCGAGATGGGCATCGCAGTCGGCGCAGCGGATTTCTGTGCGCACCATGAAGTGCGAACGGTCCTCGATCTCGCGGATCGCCTCGTCGTCGATCGCCGCGAAATAGCTCGGCCAGCCGCAACCGGAATCGAACTTGGTATCGGAGCGGAACAGCGCCCGGCCGCAGCAGACGCATTCATAGGTGCCCGCCTTCTTGTTGGCGAGGAACGGGCCGGTGAAAGGGCGCTCGGTGCCGTGCTCGCGGGTGATGCGGTACTGTTCGGGCGACAACTGCGCGCGCCACTCCGCTTCGCTCTTGATCACTTTCGCCGCCCTTGCGTCTCTCATCGAAGATCTCCCTGTGATTTTCGCGACTATATAGGATCGGCGGTGACGCGCCGCAAATCACGCTCGCGTGCCGATATGGGTGCGCATCGGCGCCAACGAGGCTGCAGCCTATCTCGACAGCCTCGTCGTGTGACCGCGACCGTCAGTTTGGCCGATCAGCGTGCCTTCGCGCCGCAATCGCAACGGATTGATCGTGGACTGGCCGGGCGCCGTTTTCAATCGCCGCCGACGGCCGGCGGCACCTCGGGAATATCTCGTCGGATCACGGTTGGGCCGGCACCGTGAACACGTTTGCTGTCGTTGTAGAATGCGATGAACTCGGGCGCTGGTAGGGCCTTGGAATAGAGCCAGCCCTGGCCGTATTGCACGCCGCGCGCGAGCAGATAGTCCGCCTGCTCCTGTCGTTCGATGCCTTCGGCGACGATGTAGAGGTTCAGCGATTTGGCGATGTCGATGATGTGCGGAGTAACGGCGCTGGTCGCCGAGACGAGACCCACCGTATCGATAAACGACTTGTCGATCTTCAATGCGTCGAGCGGCAGGTCCTGGATATATTGCAGGCTGGAATAGCCGGTGCCGAAATCGTCGATCGCTACCGAATGGCCGAGCCGACGGGCTTCCTCGATCGTTGCGCGGGCGGATTTCACGTCCATGAAACCGCGTTCGGTCGCCTCGAGCCAGATCTGCTCGGTGAGGACGCCGGAGTTTGCAAGCGCCGCCTGGATAACCGGCAGGACGCGCCCGGACTTGATGTCGTCGGCCGACAGATTGATGGCGATGTGTAGCGAGCGGTCGGCGACAAGGACCGGCCCGAGATCCTTGATAACCCCGCCGATGACCTGATCGGTAATGGCCTGGATCAGGCCGCTTTCCTCTGCGAGCGGGATAAAGGTATCGGGCCTGACCAGCGAACCGGCGGGTCTGCGCCAACGGACCAGCGCTTCCGCGCCGACGCAGATGCCGGTCTTCATCTCGATGAGCGGCTGGTAGTGCACGATGAATTCGCGGCGTTGCACGGCGATCGAGAGTTCGCCGAGCGGCGACAGACGCCGCCGCGACAGCCAGAAGACGAGGCCGACCATTAGCGCAGCGACGATCGCGCCGAGCGGCAGGAGCAGTAGCCGTTCGCGGCCGAGATCTTTCAGCAGCAACGCCCGTGACGATGTTGCAATGGCAATCCAGCCGGAGCCGGTCGCGGTGGCAAACAGATTGTCCGCATCGGTGCCGGTCTGCGTATGCTCGATCAGCCGCTTGATCAACGATGCATCCGGGTTGTTCAATTCGCTGACGAGGGTGCCGGTATCGCTGGCGATCGCAAGGCGCGTATCCGGGGTGGCGAGCACGTCGACGAGCCGAGCCGGATCGGTCAGCACGCTGTAGGATCGGTACCGGAATCCCAGCATCGCCCGACCGTTGCTGATCGTCGGATGAACCCGGGCCGACACGCCGATGCCGCTGGCTGTGGTGAAGTCGACTTGCCCGCGGCCGACGCTCGTTTCCGGCTTGCCCCAGGAGGAGCATTTGAGCGCATCGCCCTCGAAGTAACCGATATCCTCGACGGAGCGCGTGTTGACAACCAGAGCGCGCATCGCCGCGATATGTTGCTGGGAGCAGGGCGTGAAGCTGAATTGGTCGGCAGACTTGAGCGCGGATGTTGCTTCGCCGAACGCCGTATTGGTACGCATGATCGCATATTCGGCAAGGCGGCTGAGGCGGGTCTCCTCTCTGCTGGTGGCGACTGACCAGGAGAGATAGAACGCGGCGACGATCGGAAGGATGGCGCCCAGCGCCGCAAGTACACTGGTCACCGCCACAATGTGAGACCGTTCCAAGCCAGACCTCGCAGGTTCAAGAGAAACGCCGTGCAATTCGGTGCATCAGTCAATCAGCGATAACGAACGATCTACAGCGCCGCGCGTCTTGTTAGACGCGCAAAGGTCGCTGTAGCACTTTGAATTACAGCATGCCACGCCCGGCGGGAAGCATGAAATGGCGCTGAAGCCCCTGAAAATTCAAATGCTTGCCTATCTTCAACTTATCGAGGAAAGGGCGTTGGCCTTCGGTCGAAGTCGGCATCTGTGCCGCTGCGTATCTTATATCGGAGATACCATCCAATCGCGACGAATTACCAGATACAGCGCGTTTCATGCCATCGATACCACTGGATGTTGCTAACAACACTTTAATCGCATGCGCAGGCCGATCGGCGGCGATGACCGGTGTTGTGCGGACGTGTATGCCAAGGCGATGTCGCATCGGATGATTTTGCCTTGTCGGTCAAACGTGACCACCAATCTCACGAGAAAACTGGAGATTTTCCGGGCATTTGCCGGACTTAACAGCGCATAACGTCGATTTTACCCGATTTACCCTTGAGGCGCCTTTACCCTTCTTTTATGTCGGGTGTTCGTTCGTTCGTCGATCAATCAATCAAAGCGCAAAGGAGCTGGCCCGGACGATGGATGTTGCGGCCCTGACATTGCTGGCTCTTGCTCTCCCTTTCGTCGCGGCACTCGTCGCGCCGCTCCTGACCCGACTCCTTGGGCATAACGCGGCCTGGATCCTGGCGCTTTTTCCTGCCGCGATCGTCCTGCACTTCATGGGCTTTTGGCCGGAAGTCTCTCGTGGCGAAGTCGTCACCGGCGGCTATGAGTGGATTCCGTCGTTCAATGTCAGTTTCTCCTGGCTGATCGATGGCCTGTCCCTGACCTTCGTGCTTTTGATTGCCGGTATCGGCGCGTTGATCGTGCTCTATTCCGGGGGCTACCTGAAGGGCCACCCCCAGCAGGGGCGGTTCTTCTCGTTCATCCTGATGTTCATGGGATCGATGCTCGGGCTCGTCGTGTCCGACAGTTTCCTGATGCTCTTCGTTTTCTGGGAGCTGACCTCGATCACCTCGTTCCTGCTGATCGGCTTCGACCATTCGCGCGAAGCCGCCCGGCGCGCCGCCCTGCAGGCGTTGGTGGTCACCGGGGGAGGCGGGCTGTTTCTGCTCGCGGGCCTGTTGATCATCTGGAATGTCACCGGTGTCACCCAGCTTTCGTTGTTGACGTCTTTCGGTCCGGAGATGCGCGAGAGCCCGTTCTATCTCGCCGCGTTGCT
The DNA here is from genome assembly GCF_001424825.1 of Ensifer sp. Root31. Lineage (NCBI taxonomy): Bacteria > Pseudomonadati > Pseudomonadota > Alphaproteobacteria > Hyphomicrobiales > Rhizobiaceae > Ensifer > Ensifer sp. Root31. The sequence continues at coordinate 377,834 of NZ_LMCO01000066.1, read as the reverse complement.
GTTGGTGCTCGGTGGCGCCTTTACCAAGTCTGCCCAGTTTCCGTTCCATTTCTGGCTGCCCAACGCGATGGAAGCGCCGACACCCGTTTCGGCCTATCTGCATTCCGCAACGATGGTTAAGGCCGGTGTCTATCTGTTGATGCGCCTCAACCCGGTGCTCGGCGGAACGCCGGAATGGCAGATGCTGTTGCCGCTCTTCGGCGGCACCACGCTCATCATCGGCGCGGTTCTCGCTTGTCGCCAGACTGACCTGAAGCTGATGCTCGCCTACACCACCATGGCATCTCTCGGCCTGCTCGTGATGCTGACCGGTCTCGGTTTTCCGCATGCCATCGAGGCGGCGGCGCTCTATCTGGTGGCGCATTCGCTGTTCAAGGGCGCGCTGTTCATGGTCGCCGGCATTATCGACCACGAAACCGGCACGCGCGATGTCACAAAGCTCGGCGGACTGCGCTCCGCCATGCTGCTGACGTTCGTGATCGCACTTGCCGCAGCACTTTCCATGGGCGGCCTGCCGCCGTTTTTCGGTTTCCTCGCCAAGGAGGAGATCTACTACGCGCTGCCTAGTTTTGACCGGCGCGCGATGGTTTTCGCTTCACTTGCCATCCTCGGCAATGCGCTGATGTTTGCCGTCGCTTTCGCCGTCGCGCTCAAGCCCTTCATCGGCGCAAAGATCGAAACGCCGAAGTCGCCGCATGAGGCGCCGCTGCTTCTCTGGCTCGGGCCTGCACTCCTGGCTGCCAAGGGACTGTCGGCTGCCCTGTTGTCCAACCTCACCCACGAGCTTGTGTCGACACCGATGGCGACGGCGATTGCCGGCGAGCCCAGGCAGATCACGATCTCGGCGATCCCCGATATCGGCATGCCGCTGGTGTTGTCCTTTGCCACCATCGCTCTGGGCATTGTCTGCTATCTCAACCTCGCCCGCTTGCGTGCCTTCATCGCGACCATCCTGAGTGACATCGGCTGGGGGCCGGATCGCGGTTTCGATCAGTTCATGCGAAACCTCGTGCGCTTTTCCGTCGCGCTGACCCGCCGGCTGCAGTCAGGTCGCCTTGAAGTCTATATGACGGCGACCTTCGTGCTGGTGGCCGCCGTGCTCCTGGGCGCGCCGATCTACTATGGCGAATTGCCGCGCGCACCGTTCTTTGCGGGCGACGTGCCGCTGCATGAGCTCGCGATCATGGCGATCGCCGTCATCGGGCTCTTCGCTGTCGTTCTCGCCGCCGACCGGCTGACCGCGATCGTCTCGCTCGGCATTCAGGGCTTTGCAGTCGCCGTCATCTTCCTGCTTTACGGTGCGCCGGATCTCGCCTTTACCCAGTTCATGATCGAGACCCTTTCGGTCGTGGTGCTTGCGCTGGTGATGACGCGGTTGAGGCTCTCGCCCTCCGATCATCGGCCGCTCGGCCAGAGACTTCCTGATTTCACCATCGCGCTCGCCTGCGGCATCGGTTTCGGGCTTATGCTGCTGAAGGTGACCGGCGTGCCCTTCGACGCCTCGTTGACCGATTTCTTCAATCTCTATTCGAAGACGGTTGCGCATGGCGCCAATGTCGTCAACGTCATCATCGTCGATTTCCGCGGCACTGATACGCTCGGCGAGATTGCCGTCGTCATGGTGACGGGTCTCGCCATCCTGTCTCTCGTTCGCCTCAGGGCCGGCTCGCTGCGGCGCATCGCCGATAATGACCCGGACGCGGAGGACGGCGCATGAGATCGGTGATCTTCCGTGCCGTTGCGCCGTTTCTGACCAGCCTGATGGTGCTGTTTTCGATCTTCGTCCTGTTGCGCGGCCACAACGAGCCGGGTGGCGGCTTCATCGGCGGGCTGATCGCCGTGTCGGCGCTGGCGATCTACGGTATCGCCTGCGGCGTGGAGACGGTACGTCGCGCCATTTATTTCCATCCGATGGCGATTGCCGGCGCCGGCCTCTTCGCTGCCACCATCGCCGGCCTGATCTCGATGGCTGCGCGCGTGCCGTTCATGACCGGGCTTTGGATCTATCCTTCCTTGCTTGGCGTGGAGGTGCCGCTGTCGACGGTGATGCTGTTCGATGGTGGCGTCTATCTCGTCGTCGTCGGCGCCATCAGCTCGATCGCCCTGTCGCTCGAAGAGCGGGGAGGTGAATGATGGAGGCATGGTTCGCGCTGCTCGTCGGCATCTTCTTTACCGTTGCCATCTACCTGTTGCTGTCGAAATACATCATTCGCGTTCTTTTGGGCGTGGCGGTCCTCGGCAATGCCGTCAACCTTTTGATCTTCACCGGTGGCCGGTTGACGCGCGGCGTGCCGCCCGTCATTCCGGAGGGCGCCGATACGCTCGCAGGGCCGGCGGCGAATGCGCTGCCGCAGGCTCTCATCCTGACGGCGATAGTCATCTCCTTCTCTTTCTTTGCTTTCCTGCTGGTCCTGGCCTGGCGCGCCTACGAGGATCTTTCGACCGACAACACCGACGAGATGCGCGTCGCCGAGCCGGAAGAAGAGCCGGCTCCGCCGCTTGGATACTGACCGACCCATGGCCGTTTCGACTTCACCTCCCGCCGATCTCTCCGCTGCCCTCGTTCTCGAGCCGGTTGCGGCTGCCGACTGGCTGGTGATCCTTCCGGTTGCCTGGTGCCTGGCGATCGGCGCGCTGCTGGTCATGCTGCGCCGTCCGATCGGCCTGCACCCGTTCGTCGCGGTGGCCGGGCTTGCCGGTCTGGTGGTGATCGACGGGCTGCTGCTTCAACACGTGATCGCCAGCGGCCCGGTGACGATGGTCATGGGGCGCTGGCTGCCGCCTTTCGGGATAGCCTTTACCGTCGATCTGACCGGCGCGCTCTTTGCGCTTGCGGCCTCCATCGTCGCGCTTGCCGGCGGCATCTACTCGCTTGCCGATATCAACGACAGCGGCCGGCGATACGGCTTCTATCCCTTCCTGATGCTGTTGATGGCGGGCGTCTCCGGTGCATTTCTGACCGGCGACGTCTTCAATCTCTATGTCTGGTTCGAGGTGCTGCTGATCTCGTCCTTCGGCCTGATCGTGCTCGGCTCCGAGCGCGAGCAGATCGACGGCGCGGTGAAATACGGTTTCCTCAACCTCGTCGCGACGACGCTTTTCCTGATCACCACCGGTTATCTCTACGCAAGCTTCGGCACGCTCAACATGGCCGATATTGCCCGCAAGGCGGAGGGCCTGCGCGGCACCGCGCCGCTGATGACGCTGACGGCCTTGTTCCTTTTGGCCTTCGGCATGAAGGCTGCGGCATTCCCCGTCAATTTCTGGCTCCCGGCGTCCTATCATACGCCGCGTGTCGTCGTGTCCGCGCTCTTTGCTGGTCTGCTGACCAAGGTCGGGATCTACGCTCTGATCCGTGTGACGGTGATGCTGTTGCCGTTGGAACGGGAAGAACTCAGTTTCGTCATCGCGGCGGTCGGCGCCCTGACGATGCTGGTCGGTGTGTTCGGGGCGCTGGCGCAGTCGGATTTCCGTCGCATGCTCGGTTATCTCGTGATCTCCGGCATCGGCTCGATCCTCGCCGGCATCGCCGTTGGCGGGCCGGGTGGCATCGGCGGCGCGATCTTCTATGCGCTGCATTCGATGCTTGTGATGACGGCGCTTTACTTTGCTTCCGGCGTGGCAGCGAAACTCGGCGGCAGCTTCTCGTTGTCCTCGCTTGCCGGTCTTTACCGCCGCCATGTCGGTTTCGCTGCGATCAGCCTGATGCTTGCCTTTGCCGTGTCCGGCCTGCCGCCGTTCTCGGGCTTCTGGCCGAAGGTCATGCTGGTCAAGGCCGCACTCGACATTGGCGCCTGGTGGCTTGCCGCAGTGCTGCTCGTCACCGGTTTCCTCACGACGATCGCCACCGGTCGTTTCTTCCTGCTTGCCTATTGGCGGGACACGGCAGACGGGCAGGCGGCAACGGCCGAGACGCAGATCCCGGCCGCCATTCTTCTGCCGCTTGCGGCGCTGACGATGCTGACGCTCGCGATCGGCCTTTATCCCGAGCCGCTGCTTGCAACGATCCAGAATGCTGCCGCCGGGCTTTCGGAACCGTCGAGCTATCTGAACTCGGTCTTCCCGGGAGCCGCCCGATGATCAAGTTCCTTTGGATCAATCTGATCTTCACTGCGATCTGGGCTGCAATCAGCGGCAGTCTCAGCGTGCCGAACCTGTTGCTCGGCTTTGCAGTCGGCGCGCTATCCCTGTGGCTGATCCGGCGCGAATTGCAGCCTGTTGCCTATCCGGTTCGACCGCTGAAGATCCTGCTGCTGACCGCATTGTTCTTCAAAGAGCTGGCAGTCTCGGCGACCAAGGTCGCTCTCTTGGTCGTTCAGCCGAAAATGCGGCTGAAGCCGGGCATCTTCTCCTACCCGCTGACGATCAAGAGCGACTTCGAGATTGCGTTGCTTGCCAACCTGATCACGCTGACGCCCGGCACGCTTTCGGTCGACGTCTCCGAGGATCGCAAGACCCTCTATGTGCACGCGCTTGATTGTGCGGACCCCGGTGGCCTCAGGCGCGATCTTGCCAACGGCTTCGAGCGTCGGATCAAGGAGGCCTTCGAATGACGATGCCGGAGCAGATACTCAGCGGCGCCACCGTCTTCGCGCTCGCGCTCTTGTCACTGGCGCTGCTGGTGACCGTGTGGCGCATCATCCGCGGCCCAACACTGCCCGATCGGGTCCTGGCCCTCGATATGCTCGTGGCGATCGCCATAGGCCTGATTGCGGTCGTTGCCATCCGCACCGGCTTCAATCTCTATATCGATATCGCCATCGCCCTTGGACTGGTCGGCTTTCTCGCAACCGTCGCCTTTGCCCGCTTTGTTCTGGCGCGCGGTCTCTCGCCGGAGAAGGCGAGCCCGGAGCAGGCTGCGGCCGGTGCCGGAAAGCGAGGTCGGACGCCGCAGGCGAAAGTTGCCCGACGCAAACGCAAAGGGGGACGCTGATAGAACCGATGTTTGAGGCCATCATTACGCTTTCTGTTGCTGTCCTGCTTGTCGGCGGCGCCACCTTTTCCCTGCTGGCGGCAATCGGCATCGTGCGCTTTCCCGACCTCTACACCCGCATGCATGCGGCCTCCAAGGCGGGCACCGTCGGTTCGGGCCTGCTGCTTCTGGCCGCGGGACTGCACTCGCTCGACGTGGCAATATTGTTTCGGGCGCTGGCGGGCTTCTTCTTCTTCGTACTGACCGCTCCGATTTCTGCCCATCTCTTGGCAAAGGCTGCTCATCAGGCGGGTTACAGGCTGGCGAAACAGTCGGTCATAGATCAGCTTCCGCAAAAGGAAGAGCCGCGCCGGCATTGAACGGCAACGTTTCTGATTTTGTATTTCAGAACATTCCGATAGAGCGCCGCCGCGTCAGCAATTTCGAAATAAAGTTGCTAGCGGCGGGCAAATTTATGTTTGGAATTTTCGCTGATCAATGTTAATCGAGTAAATGTAAAGTGTCGTTGTGGAAAATACTTAGAGCTGAAATTCCAGCTTGAGTTGTGAATATTGGCTGTTGCTTTGAGAGGTTGGTTGTTCCAGCGACTCGGCAATAGGTTTCGTGATCAAAATTCCAACTCTTGATATTGCGGCAAGAATTTGTCCTTGCTGTACGATTGATGGTCTATCCCAAGGCAGCGAAGGCTTCCCGACGGCATTTGCACGTATTCCTCTCCCTGAAACATGTTTCGGGCTTGTGCTGTATTCCGATAGGAGAAAGAAATGACTGAAACAACGCTTGGCGCGAGCCATGAACTTCTGGTTGAGCTGACGGCTGAGATCGTGTCCGCTTACGTCAGCAACCATGTCGTTCCGGCTGCCGAGCTCTCCACGCTGATCGCCGACGTCCATTTGGCTCTCAACAACACGGCGGCACCTACGCCGGTCGTGGTCCCCGTTGAAAAACCGAAGCCGGCCGTATCGGTCCGCAAATCCGTGCAGGACGATCAGATCACCTGCCTGGAATGCGGCGGTACCTTCAAGTCGCTGAAGCGCCACCTGATGACGCATCACAGCCTGTCGCCGGAAGAATATCGCGAGAAGTGGGATCTGCCGACCGACTACCCGATGGTTGCTCCTGCCTATGCCGAAGCACGTTCGCGGCTCGCCAAGGAAATGGGTCTCGGCCAGCGTCGCAAGCGTCGCGGCAAGTAAGCTGACCTGCCGCCCATCGCCACGACCGCGCCCTGCGCCGGTCTGGTTCGAGGGGCGGAGCGTAACTGAACACACAAAGGCCGGGCTGTCGCCCGGCCTTTGTGTTTTTCAGCTTGGGAAAATGTGCCTATTCGCGACGCTACAGCGCCGCGCGTCTTATTAGACGCGCAAAGGTCGCTGTGGCACTTTGAATTGCTGCATGTTCTTATCCTTGAATCGGATACGATTTAAGGAAACATGCAGTAGGCTGTAGCTGCAACTGGACGCAAAAGGGGCGGGAAAGTGTGCAAAAAATTTCCTTATTCCCCTCCCGAGAAATGGATATATGAATTAATTCCTATTGAAGGGGTTTTCATATGTCCTTTATCGAAGCCGACGGCCGAAACGAATTTTCATCCGGGACGGTCCATCATCTCAAGACGGCCGCGTTGACGGCAGGGCAGGTTGCTGCAGTGAAGCGCGGGCAGGGCGGCGCGCGAGACGCGCCAAATGCCATGTGCGCCAGATCGCCATGTATGTCTGCCATGTCGTCCTGCAAATATCGCAAGGCGATATCGCCAACGCTTTCGAGCGAGACCGGACGACCGTCCGGCATGCCTGCTCCGTCATCGAGGATCGACGGGATGCTGCCGATTTCGATGCGTTCATAGAGACGATCGAGCGCCTGGTGTCATCTGCGTTCACCGCACAAGCGGAGCGGGGTGAATAGCTGTTCGCCAGGCATTCGGCCGGTAGCGATTGGCCGGCACGGATCCTCAGGCATTGTCAGCGTCAAAATGGCTGCGTCGCGCAACGCTTGTGGTGCCGGGCGACGCTCACATTCGCGCAAGTTCGGCGATTGTGTGAATGCATGGGGACGGCCGCGATCTCAGGCGGCGAGGCGGGTCTCGGCTTCGTTCTTGATCCGCCGGATCATCGAGCGCAGGCCGTTCGCCCGTTGCGTCGACAGATGTTCGATCAGGCCGATCTTGCTGAAAGTAACGATGGCATCCAGCCTGGAAATCTCGGAGGCACGCTTGCCGGAATAGATCGTAAGCACAATGGCGACCAGTCCGCGCACGATGTGGGCGTCGGACTCGCCTTCGAAGAGCAATACCGGATCTTCCGGGTCGCCGGTCGCCTGGGTGGCGAGCCAGACCTGGCTGGCGCAGCCTTGCACCTTGTTCTCACTGGTGCGCTTGGCGTCCGGCATGTCGGGCAGGGCCTTGCCGAGTTCGATCACATAGCGGTAGCGATCCTCCCATTCGTCCAGGAAGGCGAAGTCGTCGATGATCTGGTCAAGCGTGGTCATGGTCCGGTCCGTTTGTCGACACCGTCAGGCGGCGCGCTTGTCCGCCCGAGGTCAGTGCCTCTGCTCCGATCCCCAGCAGTCCTTACGGTGCCGGGATCGTTGTGACCCTCATATAGGTGATGGTAGCACAGATGAGAACCGCGAATTGCCAACTCGGACGCATCAGAGTTCGATTCGGGCGAGGATCTACAGCGCCGCGCGTCTTATTAGACGCGCAAAGGTCGCTGTAGCACTTTGAATTGCTGCCTGTTGTTATCCTCAAATCGAATGGGATTTAAGGAAACATGCAGTAGCGCTAGATCGAAACGCTTGTAGGAATTGCGATGGCACCGGCAGCCGCGCCGACTGTTGAATCCAGAGATGCAATCGAGGTGGTGAGGGAGGCGCTTGCTTTCCTGGCGTCGTCCGCGTCGCTGCCAGCGCCCTCAGCGCGCAGATCCTGCTCCGCTTTCCTCAGCAATTGCTTGAGCTGTTCGGCAAGTGCCTTGAACTCTGCAACCGTCCTCGCATCGGAGTTTTCCTCCGAACTCCCGGAGCTGAATTCGCGGTAGGCGCGTTCGGCAAGGGACGATGGCTCTGTCTTGTCGGCGCTGTTGCCTTCTTCGCCGCCGGCATTCGCCATCTCGTCGGCATTCACTTCCATCGCCGCCGATGCAACCGTTGTTGCTGCGGATGCGGCACCGGCCGCCGTGTCGCCACCGGCCAGGCCGGACGAGCCGCCACCGGCGAATTGCTGTGCGGCCGCGCCAAGCTGCTGGGCCAACTGTTTTGCAAGCCTTGCAAGCGTCTCCGGGTCCGAGGCCCAGAACCGCAGCATCTGCATCTGCTCCTTCAACTCGTCCAATTTCTTCTTGGCAATGGCCTTGCGGTTGGCGGCGGTCTCATCGTCCGTACGCAAAAGATTGAGAAGGGAAGATCTGCTCTTTTGCTCCAGCGGCGCCACGTCGGTGCCCGCTTGCGATCCGGCCGCGGGGACACGCGTTGCGCTCGCATTTGAAAAGAACCCGTATATCTGCATCGGGGCAGTCTCCGCTGAATGTGCGGGGACCTAAACAGCCATGTCTTGTGCGGACCTGTTGCTGGACCGCCCCTCGGTTGCAAACCGAAAAAAGAAAACGCCGCGAGGGGATGGGATCCTCGCGGCGGCCGCAAGAAGGCGGCAAGTCAGGCAGTGTCAAAGGATGGCTCGGCGGCGGTCGCGCGGACCTGCTGCCACGGCAAGAAATGTTTACTTGGCGAGGGACGCCTTCGGGTCGAGGCGCTTTTCCGGAACCGGCGTACGCTTGAACACCGGAGCCGTCTCCGCAGCGGTCTGTTCGACCGGCGCCACCAGCGTGGCGGCAGCCTCGGTCGCCTGACCGACAGTGCCGGTCGTTACCTTGGCATCGGGCTTGATCGCATCGGTTTCGGCAAACTGGGTGTCAAGGAATTCATAGGCGATGCGGGCGCCTTCCCGGGCCCGATGGCCAAGTGCGACGAAGGTTTCAGCACCCTTCTCGCAGACCTCCGGCTTCTGGATGCAGATGGCGCTGATATACTGGAATGCCTCATTGGCGGCCGAGAAGGTATCGCCGAGCTCGACCTTCGGTCCGTGCTCCAGCTTCTGCGCGCTCGACGGATCGAGGAACGGCAGCAGCACCAGCACCATCGAAAACCAGAATGTCGCCTTGATGAGAAACCACATGTTCTGCCCATCCTATATTCGGCTGCCGCGCCCGCCGGTCTTCTAGCCGGTTTTACTGCTTTCGGCATCCTGGAGCGCCGCAGTATCCCCTGATACCCGTTCACGCCCGCCGTCGTTTGCATGAGGACCGCCGTCTTTCGTCGCCCGGCCCTTTGTTGAGACTGACATTAGGCAGGGAATCACAAGACCGCTTTTCAAAAACCCGCAGCATTTGTTTCGAATTTTAATGAAATTCCCGATTTTGAGGATTTGCCGGGCATTTGTGTCGCATTTTAGCTTTCGCCGTTAAGGTTCATGGCGGCGGGCCGCCGGCAAAGGCCGAAAGCGTGGGCAACGGCACCGGGGCGCCCTGCCCAAATCCTTAACGTGAGGCGGAAAATGCACGGAAATCCGTTGCTTACGCCCCGTTAACCACAAGAAATGAAGGTCGCCCGAATTGCCTCAAAACGGGATTTTTCAGGCATTTGGCGCCGTTCCGGGACAGTCCCGTTTATTCTTTCATTAAGCCGGGGATGCGAGATTCCGACATGTCACGAGGCAGTTCGAATGGCGGCCCGCATGAAGCGGAAATCGGTCACGCTCAGTCTCGCAAGAACAACAAATGTGGCAGGGTAAGGCGTGAGCGTATTGCGTGACATGGCTGGCAGATGGACGTCCCGCGTGGACGAGGCCGCTGCCCTGTGGTTGCCCCGCCGCGAGGCTGGCTCCGCCATTGGCCGTCGGGACCTCAAGCGTCTGCGTACGGTCGCTGCCGTCTCCCTGACAGCACTTCCGGCAGTACCGCTGGCGCTTGCGCTCGCCATGCCCGTTTCCTCCGCATTGCCGCTTGGGACCGCTCTTTGGGCGTCCGCCTCGCTGCTGGCCGCTGCTACCGCCATTGCTCGTGGACGCGGCAACCAGGCCTCGGAAACGCTCGAGCCGGCTGTACCAGATCTTCCGGATCTTTCGGCCGCCTACGACCTTTTTGCCGGTCTTGTCACCGTGCACGATCTGCGCGGCAATGTTCTCTCCATTCACGGCCGTGACTCGGCCGAGCATCTGACCCTGATGCGCGACCCGGGCGGCCGCGGCTTCATCGAGCAGATCCACGTCTCCGATCGCATCACCTTCCTGAGCGCGATCGATATTCTGCGCCAGGGCGGCGAGCGGGCGACCGTCAACATTCGCATCGAGCGCCGGTCGCTGCCGGCTGAAGGCGAACAATTCGTCCATATGTGCTGCGAACTCGCACCGCTTCTCGACCGCAACGGCGGTCTGACGGCGATCCTGGCACAGTCGCGCGATGTATCGCAGGAAGCACGGCTGCGCGTCGAAGCTGCGGCGAGAACCGCAGAAGCGGAATCGGCCAACGATGCCAAGACCCGTTTCCTTGCCGCCGTCAGCCATGAACTGCGCACGCCGCTCAACGCCATCCTCGGCTTCTCCGACGTGCTGACGGGCGAGTATTTCGGCAAGCTCGAAAACGACCGCCAGCGCGAATATGTCAGCCTGATCCACAAGTCGGGCGAGCACCTTCTGTCGGTCGTCAATACGATGCTCGACATGAGCAAGATCGAAGCGGGCCGCTACGAGCTGGTTCCCGAGCCCTTCCGCGTGGCCGAGGCGGTCGCGGCCTGCGAAGCGATGCTGTCGCATCAGGCCCAGGAAAAGGGCGTCAAGCTGGCGAGCCGCGTGACCCGCAGTGTCGGCGAGATCAATGCCGACCAACGCGCCTTCCAGCAGGTTCTGATCAACCTTGTCGGAAACGCCATCAAGTTCACCGACCACGGCGGCATGGTGACGATCGACGCCGAGCTTGACGGTCCGGCCTTGAAGCTGACCGTCAGCGACACCGGCATCGGCATCGCCGCCGACAAATTGCAGATGTTGGGGCAACCCTTCGTCCAGATCCAGAACGACTACACCCGCCGTTACGAGGGCACCGGTCTCGGTCTCTCGCTGGTCAAGGGCCTCGTGGCGCTTCACGGCGGCGAGGTCGCGATCCGCAGCCGCGAGCGCGAAGGCACAGTCATCACTGTTACGCTGCCCAGCGACGGGTCCGGCATCGTCGAGGCCAATCGCGAGGAACCGCGCTCGGCCGTGACCGTCGAATTTCCGCCGCGGCTGAGAGATAGTGACACGCAGGCGGTTGCCGATGGCGACCGATTCGAAAGGACGGGTTTGAACGAGGAACGGGGATATGGCGCCGCGCAAGCGAAAACAGCCTGATCGCAAGAAGGCGGCGCGTTCCGCGCCAGGCCTTGCCATGCGTGGGCTGGCTCTCGCCGGCCGCGGGGTTGCGCTTGCTGGACGGCTGGCGGCCCGGCACCCGTTGAGTGCCGGCGGTTCGGCTGCCTTTGTTGTGGTCTTCTCCTTCGTTGCTGCAAACGCCATGTGGTACCAGCATGGCGCCCATCCATCGCCGTTGCTTCGCACCCGCGTGCCGCTTGTCAGTCCAGAGACCGCCGAGCGCATCGCCGTCGCCAAGGGCGCCGAGATCGAGCCGCGCAACGTCACCACCTTCGTCATCAAGCGCGAGGACGACAAGGCGACGGAAAACGTCGAGGAGGTGATCGCGGCGGTCCCGTCTGAGGCGCCTGCCGAAAAGCCGTCGCCCGAACGTGTCGCCTCGGTGCCGGAGACGTCCGCGTCACCACTGGTCGCCGATATCCAGAAGGAACTGAACCGCATCGGCCTTTATGATGGCGTGCCGGATGGACGCACAGGCCCGCGCACGTCAGCCGCAATCCTGCGATTTGAGAAGCAGGCCGGACGCACCGAGACAGGCGCCGTGAGCGCCGAACTGCTGCGCGCCCTGCGCACGACATCTGGCCAGAAGATGGCCGCGGCACTGCCGGCAAGCCGGCCCTACGCCGATCCGAAACGTGCAGTTGCCGATGTCGACCCTGTCGCCGCAGCCATCCGCTCGGCCGAGACCGACAAGATGCTGATTCCGCGTGCCGAGATCCCGGTGTCGAGCGAGCTGGTCCTGGACATCCAGAAGGGCTTAAGCAACCTCGCCTATGCCGACATCGTCGTCGACGGCGTTGCGGGGGACCAGACGCGTGCAGCGATTCGCCATTTCGAGAAGCACTACCGGTTGCCGCAGACCGGTGAGCCCAATGCCAAAGTGCTGAAGAAGCTCAAGGAGATCGGCGCGCTTTGAGGGACCTTCTCACGGGCGCGTCTCCCATCCGTTGAACACATTCTTGTCGCGGCAGCCAATTTGCATGCCTGGCTCCGCCCGTGTACAGGCATGTCCATGCGTCTCAAATCCCACATTTTCGTCTCCGCGTTGCTGCGCCGCGCCTTTGCGCTCGGTGGGTACGCAGCTATCCTGCGCAAGGGGGCGGAGGACGCTGGCGCGATCTTTATTCGTCAACGCACGCGGATGGGTACCGAAACGCTGTTTGCACCGGCGCCGCAGAACTTCTTCGATGACGACGCCAATATCGGTCGCAAGTTCGAGATCCGCTTGAAGGATCGCGATGGCGACGCCGTGGATGATGCACTCTCCCGTGAAATCCGTTTCGATCCGGATTGCTGGATCGTCGAGATCGAGCTGGACGATCGCGCCGACCTGTTCGATGTCGTGCCGGAAGACGGCGCAAACCACTCTTGAACCATATGTGAGAGCTGGGCCGGCTCGGTCGTGACCAGGACTAGAGCATTTCCAGGAAAAGTGCGAAGCGGTTTTCCGTCAGGAAATGCGTAAAAACAAAGAGATAGAGCGTTTGTTCGGTTCCGTCTAAATCGGAAACGCTCTAACGGCGGCCGAACACCCGTTGCGGCTTGGCGCCGCCGGCGGCCCCGGCTACCTTGCGGACGGTCAGCTGGCACGCATCATTGGCATGGTCATCCGCAAGATAGGGCTGGTGCCGTGCCGCGGGCGCGTCCCGTTCCTCGGATTGCAGCCAGGCGTCAAGCTGTTCGCGGCTCGATGTCGGGTCCATGGCGCCGGTCAAGGCTTCAGCGCGCGTGGTGCCGCCGATGCGTTCGGCGAGGTGCGGATAAAGCGACTGCAGCACGAAGGTGAGATCGTCGGTCGGCAGCGATAGGGCGATCAGGCTCGTCGCCAGCTGTTGGCCGGAAACGTCGAGAAGAATGCGCTCGACCAGGTGCCCTCCGGCATCGAGCGCCGTCGCCAGCGCACGCGAAAACAGGATGATCTCGCCGCTGCGGGCAAAGCGCACCAGGAGGGCGCTTAGCGTAGTGCTGATCGGTATAATGGTAGATGCGGCGGCAGCCGCCTCGTGCGCCGCGACACGGGCAAGTGTCTTGATTTCGGTGCGCAAGGTTTCCTCGCGCGCGGCCCTTGCAGCATCGACATCCGGCTCGGCCAGCGTTGAAGGCGCAGCGACTGTCTGTTGCCGCACGTCCGGGCGGGCGGAAAGGCCGGCGGGGTTGTGGTGCTCGACCAGGGCATCGATCACGGAAGGCGACAGAGCGGTGCGGCGGGCGATTGCACCGGCGTGGGCCGCTCCCTGCTGGCGGATGATGCCGATAAGCGTTCGATCCGACAGGGCCTGCGAACGGGTCAGGAAAATGGCGGCGATCGAGATCGGCATGCTGCCGATCAGGGCTGCGACCGGCTCCGGAACATGGGGGCACTGCGACAGCGCGGCGGCGGCCTGACGGCGCGCTTCGCTGCTGGAGCCGAGGAACAGCGGCTCGAACAATTCGGAAAATTGCTTCATGTCGGACTTGCGAGGGATCCGCAGGCTTTCGAAACCGCTGACGGTTGCCATCAGGACGACGTCCTTCAAGCGGCCCGTCTGTGGCCTTTCCAACTCACGAAAGCGATCCGTCACGATAAATCCTTGCACGCAAAACATGATCGCCATTGCCGGCGATCCGGAACGGCACACGTCACTAAAAATAAAAGAAAAGCGTTAGCGTACTGTTAACTATGGACGTTGGGGCTTTATTCAGGCTTGCGGCGTGCGAGCGGCTGGTGATTTTGTGCGCTTTCTATCGCAAAGCCCTGCTTCCTGTGGGCTCGATCGTTTCCAGCCTTAAAAAATCCACAAGCGGCTTTAAGTGATCGCGGTGACGGTGAAGGGTTCCGGACGCCCGCCGACGCAAGAGGGCTTAGTGAAGAGGGGCCTTCCGATGGGAGAAAGCTTACTGTGAAGAAAATAGTGTTGCGCGCAGCGGCCATATGCGCGCTTTTCCTGGCGCCGGCGATTGCCGAGGCGGCAGAGGGGTTTGCAACCGCCAACGTCAATATGCGGTCCGGTCCGAGCACGCGCTATCCGGCAGTGTCGTTGATCCCGGCCGGAGAAGCCGTCGAAATCCACGGCTGTCTTGCCGATCTGCCCTGGTGTGACGTTTCCTTCTTTGGCGGCCGCGGCTGGGTCGCCGGACGCTATGTGCAGGCGGATTATCGTCGCAACAGGGTCTATGTCGAACCGCAATATTACCGCCCGCTCGGTATCCCGACGGTGGTCTTCCAATTCGATCGCTACTGGGACCGCAACTATCGCGGCCGTGACTTCTATCGCGACCGTGACCGGTGGCGTCGTGGGCCGGATTGGGTCGACGACAACCGTCGCCCGCGGGACTGGGAACGTCAGCGTGACCGCGATCGCCGCGAGTGGGAACGCGACCGCACCCGGCAGGACTGGGAGCGTAACCGCAGAGACGGCGAGCGCTGGGACGATCAGGCAGGCGGCGATGACCGCCGCGACTGGGAACGTCAACGGGACCGCGATGGCACCCGCGTGCGCGAGGACTTCGAAGATGGTTACGGCGGCGCTCGCCCGGTTCCATTGATTCGATGCCAGGCGATGGACCCATCCTGCGTGGAGTGATGCGAGTGGTGGGCGATGCGCCCAGCTTTCGGACGGGCGGCCCAAGGGCCGCCCGTTTTTCGTTGGCGTTCGGATTTTCGCTGCTCTCGGTCGGAACCATTGCCGTTGCGATGCGTTGAAAGCGGGCAAGAGAAGGAGCGTTGCAATGGTAGAAAAGAAACTGCAGGCGGTGCGTGACACGGTCGAGAGTGAAGTCGAAGCATCGGCTGCTCGCGTCGAGTTGGAAGCGCAGATTGCCGAGTTGCGCGCCGAGATTGCCCGGCTGACCGATAGCGTGTCGGCGATCGGGTCCGGTGCAAAAGCGGTTGTTCAGAGCGAAGCGGAGTTGATGACCGAGCGGGTGCGAGAGCGCGTCCGTGAAGAGCCGATTTCGACGCTTCTGACCGTTGCCGGCGTTTCCTTCCTGTTTGGACTGTTGTCCAGGCGCTAGCCATTCCCGTTCCGCCCGAAGCTGTTACCCCGGATACAGTGTTTTGTTTTTCCGGGGGACATACTCCCACAGGTTAGGGGTGCAGATGCGGCGTTAACCATCTGTTAACCAGCCTATGGCTCAATCGAAGCGGACCGTCTATGATTGGTCTGTACCACTTGAGCAAGCAGCAACCTCCGGGCGACCGGAAGAAGGAGAAGATGAGAAAAGCGCGCCTGTCCGGGCACTGCCCGGGAAAATGCGCTGGCCCCGAAAGGGCAGGGTGAAATCTGTACGGTAGTTCATCCGTCTCAAGCCTATATGGAGACGAGCATGGCAGACGTGATCAGAATGCAGGACCACAAGGTCCAAATGCCACCACGCAGACCTCCGGCCATATCGGGCGGAGCAAAAGTGCTTCTGTTTACCGGAATCCGCTACGAGCGTCTCGATGGCCGCGATCCGCAGCCAACCGCGCCCGACGGACGTCGGATCAAGAAGCAGTAGTTATATCCACCGCCCATGTGTCGGCTGCATCGGCCGGCCTGCGCACGGCTTTGCTTGTGCCAACAACGCTCCGCCCCTTGCGGTCGCGTTCATCTTCTCCACGACATCGAGATAGGAACGGCAAGGCTGAAGGCCGCGTACCCTGTCCGAGGGACTGCGCTGACTAACGACGGAACGGCTCGCAGCTTGATTCCGCCAGGAAGTTCCGGACCTGATCCTCGAAGCTGTCGAGCGGCGCCATGGCGCGCAGCACCGCATAGCCATCCTCTTCCTTCATCTCCACCATGATCGATTGTGCCAGAGCTTCCGGCGGCGTCTTGCGCAGTTCCACCAGCTGGATCGGCGTCGCAACCACGAGGTCGAGCCTGCCGTTGACGGCGGTGTGGTCGTTCATGCTGAAGACCTCATTCGATGCGCTGTCGAAAACCGCAAGCGACCAGAAAGGTACCGCGCCTCTGGCGAGGAACCGCGCCGGACCGTCGGTGATCGAAAAGCTGCAGACGGCCGTGCGGAGATAAGGGTCGTCGTTGCTGAGGCCGGTCGGTCCAGGGGTACTCGTCAAAGAAAAGAAGCTGTCCATCTCGAGAAGACCGAGAACGCGCGTATAGGCGTCGCGACCGGTAAATTGCGGCAGCACCAGCACGATGATGATATGCAGCAGTGCTGCGCCCACGAGACCAAGGATGGAAGCGAACAGAACACTACGCATCGCCGCATCCCGTTTTCACGATTTTCGGCATGGCGAGATCGATAAGGCCGGAGGAACCTGCCGTCGGGGTATCGAGCAGCGTCAGGACCAGCCGGAAGGTTCCGGAATGCCGTAACGCTACCCAGTTGTCCGGCTTGGCGTTCGGCGAGACATGGATGGTGAAGGAACTGTCTTCGGCGCGCAGCACCGTCCACGAGTTGATCGCCGAAGGCAGATCCGAGCCGGGGCGCAGCGGCACGCCATCGGCATTCGCTGCATAGAGCGTCCAGAATCGCGCCTGCGGCGTCAGCCCCGAGACATCGTAGGAGCAGGCGGCCGACAGCTTCTCGCCCCTGTCGTCGACCTGTGCCATGAACATCAGCCCTTCGGCGCCGCCATAGAGCAGTTCGCCGGCCCGGGCGCGATGTGCCTTGGCATAGGGGTCGGCATTCTCGGTCTGTGCTTCGGGGAAGGCGACCCACGGGCCGATCGAGATCGAGCCGAAACCGACCGTCGCCTTCAGCGCCCAGACGGCTGAAGCGATGCCGCCGCCGAAGGCGATGGCAAGGGCAAGGGCGACGAGGAGGGGAATTCGGAACAAGGGCGGCTCTATCGAATATGGTTATGCATAGGCGCAATGCGCCGCGCAGCCCATGTCTCGCCCAAACGGGCGCGCGACGCAACGGCGATCATCGCGCCGACCTGGCAACCGGTATCGATCCGGCCGTTCAATTCAAGGTTTCGAGCGCGTTCAATTGCTGGCGGCATTCGGGAGAGCCTGTTGGGAGGACCCGCCGTCGGCGGCGCCGAGTACGGCGACTTTGCCGCCGCTCCTTTCCGGCGCCTTCAAGGCGGGGGCCTTTTCGAAGGTATCGCCCACCGAACGCAGGAGCCGTGTCACGTCTGCCGATAGCGACCGCGGCCGCACCAGCGGCGGCAGGGCATTTTCATCCGGCTTGGCATTGGCGACCTCCGGTTGCTTGCTCGGTGCAGGCGCCGGGGACGTTATCCCCGGTATCTGGCGGTGCTCGATGCCCTGTTCGGCATAATCCATCAGCCGCTTGAAGGTCATTGCCGGCAGCGAACCGCCGGTCATGTTGTTGGTCGAAGTATAGTCGTCGTTTCCGAACCAGACCGCCGTCGTGTAGTCACCGGTAAAACCGACGAACCAGGCGTCGCGATAGGCCTGGGTGGTGCCGGTCTTGCCGCCGGTAACGATGCCGTTGTCGAGGGCCGCCTTGCGTGCCGTGCCGATCACCGGGATCTGCGTCAGCATCGAATTCATCGATGCGTTGGCCTGCTCGGAAAGGATGCGTCTGGCCGGCGGTTCGTCGCGGGAAAAGTCGTAGAGGATGTCGCCGTCATAATTCAGGATCTGGCTGATGCCGTGGCGGCGTGATTGTAGGCCGCCGGCTGGGAACACGGCATAGGCCGTCGCCTGGTCGAGTACCGTCACTTCGGAGGTGCCGAGCGGCATCGTCTTGTCGGTGCGCAGTGGCGTTTCGATGCCCATGTTCTTGGCGGTCTGCGCGATCAGCTCCGTGCCGAGCTTGTCCTTGGCGAGGCGCACCGGGATCGAGTTGATCGACCTAGCGATCGCCGTCAGGATGGTGATGCGGCCGGCATAGCTGCGGCCGTAATTCTGCGGTGACCATCCGCGCCAGGTGATCGGTGCGTCGACGACGATGGTCTCCGGCGTCATGCCTTTTTCCATGGCCGCCGCGTAGGTGTAGACCTTGAAGGAAGACCCCGGTTGGCGCAGCGCCCGCGTGGCGCGGTTGAACTGGCTCTCGCCATAGTCGCGGCCGCCGACCATCGCCCTGACAGGACCTCCGTTTTCGACCATCACCAGTGCGCCCTGCTTCACATGGAAGCTCTCGCCATATTGCCGAAGGCTGGACTCGACCGAATCCTCGGCCGCATTCTGCAGCCCCATGTCGATGGTGGTGCGCACGATGAGTGAATGCTGGGCAAATGGCCGGGCGATGCGCTGCACTTCGTCAAACGCCCAGTCGAGGAAGAAGTCGGGCGCCTTCACCTGGGCGCGATCGATGACGGTTGCCGGGTTGAGACGTGCCGCAATCACTTGGCCCTCAGTCATCAGCCCGCCCTGGACGAGGTTTGTCAAAACCTCGTTGGCGCGGCCGCGGGCGGCCGGCAGGTTGACGTGCGGGGCGTAGCGCGCCGGTGCCTTGAAGAGGCCGGCGAGCATGGCGGATTCCGCCAGGTTGACGTCGGTGATCGCCTTGCCGAAATAAAACTGCGCCGCTGCCGCAGCACCAAACGTCCCGCCGCCCATATAGGCGCGGTCGAGGTAGAGCCGCAGGATCTCTTTCTTCGAAAGGTTGGATTCGAGCCAGATGGCCAGAAACGCTTCCTTGATCTTGCGCTCGATCGTGCGCTCGTTCGACAGGAACAGGTTCTTGGCGAGCTGCTGCGTCAGCGTCGAGCCGCCCTGGACGACACCGCCGGCGCGTGCATTCTCGGTCATGGCGCGGGCGAGCCCGAGAAAATCGATGCCGTAGTGGTCGAAGAAGCGCCGGTCTTCCGTTGCGAGCACAGCCTTGATCAGATGATCCGGCAATTCGTCGATCGGCACGGAATCTTCGTGAATGATGCCGCGATGGCCGATTTCGTTGCCGTAGCGGTCAAGGAAGGTGACGGCGAAATCGCTTTGCGCCCGCCAGTTGCCCTTGGTCTCCTCGAAGGCCGGAAGAGCGAGAGCCAGCATCAGCACCGAGCCGGCCGTTCCCCAGGTCATACCTTCACCGAGGACCTCGAAGACCGCCTTCTTCCAGCCCGTGACGCGGAAGCGGCGGAAGAAAATAGTGGTATCTTCCCACCATTGTGAGAGTTTGAACCCGGCATTCCAGACCGTCGAATCGATCCAGGAATCGATTCTCAGAAAGATGTGCCGCTTTTTCGGCCGGTTATCGTCTTTCCTCGGTTCCCGCACGGTCTCAACGTCCTGAAGGCTTTTGGCATCATGCCGGTGCCGCGCGATATTTGCACGGCGTCAAATTCCAATCTACTTGCATATCGCGCCGGTGGCCTTAAAAAACCGGCAATTTTCTGCGAAATTTCTCTCCTGCATGTTTCCTTTGGTCGTCGCCGATTAAAGGACAAACCTGCAGCAACTCAAATCGCTACTGTGACCTTTGCACGTCTGATAAGACGTGCCGCGCAGTAGCGCGACCGATTTGACGAAAGTGTGATGGCGATGGGCGAAATGCCTTTCTGGAAGGCGAAGAGCCTTGACGAGATGAATGACGCGGAGTGGGAAAGCCTCTGCGACGGCTGCGGGCTCTGTTGCCTCAACAAGCTCGAGGATTGGGAAACGGCAGAGATCGCCTGGACCTCGATCCGCTGCACGCTGCTCGACGGCGAGAGCTGTCGGTGCAAGGACTATCCGAACCGTCAGGCAACGGTGCCGGATTGCATTCAGCTGACGCCGGACGCGGTGCGCGAGATTACCTGGCTGCCGCCGACCTGCGGCTATCGGCTGGTGGCGGAAGGCCGCGACCTCTATTGGTGGCATCCGCTGCTCTCGGGCGATGCCGAGACGGTGCACACCGCCGGCATTTCCGTGCGTGGCCGCACCGTTGCGGAAGACGGCATCGACATCGAGGACTACGAGGATTACCTCGTGACCTGGCCGCTGGAAGTCGGCGAGAAAAGTTTGGGTTAACAGCCTGTTAGCTGCCCTTGCGGAATCGGTTTTGGAACGGGGCGCCATTGCAGGCACTGCGGAGAGCAGCTAGAGATCGGTGGTATTCCATCGTTCTCAGGCATTCCGATGATCAGCACCGACCGCCTCATTCTCCGCAGACCGCAGCTGGAGGATTTCGAGCCCTATCAGCAGATGTGGTCGGATCCAGAGATCCTTCGTCATATCGCACCGGCCCCCTTTTCCGGCGAACAGATGTGGACGCGGTTTTTGCGTCAGGAGGGCGGCTGGCAGTTCTTTGGCTTCGGTTATTTCGTGATCGTAGAGAGAAGCTCCGGGCGCTTCGTCGGGCAGGTCGGCTTTCAGGAACTGCGCCGCGAGATTTCTCCCGCCCTGACCGGGACGATGGAGACCGGCTGGACGATCGCGCCTGAGGCGCAGGGACGCGGTTATGCCAGCGAAGCTGCGCATGCGGCTTTCGGCTGGGCGCGGGAACATCACGCCGGACGCCGCGTAACCGCTATCGTCAGCCCGGCCAATGCGGCATCGATCAGAATCGTGGAGAAACTCGGCATGCGGCCGTTCGCGCAGACGGAGTATCACGACAAGCCGGTCACGCTTTTCGACTATGTTCTCTGAGACGATTGCCTGCGGATAGAAGGTCGTCTGCAGACGGCTTTCGAAACGTCGATGCCGGCCGCGTCAATGACGGCCGTTCTTCTTCACCAGGCTTTTGGGGGCAACATTGCGCCACGCGGTTTCCATCGACTGGCGAACGAGATCCTCGTCGGCCTCGACAAAGTAGAGCGAGGTCCAGCCCTTGTTGCCCCAGCCACCGGGGACCGCAGCGCAGACGCCGGGTTCCATTTCCAGCAGCATGCGCTGCTGATCCGGTGTGAACTTGAAAACCGCCCGCCCTGCCTCGGGCAGAGACATGAAGATGCGCTTGCCCACACGGAAGTCCCGCGTGCCGAAATGGGCATTTTCTTCCGTTCCCGGCAGGCTCAGCGCCAGTTTTTCAATCTCGTCGGTCAGCATGGAAAAAGAGTAACACGGTTTTTCCGATTGGCCAAAAGGCAGGAAATCGCCACACGGCTGGCCATACGCGCGGCTCGATACGCCACCGCGGGAGGCGGGATTCACAGCGTTGTCAGCTTCTTTTGGGGCTGCGCGGGCGGGGGGAATACCAGCTGGATGCGACCGATCACCCCCGAGAACGAGAAGGCTCTTCAAGACACAAGGCGCTTTTAGAGCTGCATTAAGCCAAAAAGCGAAAGCCGCTCGCGGCGTTGACCGCGGGCGGCTTTAAGGTCGATGGGCATAGTCGTGTCGACAAGCCTATTCTCGCGCGCTAGCGCAGGCTTATTCAGCCGGCTGAACGGGCTTCGGTGTTGTCTGGGTGGCTGAGCGCATTTCGCGCCATTCGCTTTCGAAACGGTCCAGCAGCGACTGCGGTACCTTGGACTGCTGAGATGCCGGCTGGTTGTTTACGAGCGTCTGCATCCGATCCTCCCGGGCCTGTTGCAAATTCATGACTAGTTGACGGGCGGACAATTTCACATCGTAAACGCTTTGTAAATCAGTGGCTTAAATCATTTAAACGATTGAAAAATCTTTAAATCGATTAATTTTTCAATGATCCACAGTTGCATTCAGCCGACCGGGGACAGCGGGCCAATTTGGCGCTCGGTGAGTCGGGAGGGCGGTCTTTTGAGCAAGCGGCTTTGGCGATCAGGCGCTGTAGTGGGTTGATAGCGCGCGTGCGCGACGTCACCGCAAAGCGAGCAAGTTCAGTTGCGAACGGCGTTTCGATAATCGCGATCTGGCTGTGAGATGAGAGTATTTGACCCCATGAGGCGGCCTGAAGGCCCGACGTGCGCGCGGCAACACCAAACAATGCAGAGGCTTAGATGAGGGGTCGGACTCTTCGCCGGATCGCGCTCATTCAACCCCGCAAGAGCCGGACTCAACTTTGGAAGATGTGCGGCCAAGAGATTCAAAGGACTCGGGATTTCGAGCCCACTTCAAGTCTTGCCGTAAGCCGAGCGACGGAGGCTGCGGCCATCTGGTTCTCGACCGAGTACCCAACGATAGCAGGAAGGGCTTAACAAATGGCTGATCGTCAAGCCGGCGGCTCCGTCGCGGAATGCGCCTCGTTGATTGGCGGCTGGCACGGCGCTGCAGCGGATCGATGTTCGGCACGGACCGCTGTCAGGCGGAGGTTTTCTTCCGTCGAGTTTCACCGTCGAAGGAATCGTTGCAATCTGCGGTCGGGTCACTGTGGATACAGCCATTCACAGGTGGCTGTTCGCCCGGCTGGGCGGCCGACATTCATTTGCCATTCAGCCTCTATCGGTTATTGCTTTTGCCATGATGCTTCCCAAGTCGAAAGTGCGTTCATGTCTTCACCAGTGATCATAGCCGCGCTTGCCGCAGGCCTTGCGGGCTTTGCTCCGCCTGAGGTCAACGTGCCCACGGACTTTGTCGTCCGCGTGGCCGGCGATTGCAGCGCGGCTGCTCAGCAAGTCGTTTCGGAAACCGGCGGCGAACTGCTGTCGGCACAGCCGACGTCCGATGGCCAGTGCGTGATCACGGTGCTTGTGCCGGGCAATGGCGGGCGACCGAAAAAGGTGACCGTAAGGGTGCCGATGTAATTCGCCCGTGACGACGGTGCGAAAGAGGAAAAGTGGGTACGAATGCGCATTCTGATAGTCGAGGACGACGTCAACCTGAACCGGCAGCTCGCCGAAGTGCTGAAGGAGGCCGGCTACGTCGTCGATCAGGCCTATGACGGCGAAGAGGGTCACTATCTCGGCGATGCCGAGCCCTATGACGCCGTGATCCTCGATATCGGCCTGCCCGAGATGGACGGCATCACCGTTCTTGAAAAATGGCGCGGCGGCGGCAAGAGCATGCCGGTGCTGATCCTGACGGCGCGTGATCGCTGGAGCGACAAGGTGGCCGGCATCGATGCCGGTGCCGACGATTATGTCGCCAAGCCGTTCCATGTCGAGGAGGTGCTTGCCCGCATCCGCGCGCTGATCCGCCGGGCGGCCGGCCACGCAAGCTCGGAAATTGTCTGCGGCCCGGTGCGGCTCGACACAAAGGGGTCGAAGGCAACCGTCGACGGAACGGCGCTGAAGCTGACGTCGCACGAGTTCCGGCTGCTCTCCTACCTCATGCACCACATGGGCCAGGTCGTATCCCGGACGGAACTGGTCGAACACATGTACGATCAGGACTTCGACCGCGATTCCAACACGATCGAAGTTTTTGTCGGCCGTCTTCGCAAGAAGATCGGCAACGACCTGATCGAGACGGTGCGCGGCCTCGGATACCGCATGCAAGCGCCCGGCAATGGCAATTAGATCCCTTACGGCCCGCGTATTGGCGGTTTCGACCGTCTGGGCCGTCGTTGCCCTGGTGGTGATCGGGGTTGTCATCTCAGCCCTCTACCGGCAAGGATCGGAACGCGGCTTCAAGGACCTGCTGCGTGCCCAGCTTTTCAACGTCGTCAACTCGATTTCGGTCAATGAGAAGACGGTGCTTGCCGGCAGTCCCCAGCTCGGCGACCTGCGCTTCTCCCAGCCGCAGACCGGCTGGTACTGGATCGTCGATCCGATCGGCGAGTTCGACACGCCGCCGCTGATTTCTACCTCGCTCGGCAACGCGAAGCTGCCGATCGCGAGCGTCGACGAAGTCCCCTTCGATACCGGTTACGTCCGTTTCTACACCACCAAGGACCCGTTCGGAAACGAGGTCGAAGTGGCCGAGACCGAAGTCGTTCTCGACATTCAGGGCCACACCGCCCGTTTCCGCGTTGCCGGCAATCGTGACGTTCTAGAGGCGGACATCAACCGCTTTACCCGCAATCTGACCATCGCGCTCTCGATCTTCGGCCTCGGCGGGCTCGGCATGAACGCGCTGACCATTCTCTTCGGTCTCAGACCGCTCGACCAGGTCCGCCGCTCGCTGGAGAAGATCCGGGCCGGCGAAAGCGAAAGGCTCGATGGTGCCTTTCCGCGCGAGATCCAGCCACTTGCAAACGAAGTGAATGCGCTGATTGACAGCAACCGCCGCATCGTCGAGCGGGCGCGCATGCAGGTCGGCAACCTCGCGCACTCGTTGAAGACGCCGATCGCGGTCCTCCTCAACGAGGCCCGCGTGCTTGAGGCGTCGCATGGCGAACTCGTCAGAAACCAGGTCGATGCGATGCAGATGCAGGTTCAATCCTATCTGAGCCGCGCGCGGATCGCCGCCCAGCGCGAATCCATTCTCGCCCGCACAGAAGCGCAGCCGGCGCTGGAGCGGCTTGTGCGCGTGATGCGCAAGCTCAATCCGGAAAAAGAGGTTCATCTGTCGATCAACCCGCCGGGCCTGGTGCTAGCGATGGAGCTGCAGGATGTCGAGGAGACTGTCGGTAACCTGCTCGAAAACGCCGCTCGCCACGCCAAGGGCGAGGTCTGGCTGAATGTTCGTCCGGCTACAAACGAAGAGCACGCAAAGGAAACCGGTCGGCAATGGATCGTTCTCGACGTCGACGACGACGGAGCTGGCCTCGACCCGGATCAGATCGCGCTGGCGATGAAGCGCGGCAAGCGGCTGGATGAGAGCAAGCCGGGAACGGGCCTCGGTCTGTCGATCGTCAGTGAAATCGTACGGGAATATCAGGGCACGCTGACGCTGTCGCGCCGGGAAGAGGGCGGGCTGCGCGCCGAGCTCGTGCTGCCGGCTGCGGTTTAGGTGTCACACTGGCGCGCGAAAGTATCGCGTCGACTGCCCTTCCAGTTGCCTCTGCCAACAGGGAATGCCAAAAGAAAATCAAAGGGAAGTCTCCGCTCGGCCCCGCCGGTCGGCGCAGGCGGAGCCCCGCGTTAGAAAGTACATGTCGCGGATCATGAGGAACCAGGCAGAAATGACACGAACTATTGTCGTCAGCGGCAGGATCGCGTTGATCGCGTCGGCGGTGGCTCTTGCCGGCTGCAGCACCACCTCGGGCGGACAGACCGCGGCGGCCGGGTTGGGCACGACCGCGACCCGCAGCGTGTCTTCGACGACCTACATCACGGCCCTGCAGGGCGGCGTTATCGGCCGGCTCAGCAATCTCGATATCGGAACGTCGGACCGCCAGCGTGCGCTCGAGGCCGAGTACCGCGCCCTGGAGGCTGCTCCGGGCGGTCAGCCGGTCAACTGGCAGGGGCGTAGCGTCACCGGTTCGGTCGTCGCCGCCGCACCTTATCAGGTCGGTTCGCAGAACTGCCGCCAGTACAGCCACACCGTGACCGTCAAGGGACAACCGACGACGGCGCGTGGTGCGGCCTGCCGGAATTCCGACGGAAGCTGGACGCCGCTCAGCTGACCGGATTTCCGGTTGCGGCGAAACGCCTCAAATCTCTGTCATTGCAGGTTTTCGAGTTGGAATGGCATGGGTGCCATAGTATTGAGCATCCATGTTGTTCTGGATCCTCGTCGCCACGTTGACGGCGGCTGTAGCTGTCGTACTCATCCTCCCGCTCTTGCGGGCGGCAGCGCCCGCATCGTCTCCCCATAGTCATGATATCGAAGTTTATCGCGATCAGCTCGATGAACTGACGCGTGACCAGGAGAGCGGCCTGATCAGCGGCGACGATGCCGAACTCGCCCGCGCCGAGGTCGCCCGCCGGCTGCTTGCGGCTGGCGAGATCGACAATGCCGCCGAGCCGGCCGCAGCCACGCGCCGCGGCGTCAACATCGTGGCGCAGGCCTTCGTGCTTCTCTGTCTTCCCGCAATTGGGCTCTGTCTCTACATGTTCACTGGCAGCCCAGGGGTTCCGGCGCAGCCTTTGGCGGCGCGCCTTGCCGATCCCGGTGCCGATATCAACATTCTGATTGCGCGGGCGGAAAATCACCTGGCGCAGAACCCGAACGACGGTGCCGGCTGGGACGTGCTGGCGCCAATCTACATGCGCAACGGTCGCGTCGAGGAGGCGGTCGCCGCCTATGACAGCGCCGTGCGCCTGCTGGGGCCGACGCCGGCGCGGCTGGGTGGCTATGCCGAGGCGGTGATCACGCTGTCCGGCGGACTTGTGACCACCGAAGCGCAGTCGGCTCTCCGCAGATCCCTCGCCATCGACCCGAACGACCCGCGTTCCGAATTCTATCTTGCCCTTGGCCTGAAGCAGGAAGGCAAGAAGGACGAGGCGCTTGCAGCCTTCAACAGGCTGATCGCCAGTTCCCCGGCGGATGCGCCCTGGGTGCCGCTCGTCAAGCAGCACGTGGCCGAGCTTTCAGGTGGCGCTGCCGGCAATGTTGCGGGCGCTGCACCGGGAAATCCGAGCGCGGACGATATCGCCGCCGCACAGGACATGAACGCCGGCGACCGCCAGGAGATGATCCGCGGCATGGTCGAAAGCCTGGCGAGCCGGCTTAAGGAAGACCCCGCCAACGCCGAAGGCTGGGCGCGGCTGATCCGTTCGCATGTTGTGCTTGATCAAAGAGACCAGGCGGCGGCCGCCCTAAAGGAAAGCCTGAAAACCTTCCCGGCGGACGGCGAACAGGGAAAACAGCTGCTTGCGCTGGCCCGTGAACTCGGGATCAAGACGGACGGAGAGACGCAATGACGCGAAAACAGAAGCGACTGGCGATCATCGGCAGTGGCGTCGGCTTTCTGACGCTTGCCGTCCTCCTCGTAATGTTCGCCTTCAGCCAGGCGATCGCCTATTTCTACGTGCCGAGCGATCTCGCCAAGACCGACGTGCCGCCGGGAACCCGCATCCGTCTAGGCGGGCTGGTCGAGGCCGGTTCGGTCAAGCGCGGCGACGGCAAGACCGTGACCTTCACCGTTACCGATACGCTCGGCCAGGTGCCGGTGACCTATACCGGCATCCTGCCGGACCTGTTCCGTGAGGGGCAAGGCGTGGTCACCGAGGGCACGTTCGTTGCCGGCAGCTCGGTCTTCGTTGCAGACTCCGTGCTCGCCAAGCATGATGAGACCTATATGCCGAAGGATGTCGCCGACCGCTTGAAGGCGCAGGGTGTCGAACTCAGCGGGAAGGAAACCGTTCGATGATTATCGAACTTGGACATTATGCGCTGGTTCTGGCGCTTGCGACCGCCTTCGTGCAAGCGGCTTTGCCGATCCTTGGCGCCAGGCTCAACGATCGCGCCCTGATGGAGCTCGCCTCCAGCGCGGCGATTGCCTGTTTCCTGCTCGTCGCCTTCTCCTTCGCCGTGCTGACCTTCGCCTATGTCACGTCGGATTTTTCGGTCCGCAACGTCTGGGAGAACTCGCATTCGCTGAAGCCGCTGATCTACAAGATTTCCGGCGTCTGGGGGAACCATGAAGGATCAATGCTGCTCTGGCTCTTGATCCTGGTGTTCTTTTCGGCGCTGGTCGCCACATTTGGTCGTAATCTGCCGGAAACGCTGAAGGCGAATGTGCTCGCGGTGCAGGCCTGGATTGCCGTGGCTTTCACGCTGTTCATCCTGCTGACATCCAACCCTTTCGCCCGCCTTATCCCGGCACCGGGCGAAGGCAAGGACCTGAACCCGATCCTGCAGGACGTCGGTCTCGCCATTCACCCGCCCTTACTTTATCTGGGCTATGTCGGCTTTTCCGTCTGCTTCTCCTTTGCCATCGCCGCCCTGATCGAAGGGCGTATCGACGCTGCCTGGGCGCGCTGGGTGCGTCCCTGGACCCTTGCTGCCTGGACGTTCCTGACGGCCGGCATTTCGATGGGCTCCTATTGGGCCTATTACGAGCTTGGCTGGGGTGGCTGGTGGTTCTGGGATCCGGTCGAAAACGCCTCGTTCATGCCGTGGCTTGCCGGCACCGCGCTGCTGCATTCCGCTCTGGTCATGGAGAAGCGCGAAGCGCTGAAGATCTGGACCGTGCTGCTGGCGATCATGACCTTCTCGCTGTCGCTGCTTGGCACCTTCCTCGTTCGCTCTGGCGTGCTGACTTCGGTTCATGCCTTCGCGACCGACCCGACCCGCGGCATCTTCATCCTCGCCATCCTCGTTTTTTTCATCGGCGGCGCCTTTTCGCTGTTTGCCTACCGCGCATCGCGGCTGAAAGCCGGCGGCATCTTCGCGCCGGTTTCGAAGGAAGGCGCTCTTGTCTTCAACAACCTCATCCTGACGACCGCGGCCGCGACCGTGCTGACCGGCACGCTCTACCCTCTGGTGCTTGAAGCGCTGACCGGCGACAAGATTTCGGTCGGGCCGCCCTTCTTCAACATGACCTTCGGGCTGTTGATGCTGCCACTCCTGTTTGCGGTGCCCTTCGGTCCCCTGCTGGCCTGGAAGCGCGGAGATCTCATGGGCGTTGCCCAGCGGCTGTTTGCAGCGGTTGCCGTCGGCCTCGTCGTCGGCTGCGTCTATTACTACGCCATGAACGGCGGACCGATCCTCGCTTTGTTCGGCATTGCGCTGGGCGTCTATCTGATCGCCGGTTCGGTGACGGATCTGGCGCTGCGCTCGGGGCTCGGCAAGGTCGCGGGCAACGTCGCCTGGCGGCGGTTCTCCGGCCTGCCGCGCTCGGCCTTCGGCACCGCACTTGCGCATATCGGCCTCGGCGTCACGCTGATCGGCATCGTCGCCGTCACCGCCTTCGAAACCGAGACCGTCGTCGAGATGAAGCCGGGTATGACCGTGGACGCGGGAGGCTACACCCTGCGGTTCGACGGCATGCGCAACGGTAGCGGTCCGAATTATTCCGAGGAATCCGGCCATTTCACCATCAGCAGCGGTGGCGTCGTCGTCACCGACATCTGGTCGTCGAAGCGGCTCTATCAGGCGCGGCGCATGCCGACCACCGAAGCCGGTATCCGTACCTTCGGCCTGAGCCAGCTCTACGTTTCGCTCGGTGACCAGATCAGCGAAGGCGGCATCGTCGTGCGCATCTGGTGGAAGCCGATGATCCTGTGCATCTGGGGCGGCACGCTGTTGATGATGGCGGGAGGTTTCGTCTCGCTCAGCGATCGCCGCCTGCGCGTTGGCGCGCCGACGCGCGCCAAGCGGCCGAAGACGATCCCGGTGGGAGCGGCCGAATGAACCGATTGCTGCTGGCGTTCTTTCTGTTTCTGGCGTCGCTCGGCCCGACCTTCGCGGTCAATCCGGATGAGGTCTTGTCCGATCCGGCACTCGAAGCACGGGCGCGGGCGATCTCGGCCGAGCTCCGCTGCATGGTCTGCCAGAACCAGTCGATCGACGATTCCAACGCAGAGCTTGCCAAGGATCTCAGGGTTCTGGTGCGCGAGAGGTTGGCAAATGGCGACAGCGACGAGGCGGTGATCGACTATGTCGTCTCGCGCTATGGCGAGTTCGTGTTGCTGAAGCCGCGGTTCGAAACCAAGACGATGATCCTGTGGGGCATGCCGATCCTGCTTTTGCTGGTCGGCGCCGCGACGTTGCTGGTGGCGGCACTCAAACGCGGCCGGCAATCGCGCGGCACGCCGCTTTCCGACGACGAGAAGGAAAAGCTGAAGAAGCTGCTTCAGCCGTAGAGCATTTCCAGGAAAAGTGCGAAGCGGCTTTCCGCCAGGAAATGCGTAAAACAGAGAGATAGCGCGTTTCTGCGACTCCGCCTAAGGCGGAAACGCTCTCGATCCCACGGGCAATGCGCCGTTGCAGACGCCCGCCACCAACATTACCAAAAATTCATCCTCCGGACAGAACTCAGTAAGGTCCAATCCGTTACATCTTTCGTCATCGGCTGTTCCTCCAGTCAGCCAAGAGCGAAATCGCTACCCCCGCGGCGATCCTCGAAATCAAGATGCCGAAGCTGCTTCCAGCGGCTTCAAGGAAGAGAAAAGGCAAAACGGATGATTACGACCAAACTCCTGCGTCCCTCCCTCAAGACTGTTCTGAAGACCTCGACCGTTGCGGGTCTTGCGGCCGTCATGCTGACCTCCGGCCTGCCGGCCACGATTGCCCAGTCCTTCGCCGAACCCGTCAAGGTCGATGCGCCCCAGGTGCCGAGCTTTGCCAATGTCGTCGACGCGGTTTCCCCGGCCGTAGTCTCCGTCCGCGTCCAGTCGCGTGCTAATCCCGTTTCCGACGAGGGCAATGGCTTCACCTTCGATTTTGGCGGTCGCGGTCTGGATGAGCTTCCCGACGATCACCCGCTGAAGCGTTTCTTCAAGGAATTCGGCGGCCCGCGCGGCGATGACCGTGCCGAACGCGGCCCCGGCCGTCGTGGCCCGCACGGCGAAGGTCGCCTGCGCCCGACTTCGCAAGGCTCCGGCTTCTTCATCTCCGAAGACGGTTACCTCGTCACCAACAATCACGTCGTTTCCGATGGCTCTGCGTTCACGGTCATCCTCAATGACGGCACCGAGCTTGACGCCAAGTTGATCGGCAAGGACAGCCGCACCGATCTCGCCGTGCTCAAGGTCGATGACAAGCGCAAGTTCACCTATGTCAGCTGGGCCGACGACAACAAGGTCCGCGTCGGCGACTGGGTCGTTGCCGTCGGCAACCCCTTCGGTCTCGGCGGCACGGTAACCTCCGGCATCATCTCGGCCCGTGGCCGCGATATCGGTTCGGGTCCCTATGACGACTATCTGCAGGTCGACGCAGCGGTGAACCGCGGCAACTCGGGTGGTCCGACCTTCAACCTTTCGGGCGAAGTGGTCGGCATCAACACCGCGATCTTCTCGCCGTCGGGCGGCAATGTCGGCATCGCCTTCGCCATTCCGGCATCCGTCGCCAAGGACGTCGTTGCCGACCTGATGAAGGACGGCTCGGTATCGCGCGGTTGGCTCGGTGTTCAGATCCAGCCGGTGAGCAAGGATATCGCCGAATCGCTCGGTCTGTCTGAGGCAGCCGGCGCACTCGTCGTCGAGCCGCAGGCCGGCTCGCCGGGCGACAAGGCCGGCATCAAGAAGGGCGACGTGGTCACTGCGCTCAACGGCGACACGATCAAGGATCCGCGCGATCTTGCCCGCAAGGTAGCCGGCATGCGCCCGGGCACCACGG
The DNA here is from genome assembly GCF_001424825.1 of Ensifer sp. Root31. Classification (NCBI taxonomy): domain Bacteria; kingdom Pseudomonadati; phylum Pseudomonadota; class Alphaproteobacteria; order Hyphomicrobiales; family Rhizobiaceae; genus Ensifer; species Ensifer sp. Root31. Next base: position 346,708 of record NZ_LMCO01000066.1, on the reverse strand, counting down.
TCGACGTTGCACTGTGGCGCAACGGCAAGTCGGAAACCGTCAAGCTCGAGATCGGCACGCTGCCGAAGGACGACAAGGAAGCGGCCACGGATCAGGGCAACCAGTCCGAGGAAACCCAGCCGTCGAGCGAGCAGGCCCTGGCCGACCTTGGCATGACGGTGACGCCGTCGGATGACGGCAAGGGCGTGACGATTGCCTCGGTGGACGAGGACTCGGACGCCAGCGACCGTGGCCTGAAGCAGGGCGAGAAGATCGTTTCCGTCAACAATCAGGAAGTGAAGTCGGCGGACGATATCCTCAAGGTGATCAACATCGCCAAGAAGGACGGTCGCAGCAAGGCGCTCTTCCAGATCGAGGCCGAGAACGGCAGCCGCTTCGTGGCGCTTCCCATCGATCAGGGTTGATCGCGGCTGCGAATGAATGACCAGGGCGCCGCGATATCCAAGCGATTTCGCGGCGCCGGCCGTTTGGGGCGAAGTGATCGCCATGCCGGTTGTCGGAAGAACCGAAACCGGTTGAGACAGACAGGGGTCCGGGACTATGGTCACGCGTATGAAGATTCTTATTATTGAAGACGATATCGAGGCAGCCGCCTATCTGGCAAAGGCGTTCCGGGAAGCCGGCATCGTCTGTGATCACGCGAGCGACGGCGAAAGCGGCCTCTTCATGGCCAGCGAAAACAGCTACGACGTTCTCGTGGTCGACCGCATGTTGCCGCGCCGCGATGGCCTGTCGGTGATTTCGGAGCTGCGTCGCAAGGAAGTCCATACGCCGGTGCTCATTCTGTCGGCGCTCGGCCAGGTCGATGATCGGGTGACGGGTCTGCGCGCCGGCGGCGACGACTACCTGCCGAAACCCTATGCCTTCAACGAGCTTCTCGCCCGCGTTGAAGTGCTCGGCCGCCGCAAGGGTACGCCGGAACAGGACATGGTCTACCGGGTCGGAGATCTCGAGCTCGACCGCCTGTCGCACTCGGTTCGCCGCCAGGGCAAGGAAATCCCGCTGCAGCCGCGCGAGTTCCGGCTGCTCGAGTACCTGATGAAAAATGCCGGCCAGGTCGTGACCCGCACGATGCTGCTCGAAAACGTCTGGGACTATCACTTCGATCCGCAGACCAATGTCATCGACGTGCACGTGTCGCGACTGCGTTCCAAGATCGAGAAGGACTTCGATCTGCCGCTGCTCCGAACCGTGCGCGGCGCCGGCTATATGATCAAGGATGACCGGACCGCCAGCGCATGAGCAAACTCGGCGTCCTGTTGAGGACAACCGCCGTCCGGTTGTCCGCGCTCTATCTGATCCTCTTCTCGCTCTGCGCCGCCTTTCTCGTCTTCTATGTCACCGGCATGTCCGAGCGTCTGCTACAGCAGCAGACGCGCGACGCAGTGACCGCAGAGGTGACCCAGATCGAGCAGGTCTATACCCGTGCGGGGATCAATGGGCTGCTGCGCTCATTGGAACGGCGCGCGCGCCAGCCTGGCGCCAATCTCTATGTGATCGCCGGGCCAAGCGGTGAAATCCTTGCTGGCAATGTGGCGAGCCTGGAGCCGGGCCTTCTCGATCGCGAAGGCTGGACGGAGAAACCCTTTGCCTACCAGCGCTATACCGACGAGACCCGCCAGGACAGCCATGTGGCACTTGCCCATGTGCTGATGCTCGACAACGGCCTGCGCATCCTTGTTGGCCGTGACCTGCAGGAGCCGCAGAAGTTTCGTGCGCTGGTGCGCCAGGCGCTGATGGTCGCCCTCGGCATCATGGGCCTCGGTGCGCTGATCATCTGGTTTGCCATCGGCCGCAATGCGCTGAAGCGCATCGACCGCATGTCCGAGGCGAGCACCAAGATCATGGCGGGCGACCTGTCGCAGCGTCTGCCGACCAGCGGTTCCGGCGACGAATTCGACCGGCTTTCCGAATCGCTGAACGCGATGCTCGGCCGCATCGAGAAGCTGAACGAGGGGCTGCGCCAGGTCTCCGACAACATCGCCCACGACCTGAAGACACCGTTGACGCGGCTGCGCAACAAGGCGGAAGCCGCACTTGCGCGCAAGGGTACAAGTCAGCGCGGCGCGCTGGAGGAAATCATCGGCGAGTCGGATCAGCTGATCCGCACCTTCAATGCGCTCCTGATGATTTCGCGCGTCGAAGCGGGTTCGGCTGCTGCCGAGATGAGCGAGATCGACCTTTCGCAGATTGTGTCGGATTGCGTCGAACTCTATGAACCAGTCGCCGAAGATGTCGGCCTGCGGCTGGAGGCGGATGTGGCGCCAGGCATGGTGATTTCGGGCAATCGCGAGCTTGTCGGCCAGGCGCTCGGCAATCTACTCGACAATGCGATCAAATATGCCGAAGGCGCCGCCGATCCGCTGATCAAGGTTTCGCTCGGCAGGCGCGACGGCAAAGTCGTTCTTTCGGTTGCCGACCACGGGCCGGGTGTTCCTAGGGAAAAGCGCGACGAAGTCGTCAAGCGCTTCGTTCGGCTGGATGAGAGCCGCTCCAAGCCCGGCACGGGTCTCGGCCTGTCGCTCGTCGAGGCAGTGATGGAGATGCATCATGGTGTGCTGGATCTGGCTGCAACCGATGCTGATGGCGCTGACAACTGCAAGGGACTGACGGTACACATGGTTTTCCCGGCGTCCGCGACCTGATAGACCGGTTTGCGGAGAACACGGGGGAACGGTATGCAGGACACGATGGCAGGGCACTGGTGGGGCATGGAGACGGCGCCGATCAAACCGGCAAGCCAGGCTGACGCCAAATCCGCGCTGTCGGTGCTGAAGGATATGGCCAAGGGCCATGACCAGATCAGCCGTCTGCTGGCATCCGAAACGCCGTTCAAGGCGTTCATCGTCGCTGCCTTTGCCCTGTCGCCATTCCTGCGCGACACCGGCGGCAGCCAGCCCGGCATACTCGAACAGCTCCTGTCGGAGCCGCTGCAGGAATTTCTCACCGAAAGGGTCCGGCGGGCGCGGGATGCCTGGGTATCGGCAGAGCCCGGCGTGGCACTGCCAGATACCGAGATCATGACGCGGCTTCGAAAGGCCAAGCGCGAGCTAGCCTTCGCCGTTGCGCTTGCGGACCTCTCACGACATTTCGACGGTCGCGAGACGACGCGCTGGCTGAGCGAATTTGCCGGCGCTGCCGTTTCGGCAACGATCGATCATCTGCTGCTGAGCGGTCACCAGGGCGGCAAGCTCGCGCTCAAGGACGTGACGGCCCCGAGCCGGGGGTCTGGCGTTGTCGTGCTCGGCATGGGCAAGCTCGGCGCCTTCGAGCTCAATTACTCCTCCGACATCGATCTCGTGGTCTTCTACGATCCGCAGTCCGGCATCATCATCGATCGCGACGATGCATCCGAGACCTTCGGCCGGCTTCTGCGCCGCCTCATCCGCATTCTCCAGGAGCGCAGCGGCGACGGCTACGTCTTTCGCACCGACTTGCGGCTGCGCCCGGATCCCGGCTCGACGCCACTCGCAATCCCCGTCGAGGCGGCGATGCTCTATTACGAGAGCAGGGGGCAGAACTGGGAGCGCGCAGCTTTCATCAAGGCGCGGCCCGTTGCCGGCGACATAGCTGCGGGCGATGCCTTCTTGAAGGAATTGACGCCGTTCGTCTTCCGCAAGTATCTCGACTATGCGGCAATCGCCGACATCCATTCGATCAAGCGGCAGATTCACGCCCACAAGGGCCATGGCGAGATTGCGGTCAAGGGACACAATATCAAGCTCGGCCGCGGCGGCATTCGTGAGATCGAGTTCTTCGTTCAGACCCAGCAGCTGATCGCCGGTGGACGCATGCCCGAACTGCGGCTGAAGGCGACGGAGCCGATGCTGCATGCGCTGGTAACGGCCGGCTGGATCGACGAGACGACCGCGGCCGAACTGGTCGAGGCCTACTGGTTCCTTCGCGATGTCGAGCACCGCATTCAGATGGTGCGTGACGAACAGACCCATGTGCTGCCGGAGACCGAGGCAGAGCTGAAGCGGATCGCCTTCATGCTCGGCTTCGAGGATACGGCTTCCTTCTCCAAGGCGCTGTCGAAGGTGCTGCGCACCGTCGAGCGCCGTTATGCCCAGCTCTTCGAGCAGGAGGCGAAGCTTTCGAGCGAGACGGGCAATCTGGTTTTCACCGGCCAGCGCGACGATCCCGATACGCTCGAGACCCTAAGAAAGCTCGGCTTCCAGCGGCCGTCGGACATCTCGCACACGATCCGCACCTGGCATTACGGCCGCTACCGCGCGACGCAGTCGGTCGAGGCGCGCGAGCGGCTGACGGAGCTGACGCCGCAGCTCCTGCGCGTCTTCGGCGAAAGCCGGCGCGCCGACGAGGCGCTCCTGCGTTTCGACCATTTCATCTCGGGCCTGCCGGCCGGCATCCAGCTGTTTTCGCTGCTCGGCAACAATCCGCGGCTCTTGTCATTGATCGTCAACATCATGTCCTCGGCACCAAGGCTGGCCGAGATCATCGCGGCGCGGCCGCATGTGTTCGACGGCATGCTCGACCCGGGCCTTCTGGCGGAGCTGCCGACCCGGGATTATCTGGCGCCGCGCATCGCCAACTTCGTTGCCGGCGCCCGCCACTATGAAGAGGTGCTCGACCGGCTGCGCATCATCGCCGCCGAACAGCGGTTCCTGATCGGCATCCGCCTGTTGACCGGCTCGATTTCGGGCGCGCAGGCCGGTCGCGCCTTTACCGATCTCGCCGACCTGATCATCGCTGCCGCAGTGGACGCGGTGCTCGCCGAGGTCCGTTCGGTCCATGGCGATTTTCCGGGTGGGCGCATTGTCGTCGTCGGCATGGGCAAGCTCGGCAGCCACGAGTTGACGGCGGGCTCCGACGTCGACCTGATCCTGCTCTACGACTATGACGACGCGGCCCCGGAATCGGATGGCGGCAAGCCGCTCGATCCGATGCGCTATTTTACCCGGTTGACGCAGAGGTTGATTGCAGCGCTCTCAGCGCCCACAGCCGAGGGCGTACTCTATGAGGTCGACATGCGGCTGCGGCCGTCCGGCAACAAGGGCCCGGTCGCCACCCGCATCAACGCCTTTGCCAAGTACCAGCGGGAAGAGGCCTGGACCTGGGAGCATCTGGCCCTGACGCGGGCGCGCTGCATCTGCGGCGACGACAGTCTGAAGGCGCAAGCCGATGCCATCTTCGCCGAAGTGCTCGGCCACACGCGTGATGTCGCCAAGGTCAGCACTGACGTGATCTCGATGCGCGAGATGATCGACAGCGAGAAGCCGCCAAGCGACATCTGGGATTTCAAGCTGATCCCCGGCGGCCTGGTCGATATCGAGTTCATTGCGCAGTACCTGGCGCTGATCGCTCCCGCCAAGGGCGTGCCGCCGCTTGAGGCCGGCGCCCACACGGCCGACGCCTTGAAGGTCCTCGGCGGTGCGATGATGAACCCCAATGATCTCGACACGACGATGGAGGCGCTGAGCCTCTTTACCGAGCTGTCGCAGATCGTGCGCCTGTGCATCGAAGGCGAGTTCGACCCGAAGGAGGCGCCTGCCGGTCTTGTCGATCTCGTCTGCCGGGCAGGGGACTATCCCGACCTGAAAACGCTGGAGGCGGATATCAGGCGGCTGTCGAAGGCCGTCCGGCGTATTTTTCAGTCGGTGGTTTCGGGATAGGGCTGCGGGTCGCTGTCGCGATCGGGCATGCGCAATGAAATGATGGTGCCGACATTTTCGGCGGAATGGATCTTCATCGTTCCGCCGTGAAGGCGCGTCAGCGACCGGGAGATGGCAAGCCCGAGGCCGGAGCCGCCCTTGCTCTTGGCATACTGGCTCTGCACCTGCTCGAAGGGCTGGCCGATCTTCTGCAGGGCATCACGCGGGATGCCGATGCCGGAGTCGGCGATCGTCAATGTCACAGCGCCCGTGACCTTGCGGGCGCGCAGCGAAATGCGCCCGCCTTCATTGGTGAACTTGACCGCGTTCGACAAGAGATTGAGCAGCACCTGCTTCATCGCCCGCCGATCCGCGACCACGGTCAGGCCCGAGGCGATTTGCTGCACCACATGGATGTTCTTCTGCTGCGCCGGGATCGTGGTGAAACGCAGCGTCTCCTCGATCAGCGGCGCGAGATCGATGGTCTCGCGGCTGATGCGCATATGGCCTGCTTCGATCTTCGACATGTCCAGGATGTCGTTGATGACGTTCAGCAGGTGTTTGCCGCTGTCGTGAATGTCGCGCGAGTATTCATCGTATTTCTCCGAGCCGAGCGGCCCGAACATCTGGGTCTGCAGGATCTCCGAAAAACCGAGAATGGCGTTGAGCGGTGTCCTCAGCTCATGGGACATATTGGCCAGGAATTCCGACTTGGCGTGGTTCGCCGCCTCGGCCCGTTCTTTTTCCGCCTGGTAGTTGGCGTTGGCGATCGACAGCTCGGTCTTCTGCCGCTCCAGGGTCATGCGCGAAGCCGAGAGATCGCCGATGGTCGCCATCAGCCGGCGCTCGGATTCGCGCAGCCGCACCTGGTGACGCTTGAGCAGCGTGATGTCGGTACCAACAGAAACGAGGCCGCCGTCGCGCGTGCGCCGCTCATTGATCTGCAGCCAACGCTCGTCGGCGAGCTGCACTTCGGTGGTCTGCGAATGGTTGCTACGGTCAGGATCCGCAATGCGGCGTTCCACTACCGGGCGTGCCGCAGCGGCGTGTACGGCGATGCGTTCGGTGCCTGGCACCAGAACGTGATCCGGCAGCTTGTAGGCTTCCTGGTAGTGCGTGTTGCACATGACCAAGCGGTCCTGCTTGTCCCAGAGGACGAAGGCCTCGGACGTACATTCGATGGCATCGGCCAGACGCTGATCAGCTTCGGCATAGCGCTGGGCGAGGCGGTGCTGCTCGGTGACATCCATGGCGATGCCGATGAGATGGGCGCGGCCTGAAACGGTGCGGATGATCTCGGCGCGGGCGCGCAGCCAGACATAATGGCCGTCCGCATGCCGCATGCGGAACACCTGGTCGATCTGTCGCGCATCGCCGCGGGCAATTGTCCGCGCCACGCCATAGATACCGCGATCGTCCGGATGCATCAGCCGTGCGGCGTCGCCGAAGGAAAGCACGCTGCTTTCGCCGGGCATGCCCAACATCTCATACATCGACCGCGACCAGAACAGCCGTCGGTTGGCAAGATCGAAATCCCAGAGGCCGCAGCGGCCGCGCGACAGGGCGGTTTCGACCCGCAGGTTCGATTCCGCAAACACCCCGTCGGCGTCGCGGGCGCGTTTGGCCTGGATGTAATAAGCGTAAAGCACCACCAGCAGGATCGCCGAGATGCCGGCAAACAGCGTCACATTCAGCGAAACCTCGTCGCGCCAGGCCGTTTCGAGCTGGGTCACCGGCGTTGCCGCCAGGACGACGCCGGCCGCTTCCGGCAACTGCGCCAAAGCGACGATATGGTCGACGCCGTTGATGGCCGTCTTCATGACGCTGGAATGTTCGCCGTAATACTGCAGCGTGGCGATATCGGGTGCAACCGAGGCAAGCGTCCGGCCGATCAGCGGCACACCATCAGGTGTGCTGGCGAAGATCCGTCCATCCTTGCGCACGGTCAAAAGAAACATGCCCGCGTCGAGCATGGTGTTGGGCAGGTATTGGGTCAGCCGCTGTTCGGCATCCCAACGCCGGCCCTCTTCGAACAGCGTCATGCCGTCAGCCTGGAACGCCGCGACCGCCGTTGCCGCGGCAAGCCCGACCGTCTGGCGCGAGTTGTCTTCCATCCGGGCGTGCTCGCCCATGATGCCGGACATGCGCGAAACGGCGACTATGATCAGGAATGCGATGATGAGGATGGGGATAGAGCGCTTGAGAATAGGTTCCGCGCTCGCAAGACGCTGCGACGTCGGCTCGGCGAAAATCTTCGCCTGCGAGATGAACTCGCGTTCCAGGCCGGAAAAGCCCGAAAACTTGAGTCGCAACCGCCCGTCGGCTGCGCTCGCTGGTCGCGCGTCCGCCATCTTACCCAATGTGAAACCCTCTGATGATTCGGCGCGCCGCTCGCCCGAATCTGACTCAATGAATCACAGGGCGATTCGCCTTGTCCAGAGGTAATGGTAAAGATTTCTTAACCATTTCTAATCGTTGGGAAATAATAGGCCGGGTCGAGCGAGCGACCCGGCCCTTGAAAAATGCCTGCATTCCCGGCCTTTTCAGGCCTTGAGCATGCGCTCGACGATGTCGCTGACATCGGCCGAAAGCTTGGTCGCGCCAGCGATTTCCTTCAGCGCATTGCGGGCATGATCGGCGCGCGTGTCTTCAAGCGAGCGCCAGGAGCGCATCGAAGTCAGGATGCGTGCCGCGAGCTGCGGATTGCGCGGATCGATATCGAGGATCTGCTTCGCGAGGAAACGGTAGCCCTCGCCATCGGCGCGGTTGAAGCCTGTCGGGTTGGCGAAGGCATAGCTGCCGACCAGAGACCGGACACGGTTCGGATTATTGCCATTGAATAGCGGCTCGGTCATCAGCGCCTTGACGCGATTGAGCGTCCCGGCCCCGGGGATTGTCGCCTGCACCGCGAACCACTTGTCGATGACGAGCGCGTTGTCGGCAAACCGTTTCCGGAAGGTTGCCAGTGCCTGAGCCGTCTCTGGCGCATCCGGGAACCGGTGCGCGAGCAATGCCAGTGCATGGCTGAGGTCGGTCATGTTGTCGGCGGCTGCGAAGACTTCTGCTGCCCGTTTCGGATCATCCTCGCCATGGACGAGATAGGTGAGTGCGGCGTTGCGCAGGGCTCGACGTCCCGCACTTTCCGCATCCGGACTGAAGGAACTCGTCGACGCCATTTCGTCGGCAAGCCGAAGGAAGGTTCCGCGGCCGGAAACCGCAATCGCCTTGAGGATCTGCTGCCGGGCGGTATGGATGGCATCGGGGTCGTTGTCGGCGCCGATCTCGCGGGCGATGTCGGCTTCGCTCGGCAGCGACAGCGCCTGCGACCGGAAAGCCGGCTCCAGTCCGTCGTCAGCCGCCGCGGCGACAAGGCCGTCGAGCAGCGCCTTTTCGCAGGTCACGGATTTGCCCGCACGGGCGTTGGCCGTCGCGGATACCAGATTGGCAAGTGCAATGGCGTTGAGTGCCTGCCAGCGTGCGAAGAGATCGCTTTCGTGCCGCGCGATCAGCGCCAGGTCGTCGTCGGTCTGCTCGATATGCAGGTTGATCGGAGCGGAAAAGCCGCGGTTGAATGAAGGCACCGGGCGCGAAGTAATGCCGGAGAAAACCACCGTCTGCTTGCGTTGGGTGAGGTGCAGCACGTCGCCGGTGATATCTGCGCCCGCCACGCTCGAAAGGTCGGCTTCCGCGCCGTTTCCAAGGAGCAGGCCCATGCGCAGCGGAATGTACATCGGCTCCTTGGCGCTTTGGCCCGGCGTCGGCGGCACGGTCTGTTCGAGCGACAGGGTGAAGGTCTGCTTGCCTGCGTCATAGGCGCCGGAGGCTGTCACCAGCGGCGTTCCCGCCTGATGGTACCAGAGCGAAAACTGGCTGAGATTGCGGCCGCTGACATCGGCGAAGCAGGCGACGAAATCCTCGATCGTCACAGCCTGGCCGTCGTGGCGTTCGAAGTAGAGATCCATGCCCTTCTTGAACAGGTCGCGGCCGAGAAGGGTCGCGATCATCCGGGTGACTTCGGAGCCCTTCTCATAGACCGTGGTCGTGTAGAAGTTGTTGATTTCACGGTATTTCGTCGGCCGGACCGGATGGGCAAGGGGGCCTGCATCCTCTGGGAACTGTTCTGATTTCAGGTGCCGGACTTCGGCGATGCGCTTGACGGCGCGCGAGCGCATGTCGGCGGAAAACTCGTGGTCGCGATAAACCGTCAGGCCTTCCTTGAGGCAGAGCTGGAACCAGTCGCGGCAGGTGATGCGGTTGCCGGTCCAGTTGTGGAAGTATTCGTGCGCGATGATCGCTTCGATATTGGCGTAGTCGGCGTCGGTGGCCGTTTCCGGATCGGCCAGCACGTACTTGTCGTTGAAGACATTGAGCCCCTTGTTCTCCATGGCGCCCATGTTGAAGTCGGAGACGGCGACGATCATGAAGATATCCAGATCGTATTCGCGGCCGAACGTCTCTTCGTCCCACTTCATCGAGCGCTTCAGCGCGTCCATGGCGTAGGCTGCGCGCGGCTCCTTGCCGTGTTCGACATAGATCTTCAGCGCGACCTCGCGGCCGGACATGGTGGTGAACGTGTCTTCGACCACGCCGAGATCGCCGGCAACCAGCGCGAAGAGATAGCTGGGCTTCAGGTGCGGATCGAACCAGGCGGCGAAATGCCGGCCATCGCCCATGTCGGCGCCGCCGAGATAGTTGCCGTTGGACAGCAGCAGCGGAGCGGATTTCTTGTCGGCGATGATGTTGACCGTATAGACGGCAAGTACATCAGGACGATCAGGGAAGTAGGTAATGCGGCGGAAGCCTTCCGCCTCGCACTGCGTGCAATAGACGCTGTTGGTGCGGTAGAGACCCATCAGCTTGGTGTTCGTCTCGGGCGAGAGCATCGTGGTGATGGTGACTTCGAACGGGGCGGTCTCGGGCAGGCCACGGATCGTCAGCGTGTCGTCGGTCACGTCGTAGAGCGCGGCTGCAAGCTCTTCCTGGTCGAGCAGCAGGCCGGTCATGACCAGCTCGTCGCCGTCAAGCACCAGCGGGGCCGATGCGTCCACGCCTTCCCGCCGATGCAGGATCAACCGCGCTTCGACCTTGGTTTCCTTCGGGTCAAGCTCGAAGGTCAGATCCACTCTTTCAAGTACGAAGTCGGTCGGCCGGTAGTCTTCCAGATGAATGATCTGGCCAGTATTTGTCCGCATGGTCAGTCCCGCTCGCGCCTTGCTACTGGTGGATTTGTAGAGGGCGCTTGTGATGGTGAAAAGGCCAAAGGGCGAAAAGCCGGATATGCCACACGATTGTGATGCCGGCGACCGCACTTCCGGCAGAAAAGACATGGTGTCCGGTATTCTTCCCGCTCCCTTATCGCCTTGACGTGTATCGAAGTGGCACTAACAAGAAATAAACCGGAAAGGTTTTTTTCGACCCCGCTAAAGAATTCTCGGCGATTGTCTTTGCTGCGATGAACTCATCAAGAAAAAAGTCGGTTCATCAAGAAGATTGATCCGACTTTCGCGGCCGGCGCAGCTAGAGTGACATCGTTCTCCGGTGAGCCTCTCACCCAAATCTCCCAAACTGTCGCCGCCGCGGTCCTCCGCTAAGGCTCGAAAAGCGTTTTCCATGGATGCCGAAGTCGAAAACCCGATGAAGGGGATCCTGCTCAAGGTCCTTTCGGTCGTCATCTTCGTTTGCATGTCGACCTTGATCAAGGCGGCCGGGAGCGAGATCGCCACCGGCCAGATCACCTTCTACCGCTCCGCCTTCGCCATGGTGCCGATCCTCGGCTATCTCGCCCTTCGCGGACAGTTGCGCGACGCTTTCAAGACGAAGGATATCGGCGCTCACATCGCACGCGGCTTCGTCGGCATCCTGGCGATGAGCTTCGGCTTTTACGGCCTCGTGCACTTGCCGCTCCCCGAAGCGATCGCCATTGGCTATGCGATGCCGTTGATCGCCGTTGCCTTTGCCGCGATTTTTCTCGGCGAAACCGTTCGGCTTTATCGCTGGTCGGCCGTCGTCATCGGTCTGGTCGGCGTCATGATCATCACCTGGCCGCGGCTGACGCTGTTTCGCGAAGGCGGTCTCGGGTCGTCCGAGGCGCTCGGGGCGGCGGCGGTCTTGCTGTCGGCGGCGCTCGGCGCGATCGCCATGGTGTTGGTGCGCAAGCTGGTGAGGGCCGAGCGCACCCACACGATCGTGCTCTATTTCTCGCTCTCGGCCTCGGTCTTTTCGCTCGCGACCCTGCCGTTCGGCTGGCCGAGCATCTCGCAGAAAGCCTTCCTGTTGCTGATGATCGCCGGCTTCTGCGGCGGCGTCGCGCAGCTCCTCTTGACCGAAAGCTACCGTCACGCCGACATGTCGACGATCGCACCGTTCGAATACACCTCGATCGTGCTGGGCCTGATCATCGGCTATTTTCTGTTCGAGGACATCCCGACGAGCACCATGCTGATCGGCACCGCCATCGTTGTCGGCGCCGGTATTTTCATCATCTTCCGCGAGCATCGGCTTGGATTGGAGCGCAGGGGTGCGCGCAAGCACGTCACGCCACAGGGCTGACGGCCCCTGTTTCATTCATTCCGGCTGTCGTTCCCAAGCAGGCACCGTGTCGTCCTCGATCAGGCCGTCCTGCGACGCCTGCTGGGCGGTCGGGCTGGTAACGTCGGGTCCGGGTGTCGGCAGCACCGTGGTCGCCTGGAAGTCGGTCTTGGCGACGAGACCCTCGTGCTGCTCCCGCCGCAGGATGCGCCAGGCGGCGTAGCCTGCATAGAGTGCGAAATAGACGGCAAGCACGATGAACAGCGCCGCCGGCCCGAACCGATCCATGACCGGGCCGACCATCAACGGGCCGGAGATCGTGCCAAGCCCGTAGGTGATCATCAGGCCCGAGGAGATCTCGACATATTCGTCCGGCTTGGCGAGGTCGTTGGCATGGGCGACGTTCAGCGCATAGATCGGGAACAGGACCGAGCCGACGAGGGCGGCGACGATATAGAGCACCGTCGGGCTGCTGCCGATCGACGCGGACATGACCAGGCAGGAGATCACGCCGACAATGCCGCAGCCGACCATGACGATACGCCGGTCGATGCGGTCGGAGGCGCGGCCGATCGGGATCTGCGAGAGGGCGCTGCCGGTCAGGAGCGATGCGAGCAATGTTGCGCCTTCGCCGGTCGACAGGCCGATCTTCTGCGTGAACACGCCGCCGAGGTTCAGCCAGGCGCCCGAGAGCGCGCCTGCGAGAAAGCCGCCGACCACGGCAACCGGAGAGCGGCGAAACAGGCCTGGAATGTCGAATCGCGCCTGCGCCGGCGGTGCCGGCATCGGCGAGGAAGAAAGCGCCGTGGGCAGTAGTGCCAGCGAAAACAGCACGCCGCAAAGGATGAAGAGCGATGTGTTGGTCGGGTCTCCCAGCGGCACCATGTATTGCCCGCCGATGGTGCCGACCATCGTGGTGATGAGGTAGAGCGAGAACAGCATGCCGCGGTTCTCGTTGGTCACCCGTTCGTTGAGCCAGCTCTCGATGACGAGATAACTGCCGGAGATCGCGAAACCGGATATGGCGCGAAAGGCGATCCAGGCACGCCAGTCGACGACCAGCCCGCAAAGCAGGATGGCGATCGAAAGCAGGGTTATGAGTGCGGTGAAGACGCGGACATGGCCAACGCGCAACACGAATTTCGGCGTGATGATGCAGGAGAGGGTGAAGCCGACCGTGTAGCCGGTGGCAATGACCGAGACCGTCAGCGTCGACCAGTTCTCGGCGACGGAGCGAACCGGGATGACGTAGCTCTGAAGCCCGAAGGCCACCATCATCAACAAAGTGGACAGCATCAGGCTGAGGACGGAAGCGAGACTGGCCAGCATCGGCGCTCCTGAAAACAAAGACGCGCCGACTTGACCAACCGGGTGGCTGGCAACGAAGGCGCGATGCGGAGCGAGGGCAGTCAGACGGGGTTGCCGGAGTGACCGATCGCTTCGAACTCGAAATGAGTGTGGCTCTATCCAGTTTTCGAGGCGCTGTCGATTGCGACAGCCGATAGCAAAAAGACGGTAACGGTCCGTCCTCGGGCGCTATCAGTTCGGCAGCAGTGGTCTGATCGCCGAGCGATGGGCGCGGCGGGCGTCCTTGGTGGTGCTGAGCGCGGTGTATTCGCGCGAGGCACGTACGGCAGTGCCGATATCGGCGATCGAATCGAACAGGACCTTGAGGCTTGCAATGGGCTTGGTCATGATCTTGTTCCTTGTCTTACGTCGTCTCTTTCGCGCGACACGCCTTTTGGCGCATCGCGTGGGGATCAGCGCTGGATGAAGTCGGCGAAGAGCTGCGACGGACGGGTGGTCCGGGCAAGGCCGATTGCAGTCATCTGCTCGTTGGCTGCCGAGCCGAAGCGGTTGAACGGCGTCCGTCGGGCAGCGTCCGTATGACGGAGCGTCTCAAAGCTGCTGTGGATCGGGCGAAAACGGGCAGTCATGGTTCTTGTTCCTTATTCCATTCCTCCCGTGTTGATATATTGCGCTGCAACATGGATTTTGCAATGCACTAGAACGCTGCGCAGATATGCGCAAACCGCATGGCTTTCTTCACACTTTGTTCATGAAACGGGCAGGCGGCCGTCAGCCGTTGATGCGGGCCTTGAAGGCAAGCATATCCTGCCAGGCAAAGCGCTTGTTGATCGGCGCTGTCACCAGGTCCTGCGGGTGCAGGGTCGCAAGGGTCTGGACGCTGTGTCCGCCCATCTGAAGGTCACGCCATTCGCCGCGCAGCTGGTGGATTGTGTCGCTGCCGCCGAAGAAGAAGCGCGCCGTAAAATTGCCGAGCAACAACAGGTGCTTGGGCTCGGCCAAAGCGACCTGGCGCTCGATGAAGGGGCGGCAGATATCGGCCTCGCGGGCGGTCGGCACGCGGTTGCCCGGCGGGCGCCACGGCACGACATTGCTGAGCAGAACGCCCTCGCGCGATAGTCCGATGCCGGCGAGCATGCGGTTGAGCATGTCGCCCAGCCTGCCCGAGAAAGGCTGCCCGTCGCGATCGTCATCCGCATAGGGCATCGGGCCGACGATCATGATGCCGTTTGACGGATCGCCTTCGGCAAAGACCAGATTGCGGGCGCTGTTTCTGAGATTGCAACCGACGAAGCCTTCCATTGCCAACCGCAGCTCGGCGAGCGACCGCGCCGATTCGGCGGCAAACTGCGCCTCCTTGACGGCCTGGGCGTCGGGGATGGCCACAGCAGGGGCGTTGACGGCAGGTGCTGGCGCGCGCGTTTCGCGAGCTTGGCCACCGGCCGAGCTGGCCGGCTGCCGCGTAGCAGGCGAGGCCTCCGGGCGCGCAACCGGCTGGCTTGCGCTCGTCTGTGGGCGCGAATCGGCCTGTTGGCGCACGTCGGAACGCGCCGCCTTCATCGCTTCGAACTCGGCGAGGCGATCGACAGGCTCCTCCTCCATCAGCCACTCGACACCCGCATCCGCGTGGAATGCGAGCAGGGCGGCGAGTTGGCCGGGGGAGAGGTTGTCGGCAGAAGTCATGGGCGCCAACCTAGCACGTCAGAAAATGTGGTCCAATGGCTTCATGCGGCATTCGCGGTCCAGTGGCCGATATCCTCATGTTCTCCGATCAGCGCCAGGCCGTGGGCGATGGACAGCAGTTCGCCGCCGCTTTCGATCCGGTCCTTTTCGAAGCGCCGCTCGAACAGGTTGCGCACCGCCGGCACGAACGAGGTGCCGCCGGTGAGGAAGACCTTGTCGATGCTTTCGGGCGGCGTTTCCGTTGTCTGTAACACCTCGTCGAGCGCGTCTTCGATGCGCGCAAGTTCAGGCGCAATCCAGCTTTCGAAGTCGGCGCGGCGCACCGTGCGGCGCGACATCTCGCCAAGCGGCGAGAAGTAGAACTCGGTTTCCTCCTCCTGCGACAGGCGCATCTTCGTCGCCGAGATCGCCTGGTAGAGCGGATAACCCTCGTCATGCTCGATCAGGTCGACGAAGGCCTCGAGCTTTTCCGGCTCCAGGCTCTGGCGCACCAGCTTCTTCAGATCCGTGAAATCTTTCAACGTCTTGAAGATCGAAAGCTGATTCCAGCGGCCGAAATTCGCATAGTAGTTCGACGGGACTTCAAGCAGCTTGTCGAAGCTCTTGAACAGACTCCCCTTTCCGATGAGGGGCGAGATCACATTGTCGATGATGCGGAAGTCGAAATGGTCGCCGGCGACGCCGACGCCCGAATGGCCGATTGGCGTTGCCGTCAGACGTCCCGCCTTGGTCTCAAAACGGATCAGCGAATAGTCGGTGGTGCCGCCGCCGAAGTCGGCGACCAGCACCGTGGCGTCGCGCTTGAGGTTCTGGGCAAAGTAGAATGCGGCCGCCACCGGCTCGTAGACATAGTGGATCTCGGGAAAGCCGAATTCGGAAAGGGCGGCGCTGTAGCGCTCGAGCGCCAGTGCCGGATCGGGGCTGGAGCCGGCAAAGCGAACGGGCCTTCCGACGACGATGCGGCTGTATTGGCTCGCCCAGTCGTCGCCGGCATAGTCCTTCAGCTTGGAGAGGAACACCCGCATCAGGTCTTCGAAACTATGGCGCTTGGCATAGATCTGCGTGCCCTGGAACAGCGGGCTTGCGGCGAAGGTCTTGATCGACTGCAGGAAACGACAGTCGCCGGGATTGTCGATGAACGAGCGGATTGCCGCCTGTCCGGCTTCCACCTTCAGGGCGGACGCGCCGAGGTTGGAATCCTTCATGAAGGAGAGTGCCGTGCGCATCGCATCGGTGCTGCCAGCCATGCTGTCGAAGTTCATCGAATGGGTGGTGTCGCCTGCCGAAACCGCGAGGACCGAGTTGGTGGTGCCGAAATCGAAGCCCAGTGCTCTGGCCATATGATGTCTCCTGACGCCTGTGTTTTGGTGTCGCTTCGCGACGCGCCCTTCCGGGGCTTGCGAAGGCGACACGGCTCTGTTCCGCACGCCGCCTTCTGGGCCGGTGCCGGGAAGGTCGGCGGAGCCCGGAATGAAGCGAAAGGCATGCCGTTCCGGCGCCGTAGGGCGCCTTGCCGAATGCTGGTTGCGGATGGGATTGCCGGCGTCTTCCGCCGGAAAATGAATGCCCGGCCTCCTGACATGGCTATTCGGCAAAAGCAAGGCTGCAAGGCGGCGGCCCACAAGGACATGGGTGAAATCACGTATTTACGTTTACGTTCACGTCATATAGACATTTGTGCTAAACTCATGACCTCATGCGCAAAAGCGGGCATCGACTGTCGCATCCCGGCTCGACAAGCCAAACTGCATTTGCCATGACGAGATGATATGGCCTGGGAACTGAGCTGGCAGAAGACCGGCGAGACTGGAGAGACGGTATGAGCGAGGCGATGGATCTACCCGAGCGCGAGAGTATGGAGTTCGACGTGGTGATCGTCGGCGCGGGGCCTGCGGGGCTTTCGGCTGCGATCCGGTTGAAGCAGGTCAATCCCGAGCTTTCGGTGGTGGTGCTGGAAAAGGGCGCCGAAGTCGGCGCGCATATCCTGTCGGGTGCCGTCGTCGACCCCATCGGCATCGACCGGTTGCTGCCGGGCTGGCGCGACGAGGCCGACCATCCGTTCAAGACCGAGGTTACCGACGATCATTTCCTCTTGCTCGGTCCCGCCGGCTCGATCCGCCTGCCGAACTTCGCCATGCCGCCGTTGATGAACAATCACGGCAACTACATCGTCTCACTCGGCAATGTCTGCCGCTGGCTTGCCGGCCATGCCGAAGCGCTCGGCGTCGAGATCTATCCGGGCTTTGCCGCAACCGAGGTGCTCTATAACGACGAAGGCGCCGTCATCGGTGTCGCCACCGGCGACATGGGCAGCGAGCGCAACGGCGAGCCGGGCCCGAACTTTGCCCGCGGCATGGAACTGCTCGGCAAGTACGTGCTGATCGGCGAGGGCGTGCGCGGCTCGCTCGCCAAGCAACTGATTTCAAAATTCGATCTCTCTAGGGATCGCGACGTCCAGAAATTCGGCATCGGTCTCAAGGAACTGTGGCAGGTCAAGCCCGAGAACCACAGGCCCGGTCTGGTGCAGCACTCGTTCGGCTGGCCGCTCGGCATGAAGACCGGCGGCGGTTCGTTCCTCTACCACCTCGAAGACAACATGGTCGCCGTCGGCTTCGTCGTGCACCTCAACTACAAGAACCCCTATCTCTTCCCGTTCGAGGAGTTCCAGCGGTTCAAGACCCATCCGGCCATTCGCGGCACCTTCGAGGGCGGCAAGCGGCTGTCCTATGGCGCCCGGGCGATCACCGAAGGCGGCTACCAGTCGGTGCCGAAACTGTCGTTCCCCGGCGGCGCGCTGATCGGCTGTTCGGCCGGTTTCGTCAACGTGCCGCGCATCAAGGGCAGCCACAATGCGGTGCTGTCGGGCATTCTGGCGGCTGAGAAGCTGGCGGCGGCAATCGCCAGCGGTCGCGCCAATGACGAGCCGATCGAAATCGAGCGTGGTTGGCGCGACAGCGCCATCGGCCAGGACCTGAAGCGGGTCAGGAACGTCAAGCCGCTGTGGTCGAAGTTCGGCACGGCGGTCGGCGTAGCGCTCGGCGGTCTCGACATGTGGACCAACCAGCTGTTCGGCTTCTCGTTCTTCGGCACGCTGAAACACGGCAAGACCGACGCGCAGAGCCTCGAACCGGCCGCCCAGCACAAAAAGATCGACTATCCCAAGCCCGACGGTGTTTTGACCTTCGATCGGCTGTCCTCGGTGTTCCTGTCGAACACCAACCACGAGGAAGACCAGCCGATCCACCTGCAGGTGAAGAATCCGGAGCTGCAGCGCACGTCGGAGCTCGACGTCTTTGCCGGTCCGTCGACGCGCTACTGTCCCGCCGGGGTCTATGAATGGGTGGAAAAGGACGGCCAGCCGGTCTTCGTCATCAACGCGCAGAACTGCGTGCACTGCAAGACCTGCGACATCAAGGACCCGAACCAGAACATCAACTGGGTGCCGCCGCAGGGCGGCGAGGGACCGGTCTATCCCAACATGTGAGGGCGGGTTTTCGCGCGACCGCGCAAAAGGAAACATTTGGAGGCGTCGAGCTCTGGCTCGGCGCCTCTTTCATTTCAAGCACACGACCGGACCCGTGTGCGGCGCGCTTTTCTCGGCGCAACGTCATCCTGCTCAGCGGTGAGCCCACATCTCCGGCGCCCCGACAAATGCGGGAGCATTGGGAAAGGCAATCGTTGACGCAAATGGGAAAGTCCTTGCCGGAAAGACCCTATAGCCTTGAGGGTGCCGTTGTCGCGCCAAGCGCGCCGACGGACCTGCAGGCCGTTCGGTCCCTGTTGTTCTTGAGTAGGGCCCAAGCCTGTTGACACGCGACCGATCACTGCGGTGAGATCGGTCGTCCGACGGGACGTACCGCCAGAACAGAGGGAACAGAAATGAACAAGCTTCTAGCAACGACTTGCCTGGCCGCCGGCCTTCTTGGCCTTGCCGGCATGGCCTCGGCGGCCGAATGCGGCGACGTGACGATCGCCAACATGAACTGGCAAAGCGCCGAGGTTCTGGCGAATGTCGACAAGATCATTCTGACGGAAGGCTATGGCTGCAACGCCGAGCTCGTCGTCGGCGATACCGTGCCGACGATCACCTCGATGATCGAAAAGGGCCAGCCCGATATTGCGCCGGAAGGCTGGGTGGACCTTCTGCCCGACGTCGTCAATCGCGGCCTTGAAGAAGGCAAGCTGGTCGGCGCCGCCGTCGCGCTTTCCGACGGCGCCGTCCAGGGTTGGTGGGTGCCGAAATATATCGTCGACGCCAATCCCGACATCAAGACGATCGACGATGTGCTGAAGCACAAGGAACTGTTCCCGGATCCGGAAGATGCCAGCAAGGGCGCCGTCTTCAACGGCCCGCAGGGTTGGGGCGGCACGGTTGTTACGACCCAGCTCTACAAGGCTTATGGCGGCGAGGCAGCCGGCTTCACGCTTGTTGATACCGGCTCGGCCGCCGGCCTCGATGGCTCGATTGCCAAGGCCTATGAACGCAAGCAGGGATGGGTCGGCTACTACTGGGCGCCGACGGCACTTCTCGGCAAATACGAGATGGTGAAGCTCGGCCACGGCGTCGAGGCGGATGCAGCGGAGTGGAAGCGGTGCAACACGGTTGCCGATTGCCCGGACCCGAAGAAGAACGACTGGCCGAAGGACAAGGTCCAGACGCTCCTGACCAAGACGTTCGCCGATCGCGCCGGCCCGGCTTTGGACTACCTGAACAAGCGTGCCTGGACCAACGACACCGTCAACAAGCTGATGGCCTGGATGACCGACAACCAGGCCAGCGGCGAGGAAGGTGCAAAGCACTTCCTCCAGGAAAACCCTGACATCTGGACCACCTGGGTCTCGTCTGATGTCGCGGAGAAGGTGAAGTCGGCGCTTTGATGGCCATCGACTGACGCAATTGGGCGGCGCACCGTTCAGTGCGCCGCCTGCTAAAGCATTTCCTGGAAAAGTGCGAAGCGATTTTCCGCAAGGAAATTTGTGAAAACAAGGAGATAGAGCGTTTCCGAATCTCCGCTTGATCCGGAAACGCTCTAGGTGATTGTCGGCGGACAAAAACAAACAAACGGGGCCGCCGTCGGGGAGCAGTGAAGGGCAATTTGATGGAATGGCTGACCCAGTTTCCGCATATGGATGACGACCGCCTGCGGGCGTTGAAAAAGGCGATCGACGAGGGTTTTCGCACCTTCACGCGCGCTTATGGCGACGGTATCGAAGCGTTCTTCGAGCCGTTGCAATTCTTTCTGATCCAGTCGGAGCGCTTCATGACGCGCACGCCCTGGCCGATCATCATCCTGCTGATCGCGGTTCTCGCCTGGTTTGCGAGCCGGAACTGGAAGATCGTCGCCGGCTGTATCGGCACGCTGTTGCTCATCGGCTATTTCGACATGTGGGACGATACGATGAAGACGATCTCGATGATCTTCGTCTGTACCGTGCTGTCGATCGCCATCGGCATACCGCTCGGCATCGTCATGTCGCGCTCGGACCGAGTCCAGAATGTCGTCAATCCGATTCTCGACGTGATGCAGACCATGCCGAGCTTCGTCTATCTGATTCCGGTGGTCATGCTGCTCGGGATCGGCAAGGTTCCGGGGCTGATTGCGGTGGTGATCTACGCCATCCCGCCGATGATCAGGCTCACCAACCTCGGCATCCGCCTCGTCGACAAGGATGTGCTGGAGGCGGCAGACGCCTTCGGCTCCTCGGGCTGGCAGAAACTGAAGAATGTGCAGATGCCCTTGGCGCTACCGACGATCATGGCCGGCATTAACCAGACGATCATGATGGCGCTGGCCATGGTGGTCATCGCCTCGATGATCGGGGTTCAAGGGCTCGGGCAGCCGGTGCTGAAGGCGATCGCCAACCAGTACTTCACGCTCGGCATCTTCAACGGCCTGGCCATCGTCGGCATCGCCATCATCTTCGACCGCGTCAGCCAGGCCTATGGCCACCGGCTGCAGAAGCATCGCGAGATCGTTCACGGCTGAAAATGACGGTACCAAGCAACAGAGTGGCCCGGAAGCTTTCGCTTCCGGGCCATTTTCCGTTCTGATCCTTCACGCCTTGCGCGGTGAAAGGATGCCGGTCGAGAGCGCCACGCCGACCGCCGTGACAATGGCGGCGACAATTTCGAACGGGCCGATCTGTTCACCGAGAAGAATTGCGCCGCCGAACATTGCCAGTACCGGGGTCAGCGCGGTGAAGGCGGCGGCCTGAGTTCCGCCGAGGCTGCGAACGGCCACGCCATAGGCGACCATCGCGACGAGGCCCGAGAGCAGGCCCTGGCTGGTGATTTGCAGCGCGATCTCCTTCAGCGGAACGCTTGCAAGCGTGCTGCCGAAGATGCCGGCAAGCAGCAGGTGGATAAGAAAAGACCAGACGGCGATCAGTGCACTGCCTTCGAGCGGGCTGAGGCCGGAGCGCCGGAAGGCGTGGGTATAGATCGCCCAGAGCGTGGCTGCCGCCGGAAGGAGGGCGTAGCCGGTCCAGCCGGTGCCAGTGGTGCCGGCAAGGCTGCGGGCGAGCAGAAGGGCAACGCCCGCAACGATGGCGGCAAAGCCGACGATGCGCATCCGGTCTGGACGCTCTCCGAAGAGGGTGATGCCGATCAGCGCCGTCGCCAGCGGCATCGAGCCCCCGAGCAGCACGCCGACCGAAGAGGCGGGCGTCGCATGGATGGCGAAGGCCGCGACCTGAAAGAACAGCGCGCCGGAACCAGCCACCATCAGGAGAAGCAGGAGCAGCGGAAGCTTGCGCGGCAGGAGCCCGATCTTGAGCCAAACCGGTGCAAGAACCAGCGCAGGAACGCCGTAGCGGATGAGGCCGAGATCGATTGTGCCGAGTGCGGTGCCGGCGGTATGCCGTGTCGCAAGAATCCACCCCGCCCAGATCAGGACGGTGACGAAGGCGCCGGCATAGCCGGCGGCGACAGGCGTGGCGTTGCCGCGATCGAGTGTGAGCGCAACCATCTGATTTTCCTTCCCGATTTAAATGCCCACAATCGCTTGGGCCTGGGAAGAAGATTACTGCCTGGGGGCGGGGCATGTCCTTGCGATTTATGCTTCAAATGGCCTATGGTGCGCAATCATATGCCAATACGGCCTCACTGGATTATCAACTATGCCAAGTCTAGATAAATTCGATCTCGCGATTCTCAAGATCTTACAGGAGGACGCGCGGGCAACGAACGTGGAGATTGCCGAACGTGTCAATCTGTCGCCGTCGCCATGCCTGCGGCGCATCCGCAATCTGGAGAAATCGGGGATCCTGCGCGGTTATCGGGCCGACATCGATCGCAAGGAAGTCGGGCTCGGCCTGACCGTTTTCGTGGAAATCAAGGTCGGCCAGCACAGCCGCGAGAATGCCCAGCGTCAGCAAGAGGCGCTGCTTGCCATTCCCGAAGTTGTCTCCTGCTTCCTGATCTCCGGAAATGCCGATTTTCTTGCTGAGGTCGTCGTCGAAGATCTCTCCGCCTATGAGACGCTGCTGACGGAGACATTGCTGGCCATGCCCGGCGTGACTGACATCCGTTCCAACTTCGCCATCCGCTCGATCAAGACAGGTGGTCCGCTCAAGCTGCCGGAGTGACGCCGAAGCAGGTCGGCGACGTTGCCGCCCTGCAGACAAAGGTGGGCAGCGACGGTGAATTCGAGCGCCCGCCGACGCGGGTTCAAGGTTAAGTTTTGGTAAGGCTCTGGAAACGGCGCCGATTGCGATTATCTCATCGCAGTGGACGCCCGTGTGCCACGGCAATGGAGCCTGTAAGCCTTTCATGAAAATCAAAGCTATCTTCAATCGGGATGGTGGGACCTTCCGAACGACGGACATGGCGGCCTATGGCAACAGGGTTGAGGCGGTCTTTCGCGATGCGGGTCACCAGATCGAGATCGCGACCGTCTCGGGCGCCGAGATGCAGGAGACCCTGGAAAAGACCTGCCGGCGCGACGATCTCGACGCAATCGTGGCGGGTGGCGGCGACGGTACGATTTCGGCAGCCGCGGGCGTTGCCTGGAAAACCGGCATGCCGCTTGGGGTCGTTCCTGCGGGGACGATGAACCTTTTTGCGCGCACGCTGAAATTGCCGCTCGATATCTGGAAGGTGCCGGAAGTTCTGGCGCAGGGCACGATCATCGACGGCGATATCGGCAGCGCCGATGGCCGAGCCTTCGTCCACCAGTTCTCGATGGGTCTGCATGCTCGCATGGTGCGCTACCGCGAATCGTTCAGTTTTCGATCGCGCCTGGGCAAGATCACGGCGAGCACACGCGCTGCGGTCGGGGTCATTCTCAATCCGCCGGATTTCGAGATCGAGTTCGACGTGGATGGTCACCATGAAAGCCGGCACGTTTCGGCTGTGTCCGTGTCGAACAACCCGTTCGGGCGCGATACGCTGATGTATGCTGATGACGTGACCGCCGGCCATCTCGGCTTCTACACGGCACCGCCGTTGAGCCCGCCCGGCGTTGCCAAGCTTGCGCTCGACGTGCTGCGCGGCAAGTTCCGCGACAATCCGGTTATTACCGAGATGAGCGGCCATGCTTTGGACCTGCATTTCCCCAAGGTCGACCGGAAGATCAACTGCGTTATCGATGGCGAACTTCTGCCAATGGGCCGCGACGTCGCGTTGAGGATCCATCCCGGCGAACTCAAACTGCTCGTCGGCGCCGACCGGTCTAGTTCGTGACCCCGGGTCAGTCCCTGACCCAGAGGTAGCCGAAAGTGTACCGGTCTTCAGCCTTGCCGTGCAGGTAGGGCAGGGACAGAACCTGTGGCGTTGCCGACGTCGTCGAAAATCCACGCGTTTTCATGGCGTTTGCCAGCGCCTCGGGCAGGATTGGCTCCGCCTTGCCGTCATCGCTCCAGACGACGAGCAGCGGCAACGATGCGCTGGCCGTCCCTGCGTCAAGATAGCCGGGGGTGAGCACGGGAGCATCGTGAAGGTGCGTGCGAAGGTTGCCACCGATCAACCTGTCTTTCGCAAGGATCAGGGCCGGTTCGCGACCCCCGAGCTTAACGACCGCTTCGGCCAGCGTGGCGTAGGGAATGCTCAATCGCGAATATTTGCCGAAGAGCGGCCGCACGATTGCGCGGGCGGAAACCACCATCAGCGTAGTGAGCACGATGAAGGCCACGAGCCACAGGAACGGTCGAAGTTTAAACGCGGCATCGACGCCAGCCGCTTCGACCTTGAGGCAGAGATAGAGCGGCAGGAGAATCAGGAAGAGCACGAGCCACTTTTCCCGGATATGCGTGGCTCCGACCCCCAGAACAATCAATAGGACTGCCACGAGGCAGATTGCAAGCATACGGCCGACAACGCGAGTCCATTGGCTTTGCGCCGACCAAATCGCAGGAATGCTCTTGCGGAATATGAGTCCGAACACGATCAGCGGCACGATACCGCCGCGGATCGTGGCGGCAATGAGCGAAACCACGCCGCCGAACGCCTGTGCGAGGCGGCCTTCGGAATGGGCCTCGCGCATCTCAAGAAAGGTGTTGTTTGAGGCGGAGCCGAGGTTTTCGAGGATCCACCAGCCATGCGGCAAAGCGATCAGTGCCGCAACCAACAGCGAGACCAGGATACGCCAGTCGAAAAGGCGCTCGCGTAGCTTGGGTTCCGGCAGAATGGCAAGGACGGCAGCGGCGGGTACAAGCGCAAAATTGTACTTGGAGATGAAGCCGATGCCGACAGCAAGGCCGGTCAGCAGATAGGCCGCGAGACTCGGCCGGACCAATGTCCGCAGGAAGCCGTAGAGAAACAGTGATACGGCGAACAGTGCCGCGACCGTATGGGAAAGGTCACGCTGCGCAAGTAGGAAAATCGGCGGCAGTGTCAGCACGCCGAGCATGGCAATCAGCGCCAGGCGCTTTTCTGCAAGGACTTCGCGCGCGGCGAAGCCATAGAAGAGACAGCAAAGAAACAGAAGCAGGTTCTTGAGCACCGTCATCGTCGCGAGAGACGGTCCGAAAACGGATGCAAGCCCGTATTGCAGCCAGTTGTAGAAGGGCGGTTGCGCGCCGTAACCGAGCCGCAGGAACTGCGACACGAATGCCTGCTCCG
Organism: Ensifer sp. Root31; assembly: GCF_001424825.1. Classification (NCBI taxonomy): domain Bacteria; kingdom Pseudomonadati; phylum Pseudomonadota; class Alphaproteobacteria; order Hyphomicrobiales; family Rhizobiaceae; genus Ensifer; species Ensifer sp. Root31. Next base: position 321,514 of record NZ_LMCO01000066.1, on the reverse strand, counting down.
CCTCGTCGATTTCGAGCGAATTCGAAACGGCGAGACGCAGGCTGATGCAGAGCAGGAAATAGCCGGCGAGTAGGGCGGTGACGAGGTTGGGTCGCCGCTCGACGAACTCAAACATTCGTTTGATCCCGTACAAAGACCTCACGCACGATATAGCTGGTGGTTTCGTCGTCGCGGAAATAGGCACGCGCCATCATCTCGGCGAGAATGCCTGTTGTCACGAGTTGCACCGCCGACAGAAACAGCATCACGCCAACGATCAGCATCGGGCGGGTGCCGATGTCGTTGCCGAGAAGGAACTTGTCGAAGGCAAGATAGAGCAGGATGAGGACGCTCGCCGCCCCGGCTGCAAGCCCGATCGAGCCGAAGAAGTGGCCCGGGCGCGCCTTGTAGCGCATGAAGAACAGAACCGAAAGCAGATCGAGGATCACGCGGAAGGTGCGCGAGATACCGTATTTCGAGTGGCCATGCTGGCGCGCGTGGTGGGTCACCGGCATTTCGCCGATGCGGCTGCTGGGTACGACCCCTGCGACCCAGGCGGGGATGAAGCGATGCATCTCGCCCATCAGCTTGACCTGCTTGATGATCGAGGCGCGGTAAACCTTCAGGCTGCAACCATAGTCGTGCAGCCGGACGCCGGTGATCTTGCCGATTAGCCGGTTGGCGCACCAGGACGGGATTTTTCTGAGCAACAGCCCATCTTGACGATTCTTGCGCCAGCCGACGAGCAGGTCGAGTTGCCGCTCCTCGATTGCTTTGACCATAGCGGGAATATCGACCGGGTCGTTCTGCAGATCACCGTCGAGTGTGGCGATCAACCGGCCGGACGCCGCGTCGATGCCGGATTGCATGGCGGCGGTCTGCCCGAAGTTCTTCTGCAGTTCGATGATTTTCAGCTGAAGATCGGGGCGACAGAGCGCCTTCCTTGCATTGGTGAGCGTGCGATCGGTGCTGCCGTCATCGACCAGGATCAGCTCCCAAGGGGCTGAAAAATTCACCATGGCGTCACTGACGCGCGTGATGAGCGGCTCAATGCTGTCCTCTTCGTTGAAGACTGGGATGACGACGGATAGCTCGATGGGCAGCATGGGATCGCTCGTGCATTCGGCGCGCCTTGCACGAGCCGGAAGAATAGGGGTGCGCTTACATAATCATTTTCTTGCACAGTTATCGGTGATAACCAACGTGCAAAGTTGTGTTTCAACACGGGAAATCGGCGTCTGATGAATTCTGGCTGCGAGTTCGAGCGGCGATCGTGGCTGGCGCGCAACCGTGTGACGCTGATATCGGCCGCGGCGATTGTCGCCTATGCGGTTTTTGTCCAGTGGATCTGGGGCTGGCGAACGCTGCTCGATCAATGGACGAAAATCGGCGTCGGTTCCGGGCTCGCGGCCCTGATACTTCTTGTCGCCACCTATTTCATTCGCTGCTATCGCATCTATGATTATTTCCCGGCGGAAACGTCAGGCCGGTTTCTGGCGCTGTTTCGCGTCACCCAAGTCCACAATCTCCTGAACATCATGTTGCCTTTTCGCGCCGGAGAGACGAGCTTTCCACTGTTGATGCGGTCGGAATTCTCCATCCCGCTGGCGCGGGGGACCGCGGCACTTCTGGTCATGCGGCTGCTCGACCTGCATGCCCTGTTGACGGTCGCCGCAGTCGGCCTGGTTTTTGGCCGCGGATCAGGCGTCGCCTGGGCGCTCTGGATCGCGGCGCTGGTCGCGCCACTTCCGTTCTTTCTGTTGAAGGATCGCGTTGTCGCCCTGGCGCGGCGGTTGCTGCCGGCAAGACTGGAATCGATCGTCGAAGAGCTGGATACAGGTCTGCCCGGCACGACAAAGGCATTCCTCAGGGCCTGGGCGATGACCATTCTGAATTGGGCGGTCAAGGTGGTGGTTCTCGCCTGGGTTCTGGCGATCATGGGTGTCGCGCCGCTTGCTGCCTGTTTTGGCGGGGCTCTTGGCGGCGAACTCTCCTCCGTCTTGCCGATGCACGCGCCGGCGGGCGTCGGCACTTATCCCGCAGCGATCGCCGCCGGCGCCGTTTCTTTCGGAGCAGGGGCGGACCGCGCAGCGCTGGAGCAATTGGCCGGCGCCGGCGTCAACGCGCATCTGCTGATCATCGTGTCCGCTGTCGCGGGCACGATGCTGTCGATGCTTCTGCAGAGAAAGCCGTAGGCGCCGTCACGGTTACTGGAACGACGTCTCGTAGAAGCTTCTGAGCTTGCGGGAGTGCAGCTTCTCAGGCGGCATCGCCGCAAGTTTCTGCAAAGCGAGGATCCCGATCTTCAGATGCTGGCTGACCTGTGTCCGGTAGAAGGCTGTTGCCATGCCCGGAAGCTTCAACTCGCCGTGAAGCGGCTTGTCTGAAACGCAAAGCAGCGTGCCGTAGGGCACGCGGAAGCGGAAGCCGTTGGCCGCGATCGTCGCCGATTCCATGTCGAGTGCGATCGCGCGCGCCTGCGACAGGCGCTTGACCGGTCCGCGCTGGTCGCGCAGTTCCCAGTTGCGGTTGTCGATGGTGGCAACGGTGCCGGTGCGCATGATCTGCTTGAGATCATAGTCGCGGTAGCCGGTGACCTCCGCCACGGCGTCCTGCAACGCCACCTGCACTTCGGCAAGTGCCGGCAGGGGGATCCAGACCGGCAGGTCGTCGTCCAGCACATGGTCTTCGCGCATATAGGCATGGGCAAGAACATAGTCGCCGAGGCGCTGGCTGTTCCTGAGCCCGGCGCAGTGCCCGAGCATCAGCCAGACATGCGGGCGCAGCACGGCGATATGGTCGGTGATCGTCTTGGCGTTCGATGGGCCAACGCCGATATTGACCATGGTGATGCCGCCGTGGCCCTTCTTCTTCAGGTGGTAGGCGGGCATCTGCGGCAGGCGGGCGAGCGTATAGTCCGTTTCCGGCTTGTCGGAACCGGCAGGCGTGATGATGTTGCCGGGCTCGACGAAGGCCGTGTAGCCGTTGCCGCCCTCCGCCATCTGCTGGCGCGCCCAGGCGCAGAACTCGTCGATGTAGAACTGATAGTTGGTGAACAGTACGAAGTTCTGGAAATGCGTCGCACTCGTGGCCGTGTAGTGGCTGAGGCGGGCAAGCGAATAGTCGATGCGCTGCGCGGTGAACGGTGCAAGCGGGGAGGGTTCGCCCGGGCCAGGTTCGTAGGAGCCGTTGGCGATCTCGTCGTCGGTCGTCGTCAGATCAGGTGCGTCGAACAGGTCGCGTAGCGGAATATCGATGGCTTCGCCCGCCGACGCTTCGACGTGGGCGCCTTCGCCGAAGGCGAAATGCAGCGGGACCGGGGTGGAGGATTCGGACACGGTAATGCCGAGGCCGTGATTACGCATCAGGTGCCCCAACTGTTCCTTCAGATAGTGCCGAAACAGTTTTGGTCGCGTGATCGTCGTGGTGTAGACGCCCGGTGCGCTGACATAACCGTAGGACAGGCGGGAATCGACATGGCCGAAGCTGCTGGTCTCGATGCTGACCTGCGGGTAGCAGGCGCGGTAGCGCGTCAGGGTCACGCCGTTCTTGCCCAGCCCCTCGAAAGCCTCTGTGAGGAACCGGGTATTGCGATCGTAGAGCGCCTCCAGGCAATCGACTGCCGCCGCCGGATCATCGAAGAACTGCGGCTCGAACGGATCGGGTGTGGAGACGGAAAGGACGGAGTGTGAAGAGATTCGCTTGTTCATGTCGCATTATAGGCTGAGGCCTCTGACAAGCAAACGACAAGATGCTGGCATGCACAACCGCGTCTGGCAGAACAACTTTACAGCGTTGCGCGTCAGATATGACGCGCAAAGGACGCTGTAACGCTTTAAACTCTCTGCATAAATGCCTTTAAGGCATTATGCAGAAGCGGTCTTAGCGTGGTCCAGCAAGGATGAGGGCGCTGCCTATGAGCGCGACGACCATTCCGGTCAGATCCCAGCGATCGGGCCGCACGCCTTCGGCAAGCCACAGCCAGATGAGTGACGCGGCGATATAGACCCCGCCGTAGGCCGCATAGGCTCGGCCGGCTGCCGAGCTGTCGATCAGTGTCAGCAGCCAGGCAAACAGTGCCAGCGACGCCATGCCCGGGATCAGCCACCAGATCGGCTTGTCGAGTTTCAGCCAGGCCCAGAAGGCGAAACATCCTGCGATCTCGGCAAGGGCGGCAAGGGAATAGACGGCATAGGCTGGCATCGATAGCAGATCCTTTCAGCCGTGAAAGGACAGGAAGGCGCTCGGCGATGCAAGAGAGACAGGCAAATTAAAAGGCGCCGGTGGCGCCTTCGGTCAGCTCATGGATTGACGGTGCAGCGTCACGAAGAGAACGAGGCCGGCGCCCTGCTTGCCGATGCCGAGGCCATTGGCCTTGCTATAGGCGAGCGCCCCAACCGGCGCCATCAGCAGGCTGGCAAGTGCAAGAACACGCAGCGAGAGAAAGGCGGATGTGGAAAGGGCGGCCAGCATGTCGGTTTCTCCCTTAGAGCTTGGCTTGGCAGTATTGCGCTGTATGCGCTGTGCAATCCGTCAGCGAGCCGAGATAAGTGTTGCTGCGGCGACGTTCGGTATCTGCGCTGACTGCGGCCGCGAGGGTCATCGCAAAAACAACCATAAGAAGGCTGATAATAGTGAGGCGCCGAGCAAGAATGTCCATGGTTCTGTCCGTTGGTCTGGAGGCAGTTCAAATCGATTGAGCGTGTTTTCGCACAACCAAACTGAACTCTTGCTGATACGGTCGTTCATCTGGCGTTCATCTTGCGATTGAAATAGCCGCCGTTCTCGCGGGGCAGGGCGCGCGCCCAAGCCAACGATGCGGCAGATGGGCGGTCTTTGGCAGGCGGCTGGATGCGCCTGGCATTTCAAAAACAAAACCCACCGAAAATATCGGCGGGTTTGTCAACGCTCTGGGAGCGACCCCGATGGCCACCCTTTTGTATCGATCTTAAAGCGCGTCGCGATCTCGCGATTTAAGTTCTTGTTTTACGCATGCCGTTATCGCAAACGCGCGGCACACTTTTGCGCGACATGCTCTAGCTAGAGGCGCGACCAGGTCTGCGATTTGCAGAGAATCTTGAGCACGCAGCCCTTCATCTTCAGCGAGTTGCCGCTGACTGCACCCGAGCCGCTATAGGTCTTGTCGGTTTCGGGATCGGTGATCTCTCCGGAATAGCTGCCATCCGTGCCGGACAGGTTGCCGATCCGCTTGCCGGCGTGTTTGCCAGTCTTCAGCGTGACGCAGAAAGCGCCGCCGCAAGGGGCAATCTCGGCCGTAGCGCCGGTTGCGGTCTTCCAGTTGCCGACGATCGGTTCGGCGGCAACGGCCGTTCCGACGACGCCAAGAGCGAGAGCCGCGGTCATGAACAGGGTACGGTACATTCATTCCTCCAGATAGAAGTTGCCGGCGCGGTCCGCTTCGCCGGCATCTCTGCAGATATCCTCGTTTGAAAGGCAGTCTCCTCACCGCCGCGCGCACGATAGCTTACGCGTACGTAAAGGTAAACTGGCTTGAACAAGGCCGTTTATGCTTTTTCTTTGCCGGGTTCAGGCGGAGAAAAATCGAGGAAGGACGGCGTTGGCAGGCCGGGTGCTTGTTTCGTGGTTACCGTTTGGTTGAAATCGGCAGTTGAATATTTCGTAAATTTTTATTCGAATGCGCCGGATTTCCGGCCTTTCGATGTTTAACAAAAACTCAAGTTTACCAAGTGTTTGGACTTTGTTTGTCGCAAATTAATCATGCATTTTAAGCGCGTATTGAAGGCCGTGCTGCATAGTAAGACCCATAAGACGAGCGGAGAAATTCACCCCGCCAAATGACCGAAGACGACGCTGCAAAAGATGGCGCGGTTCGGAAAGGCCCACAAAGAGGCGCGGTCGAACAGGGACCAAAAACGAATGCTGATCTGGAGCATGGTCCGCCTCCAAAGGGCGGGCCGCTTCGGAAAACCAACCAGGCAAAACAGGGACAAGACAATGGCACGCTTTGATATGCAGGTTGCTTCGAATACCGCGATGGGTGGTGAAAACCAGGCGGACGTGTTCTGCGAAATGGGTCTGGCCTATGCGACCGGCCGCGGTCGGCCGGTCGATCTGGTGGCCGCCCACAAATGGCTGAACATTGCCGCGATCAAGGGCTGCGACCGCGCCGTTGATCTGCGCGCTGACCTCTCGATGACCATGAGCAAATCCGACCTCGCAGCCGCGCTTCGTGCCGCCCGCGAATGGATGACCGTTCACTGAACGACAAGGCGGGAGCAAGCTCCCGTCCAGCGGCGCCCGCCAGCGCGCAGGCGCCGGAGATGAAGGCCTATTGGCCGCCTGCCAGTTTGGCCAGAACCTGCGGCAGGGCAGCTTCAAGCAGATCCATCTCCGCTTCCGGCCCGGTGCTGACGCGAATGCAGCGATTGAGCGGGGCTACGCCGGGCATGCGGATGAAGATGCCGTGGTCGCTCATCAGTGTATCGACGATCGCACGCGCATAGACCGCGTCCCGTCCACAATCGATCGCAACGAAATTGGTCGCAGAAACGAGCGGCGACAATCCGTTGCGCCTGGCGATCTCTGCGATGCGTTCGCGCGAATGCGCGATCCTTGCCGTTACCGAGTTCAGATAATCCTGATCCGCAAGCGCCGCCACCGCCGCCGCCACGCCGATCCGGTTCATCCCGAAATGATTGCGGATCTTGTCGAATGCCTGGGCAGTCCCGGGCGTGGTGATGACGTAACCAACCCGTGACCCGGCAAGGCCATAGGCCTTGGAGAAGGTCCGAGTCCTCACGACATTTGGCATGTCGATCAAGCTGTTGATGGCGGGTAGGGCCCCAGCAGGAGCGGTTTCGCAATAGGCTTCGTCAAGAATGAAGAGCGTTGTTTCGGGCAAGGCCCTGGCGAACTCGACGATGCGCTCGGCGTCCCACCAGCTTCCCATCGGATTGTCAGGATTGGCGAAATAGACGAGCGGGGCGTTTTCCTTTTCGACGGCTGCAAGCAAGCCATCGAGGTCCTCGCGATCGCCGACATACGGCACCGTCACCAGCCGGCCCCCGTGACCGACGACGTGATAGTTGAAGGTCGGATAGGCACCGAGCGATGTGACGACCGGCATGCCGGGTTCGATGACGAGCCGCACGATCTGCCCGAGCAGGCCATCGATGCCTTCGCCGATCGCAATGTTGGCGGCAGGGACACCAAGCCGGGCAGCCAGCGCCTGCTTCAGATCATGGTTTTCCGGGTCCGCATATTTCCACGTTCCCGTTGCCGCCTCTCGCATCGCCTGCACGACGCTTTCAGCAGGTCCGAACCCGCTTTCGTTGGCGCCAATACGGGCCGCGATGGCGCGCCCGCGCTGGCGCTCAATGGCCTCAGGCCCGACGAAGGGAATGGTGGAGGGCAGGGATTGGATGAGCGGCGTGAAGCGAGAGAATGCGGACATGCTTTATATAAGGCCCCGTTCGAACAAAGTTCGCGGAACTTAACCCATGCTTCGGCAATGCGGAATCGCCTTGATGAGAAAGCCGTCGCGAATTGTTGCGTTTTGACGCCCGTTGCGCCGGCCGCAGAGGCATCAGCGGCGCTTGGGCGTTTTTGCGTTCTGGCCGGTAAAGAATTCCTGGCGGATGATCTCGCGCAGCAGGCTCTGTTCGATCGGCTTGATGAATTGCACGCCGACGCGATCGCCGTTGCGATAGACCTCGGCGCAGCCGATGCGGAGTGCTGTGCCGATGATATGGAGATAATAATGCTGCGGCAGGCCGATGGTGGTCTGCACGGCAAAGCTGGCGCCACCGCGGGAAATGTCGATCATCCGACAGGTCCTGACAGACACGCTGCCAAGGCCCGGCTGCACCGTCGTCAGGGTGGCGGCATGGCCGATGGAAAAGCGTTCGTAGCGACGCTCGTAGAACGGCGAGGGCACGCAGGAATACATCGTCTGCTGCATCTGTCATTCTCCGCCAACGCCGGATCGCGAAATGCGATCATTGCCAAACTCGGCCTTCGATCGTGGGCAACTCATTCGCCCACGCTTAATCCTCGCGTGAATGCCGAGGTAAGTCGAGTGCAGTTTCGGTTGAGAAGTTTGCAATCCCCTGAAGGAGTTCGATAAAAATCTAACATCGGTCATTTTCCGTGTACCGGAGCCGGCCACAATCAAAAGCCACCGCTTGAAAATTGCATGCGGATCAACCGGCTGATGAAATCGGGCGCCAGCAGCATGTTGAAGCGCACGCCGAGTTCCGCGCCGCTGCGGTGGACCTGGGAACAGCCGATCTCTTCCTTGAATCCGTCGATCTCGAGGAAGAAGTGTTTCGGCACGATCAGTGCGGCATTGAAATCGAGCATGGCGCCGGCGATCGAAATGTGACGCAGCAGGCATTGATATTTGGTCTTTGCCTTGAGGTGCTGGCCAATGATGAGAATCCGGCAGGGACGCTCAATAAAGTAGTGTTGATACGTCGTTGCCAGCTGTCCTGGCTTCGCTTCCGCGACGTGCATTTTCATCGACATGGCAAACTCCGAGAACGCATAGCCTTTCATTGGCGCAGGAAACGCATCAGGCTCGGCCGGAATCACCCGGAGCAAGCGATGCGGCGTCCGGGTTAAGATCGCCTGCTTGCTTCGACCTTGCGGCGGCGCAGACGACGAGCCACCTCAAAAAATATGGCGATCGGAGACATTGAAAGCCCCTGGCTCATACGTAATAGTTTCATTTGGGCATGATTGTGGGGCGTTGGCATCGTCCCGAAGTGCCGTCATTGGGGTTGTGCGCCTCCTCAATCCTGCTCCCGAGGAGTTGGTGGATAAGGGGTGACGCCGGAGGGAAGAGCATGTTTTCGGGGCATTCGTCGCGCTGGCGGTCGTTCGTCATTCTTTTGGTGGCGGTGTCGGCGTTTGCGCCGGCCGAGGTCTTGGCCGCAAAGCGCGTTGCCCTGTTGATCGGCAACGAAAAGTACGAAGCGACCTCGCAACTCAACAATCCCGCCAATGACGTCGAACTGATGAAGGCTTCGTTCGAGGAGGCCGGCTTCGATTCCGTCACCACCGTTCATGACCTCGGGCGCCAGGACATGGTCAAGGCGCTGCGCGATTTTGAAGATCTGGCGACGGGCGCCGACGTGGCGATCGTCTACTATTCCGGCCACGGCATGGAAATGAACGGCCAGAACTTCCTGCTGCCGACCGATGTGCAATTGAAGACGGACAAGGATATCGAGGACGAGGCGATTGGCCTTGATCGGGTTCAGCGCTCGCTCGAGGGCGCAACGAAGCTCAAGCTGGTGATACTCGACGCCTGTCGCAACAATCCGTTCGAGCAAAGCATGACGCGCTCGATCTCGACGCGCGCAGTTTCGCGGGGCCTGGCGCGTGTCGAGCCGGAATCGGCCGACCTGCTTGTCGCTTTCGCTTCCAAGGCCGGAACAGTGGCGCTTGATGGCGAGGGCAAGAACAGCCCGTTTGCCACCGCACTTGCCAAATATCTCACCGAGCCGGGTGTCGATGTGCGAATCGCCTTGGGCAAGGTCCGCGATGAGGTGGTTTCGGTCACAAACCGCGGTCAGGAGCCCTTTGTCTATGGGTCGCTTGGCGGTGCGCAGATCTTCCTGAATATAAAGGAAGTGAACATCAACATCACGAATAACGGCGAGCAGCTCTCGCCGAACAGCCAGTCGGCTGCCGCTGCCGACTGGCAGAACATCCGCGATCTCGCCGACAAAGACCTGATCGATGCCTTTCTCGCCAAGCATGGGTCCGATCCCGTCTACAAGATGTTGGCGGAGAAGAAGCTGAAGCTCCTGGCCGAGGCGGAGCAGATGTCGAGCGTGACCCCTGACGAGATCGCCTGGGATGCCCTCAAGCAATCGACCGATGCCGCCGCGCTGACGCGGTTCCTCGAGCGCTATCCCGACAGCAAGCATAAGGCAGAGGCCGAGCAGCAGATCGCCGCCCTCGAACCACAAAAGGGCCTCAACATCTCGCAGACCGGCAAGGACACGCAGGCTTCGCGCGACTGCTATCTGCTGGCAGGTGAACCTCAGTCGATGCCCGGCTTCGTTGGTGTGAATTTCTTGAAGCTTGATTCCGCCCGCGCACTGACGGCCTGCGCCCAGGCGGTCAACGAAAACCCGGATGACATGATGCTCGTCAATATGTTGGGCCGGGCACAGGATGCCGGACGCGACTATGTCGAGGCACGCCACAATTATCAAAAGGCCGCCGACGGCGGCAATATGTACGCGTTGACCAATCTGGCATGGTTCTCCGTTTACGGCACCGATGGCGCCGTCGATGTCGACCAGGGCCGCCGGATGTTCGAGCAAGCAGCCAAGGCCGGCAATGCCTATGGCCAGGCATCGCTCGGCTGGCTCTATCGCGAGGGCTATGGCGGCATCGCCCAGGATTATGATGAAGCGGCCAGATGGTACCAACTGGCCGCCAACCAGGGTTACGCCAACGCGATGGCGACGGTGGCCTGGTTCTACAGAGAGGGCCTCGGCCTGCCCAAGGACCTGACGCAGTCGCTGTCGTGGTACAAGAAGGCCGCCGAAGGTGGCGACGTCAACGCGATGTCGTCGCTCGGTTGGGCCTACCAGAACGGGCTCGGCACCGAGCAGAACTATGTCGAAGCCAAGACCTGGTATGAAAAGGCGGCCAATGTCGGGGATTCCTATTCCATGGCATTGCTCGGCTGGTTCTACGATATCGGCACCGGCGTCACCCAGGACTATGCTCAGGCCCGCACTTGGTACGAGATGGCGGCGAATGCCAGCAGCGCCTACGCCATGGGAAATCTGAGCCGCCTTTATGACTATGGCCTGGGCACCAAGGCGGATGCGAAGGAGGCGGTGCGCTGGGCGGCAGCCAGCATCGAGGGCGGCGATCCGGCCAAGCTTCAGGAGTTGAAGTCCCAGCCGAGCAATTTCACGCCGGCCTTCCGCAAGGAAATGCAGGCGCTATTGAAGGATCGCGGTTTTTACAGTGGTCCTGTCGACGGGGACTTTGGCGCGGCAACGCTCGATGCGATCGATAGGCTTTCGCGAAAGTCATAGAAACGTGCTGGTGAAAGCTACAGCGCCACGCGTCTTATTAGACGCGCAAAGGTCGCTGTCGCACTTTGGATTGCTGCATGTTTTTATCCTTAAATCGAATACGATCTAAGGAAACATGCAGTAGGCTCGGTCCTGTTCGTCTCGCATTGCTGCCGCTCTCGACCACAGTCGAACCGCTGCTTCCCGTGAGTCTTCGGCCGCGTGAGGGGCTTGGTTCCCCCGGTGCCCACATGAAAATGCGATCATTTCCCGGAAACCGACAAAAAAATCTTGCATTGCCTGCGGTCTGACACTAGTCAGGCGCTAACGGAGAGGTGGCCGAGTGGTCGAAGGCGCTCCCCTGCTAAGGGAGTATACCCGGAAGGGTATCGAGGGTTCGAATCCCTTCTTCTCCGCCATCACCTTCCAAGGTTGAATTTTCCCACTCGTCGCATCTCGGTCATCGGCTGATGGGTCTCGTCTTTACCCATGTGACATCGGTCTAGTCGCGAGCGGGAAAACACTCGCAGCGCCATTCGCGCCAATGTTCATGAATCTCCTCGGCTTTTCTCCGCTCAGAATCAGGCGCTGCGCACGATCAACTGCGAATCTCGCAAATTGATTCTGGTGATTCCCGCTGTCGGAGGGGCAACCCGCAATGTCGATTCTGAGAAATGTGGCGATGCAGCACGTCGCTCCTTCCAAGGAATTTGGCAGCCGGACCGGCGTTTCCCCCCAATTTGGGCCGCTTTCTGCCTCTTTCTGAAACAGGAGATGCCACTTGTCCTTACGCTAAGCTCAAGGGAATAAAGGCTTTTCTTAATCCTTTGTTAATTTTCTCGGGCCGCATGCGGCGATTTTGTGTCGTTTCAGCAACAGGGTTCGGCGAAGGGCGAGGCAAAGCACGCGATCTCATCAGTTGGACGTTGCGCCGATGACCGCGTCTTGTATTTTCAAATCCGGAAGCAAGGGCGGTTGATCGTCCGACTTCTTGAACGTTGGGGATGGGGCAGGGAACGCTGTCCTTCAGCAAAATACCCAGACCCGTTTGAAACTTTTGACTGGAGGTCAGAAATGAACATCAAGAGCCTTCTTCTCGGCTCCGCTGCAGCTCTCGCAGCAGTATCCGGCGCACAGGCAGCCGACGCAATCGTCGCCGCCGAGCCGGAGCCCATGGAATACGTTCGCGTTTGCGACGCTTTCGGCACTGGCTACTTCTACATCCCGGGCACCGAAACCTGCCTGAAGCTCAGCGGCTTCATCCGCGTTCAGGGCTCGTTCGGTTCTGAGGCATCGCAGAGCCGTTACAACCAGGCGAACCATGACTTCGACGGTGACGGCTTCAACGATCAGTCCACGTCGGACTGGGATGTCTTCTCGCGCGCTTACGTCGCATGGGATGCCAAGAGCGACACCGAGTACGGCACGCTCACCGGCTTCTTCGCTGCTGAATTCAATGCCGACAACGACACCGACTCTGGCGATAGCGACTTCATCGACGTTGATGAAGCCTACATCCAGCTCGGTGGCCTGAAGGCCGGTTTCTTCTACAACTGGTGGGATAAGGGCATCAACGGCGAAACCGACACGCTCGGCAACGTCACCGAGTTCAACTCGATTGCCTACCTCTATGACGGCGGCACCTTCCAGGCCGGTATCTCGATCGACGAGCTCGAAGGCTGGTCCACCAAGGCAAACGGCGTTGGCATCTCCGGTATCGTTTCGGCTTCGCTCGGCGGCGTTTCCTTCGACTTGCTCGGCGGCTACGACACCGAGTGGGAAGAAGGCGCGATCCGCGGCTTGCTCTCTGCAGACCTCGGCCCGGGCGTCTTCCAGCTTGCTGGTATCTGGGCTTCGAACCCGAACACCTACTGGGCTCAGTCTGAGTGGAGCGTTGCTGCTTCGTACCGCTTCAACGCAACCGACAAGCTGGCGATCACTCCTGGCGCTCAGTACTTCGGTAGCCTGCAGGATTCCGTCAACAGCTTCGGCGGCGACGATGCATGGCGCGCTGGCGTAACGGTTGACTACAAGATCACCGAAGGCCTCGCTACCCGCGTATCGGTTCAGTACGAAGATGAAGACAACGGCGACGACCAGGTATTCGGCTTCGTCCGCCTGCAGCGCGACTTCTAATCTGATCTGACCTCGGTCAGTTTAGAGAAGCCCGGCTTTCGAGCCGGGCTTTTTCGTTTGGCGCTTTCCATAAAGGAAATGCGATCTCAGGCGGGAGCGCAGGCGCGCGTTCGCTGCTACAGCGCCGCGCGTCCTATTAGACGCGCAAAGGTCGCCGTAGCACTTTGAATTGCTGCATGTTTTTATCCTTAAATCGAATAGGATTTAAGGAAACATGCAGTGGTGAACAAAGGCGGCTATGGCATGCCTGGGGCCGTCGAGATGCAGCAGCGGTGCATGGCCTTGTCCGGCGGCTGTCACGGTCGTCAAGTTGGGATGCCTGCTCTTCATCTCATCGACCGTGGTGCTTGACAGCAGCTTGGAATGTTCGCCGCGAACGACCATCATCGGAAGCCCGGTAAAGGCGTGGAACTGGGGCCAAAGATCCGGCAGCAACATGTCCGACGTCAGCGCCTGCAGTTGTGCCGCAATTGCTGGATCGAAGTCGACGACAGGAATGCCGCCTTCGTCGCGATAGATCGCCCTTGCCATCTGCAGCCATTCGACCTCGTGAAGGATCGGGAAATCGTCTCCGTGCATGGCTTTCAGGTAGTTGGGCGCTGCGGTCCAACTTACCGGTCCGGTCCCTGTGTTGAGATAGTCCCGGATCCCGAGCAATCCCCCGATTTCGATGACAGGCCCGATGTCATTGAGCACGGCCCCTGCTATCAAGCCGGGGGCCAGGCCGATCAAATGGTGCAGGATCAGCCCACCACGTGAGGTGCCGATAAAAATTGCCTTTTCAATAGCGAAATATGCGCACGCGGTGATGACGTCGGACGTTTCGACTGCAACCGTATAGCGACTCTTATCGCCGTCGCGTTCCGAATTCCCGCGGCCACGGTAGTCCAATGAGATAACGGGGTGCCCGCCTCCCGACGACGATGCAAGAAAGGTGGCAAGTTGGTGAAAGTCTCGGCTGTTGCGCGTGAGCCCTGGCAGGCAGATAACCGGAGTTGCCGCTCGTGGCTGAGGCCCAGGTCCGTAGGCCCGCGCGTAGAGCTGCAATCCGCCAACCCCGGGGAAGCGATGTTCCCGAAACGCATCCGCCCCATACTCGTTCATTTCAGCCTCGCCCTCCATCTGCACCCGGGCGGATCGTAGCCATTGAAACGGAAACGGCAAGCAGGCGGTCCGGCGTTCAGGGAATGAAAGGACTCGCCGCTCGCGCTACCTTTTGGACCGCGAGATCGCCGGTCACAGGCTTTAAAACCACGTTTTCGCGCCGATACCGGAGCAGCGGAAACATTGGGAGGGTGCGAGGGGCCGCCGCCCCATCCAGTCTTTTCAGTAGGGCGAATTGCACTGCCGCCGCGGACCACCATAAGGCTGATACGTGTTGTCCCAGGCTCGATAGGACCGATATCGGGCGTAGCACCAGCTGGTATGTGAGCTGCCGCCGGCAACTCCCGGACGGTTGTAGTATCTTGGCTGGCTCAACAAGCCGCCTATGATCGCACCGGCCGCAAGTCCGCCGATGAACGCGCCGGCATCATTATCGTGGTCCCGATAGTATCCGCGGTAACCATCGCGATAATGGCCATGTCTGTCGCCGTAGTAACCGTGCCGGTTGTACCGATAGCCACGGCCGCAATAGGGGAAACCACATCCGCTAGCACTCTTCCGCGCTTCACCGCGCTCGTACGGGAATTGCGCCGGTTGGACATCGGTGGCTTGAGACGCAATCTTCGGGGCGATCGGAAATGCTTGTGCTGGCGGAACGCCACTCATTACTGTCACCACCGACAGGGCGATAACTGTTAACGTCTTCATTGCCTTCACCATTTTCGTCGGGGAGGATGGAACCTTCAAGAAGGGAAATGCGTGACATCGTACTTTGTGCCGCCTTCTGCTATCACGATTATTTGATCATCTCCATTTGTCAACGATAACGACGAACAACCAATCTGAACCTACAGCGCCGCGGGTCTTATCAGACGCGCAAAGGTCGCTGTAGCACTGTGAATTGCTGCATGTTTTATCCTCGAATCGCATACGATCTAACGAAACATGCAGTAGCGTTTCCCGTTGGCACGGGTTCATAGAAGCGCGCTATCTCTTTGTTTTTATGCGATGTCTGACGCACCACCGCTGCGCACTCTTGCTGGAATTGCGCTAAGGTAACTGTCGTCCCATTCTAAGGTCGGCGACTATGTCAGCGCCTTGACCGAGCCTGACCTTGTAGACCTGATAGTTTTCCATCACGCGCTGGACGTAGTTGCGCGTTTCCTGGAACGGGATGCGCTCAATCCAGTCGACGACCTCGTCGATCGGTTTGCCGCGCGGGTCGCCATAGCGGCTGAGCCAGTCCGGTACGCGACGCGGGCCGGCATTGTAGGCAATGAAGGTGAGAATATAGGAACCACCGAAGCTGTTGATCTGCTCGCCGAGATAATGCGCGCCGAGGGTGGCGTTGTATCCGGCATCGCTCGTCAGGCGCTCCTTGGAGTAAGCAAGGCCGTAGCGGCTGGCTACCCCTTTGGCGGTGCCGGGCAGCAGTTGCAGCAAGCCGCGCGCGTTGGCCGTGGAGACCGCCGCAGGATTGAAGGCGCTTTCCTGGCGCGCGATCGCGTAGGCGAGCGCCTTGCCCGAGCCATCGATGTTGGCGGTCGACGGGATGACGCCGACGGGAAAAGCGAGTGCAGCGACATCGATGCCACGGCCAAAGGCGGTCTTGCCGATCTGGAGTGAAAGCTGATGATTGCGGGTCTTTTCGGCGCGTGCCGAAAGGATCGCCAGTTCGCCGGGGCTCGTCAGTTCTTCCGCAAGTGCCCGATAGATGCTGTCGGCACGCCAGCCGTGACCTGCCGCTTCCAGCCGTGCGATGGCGCGAACCGCCTCGCGGTTTTCGAAACGGGCACGGTCTTCCGCTGAAGGGGCGGGATAGGTAACGTTGAGTGCCTTGTGGCCGAGCCGCGCAGCGGCGAGTTGACCGTAGAAGGTGCCTGGAAAGCGGGCGGCATTGGCGAAATAGTCCTTGGCATTGCCCGGTCCGCCCGCTTCCGCCGATCGGCCGAGCCAATACCAAGCGCGGGACGCCGAAAGCGGCCGGTTGGAAACATCAAGGATCCGTCGGAAATGCTGCGATGCTGCGGCCGGATCTTCCATGCCGCGCAGCGCGAACCAGCCGGCGTGAAACTCTGCATCGACGATATCGGTCGCCTCGGTTGCCTTGTGGTTTGCGGCAACTCGGTAGGCGCCGCGAAAATCCCCCTTGTCCAGCAAGCCGCGGCTGACGATCCGTTGTTCGGTCCACCATTCACCGGGATTGACCAACGCGTCCTGATCCCTAGGCATCGTGGCCAGCAGCTTGGCGGCCTCCGCATATTTGTCCTGCTTACGCAGGCTTTCGATACGGATGAACAGATAGGCCGGGTCCTTATGCCATGAGGCGTCGATCGCCGATATCAGCGCAGGGGCATTGGTGCTGCCGCGGCTGACGGCGGCCCAGGCGCGATAGAGCGACTGCGCCTTGCCGAGATCGCTGAAGCGTTCGGCCTGCTCGACGCGGTTGCGATAAAGCAGCATCGTCATCCGCCGTCTGTGGTCGGCAACCGTCAGCAGGCCGGAAAATTCCGACAGGATCTGCGTTTCCACATCCTTGTCGAGCCCCTGCTTGAACCAGAGCGCGCGCAGCCGCGTTGCTGCGGTCGCACTCTGCCCCTGTGCCACCAGCGCGCGGGCAAGGATGATCGTCCCTTCCGTGGTTTCGGGCTGCGTCTGCCCAAAGGCGGCAAGAATATCGGGGGCTGCCGGGTTCTCGCGGTAAAGTGCGCGCTCGGAATGGGCGCGAAGCGATTTGAGGCCCGGCCACCCCTGCAGTTCGCGCTGGGCGTCGGCGATCTCGTAGGAGGGGACGCCACGTTGCCCCGATACGGCGATTGCCCAAGTCAGAATATGACGATCGAGCGTGCCCTCGTGCATGCCGTTTCGAACGGTGATCGCCTTGGTCGGATCCTTGTCGGAAAGCGCATCCAGACCGACCTTCAAGCCGCCCTGAATGGGCGATACCGTCGCCGGGATCGCGCCGGTGATGTCCTTACCCGAAACGCGCCCGACCTTGTCTGAGATTGCGGGTTTGCTGCCCGGTACCGGCACTGTGTTCGAGGCTTCGGAGGAGAGGGCCGACGAGGCCAGAAGCGCTGTGCCGATCATGGCGGCGACAGGCAGAAGAATTGATCCGCGCATCAAGAGCCCCGTGTTTCCCCGTGTCTCACATTCATTTGCCGCCGGATTGCCTAACGAAAGGTTACCGGGGTTTATAGATCACAGCAATCGCACCGCCGCCACCTTAGCACCGGGTGGCGAGCCTCAAGGATTATGCGGCTTGAACGTCAAGCTTTTACGTGAAAACCGGCATGAAATGCCGTGTCACGGCGCTTGCCGCAGCCCCCTCACATGATTATGGTGCGGCAGTTTTTTAACCGTCGATTACGGCCAAAGCGTGAGTGTATGCTCGTCCTTTGAGCCGTCAGGAGTTGTGCATGTTCAAGGGTTCCATTCCCGCTCTCGTAACACCGTTCACCGCCGCCGGCGCGGTGGATGCGGAAGGTTTCGTCGCGCATGTGGAATGGCAGATAAAAGAGGGAAGCTCCGGTCTCGTGCCCGTCGGCACGACAGGTGAATCCCCGACCCTTTCGCATGCCGAGCACAAGCAGGTCGTCGAGCTCTGCATCAAGGCAGCCGCCGGCCGCGTGCCGGTAATCGCAGGCGCCGGCTCCAATAACACGACCGAAGCCATCGAGCTTGCGCAGCACGCCGAAAAGGCGGGTGCGGACGCGGTGCTCGTCGTTACACCCTATTACAACAAGCCCACGCAGAAGGGCCTGTTTGCCCACTATTCGGCGATTGCCGAGAGCGTGAAGCTGCCGATCGTCATCTACAATATCCCCGGTCGCTCCGTCGTCGACATGAGCGTCGAAACCATGGCCGCGCTTGCCAAGGCCCATTCGACGATCATCGGCGTGAAGGATGCCACCGGCAAGATCGAACGCGTATCCGAGCAGCGCATGGCCTGCGGCAAGGATTTCGTTCAGCTTTCCGGCGAAGACGCAACGGCGCTCGGCTTCAACGCCCATGGTGGGGTCGGCTGCATTTCGGTCACGGCAAATGTCGCGCCGCGGCTTTGCGCCGAATTCCAGCAGGCCACCCTTGCTGGCGATTATGCCAAGGCACTGGAATATCAGGACAAGTTGATGCCGCTGCACAAGGCGATCTTCATGGAGCCTGGCCTGTGCGGCGCCAAGTACGCGCTGAACCGTCTCGGCCGTATGAGCCGCGCGGTTCGTTCGCCGCTGCTTTCGACACTGGAGCCGGCAACGGAAGCCGCAATCGACTCGGCGCTCAGACATGCAGGATTGATGAACTGATGGCACCCAAGGGAAGCCAGCGCACGGTCAAGAAGATTGTCGCGGAAAACCGAAAGGCCCGCTTCAACTACGAGATCGTCGACACCTACGAGGCCGGCCTGGTTCTGACCGGCACCGAGGTGAAGTCGCTGCGTGAAGGCAAGGCAAACATCGCCGAATCCTACGCCACCGACGAGGGCGGGGAAATCTGGCTGATCAATTCCTATCTGCCGGAGTACCTGCAGGCAAACCGATTCAACCATGAGACCCGCCGCCGTCGCAAGCTGTTGCTGTCCAAGCGCGAGGTCAACCGGCTGCAGGGGGCCGTCAATCGCGAAGGCATGTCGCTCATTCCGCTCAAGATCTATTTCAACGATCAGGGCCGGGCGAAGCTCGAGCTGGCGCTCGGCAAGGGCAAGAAATTGCACGACAAGCGTGAAAGCGCCAAGGAGCGCGATTGGAACAGGCAGAAGAGCCGACTGCTGAAAGAGCGCGGCTGAACGCAGCCGCACTCTCGCCCCGACGCCCTGCCTAAAAATTTTTTTCGTTGTTTGGCGAGTGACTGGTTCGCTCAGATCCCAACGGGGTCGGCTACCGGCTCGACATGTTGCCGGGGAACGCGTTCCGATGGGTCACGGCCGATTTCGGCCCGCAGCGTGACGAGATCGATGAAGTGATCCGCCTGTCGGCGCAGGTCATCGGCGATCATCGGTGGCTGGGTCGACATCGTCGATACCACCGAAACCTTGCGACCCTTCCGCTGCAGCGCTTCGACGAGCGTGGTGAAGTCGCCATCGCCCGAGAAGATCACCAGATGATCGACGGTTTCTGACTGTTCCATGGCATCGATCGCAAGTTCGATGTCCATGTTGCCCTTGATCTTGCGGCGACCGAGCGAGTCCGTGAATTCCTTCGCAGGCTTGGTCACGACCTTGTAACCGTTATAGTCAAGCCAGTCGATCAGCGGACGGATCGACGAATATTCCTGGTCTTCGATGAGAGCCGTATAGTAGTAGGCGCGTAGCAGATAGCCACGCTTTTGAAATGCCTTGAGCAGTTTGCGATAGTCGATGTCGAAACCGAGGCTCTTCGACGCGGCGTAGAGGTTGGCGCCGTCGATAAAAAGAGCGATTTTCTCGCGAGGGTCAAACATCGTTATTCCTTTTTGGTGCGCATCACATTCGGGTAAGCGGCCCGTCGGCGGATGCGCGAAAATACGGCGATTACATTAATAATTGCTGATATTGCAAATAATGTAGTTAACCACTTGCATTATTCCAAGCGGCGGCACGCGAATATAGCTAGTTTTAGCAGTTGCTGCAGTTCGTCCACATCGGAAATCTGCAGTTTCTACCAGGCGTTTCCGGTTTGTATTAGAAAATGCAACTAGGGTGTGTGAATACAAAGTCCAGCCCGTCCGCGTCGCATTTTATCACGCAGTAAAGGATGATGTGAGCGCTCCGTGCAGGAAAAACTTGAACTTATGCTGTTTTGATTGTATCCGGGCGGCTAATTCCAGAAATCGGAGCCGACGAGGCCGTCATCCGGCGGCCGTTCCGGTCTCGTGTCGTTAATCCGTGCTGCGGCGATGATCGCCGCGCTTTGAGCCCAAAAGGACAGGCAATGGCCCGCGTCACCGTCGAAGATTGCATTGACAAGGTCGACAACCGTTTCGAACTCGTGCTGCTCGCCAGCCACCGCGCCCGCCTGATCTCGCAGGGCGCAGCGATCACCATCGATCGCGACAATGACAAGAACCCCGTCGTGGCTCTCCGCGAAATCGCCGACGAGACGCTCTCGCCCGGCGACCTCAAGGAAGACCTGATCCACTCGCTGCAGAAGCACGTCGAAGTGGACGAGCCCGAGCCCGATCCGGCTTCGCTGGTGCAAGCCGATGCCGACACGACTTTTGCCGAGACGGCGGAAGACGACGACCAGCCGGAGGCAATCACTTTCGACCGCATGTCGGAAGAGGAACTTCTGGCCGGCATCGAGGGCCTCGTGCCCCCGGAAAAGAGCGACGACTACTGAGATCCGTAACGGAACAAGCGTTCCCGCGTGTTTTCAAAGCAGTGCGCCACTCGTATGATTGGCGCACTTTTTTTATTGTCTTTTCCCATGGAGCCGCCAGCGAATGATGCGCCAGTACGAGCTCGTTGAGCGCGTTCAGAAATACAAGCCCGACGTCAATGAAGCCCTGTTGAACAAGGCTTACGTCTACGCGATGCAGAAGCACGGGCAGCAGAAGCGGGCAAGCGGCGACCCCTACATTTCCCACCCGCTGGAAGTGGCGGCGATCCTTACGGAAATGCATCTCGACGAATCGACGATCGCAGTCGCGCTCTTGCACGACACGATCGAGGATACGACCGCGACCCGGCAGGAGATCGATGATCTCTTCGGCGAGGACATCGGTGCGCTTGTCGAGGGCCTGACCAAGATCAAGAAGCTCGATCTCGTCACCAAGAAAGCCAAGCAGGCGGAAAACCTGCGCAAGTTGCTGCTCGCGATCTCCGACGACGTGCGCGTCCTCTTGGTCAAGCTTGCCGATCGTCTGCACAACATGCGCACGCTCGACCATATGACGCCCGAGAAGCGGGCACGCATCTCCGAAGAGACGATGGACATCTATGCGCCGCTCGCCGGCCGCATGGGCATGCAGGATATGCGCGAGGAGCTCGAAAACCTCTCGTTCCGCCATATCAATCCGGAGGCCTTCGAAACCGTCACCCGCCGCCTGGAAGAGCTGTCCGAGCGCAATGAAGGCCTGATCAAGAAGATCGAGGACGAATTGACTGAGCTGCTCCAGACCGAGGGGTTGAAGGGCGCGCAAGTCAAGGGGCGGCAGAAGAAGCCCTATTCGGTCTTCCGCAAGATGCAGTCGAAATCCCTGTCCTTCGAGCAGCTTTCCGACGTCTGGGGCTTTCGTATCGTCGTCGACGATATCCCGTCGTGCTATCGCGCGCTTGGCATCGTGCACACCCGCTGGCGCGTCGTGCCTGGCCGCTTCAAGGATTATATCTCGACGCCAAAGCAGAACGATTACCAGTCAATCCATACGACCATCGTCGGCCCGTCGCGCCAGCGCATCGAACTGCAGATTCGCACGCGCCGGATGAACGATATCGCCGAATACGGTATTGCCGCTCACTCGCTCTACAAGGACGGCGAGGGGGTCTCGACGGAAACCGCCCTGTCGCCGACCTCGAACGCCTATTCCTGGCTGCGGCGCACGATCGAGTCGCTCGCCGAAGGCGACAACCCGGAAGAGTTTCTCGAGCATACCAAGCTCGAGCTTTTCCAGGACCAGGTGTTCTGCTTCACGCCGAAGGGGCAGCTGATTGCGCTGCCGCGTGGCGCGACGCCGATCGACTTTGCCTATGCGGTCCACACCAACATCGGCGACACCTGCGTCGGCGCCAAGATCAACGGCCGCATCATGCCGCTGGTCACGCGCCTCAACAACGGCGACGAAGTCGAGATCATCCGTTCGGGCATCCAGGTGCCGCCGCCGGCGTGGGAAGAAATCGTCGTCACCGGCAAGGCGCGCTCCGCCATCCGGCGCGCGACGCGCGCTGCCATCCGCAAGCAATATGCCGGCCTCGGCTATCGCATTCTGGAGCGAACCTTCGAGCGCGCCAGCAAGACGTTTTCACGCGAAGCGCTGAAGCCCGCGCTGCATCGGCTTGGACATAAAGAGGTCGAGGATGCGATCGCGTCGGTTGGCCGCGGCGAACTGTCGTCGCTCGACGTGCTGCGCGCGGTTTTCCCCGACCATCAGGACGAGCGCGTCACCGTCAAGCCGAACGCCGACGATGGCTGGTTCAACATGCGCAGTGCCGCCGGCATGGTGTTCAAGTTGCCTGGCCGATCCAAGGAGGCGGGCGAGCCGGCGCAAGCGGAAGGTCCGGAAGCGCTGCCGATCCGCGGGCTCTCGGGTAACGCCGGCGTGCATTTCAGCGCGGCGGGTGCAGTTCCGGGCGACCGTATCGTCGGCATCATGGAGAAGGACAAGGGGATCACCATCTACCCGATCCAGTCGCCGATCCTGCAGAAGTTCGACGACGAGCCGGAGCGCTGGATCGACGTGCGTTGGGATCTGGACGAGGCCAACAGCAGCCGCTTCATGGCGCGCATCGCCATCAGCGCCTTGAACGAGCCGGGCACGCTGGCGGAGGTCGCCCAGTCGATCGCGACGAGCGACGTCAACATCCGCTCGCTTTCCATGGGGCGTGTGGCTGCCGACTTCAGTGAGTTGCAGTTCGATCTCGAGGTCTGGGATCTGAGGCAGCTGAACCACCTGATCACGCAGTTGAAGGAATTGCCGAGCATCTCCACGGTCAAGCGCCTCTTCGAGTGAAGGGGCGCCGCTCGACTTTCGCATAGCTGCCGAACCGTCACCACCGGCGCCGTTGCTTCCGCCTTCCGTCGGGGTCTCGCCTTGGCAGGCGGATCATGACCGGCACTTTCTTCTTCTTGCCTCCGTCTGTCTGGCCGTCCGTGAGGGTTGGCGATACTCGCATTCGGCGGTGAAGTTTGGGCCTATGCGCGTCCGTTTTGCGCAGTTGCCTTCAAAACAGGCAGGTCGGGGCTTGAAAAACGGCAAGGCATGCTTGTTGCGCATGGCTGCTGTCTCTTCCTGGCTCTGGTGGAACAGTGACCTCTAAACTATCTTCTGCATGGGAGGTAAACGAAGAGGTTTGCCATGTTAAATCAGTTGAAGAAGATCACCCGCGCTCTGCGCGTCGCCACTCAGGAAGAGCGCGAGCTCGCCTATCTCAACGGTTCGGTCGATCGCATCGATCTCGAATACCGTCAGCGCCAGATCGATCGCGGCCTGTTCCGCAACGGCTACTAAGCCGCTGCCTGTTCCCGCATGATGGCGGGAATGGCGAGCCATGCGCCAGGCGAATGGCTCAATCGTGATCGCTGCACCACACGCCAGCGGGTTGCAAGCAAGGGGCATGACGCCTATCTTGCGGCCTTTAAACAGGCGGACACGCCGTCTTGTGCCGACTGGCGGTTTCAAGATGCGGTCATGACGGCATAATGTTATTCAGACGTAGAAAACCGGTCACGATATCCGAGAGGCTTCGCGCGCTTTTATGGCCGCGCAAGGGCTTTCGGCGTGGCCCGAGATACATGGCGCTGCGCATCCTGCGCCTGTCGTCGTCACCGCACTCGATTGCGGTCGGGGTCGCTGCAGGTGCCGCGTCCTCCTTCACGCCCTTCTTTGGGCTGCATATCATCATCGCGGTCGCGGTTGCCTCCGCGTTCTCCGGCAATCTGCTTGCGGCAGCGATCACCACGGCGCTTGCCAACCCGGTGACCATCCCGATGATCCTGACCGCGTCCTACGAACTTGGCACGGTCATCATGGGACCGCAGGCGTCAGGTCCCGCAACCGGCGCGGACGTCGCGCATATGGTCGAGCACCTCGAATTGTCGGCGCTTTGGGGGCCTGTGTTCAAGCCTATGCTCATCGGATCGGTTCCGCTTGCCGCCGCCGGCGCACTGATCTTCTATCCTCTTGCCTATCAAGCAGCCCGTCTTTTCCAGTCCCGCCGCAGGCGCGCGCGCGCGTCCGGTGCAAGGTCCACATCATGATCATCGGTATCGGCAGCGACCTCATCGACATCAGGCGCATCGAAAACTCGCTCTCGCGTTTCGGCGAGCGTTTCGTCAATCGTTGCTTCACCGAGGTGGAAATTGCCAAGTCCGAAGGTCGCAAGAACCGCGCCGCCTCCTACGCCAAGCGCTTCGCTGCCAAGGAGGCCTGTTCCAAGGCGCTCGGCACCGGAATAGCGCATGGCGTCTTCTGGAAAGACATGGGCGTCATCAATATGCCCGGTGGCAAGCCCACGATGCATTTGAGCGGTGGTGCTGCCGAACGGCTCCAGGCGATGGTGCCCAAGGGGCATCGGGCGGCAATCCATCTGACGATTACCGACGATTTCCCGCTGGCGCAGGCCTTCGTGATTATCGAAGCACTCCCCGTTGCCCCGCCAGAGGGAACGGTTTAGAGCATTCCGTTGAGAAATCCGGGCGTGCCCGATTGCAGGGGGCAGAGCGCCCTTGCAGCATGGATACAGAATTGCGCATCCGCCGGTGAGGCTGGAACCGAAAGCGCGAATGACAGTTGATTGAGCGGAGCGCCTATCCAGCGCGCCGATGACAAAGGAAGACAGCAGCGTGGCAGAAAAGACAGAAGCGAAGCAGAGCGGTCTCTGGGAGAATGTGAAGGTCATCATCCAGGCGCTGCTCCTGGCCGTGGTCATTCGCACCGTCTTCTTTCAGCCCTTCACCATTCCGTCGGGCTCGATGATGCCGACCCTGCTTGTCGGCGACTACATCTTCGTCAACAAGTTCGCCTACGGCTACTCCAAGTATTCGCTGCCGTTCTCGCCGGATCTGTTCTCGGGCCGAATCTTCGCCAGCGAGCCGGAGCGCGGCGACATCGTCGTCTTCCGCTTTCCGCCAAACCCGGACATCGACTACATCAAGCGTCTGGTTGGCCTGCCGGGCGATCGCATCCAGGTCCGCAACAGCATTCTCTACGTCAACGACAAGCCGATCGATCGCGCGCCTGACGGTGTCTTCCGCGCCGACGATCAGTACGACACCGGTGGCGACGTTCCGGTCTACCGCGAAACCATGGACAATGGCGTTTCCTATGACACGCTCGATCAGTTCCCGGATTCGCGCGGTGACAACACCCGCGAGTTCATCGTGCCCGAAGGTCATTACTTCATGATGGGCGACAATCGCGACAACTCGGCCGACAGCCGCTTCGACGTCGGCTTCGTGCCGGCCGAGAACCTTGTCGGCCGCGCGAGCCTGATCTTCTTCTCGCTCGGCAATGACACCTCGTTCCGCGAGATCTGGAAGTGGCCGGCGAACCTGCGCTACGACCGCCTGTTCAAGGCGGTCGAATGATGAAGGCGCGGTCGCTAAGCGCGGAGGATCGGGCCAAGCTCGAGGCCGTGATTGGCTATCAGTTCAGCGAGAAGGAACGGCTCGATCGGGCGCTGACCCATTCCAGCGCCCGCAATGCCAGGGGATCGAACTACCAGCGGCTCGAATTCCTCGGAGACCGTGTGCTGGGGCTTTGCGTCTCCGAGCTTCTGTTCCAGACCTTTCGTGATGCCAACGAGGGCGAACTTTCGGTGCGGCTGAACCAGCTCGTCAGCGCCGAGAGCTGCGCCCTGGTCGCCGACGACCTGGCGCTGCACCAGTTTATCCGCACCGGTTCCGACGTGAAGAAAATCACCGGAAAGGCGATGATGAATGTGCGCGCCGATGTGGTAGAGTCGCTCATCGCCGCCATCTATCTCGACGGCGGGCTGGAGGCGGCGCGTAAATTCGTGCTGCTTCACTGGAAAGAGCGGGCGACCCGTGCCGACGGCGCCCGTCGCGATGCCAAGACCGAATTGCAGGAATGGGCGCATGCCAAGTTTGGCATTGCGCCGACATATCGGACGGACAACCGCTCCGGCCCCGACCACGACCCGCGTTTCACGGTGACCGTGGAGGTTGCCGGCGTTGCGCCCGAGACCGGGACGGATCGATCCAAGCGCGGCGCCGAGCAGGTGGCCGCGACAAAATTGTTGGAACGCGAAGGCGTGTGGCGGAAAGTCTCCGCCGGAAATTGACGGAAAACATGACGGATATGGAAAAAGATACGGCCGCCGAAAGCGCGCCGACCCACTCTGGTTTCGTGGCGCTGATCGGCGCCACCAACGCGGGAAAATCGACGCTGGTCAACCGCCTCGTCGGCGCCAAGGTTTCGATCGTCAGCCACAAGGTTCAGACGACCCGGGCGATCGTGCGTGGCATTGCCATCCACGACAACGCACAGATCGTGTTCATGGACACGCCGGGCATCTTCAAGCCACGGCGCCGGCTCGACCGGGCAATGGTGACGACGGCCTGGGGTGGCGCCAAGGACGCCGATGTGATCATGCTCCTGATCGACAGCGAGCGTGGCCTGAAGGGCGATGCGGAAACGATCCTTCAGGGCATGAAGGAAGTCCACCAGCCGAAGATCCTGGTTCTGAACAAGATCGACCAGGTGCGACCGGAGGATCTGCTGAAGCTTGCAGCGGCGGCCAACGAGACGATCAAGTTCGAGCGCACCTTCATGATCTCCGCGCTGACCGGCTCGGGCTGCAAGGATCTGATGGATTATCTTGCCGAGACGCTGCCGGAAGGTCCCTGGTATTATCCGGAAGACCAGATCTCCGACCTGCCGATGCGCCAGCTCGCGGCCGAAATCACTCGCGAAAAACTGTTCCTGCGCCTGCATCAGGAACTTCCCTACGCCTCGCATGTCGAAACCGAGAAGTGGGAAGAGCGCAAGGACGGATCCGTTCGTATCGAACAGGTGATCTACGTCGAGCGCGAAAGCCAGAAGAAGATCGCACTCGGCAAGAATGGCGATGCGATCAAGGCGATCTCCACCGCGTCGCGGAAGGAAATCTCCGAAATCCTTGAGCAGCCGGTGCACCTCTTCCTGTTCGTCAAGGTGCGTGAAAACTGGGGCGATGATCCCGAGCGCTTCCGCGAAATGGGTCTTGAGTTCCCACGCTGATCGGCCAGTATTCTCAATACCGCTAACGCCGCTCGCCAGCCCTGCTGGCGGCCGGCTCCTCTCGGAGGGTGAACTTCGGGCTGCCGGGCATCTGCCGAAACGACAGGCGGGACTTGTCTCAGGTCAAGGCGCCGGTGCCCCAACCGTACGCTCCCTCAGTGACAAACGAGATTGGATAGGAACCGCTACTGCATGTTTCCTTAAATCCTATTCGATTTAAGGATAAAAACATGCAGCAAATCAAAGTGCTGCAGCGACCTTTGCGCGTCTAATAAGACGCGCGGCGCTGTAGGACGCCGGCTGTCTTTTTGCCAGCATCGGCCCGATCATCTCGGCACGGTTAGTCCAGACGTAGCCCGAGAAGTTCTCCGGCACCAGTTCAAGATCTTCCGCGCTATCGATGCCCGTGGTGAAATCTCCGCCGGCATAGGGGCCGAGCAGGATGATCTCGCTGCCGGCTGATTTCATGCGCTGTGCAAAACGGTCGGGCCAACCCCACAGCCAGGGCGCATAGTTTCCCGGAACGATCACCAGCGTGTTCTGGCAGGCGGCCGGAACGACGCCGGTCCAGCCATAGGCGATGTAGCGGGCGAGGCAGCCGACGACAGAGTTCCTGTCGTAACCACGCAGGCCCTTCACCAGCTTCAGCGCTTCCCGCGTCGGCTCGCCGCCGCCATAGACCCCAAAGACGGCTTGCCGCCATTCCGGATGTGTTTCGAGCAGGGCGGCGAGCGCTGCGCCTTCCTCGGCCCGGCGGCTCTTGAAATTGACGAGAAACTGGCGATCGGGCAGGGCGGTGAAAACCTCCTCCAAGGTCGGCATGTGGCCGGTGCCTTTTCCGCGGAACGGAAAGGTCTTGCCGCCGTCGGCGGTATAGCCGTAGCCGATGTCGAGCGATTTCAGCACCGTCATTGGCGTTTCCTCGGTGACCCCTTTGCCTTCAGTGCGGCAGTCGAACGTCCAGTCGTGGAAGACCGCGAACTGCCGATCGGGCGTCAGGTGGATGTCGAGTTCGACGACCGCAGCGCCGGAATCGAAGGCGGCCTGCATTCAGGCGACGGTATTTTCGAGGTGATCGTGCCGTGGCTTTTCGATGATCTCGGCCGTGCAGGTATCGTTCCCCACGCCCGCTTTCGGATAGGTCTGGTGGATGCCGCGATGCGCGAGAATCTTAGGCGGGCCCTCGGGGGGCGTTGCCAGCAGGGACGTGTTGAGGAGCCAGACGACGGCAGCAAAAAGCACGGCGACAATGACGAATCTTTTCATCCTGATTCTCCCTCTCGCGACCGGGATTGCTCGACAATGTGGCGCTACCGTGATGCTACGCGCTGGGCGTGTGGGCTGTGTAATGCGAACGATCTGTCAACCGGCCGCCGAATTGACCGGCACGCGCCCGCGTGTGAGTGAGTTGGCATTCCCCGTAGGTTCAGGAGAGAATTCATGCCGCAGCTCGTCGATGGAAAATGGGTCAAGGGTGACGTTGCTGCGAGCGAGATGAAGGGTGGCGCCTTTTTCCGCGAGCCGACCCGTTTCCACAGCTGGATCACGGCCGATGGCGGCCCCGGCCCGCAGGGGCAGCCAGGTCTTCCGGCGGAGGCCGGGCGCTTTCGTCTGTTCGTTTCGTACCTCTGCCCCTGGGCGTCGCGCACGATCGCTTTTCGCAATCTCAAGGGACTGCAGGACGTCATCGGGCTTACCGTCTCCGACCCGCTGCTAGGCGAGGATGGTTGGGTCTACGACGAGCCTGTGGACGCTGGCGGGCGTGTTGGTCTGATCCGTTATCATCACGAGCTCTATACGGCGAGTGATGGCCATTACACCGGCAAGGTGTCGGTCCCCGTCCTTTGGGACATGAAGGAAGGGCGCATCGTCAACAACGAATCCGCCGACATCATCCGCATCCTGAATTCGGCTTTCGACGACCTGACCGGCAACCGCCTCGATTTTTACCCTCAAGCGCTGCGTGCGGAGATCGATCACTGGAACGACCCGATTTACGAGCGCGTCAACAACGGCGTCTACCGCGCCGGGTTCGCCAAGTCTCAAAGCGCCTATGACGAGGCCGTCACGAGCCTGTTCGGGATGCTCGACGAGCTCGAGCGCCACCTGGCGGCCAATCGTTACATCGCCGGCGAGTACCTGACGGAGGCCGATATCCGTCTGTTCGTGACATTGATCCGGTTCGATGCGGCCTACCACGGCGTCTTCAAGTGCAATCTTCGCCGGATCGAAGATTATCCGGCGCTTTCCAACTATCTGCGCGAAATCTACCAGTGGCCCGGCATCGCCGAGACGGTGCGCATCGACCATATCAAGCGAGGCTATTACGGCATCGCCCACGTCAATCCGACCCGCATCGTGCCTGTTGGTCCCATGCTCGATTTCACCCGGCCGCATGACCGGCATTCCCTACCGGGTCGCGGGGTCGTCGGAGCTGAGGCCAATTCGGCCGATTTACTAAGCAAACAAATCTTTGAGGGGGCATAAAAAGCCCATTGCCAATCGTTTGAAGCTTACTAAGTTAGTGTAAGTTCTGATGGATAGGAGCCCGATGGCGGCTGGCATGGCGAATTTCCGGCAGCGCGCGCACGAGGAGCGCCGCATCTGTTCCGGATACCATGAGGCCACGCCAGAGCCGGTTTTCGCCGCTTCCGGAATTAGGTCGCGTCATGCCCCTGCGTTCCGCATCATTCTTCATGCGCGCCGCAACGCTTTCCCGGAAGCCCCGATAGAACCGGCCCCGTCGCCGCTCCTACGCAGCAGGACACAGGATGTGTCTGGCAGGGGTTGGATATGAATGCGGCATTGTTGAATTTGCTTCGCCGTCTGGTGCGCAAGGGCAATCTGACGGTGTTTTTTTCTGCGGGTGAGCAGGTCATTCTGGGTGACGGCTCGGGAAAGCCGGCAACGATCCGCATTGTCGATGCGGAAGCTGAAAAAGCGATCGCTATCGACCCGGGGCTTCGTTTCGGCGAGCTTTATATGGATGGCCGCGTCGTCATCGAGGACGGCGACATTTTCGATGTGCTCTCGATAGTAAAGGAAAACGGTCTGGAGAACGCCGCGACTGTTCCCAACACGCTGGTTGCTCTTCAGCATGTGTTGCGCCAGCAGGTGAAGAGCCGCATGCCGGTCAATCGCAACCGGCACAATGTCGCCCATCACTATGATCTCGATCGCAAGCTCTTCAATCTGTTCCTCGATCAGGACTGGCAATATTCCTGCGCCTATTTCGAGCCGCCGGGCATCTCGCTCGATGAGGCGCAACTCGCCAAGAAGCGCCATATCGCCGCCAAGCTGCTGCTTGAACCCGGGCAGAAGGTGCTTGAGGTCGGCTCCGGCTGGGGCGGGATGGCGATGTATCTTGCGGAATCCTCCGGCGTCGAGGTGACGGGCATCACACTCAGCGAAGAGCAGCTGAAGATCTCGCGCGAGCGGGCGGCCAAGCGAGGCTTTTCCGATCGTGTCCGCTTCGAGCTTCAGGACTATAGGACGATGCAGGGGCGGCAGTTCGACCGCATCGTGTCGGTCGGTATGTTCGAACATGTCGGCATCGGCAATTACGGCCGATTCTTTCGCAAGATCAGGGAATTGTTGAAGCCTGAGGGCGTGATGCTGTTGCACTCGATCGGGCAGGTCTACAAACCCTGGGCGACCAATCCATGGATCGAGAAATACATCTTCCCCGGCGGTTACATCCCGGCGCTTTCGGAGGTTCTGCCTTCCGTTGAAAAGACCCAGCTTCTCGTCAAGGATATCGAGATCCTGTCGATGCACTATGCCTGGACATTAAGGGCGTGGCGGGAGCGTTTCCTCGCGCGGCGCGAAGAGGCGGTAAAGCTGTTCGACGAGCGCTTCTTCCGGATGTGGGAGTTCTATCTCGCCGCGTCGGAGACGGCCTTCCTGCATGACAAGCACTTCATCTTCCAGCTGCAGCTGTCGCCGTCGCTCGATACGGTGCCTTTCGCACGCGGTTACATCGAGGCGAAGGAACGGGAACTGATGGAATTCGAAATGACCCGCCCGCCGCTTGAGCTGGTGGATATTTAACGCATGTCGCCCGAAAGTGCGCCGCGGTTTCGGTGCAACGACATCCTTAGAAAACACAGGTCGAGCGCACCTCTCCTGTGGAGTTCCGGTTTCGCCACGCAAGCCTTCACTTGGCCTTGAAGACCTGCGCCTTTATGGTCGCCGACTGAAAACAGGAAAGACGGATCCCACCATGGCCAGCCCAGCAAAACCCATCGCCGCCATCATTGCCAGCGAGATCAAGGCGTCGACCTCCCAGGTAATCGCCGCGGTGGAGCTGCTCGATGAGGGCGCGACGGTGCCGTTCATCGCGCGTTACCGCAAGGAAGTGACCGGCGGGCTCGACGACACGCAGCTGCGCACGCTGGCTGAGCGTCTGACCTATCTGCGCGAACTGGAGGCAAGGCGGGGTTCGATCATCGAATCGATCCGCGGACAGGGCAAGCTGACCGACGAACTCGAAGCCAAGATCGCCGCGGTGGAAACCAAGGCCGAACTCGAAGATATCTATCTGCCCTACAAGCCGAAGCGGCGCACCAAGGCGGAGATCGCCAAGGAGCGGGGCCTTGGGCCGCTTGCCGAAGCTATTCTCGCCGACCGGACGGTCGCACCGGCTGACCGCGCCGCAAAGTTTCTGACGGCAGATGTGCCCGATGTGAAGACGGCGCTTGACGGCGCGCGCGACATTATCGCCGAAGGCATGGCGGAGAATGCCGACCTGCTCGGCCGCCTGCGCAATCACATGAAGGGCGCGGCGTTCCTGCGGGCCAAGGTCGTCGACGGCAAGCAGGCGGCGGGTGCCAAGTTCTCGGACTATTTCGATCATTCCGAACGCTGGGCGACCACACCGGGTCACCGGGCGCTTGCCATGCTGCGCGGCTGGAACGAGGAGGTGTTGTCAGTCGATATCGTCGTCGATCAGGACGATACGTCTCCCGTCAAACCGGTCGAGCGCATGATTGCGGCCGCCTACAATGTCGGCGGACAGCTGCCGGGCGACAAATGGCTTTCCGAGGTTATCGGTTGGACCTGGCGCGTGAAGCTGTCGATGTCGCTGTCTCTCGACCTGATGCGCGAGCTGCGCGAACGGGCGGAAGAGGAAGCAATCCACGTTTTCGCCCGCAACCTGAAGGACCTGCTGCTGGCCGCTCCGGCCGGCTCGCGCGCGACGATGGGGCTGGATCCGGGCATTCGCACCGGCGTCAAGGTCGCCATTGTCGATGGTACCGGCAAGCTTTTGGAGACAACGACCGTTTATCCGTTCCCGCCGAAGAACGATGTCCGCGGCACGCAGGCCGAGCTGGCATCGCTGGTCCGCAAGCACAAGGTCGAGCTGATCGCGATCGGCAATGGCACCGGCAGCCGCGAGACGGAGAAGCTTGTCGCCGACATGCTTGCCCAACTGCCGGCGCCAAAGCCCACCAAGGTCATCGTGTCCGAAGCCGGTGCTTCGGTCTATTCCGCCTCGGAGACGGCCGCACTTGAGTTCCCCGGTCTAGACGTCTCCCTGCGTGGCGCCGTCTCCATCGCCCGGCGCCTGCAGGACCCGCTGGCTGAGCTCGTCAAGATCGAGCCGAAGTCGATCGGCGTCGGCCAGTATCAGCACGATGTCGACCAGTCGAAGCTCAACCGCTCGCTGGATGCGGTCGTGGAAGACGCGGTGAACGCCGTCGGTGTCGATGTGAATACGGCATCCGCACCGCTGCTTGCGCGCGTCTCCGGTCTCGGCAAGTCTTCGGCAGAAGCGATCGTCGCACACCGCGATGCCGCCGGACCGTTCGCCAGCCGCAAGGAACTCTTGAACGTCGCGCGTCTCGGCGCCCGCACCTTTGAACAGTGCGCCGGCTTCCTGCGCATTCCTGATGGCAAGGAGCCGCTCGATGCGTCGTCGGTCCACCCGGAAGCCTATGGTGTCGCCAAGAAGATCGTCGCGGCCTGCGGGCGCGATGTGCGCGCATTGATGGGCGACAGCGCGGCGTTGAAGCAGCTCGATCCGCGTGTCTTCGTCGATGAGCGTTTTGGCCTGCCGACGGTGAAGGACATTCTGGCCGAACTGGAAAAACCGGGCCGCGACCCGCGCCCGAGCTTCAAGACCGCGACCTTCGCCGAGGGCATCGACGACATCAAGGATCTGAAGGTCGGCATGCAGCTCGAAGGCACCGTGACAAATGTTGCCGCCTTTGGCGCCTTCGTCGACATCGGCGTCCATCAGGATGGCCTCGTTCATGTTTCGCAGCTTGCGGACCGGTTCGTGAAGGACCCCCATGAAGTGGTCAAGGCCGGCGACGTGGTTCAGGTGCGGGTGACCGAGGTGGATGTACCGCGCAAGCGCATTGGCTTGACCATGCGCAAGGACATCGGTGCCGATACGGGCCGCGAGGCGAGGGCGCCGGGATCGAACAACGGCAATCGCAGCGCGCCAGCGCGTCCGCAGAAGCCGCAGCAGCCGTCGCAGGGCGCCTTTGGTGCCGCGCTCATGGAAGCGATGAAGCGCAAGTAATACGGGTCGCCCAGAAGTCGTATCGGTTCCCGGGTTACTCTCCGTAAATTAGTCAATTGTAATATACGGATTGCTCCGCCATACTGATCTCGTGGCGGCACTTGTATCGTGTCGCGAGCAAGTGCCGATCATAACAATGCCGGTCAACGGCGGATGAGGTCAGCGGAAACTCCTTTTCCGCCGGGTTTCCCGGCGAAAGGAGGTGCGTCATGGGACGCAATATGATCCGTGGCCTCGCTCGAGCCGTCATATTGGCGGCCGCGGTGACGGCACTTCCAAACCCGGCAAGTTCGCAGGTGATGGCGAACTGTGCCGCGCGATCCGAAGTGATCGAATTTCTCATGCGACAGTATCAGGAAAAGCCTGCGGGGATCGGATTGATCAACCCGCATGCGGTGATGGAAATCTATGCCGCCGATAGCGGCACCTGGACCCTGATCGTCACGGATGTCACCGGCCGAAGCTGTGTCATCCTTGCCGGCAAAAGCTGGGAGGCACTGCCGCCCCAGCCGATACCGAAGGCATAGAGCATGTCGCGCAAAAGTGTGCAGCGGTTTTGCGATAACGACATGCGGCATAACAGGAAACTTTAAGTCTGTCGCCGCCTGTCGCAGACGATCGCCGGGCAGGGCGCCCGGCGTTAGATTCCGTGTCTTGCAGCCCTCACTGCGGCCGGCCGACGCTGGCATAGGCAAAGCCGTGCTTTGCAACTTCGTCGGGGCGATAGATGTTTCTGAGGTCGACCAGTACCGGCGCCTTCATCACGGCTTTCAACCGGCGGAAGTCGAGCGCGCGGAACTCGTTCCATTCGGTCACGATCACCAGCACGTCGGCCTCTGCGGCTGCCTCGTACGGATCCTTGGCGAAATCGAGACCGTCCATCAGTTTCTTGGCGTTTTCCATGCCTTCCGGATCATAGCCGACGACATGGGCGCCGGCGTCCTGCAGCGTCTGAACCACGGTGATGGCCGGGCTGTCGCGCATGTCGTCGGTGTTCGGCTTGAAGGTGAGGCCGAGGACGGCGACCTTGCGTCCGCGTACATCGCCGCCGGCAGCCGCGATAACCTTGCGGCCCATGGCGCGCTTGCGGTTGTCATTGATGGCGACGGTGGTCTCGACCAGGCGCACGGGGCTGTCGAAGTCCTGGGCGGTCTTGACCAGCGCCAGCGTGTCCTTCGGGAAGCAGGAGCCGCCGTAACCCGGGCCGGCATGCAGGAATTTTCCACCGATACGGCCGTCGAGGCCGATGCCGCGGGCAACGTCCTGCACGTTGGCGTCGACCTTCTCGCAGAGATCGGCCATCTCGTTGATGAAGGTGATCTTCATCGCCAGGAAAGCGTTGCCGGCGTATTTGATTAGTTCGGAGGTGCGGCGCGAGGTGAAGACCAGCGGCGCCTGGTTGAGGTAGAGCGGACGGTAGACCTCGGTCATGACGTCGCGGGCGCGCGCATCATCGTCNTCGGAGGTGCGGCGCGAGGTGAAGACCAGCGGCGCCTGGTTGAGGTAGAGCGGACGGTAGACCTCGGTCATGACGTCGCGGGCGCGCGCATCATCGTCGGCAAGGCCGATGACGATGCGGTCGGGGCGCTTGAAGTCCTCGATGGCGGCACCTTCGCGCAGGAATTCCGGATTGGAAACCACGGCGAAATCGGCGTCCGGGTTGGTTTCGCGGATGATGCGCTCGACCTCGTCGCCGGTGCCGACCGGAACCGTCGACTTCGTCACGATNATTGGAAACCACGGCGAAATCGGCGTCCGGGTTGGTTTCGCGGATGATGCGCTCGACCTCGTCGCCGGTGCCGACCGGAACCGTCGACTTCGTCACGATGACGGTGAAACCCTTGAGGTTGACGGCGATCTCGCGCGCTGCGGCGTAGACATAGGAGAGATCGGCATGGCCGTCGCCGCGACGCGACGGCGTGCCGACGGCGATGAAGATCACGTCGCTGTCCGCGACCGCCGAAACGAGATCCGTGGTGAACGACAGGCGGCCGGACTGGACATTGCTCGCGACGAGATGGTCGAGGCCGGGTTCAAAGATCGGAATGCGCCCCTGCATCAGGGCATCGATCTTGCTTTCGTCCTTGTCGAGGCAAACCACGTCATGGCCGAAATCGGCAAAACACACACCCGAAACAAGGCCGACATAGCCGGCGCCGATCATCGTGACTTTCATCTGCTCTTCCTTTTGTTGCGAGAGCTTCGCTTATGCAAAGTGTGGCGACGGCAGTCGTCGCCGATGGTTGCCTCAGGCCTGCCGGGCCGGCGAGCCAGCCTTCTCGGAGCGACCGTAATATTCGTCATACCAGGCTGCAAAGCGCGCGACACCGTCTTCCACCGAAATCGACGGCTTGAAATCGGTGAGCGCCTCAAGCAGATCCGGAGACGCATAGGTGCGTGGCACATCGCCCTGCTGCATCGGCAGCATGTTGCGAAGCGCCGGGCGACCGACTGCCTTTTCGATCGTCTCGATGAAGGTCATCAGTTCGACCGGCTGGCCGCCGCCGATATTGACGACGCGGAATGGCGCCTGCCGCGACAGCGTGTCCTGCGCCTTTTCGGATGGCACCCGGTTTTCCTCCGAGGGGAGGACATGCGAAAGCCTGAGGATGCCTTCGACGAGATCGTCGATATAGGTGAAGTCGCGGCTCATGCGGCCTTCGCCGTAAATGTCGATCGGCCGGTCGTTGTGGATGGCGTCGATGAACTTGAACAGCGCCATGTCGGGCCGACCCCAGGGGCCATAGACCGTGAAGAAACGGAAGGCCGTCGTCGGCACCTTGTAGAGATGGGCATAGCTGTGCGCCATCAGTTCCATCGATTTCTTCGTCGCCGCGTAGATCGTCATCGGCTCGTCGGCCCGGTCTGTCTCGGCGAAAGGGATCTTTTCGTTGGCGCCGTAGATCGATGAGGTCGAGGCCAGCATCAGGTGCTTGGGGCCGATTTCGCGCGCCAACTCCAACATGTTCCAGGAGCCGATGAGGTTGGAATCGACATAGGCCTTGGGGTTTTCCAGGCTGTAGCGGACGCCGGCCTGGGCAGCCAGATGGATGATGACCTCCGGCTCGGCAAGCTCTGCGGCGTGGTTCAGCGCATCCCGGTCTTCCAGCATGCCGACGACCGCCTTGAAGCCGTTCGAGCGGGCGAGGATCGCGTGGCGCTGTTCCTTGAGCGTGACGTCGTAGTAGGGCGTCATTCCGTCGAAGCCGACGACGAAATGCCCTTCGTCGATCAGTCGCTTTGCAAGATGAAAACCGATGAAGCCGGCCGTGCCGGTGATGAGGTAGCGCAAGACGATATCCCCAGATTGCGTTGTCGCGCGTTCATACGAAGAAAGCAGGGCAATGGAAAGCCGAAACCGTCATTCCGAGGGGCGGTCGAGCCCTTGCTGAAGGGCGGAAAGGATCGACATCGCCTGGCCGGCATACTGGCTGATCCAACGATTGTGGATGGCCTGGATCGGCATGGCGTTGAGGTGGTTCCAGCGCTCGCGGCCCTCACGCTGAACGATCACCAGATCGGCGTCTTCGAGAACTCTTAAATGCTGCATGACGGTGCAGCGATCAAGGCTGTCAAACTGCTCGCAGAGCATGCCGGTCGTCTGCGGCTCATCCTTCAGGGCGTCGAGGATCTGTCGGCGCAGGCCGTTGGCGAGTGCCTTGAAAACAAGGTCATCTTTCGAATCGGTTGACATGTTATATTTTTATAACATATGCTGTGTCAGCACAATGGGAGAAGAGGTCATGTCTTTCGAATTTCGTGTGAATGGACGCATCGACCGGCCTGTCGCCGAGGTATTCGATGCCGTGGTCAATCCTGATCAGATCAGCAAGTACTTCGTCACCCTTGGCGGGGTCAGTGGGCCCTTGGTCGCCGGAACAACGGTTACCTGGTGGGGCAACGTGCCGATAGAGGTCGAGGCCGTGGAACCCCACGAGCGCATCGTCCTTCGCTGGGATGCGATGGTGGAGAAGGAGGAGGAGCCTTATCGCACCAAGGTCGAGATGCGCTTCCAGCCACTCGAGGACGGCGCCACCATGGTGACGATCGCCGAAACCGGCTGGCGCGAAAACGCGCGCGGACAGAAGAGTTCCTACATGAACTGCGAGGGTTGGTCGCAAATGCTGGCCTGCATGAAGGCCTGGCTCGAATACGGCATCAACCTGCGCCAGGGCTACTACGTCAGCGAATTGTCCGGGCAGCCCGCAACCGAGCCGCCGCTTTAAGGGAGATCACACGATGACGATTACGGGTGGTATCAACATCGCTATGAAGGTGCCGTCGCACCAATATGAGGCGGTCGTCGCCTTCTACCGCGACACGGTCGGTCTCGAGCCTTTCGACGAGAAGGCGCCGGCCAAGGGTTTTATCCTCGGTCCTAACAGGCTTTGGATCGACGAGGCGCCGAATTACAGCCAGGCGGAGGTGTGGCTCGAACTCTTCACCGACGACCATGAGGCCGCACTCGGCGGGCTTGCCGAAAAAGGCGTGGTGCGCTGCGATGCGGTCGAGGATCTCGGCGAAGGCTTTCGCGGCGGCTGGATCATGAACCCGGCCAACATT
Source organism: Ensifer sp. Root31 (assembly GCF_001424825.1). Taxonomy (NCBI): domain Bacteria; kingdom Pseudomonadati; phylum Pseudomonadota; class Alphaproteobacteria; order Hyphomicrobiales; family Rhizobiaceae; genus Ensifer; species Ensifer sp. Root31. The sequence goes on along the minus strand of NZ_LMCO01000066.1, from coordinate 283,303 downwards.
GTGCACATGCTGCGCACGCCGGACGCCTGGTAGGCGCCCGGCAGCGGGATTAGTAGGCGAACGGCTCGCCGGCGTTTGCCGGCGTCGACATTGGCGCGAGCGTCTCATTCATCGGCGCTTCCGCCTGCAGCACGACGACGCGCGAATCCTTCGGCACGCGGCTGTAGAGATCGATGATATCAGGGTTGAAGAGCCGGATGCAGCCGCTCGATACCGCCTTGCCGATCGACCAGGCCTCGGTGGTTCCGTGGATGCGGAACAGCGTGTCGCGGTCGCCCTGGAAAAGGTAGAGCGCGCGCGGCCCAAGCGGGTTGCGCACGCCCGGTTCCATGCCGCCGGCAAGCGGGCCGTAGCGTTCGGGTTCGCGCGCGACCATGCTGGAGGTGGGCGTCCAGCGCGGCCATTCGGCCTTGCGGCCGATACGGGCTTCGCCTTCGAATTCCAGGCCGGCCTTGCCGACCCCGATACCGTAGCGCATCGCCATGCCGCCGTCCTGGACCAGGTAGAGGAAGCGATTCTGCGTGTCGATCACGATGGTGCCGGGCGGCTCATGGGTCGCATAGGCAACCTGCTGGCGCAGATAGCGCGTATCGACCTTCCTGATATCGATGGCGTCGAGCGGAAACTTTTCGTCCGGCTTCGGTCCATACATCGCGACATAGTAGGGATCGGGTCCCTTCGGCTTCGCCGGTCCGCCGCTGGTCACGCAGCCTGCGAGCGTGGACGTGGCAAGAAGGAGGGCGAAGAGCTGCGCCAAGCGGCCGGCGCTGTTCCGGGACACACACATAATCGGGTCAATATTCCTGCTGATTGCATTTCGGGAGGGAGCGGACGTTGCCGCCGTGTACGGCCGTTCTAATGCCAAACATGGCCTCGGGGAGGCAAGAGCGCGACGGAATTGAGGCAATTGGTGAGTGTCACCGAAAGGCGACAGTGCGGAGGTCTGCGTGAAAGCGCTAGATCGCGATGCCAGACTGGCATCATCGCTTGATCCGCTTTCCATCGCGGGTGTATGCCTTTTTCATGCAATGGAGCGATCAGGCCATCATTCTCGGGATCAGGCGGCACGGCGAAAGCTCGGCCATCGCCGAAGTCATGACTGCGTCGCGGGGCCGGCATCTTGGCATGGTGCGGTCCGGCCGTTCGCGCACCATGCAGCCCGTCCTTCAGCCGGGAAATACCGTCGAATTGACCTGGCGCGCGCGGCTCGATGAGCATATGGGCGAGTTCCGCATCGAGCCGCTCGAACTCCGGGCGGCGCGGCTGATGGAGGCGGCCACGTCAGTCTATGGCATCCAGGCGCTGGGCGCGCTTTTACGCCTGCTGCCGGAGCGCGATCCGCATCCGCATCTCTATGAGGCGCTGGCCGTCATCGTCGATCACCTCGAGGATCCGGCCGATGCCGGTGAACTGTTCGTGCGCTTCGAACTTGCCGTTTTGAACGATCTTGGTTTCGGGCTTGATCTGACCGAATGCGTGGCGACCGGAACGCGCGAAGACCTGGCCTTCGTGTCGCCGAAGTCGGGCCGGGCCGTCTGCCGCGCAGCCGGCATGCCCTATGCCGACCGCATGCTCGCGCTGCCGGAGTTTCTCGCCGTCGAAGCGCGAAGTGCGGCCGACTATGACAGCCTTGCCGCCGCCTTCCGCCTGACGGCCTTCTTTCTCAACCGCCATGTCTATGAGCCACGCGGCCTCAAGGTTTCGTCCGCGCGCGATGGTTTCGTCAATGCGGCGCTCAAGGCATTGAGGCCTTCTTCTTCAGCCGCGTGATCGACAGCGCCGCGCGTCCGATCGGGCGTGTGAAAGAGGCTGTCACACCTCAAGGGAGTTTGCATGTTTCAAGAACTTTTCCCCGGCATGCCTGTATCCGGCATCGGCGTGCTTCCGCTGGATCGCGTTGCGCGCGACGGCGGCCTCAAGGTCATGCAGGATCTTTTGAAGGGCGACCTGCCGGCGCCGCCGATGTCGGCAACGCTCAAGTTTGGCCTGACCGAGGTCGAGGAGGGGCGGGTGGTCTTCAAGGGGCTGCCGACCGAGGAGCATCTGAACCCGCTTGGAACCGTGCATGGCGGCTGGACGGCGACGGTGATGGATTCGGCGCTGGGATGCGCAGTGTTCACGATGATGAAGCCCGGCGAGGCCTACACCACTGTCGAATTCAAGGTAAACCTGGTGCGGCCCTTGCTGCCCGGCATGGGCGAAGTCTTCTGCGAAGGCAAGATCGTCCACCGTGGCCGCACCATCGCCACGTCGGAGGCCTGGCTGCGTGATGCTGGTGGCAAGCTTCTGGCGCACGGGACGGAAACCTGCGCGATCTTCCCGATCGACAATCTGCGCCGATAGCAGCCGCCCTTTCCCCGACGCTGCAACGATCGTCGGCGCTCACATGGGCGCCGGCGGAAGTCGCATACGTGAGTGGGATGCCGTTGGCTGTGCCTCATAGCTGCTCGGCTGTCGCGACGCCGGCGCATCACGTGAATGAAACTTATACATTTCCGCGAAGAGATTGGGGCTCTCAACCGTCTATGCCTTTGGCGGTCGTGCAAAACTCTGTATGGTCGCGATCGGCCTGCGAATATTGCCGCCAGGGGAAAACATGATTGAAGTTATTGCCTTAGTCGCTTTTGTTCTGGCGCTCTCCGCCTTTTTCGGCGGCAGGAAGACAGCAGAACGGTTGGACAGCGAAGTCGCCGCGCTCAAGAAGGAGATCGCGCGATTGACGGCTGCGGCCGGGCTCGCAGCGCCGGAAGGCGATATCGCGTCGGAGCAGGCGGCAGCGCTTTCTGAACGCTCCGCCGATGCGGTGACCGACGATGATGAAGGCGTCGATGGGCTCTCGGCGAGCGCTCGCGAAGGCGCAAGGATCTTCGGCAATGCCGAACCGACCGAGCCCGAAACCGCATCCGACGAAGCCGTGGCCGCGAGCGTCGAGGCGACCTCCGTCGATGCAGCGCCATCCCGGCAGGTGGAAAGCCTGGAAAGCCGTCTCGGTGCCCGCTGGGCCGTCTGGGTCGGCGGCATCGCACTGGCGCTCGGTGGCGTCTTCATGGTCAAGTATTCGATCGACGCCGGTCTTCTGAGCCCTGCCGTCCGGCTGACGCTGGCCGCACTCTTCGGTTTGCTGCTGGCTGCGGCTGGCGAGGTCATTCGCCGTCGCGCCGTGCCCGTTATCGCCAACGAATTCCAGAATGCGATGATCCCCGGCATCCTCACTGCCGCCGGTGCCGTCACGTTGTTCGGGGTCGCCTATGCGGCTTATGACATCTATGGCTTCATCGGCACGGCGACGGCCTTCGTGCTGCTGGCGATGATTTCGCTCGCAACCGTCGGCCTGTCGTTGCTGCATGGGCAGGCGCTGGCCGGCCTCGGCTTGCTTGCCTCGCTGATCACACCGTTGCTGGTATCGAGCGATGAGCCGCGCCCCTGGGTTCTCTTCGGCTTCCTGTCGGTCGTGTGGCTCGCGACCTTATTGGCGTCGCGGTTGCGGCGCTGGATGGTCGTGCCGACGCTCGCCAATGTCGGCATCGGGCTCTGGGGGCTTGCCTATGTCACCGCGGTATCGCCCTTCGACGCGCTGCCGGTCGCCTTTGCGCTGCTGGTGATGATCCTGGGTGTCGGGCTGGTCTGGCCGGGTGCGATGGACACCGATGCGCCCAGTGAGCCGTTGCCTGAGCCGACGAACCGCCCGATTGCGGTTGCCGGCCCGTGGGAGAAGCTCTTCACGCCGGCCTATGCCGCCATCAGCGTTTCCGCGGCCATTGCCGCGACCGTGCTCGCTCTGATCTTCATCAGCCCGGCCGTCAGCGCCGTGGAATATCCCGTCAAGGAGTTCTTCGTCGTGGTCGCGGCCCTGGCCGCACTCGGCGCATGGCGGACGAATGCCGTCTATCCGGCCCTGCTGTCTGCCCTCGGCGCGATCGTCGGCATCGGCAGCCTGACGGCGCTGAGCGGCGTCCTTGCCTATCTCGACTCTTCGCTTGCCGGTGTTGCGCCGGAGATCGTTCTGCCCAGCCGAACCGCGACGCTGAAGGCCTTGCTGCTGGCAACGCTGTTCGTGCTGTTCGGCGCATTCGTGCTCACCCGCCGCCTGCGCGAACACCCGCAGTTCGCTATCCTGTGGGCCGGCATTGCCGCCGTCGTTCCGGTTGCTCTGACCACGATGTCATTCCTGATGACCGGCAACTACACCTTCGATCTGCCGCACGGCCTTTTCGCGCTCGTTGTCGGTGGTGGTCTGCTGGCGCTTGCCGATTGGCTCTATCGCCGTGACGGCGAAGCAGAGGGCGTGGATATCGCCTCGAGCCTTCTGGTTACCGGCTCCTTTGCGCTCTTCGTGATCGCCTTGCATGCCTGGACCGATGGCCTCGTCACCACCCTGGCGATTGCGCTGCTTGGGACTGCCTATGCCGGCGCGACCCGTGTTCGGACCTGGCCAATCCTGCCCTGGATGACCGGCGCAGCGGCGATCGTCGTTCTTGGCCGTATCGCCTGGGAGCCGACGATCGTCGGCGCTGAAAACCTCGGCACCACGCCGGTGTTCAATGCGCTGTTGCCGGGCTACGGCATTCCCGCGCTCTTGCTTGTCGCCTCTGCCTATCTCGTCCGATCCTGGCCGGATGTGCGTGTGCGCAACCTGCTGCAGGCCCTGGCGAGCCTCTTCGTGCTGTTGACGCTGGCGATCCTCGTTCGCCATGCCATGAACGGTGGCGTGCTCGACAGCGCCGTACCGACGCTTGGCGAGCAGTCGATCTACACGTTGCTGGCGATCGGTGCCTCGGGTGTGTTCATGACGCTGGACATGAAGTCACCAAGCCCTGTCTTCCGCTACGGCGGCATGGGGCTTGGCGTGTTCTCGATGCTCTCGGTTCTCTCAGCGCATCTCTTCGGGCTCAATCCGTATTTCAGCGGCGAACTCTTGGGGGCCATCCCGTTCTTCGATCTGCTTTTGATCGGCTATCTCCTGCCGGGCATCGGTTATGCGGGCCTTGCCTGGTATGCGCGCGGCAAACGACCATTGCCCTACGTCATGGCGCTCGCCGTCAGTGGCGCGATCCTCGCTTTTGCATGGGCAACGCTTTCCGTCCGGCGCCTCTGGCAGGGGGAGAACATCGTGGACTGGAAAGGCTTCCTGCAGGGTGAGACCTACACCTATTCGGTCGTCTGGCTGGTGCTCGGCGTGCTGCTTTTGGTGTTCGGCTCGCGCTTCAATGCCAAGAGCATTCGCATCGCCTCGGCCGTGCTGGTCTTCATTGCCGTTCTGAAGGTCTTCCTGATCGACATGTCCAATCTCGAGGGCTTCCTGCGCGCGCTCTCCTTCATCGGGCTCGGCGGCGTTTTGATCGGCATCGGGCTGTTCTACCAGAAGATCCTTTCGGGCGTCGGCGTGACGCGGCAGTCGTCTGCTGCGCCGACACAGCCGCAATAGGTTGATGCCATGACTCGTAATTTTGCATTGGCGGCGGCATTCGCGCCGCATGCTGATCTCGCCGCCGTTCTCCTGCCGCATGCTTTTGCGGCAGATGACGGTTCGCATGATGCATCCCACCTGATCCGGGTCTGGAAGAACGCCGCCCGCATCCATGCCGAAGAGGGTGGTGACGAACGCGTGCTCTCCGCAGCCGTGTTGCTGCACGATTGCGTTTCTGTCGAAAAGAACTCGCCGCATCGCACGCAGGCCTCAAGGCTTGCGGCTGAAAAAGCCGCCGACATCCTGCGCGATCTCGGCTGGTCGGCTGAAGCCATATCGTCCGTCGCCCATGCAATTCTCACCCACAGCTTTTCGGCCAGCATCACGCCCGAGACGATCGAGGCGAAGATCCTGCAGGATGCAGACCGACTGGATGCGATCGGCATGGTCGGCGCTGCCCGCTGCTTCTACATCGCCGGGCGCATGGGCAGCGGCCTTTACGATCCGCTCGATCCGCTGGCAGAGGATCGAGAGCTCGACGACAAGGCCTTTGCCATTGACCATTTCGAGACCAAGCTGTTCAAGCTGGCCGATGGATTTCAGACGGCTACCGGTCGCAGGCTGGCGCTCGAACGCCAGCAACGGCTGCGCGATGTGCTTGCCATGATGCTGGATGAAATCTAAGCCTTTCAATCCATTACCGCCGTCCTGTGAATCAGATCGCGAACGGCCTGAATCTGTTTCTCAACGTGGAGCGTTTTCGATGAAGGTGACCGGACTGAACATTCATCCGCTGAAGAGCGGCCGGGCGATCCCGCTTGAGACGGTCACCGTCAATCTCGATGGTTTCGAGGGCGACCGCCGTTTCATGCTGGTGGAGCCGGATGGGCGTTTCATCACCCAGCGCGAGCTGCAGACGCTGGCACAGGTCGAGGCAAACCACATTGATGGCGGCGTGCAGCTGAAGATGGGCGACAAGGCACTCATCGTGCGCTTCGATCCTGACCAGCGGCTCGACGTGCGCGTCTGGGCAAGCGACGTCGATGCGGCAGTGGCCGACGATGCAACAAACGAGACGCTGTCGGGCTGGTTCGGCCGGCCCGTCAAGCTTGCCCATATGGATGCTTCGGCGGAGCGTTTCGTCGGTGCCGAGTGGGCCGGCACGGCAGCACCCGTCGGTTTTGCTGATGGCTTTCCGGTGCTGATCACCACCACAGGCTCGCTTGCCGATCTGAACCGTACACTTGCGGAGAAGGGGCAGGAGCCCGTCGGCATGGACCGGTTCCGCACCAACATCCTGCTCGATTGCGATGAGGCCTGGGACGAGGATTTCTGGGAGAGCCTGGAGATCGGCGGCATCCGCTTCGATTTCGTCAAACCCTGCGCCCGCTGCATCATGACCACCCAGGACCAGATCACCGGCGAACGCATCGGCGGCAATCCGATCCAGGGCCTCGCCGAAAAGCGCATGTCGGCCGACCGCCGCGTGGCGGGCGTGCTGTTCGGTTGGAACGTCGTGCCGCGCGGCGAAGGAACCTTGAAGCTCGGCGACGAGGCGCGGATTGTCGACCGGCGCCGGGAGCGCTGGCCGATGAAGGTGCGCGCTTCCTGAACCGGCGGAAGCCACCTACGATCTCCGCCTCAGAACCAGGGCGTTACGCCGAGCAGCTTTGCCCCGAGGTCCGAGAGGTTGGCGGGCGTGGCGTTGTGCTTTTCCCATTCGCGCGGATCGCCCGGAAAGGCGTCGCGCTTCGGATGGTCGAGCTCCCGCCAGAGCCGCACGCGTTCTTCGCGTTCGGCTCTGTTGTTCCACTTGGCTGGATGCATGGAGATGTACTGTGCCATGCGAACCCTGCCATCGGAATGGTTGGGCCGGACGCCGTGGGCAAGCAGGCTGTTGAAAATCATCAGGTCACCTGCCTCCATCTCGATATTGACGGTCGAAAGGCCTGACATGTCGGGGTGCATGGGGTCTCTGTCCGCCGGTTGGGTCTTTTCCCAGGTGGCGAAGTTTTCAAACAGCTCAGGAACACACTGAAAGCCGCCGACATCGCCATCCTGCTTCTGCAGGCTGAGCACGCCCTGGACGCCGATCGGCAGCGGACGGATCGAGGTGTCGACGTCCCAATGAATGAAACCGTTGGGATTTCCCTTGACCCTTTTCGGCGGGTTGAGGTTGGCGCGGTCGATCGTCACCCAAAGATCCTCCCGGTCCCAGATATCGACGAAGGCACCATAGATGCGCGGTTCCTGGCGATTGTCCCAGAGATATTGGTGATTGTAGATCTCCAGCATGCCGGTGTTGTTGAGTTCCTTCATCTTGTGTTCGCGGCGCTGCGGCGCGTACCAGGTCGAAGGGTCGGCTGGATCCTTCTCGTCGAAGCGCCAGAGCAGTTCGACGAGCCGCTCGACATTGGCTGCCGGCACGGCCTGCCGGACGATCACGTAACCCTTGGTGATCCAGTGCTGCCAGTCCTCCTCCGAGAGCACGCGCAACGGGAGGCGCTTCTTGATGTCCTTCAGTTGGGTTTCGGCGGCGGCTGTGGGGTGGCTGTCTCTGAGCATGCGCAAGGCCTCCTGTGCATCTGCGTCTTTCTGTCGATGCAGGCAGATTAGGCGTTCCGTGGCTGGCATGTTGCCTTCGTACGGCAAAGATTGGTACTAATCTGGCGTCATGATCCAGATGAGCGCAATATGAAGGCCGTTCTGCAGAAGATCCCAAGGCCCACGGAAGCATCCTCCATCCTTCTCGACCGACGGCTTGACGATTGCATCCCGTTTCAGTGGCATCACCATCCGGAATTCGAGCTGACCCTTACGCTGAACTCGCGCGGCCAGCGTTTCGTCGGCGACCACATCGGCACCTATGATGATGGCGATCTCGTGCTGGTCGGGTCGAACCTGCCGCACACATGGCATTCCGCGTCCAAGGTCGATGAGGGGGCGCCCCATGTGGCGCTGGTACTCTGGTTCCACCCGGAATGGGTGGAGCGGATGCAGGACGGCTTTGTCGAGCTCGGTGGCGTGCGGGCAATGTTCGATCGCTCCGCGCCCGGCCTGCAATTCTCGCAAGGAGCAGCCCGTCGCGTTCGGCCGCTGTTCGAGCGCCTGCGTACGCTCGAGCCTGAAGAGCGGTTGCCGGATGTCCTTGCGCTGCTGACGATCCTTGCGCGGGACGAGCATGTAACGCCATTGTCTAACCGGGTCGTCGCGCCCTCGGGCAGGGCCGTCGATCGTGGTCGCCTCGACCGCGTGCTCGATCACATCCACCTCACCTATGCCGAAAGCCCTTCGATGGACGAGCTTGCGGATATTGCCGCCCTCAGTCTCTCGGGCCTGCACCGCCTGTTCCTGCGCCATCTCGACATGCCGATCTCGGAGTATCTGATGCGGCTGAGGATCGGCGAGGCCTGCGCGCTTCTATCCGGCTCCGGAAAATCCATCGCTCATGTGGCCGAGGCGGTCGGCTATCGCTCGATCGCCAATTTCAACCGGCAGTTCAGGGTCCAGAAGGGTATGACGCCACGACTGTTTCGCCAGCGGTTTCAGCATGTCCGATGAGTGGCTTCCGGCCTCATCAATTCCGGTGATCGCGTCGTCAATTTAATTGGCTTTTATCTATTTTAGCGTCCGCGTAGGGTCGCGCTTCGTCATCAGGAGAAAACCCATGTCCGCCATTTCGGGAGCATCCGCGCCGTCGAGCGTTCGCCAGGAAATGCCTTGGCTGATTATTGTCGCCGGCTCGCTCGTTGCGATGCTCACCTTCGGTCCTCGCTCGGCGATGGGCTTCTTCCAGCTGCCGATGCTTGCCGAGACCGGTTGGGACCGCACGACCTTCGGTCTGGCAATGGCGTTGCAGAACCTCTGCTGGGGGCTGAGCCAGCCCTTCTTCGGCGCGATCGCCGACAAGTTCGGCACCTGGCGCGTGTTGACCATGTCGGGGCTTCTCTACGCCTCCGGCCTGTTCATCATGGCCCACGCCAATGCGGCGATCTGGTTGCACATCGGTGGCGGCGTCTTGATCGGCATGGCTGTCGGCTCCGGTTCGTTCGGCATTCTGCTCTCCGCATTCGCCCGCAACGTCACGCCGCACCAGCGCTCCATGGCCTTCGGCATCTGCACGGCGGCAGGGTCCGCCGGCATGTTTCTGTTCGCGCCTCTGAGCCAGGGGCTGATCTCCGCCTATGGCTGGTCGGACAGCCTTGTCTATCTCGGGGTGTTGATGTTGCTGGTGCCGTTGTTCGCCATTCCGTTGCGTGGAAACGCTTCCTCCGGCCGGCAGACGGAAGCGCAGTACAAGCAGTCGATCGGTCAGGCGCTGAAGGAAGCGCTCGGCCACAAGAGCTACCTGCTACTGGTCTCCGGTTTCTTCGTCTGCGGCTACCAGGTGGCCTTCATCACCGCGCATTTCCCTGCTTATATCGGCGACATCGGCATCGACGCCCGCTATGCGGTAATCGCGCTGGCGCTGATCGGGTTCTTCAACATCATCGGCTCGCTGTCGGCCGGCTTCATCGGCCAACATTATTCCAAGCCCTATTTCCTGGCGCTGATCTACATTGCCCGGTCGGTCGCGGTCACCGCCTTCCTGCTGCTGCCGCAATCGCCGACCTCGGTCATTGTCTTTGCAATCGTCATGGGCTTGCTCTGGCTTTCGACCGTGCCGCCGACAAACGCGCTCGTTGCCATCATGTTCGGGACACGCCATCTCGGCCTGCTCGGCGGCATCGTCTTTCTCTCGCACCAGGTGGGTTCGTTCCTGGGCGTGTGGATGGGCGGATACCTCTATGACCGCTTCGGCTCCTATGATCCGGTATGGTGGCTAGGCGTGGCGCTCGGCCTGTTTGCGGCCGTCGTTCATTGGCCGATCGAGGAGAAAGCCGTTCCCCGGCCTGCCATGGCCTGAAGAAATCCGTGAACGGGGCGTCGCAAAATGCGACGTTCCGTTCTTGAATTCTGTCACAAAACTTTCTAAATCAATCCATGCGGCTTTGCCGCTTTTGTTTTGGTTCAATTATGCTCATTTTGAGCATAATTGAAGAGCCGCCCAGGAGAGGGGCGGAGAGGAGATCTCGATGACGCGCCTTGACACCCGCACGCAGGCCGTGGCGAACCCGGTTCTTGTAAGCGCCGCCCAGCGCTTCGGCGTCATCGAAAGACCCGAGCTTGCTTTCACACCCGCAGTCGCGCGCGAGACGGAGCATCTTTACGAGAAGGTGAAGGATTTCATTCCGGCGATCGAGTGGCCGGTCTATGCGCCTTACGTTCACGCCATCAACCGGCTGAAGAAAGAGCGCAACGCCGTCATCCTCGCGCATAACTACCAGACGCCCGATATCTTCCATTGCGTCGCCGATATCGTCGGGGACTCGCTGCAGTTGGCGCGCGACGCCAGCAAGGTCGATGCCGAGATCATCATCCAATGCGGCGTTCACTTCATGGCGGAGACCTCCAAACTGTTGAGCCCGGAAAAGACCGTGCTGATCCCTGATGGAAAGGCCGGCTGCTCGCTGTCGGAATCGATTACCGGCGCGGATGTACGGTTGCTGAAGCAGCGTTACCCCGGCGTTCCCGTCGTCACCTACGTCAACACCTCCGCCGACGTGAAGGCCGAGACGGATATCTGCTGCACCTCGTCGAACGTGCTTGCGGTCGTTGAGAGCTTCGCATCGGACACGGTGCTGTGCATCCCGGACGAATATCTGGCCATGAACGTCGCACGCCAGACCAACAAGAAGATCCTGACCTGGAAGGGCCACTGCGAGGTGCATGAGCGCTTCACCGCCGCCGAACTGCTGGCCTACAAGGAAGCCAATCCGGGCATCGAGATCATCGGCCATCCCGAATGCCATCCGGATGTGATTGCCGTTTGCGATTTCGCCGGCTCGACATCGGGCATGATCAACTACGTCAAAGACCACCGGCCGTCGAAGGTCCTGCTCGTCACCGAATGCTCGATGGCATCGAACATCCAGGCCGAGATCGAAGGCGTCGAGTTCATCAAGCCCTGCAATCTCTGTCCGCACATGAAGCGCATCACGCTGCCGAAGATTCTCGACAGCCTGCTCACCATGACGGAAGAGGTTCTGGTCGATCCGGCGATCGCCGATCGGGCGCGCCTTGCAGTCGAACGCATGGTCAACCTCAAGCAATAACACCTGCCGGGCGAAAGGCCCGGCATACAAGCATGCGCTGGAGGAGAGCCGCACCATGCTGAGAGATCATTTCCGTCCGCAATCCTTCAACGGGATTGACGATATCGTCATCGTCGGCGGCGGCCTTGCCGGCCTCTTCTGCGCGCTGAAGCTCAGCCCCCGGCCGGTAACCATTCTCGCCGCCGCACCGATCGGCCACGGCGCCTCGTCGGCCTGGGCGCAAGGGGGGATCGCTGCGGCGATGAGCCCGGGCGACACTTTCGAGAAACACGTCGCCGACACGTTGACGGCGGGGGCCGGCATCGTCGACGAGAAGATGACGCGCATGATGGTGGCCGAAGGTCCCGCGCGCATTCACGATCTGCTGGAATATGGCGTACCCTTCGACCGCGATCTCGAAGGCAAGTTGATCCTGTCGCGCGAAGCTGCCCACTCCGAACGCCGCATCGTGCGCGTCAAGGGCGACATGGCCGGCAAGGCGATCATGGAAGCGCTGATCACGGCTGTGCGCAACACCCCGTCGATCCGCATCATCGAAGGCTATGTGGTCGAAGAGCTGGTGCGCGAAGGCCGCTTCATCTCCGGCGTCATCGCCCGGCCGGATGCCGGCCAGGCGAAGAAGCGCGTTTCGTTTCCGGCGCGGGCCGTGGTTCTGTGTTCCGGTGGCATCGGCCACCTCTATGCGGTGACAACCAACCCTTGGGAAGCTTGCGGCCAGGGTCTCGGCATGGCGGCGCGGGCAGGGGCGATCATCGCCGATCCGGAATTCGTCCAGTTTCACCCGACGGCGATCAACATTGGCAAAGACCCGGCGCCGCTTGCGACCGAGGCGTTGCGTGGCGACGGCGCCCAGCTTATCAACTCGGCCGGGCATCGCTTCATGCTTGACATTCACCCGGACGGCGAGCTTGCCCCACGCGACATCGTCTCGCGCGGCGTGTTCGCCGAGGTCCAGGCCGGTCGCGGCGCCTTTCTCGATTGCACCAAGGCGGTCGGCAAGCATTTCCCGGACATGTTCCCGACAGTCTATGCCTCGTGCATCGGTGCCGGCATCGATCCGGTGACGCAGCCGATCCCGGTCGTACCGGCGGTGCACTACCACATGGGCGGCGTGCTGACGGATGCTGAGGGCCGCACCTCGATCGACGGTCTTTGGGCAGCCGGCGAAGTGACGTCGACCGGCGTGCACGGCGCCAATCGGCTGGCCTCCAATTCGCTGCTGGAAGCGGTGGTTTTTGCCGCCCGCATCGCCGAAAACATCAAGGGCACCCTGCCGACGCCGCAGCTTACCCAATGGGGCGACAATGCCGGCGAAAACGACGACCCGGTCACGGTCGAAGACAGCCCGCAGCTCACGATCCTGCGCAGCCTGATGAGCGACTGCGTCGGCGTGGTGCGCACGCGCGAAAGCCTGTTGCGGGCGATCCGCGAAATTTCGGCGCTCGAGCGCGACAACACCCGCATGCGCTTCACCAACATCATCACCACCGCCAAGCTGATCGCCGTCGGCGCCCTTCGCCGCACCGAGAGCCGTGGTGGCCACTACCGCGCCGATTGCCCGACGGAACAGCCGGAATGGCGGCGCAGAACCTACCTGACGCTTGCGGAAGCGAACCGTCTGGCGGCCGACGTCGCGGAAGCCGAAACGGCCTGAGCATGGCGCGCAATAGTCACTTGAGAATAGAGACAGGACCAACGACCAGATGACTGCAGCCCTTCGCCCCGAACTGCCCGCCCTCATGGTCGAGGATCAGGTGCGTGCCGCCTTGCTCGAAGATCTCGGTCGCGCCGGCGACATCACCACCCTGTCGACGATCGGGCCGGAACTGTCGGCAACGGCTGGCATGAACGCCCGCGATCCCGGGGTGATTGCCGGGCTTGAGCTGGCGCGGACAGCGTTCCGCTTCGTCGATCCGTCCATCGTCTTCGAGGCTCTGGTTTCGGACGGAGATCGTGTGACACCGGGAACGGCGATTGCCCGCATCTCTGGTCGCGCCCGCGGGCTTCTGTCGGCCGAGCGCGTTGGCCTGAACTTCCTCATGCATCTCTCGGGCATTGCCACCTACACCGCGAAATTTGCCGACGAGATTGCCCACACGCGCGCAAAGGTCTGCTGCACCCGCAAGACGATCCCTGGCCTGCGCGCGCTGGAGAAATACGCCGTGCGTCTCGGCGGTGGCTCCAATCATCGCTATGGCCTCGACGACGCCGTGCTGATCAAGGACAATCACATCGCCGTCTCCGGCGGCGTTGCCGGCGCCGTCCATGCGGCGCGCGCCTATTGCGGTCATCTGGTCAAGATCGAGATCGAGGTCGATGGCCTCGACCAGATGCGCGAGGCGCTGACTGCGGCACCGGACGTCATCCTGCTCGACAATATGGGACCGGTGCGCCTGCGCGAAGCCGTCGCCATCAACGCCGCCCATTGGCAGCTTGGCGACGAGGCCTATGCCGCAGACCCGCGGCGCACGCGCCTGGAAGCTTCCGGCAACGTCAGGATCGACACGGTACGTGCCATCGCCGAGACCGGCGTCGACTATATCTCGACCTCCAAGATCACCATGGCCGCTCCGACGCTCGACATCGGTCTGGACGTAGCGATCAAGCACTGAGGCGCTCCGACGCGTAAGCGCCGCGATAATGCTTGAAGCGCGCCGCATAGGGCCCTGAATCGATTCCGGTTTAAGGAGTTGTTTAGTGGCCGTCGGCGCAGTTGAGGCCGACGCTAGCGCTGCATGATGAAGGGGCAGACGACGCGTTTGTCGATGGTGATCTCCGTGCCGCAGTCATAGCGACAGATCTTGAACTGCCCTCGCATGTCCTGGCCGTTGAGGTTGCAGATCGTCACCTGGCCGCGGCCCATCTGGTTGTTCTTGAAATAGTCGGGGATCGCCTTGTTCCCCTGCGGGTTCGGCAGGAGAGGCTGGTCCGTCAGGAGGCTGGTGAGCAGCGCAAGCGCAAGCAGCATGTGTTCTTCCCTAAAGCATTTCCAGAAAAAGTGCGGAGCGATTTTCCGTTCGGAAATGCGTTAAAACAAAGAGGTAGAGTGCTTCTTTGACTCCGTTTCAACCGGAAGCGCTCTAGCCGGCCACAGAGCCGGCACCATATCCAATTGAACGAATGTAGCGCGCATTGGCCGAAGTGTTAGATGCAGTCCGCACATTAAACCCGCCGCAACGATGTCATCGCCAGCATAAATCCCCAGTCGTTTCTGCCTGCGCGTTTCATGCGGAGGATGAGCGGCCGCCCACCTTGAGGCCGGGTGCGGGCCGTTCGTCGAGGATTTGCCGGCGGAAGCGGAACAGCGCCGCAGGCCTGCCGCCGGTCGACGCCAGCGTCATGCCGGTCGGCTCGACCAGCTCCGCACCTTCGACCAGACGCCGAAAATTCTGCTTGTGCAGGTGGCGGCCGGAAATGGCCTCTACCGTTGCCTGCAGATCGGTGAGGGTGAATTCGGGCGGCATCAGTTCGAAAATGACCGGCCGATATTTGATCTTGCCGCGCAGGCGGGCGATCGCCGTTGCGACGATGCGGCGGTGGTCGTGGCGCATGGCCTGCCCGGCGGCAGCGTTGTCCTGCTCCCGGCTGCGGCCGTCAATCACCGCTTCGCGCACGAGACCGGCCTCGTAGAGCAACTCGTAACGCTCCAGCACCCGTTCCTCGTCCCAGGGGAAATCGTCGAGGCCGAAGGCAAGCCGGATGCGTGCGCGCCGCTGCGCGCTTGGCGCCATGCGCTCGTCGTCTGATGTGGCAAGCTCCCACCGCGAGAGCGCGGGCAAAATCAGCTGGTCGAGGATGGCAGGGCGGCCCTGCCGCCAATCCTCCCACGGCAGGTAGCCGTACCAGTCGCGCCAGTGCGCGCCGGCCTCGGCCAACCGCTCGGTGTTCTCGGTATCGGTTCGCGTCAGGGCGAGATAGCCGACCGAGACCATGTGCTTGCCTTCTTCGCCCGGCAGGCGCTGCCGTCCGCGGTCGCCGAAGGTGTAGAGCTGCTCGATATAGCCGAGCTTGAGCGCCGTGCGTTTTTCCACGCGGTCGCGCAGACTGGTCTCGAAGGTGCGGTGAAGAGCAGGGTCGAAGGGGCCGAAGGGCAGGCTGTCCCTCGCGTCGCCATCCGCCTCGTTGACGGCCAGGATGCGCGGGCTGCGGCTGACGACGGCAACGATGGCCGCGTTGAGACCGATTTCGACGGTGACGGCCCGCATCTCAGTCGCCAACATTGGCTCCCTCGGCTACAAGCGGCAGCACGAAGGGAACATTGCCGTCCGTGTCCGCACCGCGGCCGATCGAGCGTACGGCAGCGACCAGCCGCCCGCCGCGCGACAAGACAGTGTCGCCGATTTCGACAAGCCGCGTATTCGGCGTCGCATAGGGAGAGGCGAACCGCAGCCGCTCGACCAGTTCTCGGTCGTCCTGCTCAGGCTCCACCGCAAGGGCGGCGATAAGGGCAGCGGCCGGCGACCTCGAAACGCCCATCCAGCAATGAACGAGCATCGGCCGCGAACGGTCCCAGCCCTTGGCGAAGGCGACGATCTGCTGGACGTGCTCTTCCTGCGGAGCGATGAGCCCACCGGTACCGGCGAAGCTGATATCGTTCATTCCCAGCGTCAGGTGCCGCGCCTTGGCAATGACGGCCGGACGGTGGAAGTCCTGGCCCTTGGCGACCAGGCTCAGCATCTCGGTGCAGCCGTGGCGCACAGCCATCTCGGCGATGCGGGCAAGCGGCGATACGACGATCTGGGGCATCTCAGGCATCCACCTTCGCAGCGGCGCGTTCCGCCTCGAGCGTGGCAAAACGCTCGGTAAACAGACGCTGGGCCTCTATGGCCGGCAGGGGGGCGATCAGCAGGCTGTCGCGGGTGATGCCGCGCGGCTGCCCGAAGAACTTTCGCGCCTCCTCGGTCGAAAAGCCGGCAAGCGCAGTCGCCTCGAAATAGGCGGCAATATGATCTGCCTTCTTGATCCGGTCCTTCAGATCCTTGGCGCAATGGGCAGGCAGACCGAAGCGCAGGTGAATGGCGCTTTCCAGCCTCTTTTCGACCAGCTTGTAGCCGCCGCCGACCACGGCCTTGAAGGGGGAGATCATATCGCCGATCACATACTCCGGGGCGTCATGCAGCAGCGCCATCAGGCAGTCGTCGGCGTTGCACTTGTAGCTCCGGCGAAAGATGTCCTCGACGATGAGGCTGTGCTGGGCGACGGAGAAGGCGTGGTCCCCGGCCGTCTGGCCGTTCCACCGGGCAACGCGGGCAAGACCGTGGGCGATGTCGGTGATCTCGACATCGAGCGGTGACGGGTCGAGCAGGTCGAGCCGCCGGCCGGAGAGCATGCGCTGCCAGGCGCGTGCCGAGGTCACGCGCTTGCCTCGTCGGCGGTGGTTGGGAAGGCAAGCCCGGTCCATTCCGGCAGGGTCAACGTCACAGTCACGTCGCCCGCGAGCAGGTCGACGCCGTTGGCCATCGCTTCGCCGGCCTTATCGATGCGCACGATCGCGAGGGCCGAAGTGCCACGCACTGTGCCGAGCGTGCCGATCGACTTGCCGTCTGCCGTTATCGCTGTGCCGGTCGGCGGGAGCGCCGATGCACCGGCGACGATTACGACGCGACGGCGCTGCGTGCCGCGGTGCTGCATGCGCGAAACCACTTCCTGACCGACATAGCAGCCCTTGCGGAAGGAGAGCGCACCATTCTTGTCCATTAGCACATCATGCGGGAAGGCGTCCTGCAGCGCATAATCGGGGCCGGAAACGGCAATGCCGGAGACGATCCGGAGTTGGTCGAGGTCGGCATTAGAGGCTGAGTCCGCTTCGCTCTCACCATAGAAGCGGAAAACGGTGGCGCCGGCCTTCTCGAAGCGGTGGTCGCGAAATCCCTCGGCCAGCGGCTCGTCGAAGGCAATGACAGTGGGTGTGGAGGTGTCGAGCGACAGGGTCACCGCCGAGCGCAGCTTGTACATGGTCAGCCGCTTCAGAAGCGCTTCGGCCTGATCCGCAGTCGTTTCCAGCCTGAAGCCGTCGCCGTCGCGGGAAATCATGAAATCGAACAGGATCTTGCCCTGCGGCGTCAGCAGCGCGCCTGGCCTCGCCTCGTCAGGGGCGAGGGCATCGAGATCGGTGGTGATCAACCCCTGGAGAAGATCTTCCGCATCCTTGCCGGAAACGGAGACGATCGCGCGGTCGTCGAGGCGAACTCTGGGCATGGCTCGATTCCTGTTCACATTGCCGAACAGGTAGGATGTTCAGGGATGAACGGCAAGCGTATCGCCGGCGCTTAGAGCACTTCATCTTTAAACGGAAGCAATTCTGTTGGCTCAAAACGGCCGTTCCACACGAAGGATGGCGCTGAGCGATGCGGATCCATCGGGCAAGCCATCCGACACAGTGGGCGGCCGTTTTCAGCCAACCCTAAGGGCCGGATGAATTTCGGCCATTACCGGCGGCGGCCGTCTCGACCGCAGCTTCTGCTGCGCTCTTTGCCAGCCGCCTTGGTCCTGGCCGAAATTCCTTCCGGCAGAATGCTTCTGTTTAAAGATGAAGTGCTCTAGTCGCCGGCGATGAAAAATTTCCACTTCCCGTCGGGCATGATGCCGACACGATAGAAGTTGTAACTGCCGAATTCTTCCATGTCCGCGAAATCGCCTGCCGTCACCAGCCGGAAGAGGTCGACTTTCTCAGGGGCGGTCAGCGAGGCCAGCGGCTTTTCGGCGAAATAGGGCCAGACATAGGCTTCCTGTGGCGTACCTTTGTCGACCTGGACGAAGCTGGTCGAAAGAACGTCGAGCAGGATTGCCAGGATCTCGACGCCATCCTGGTCGCCCGACAGGCTTTTCAGGATCGCGATCGGATCTTCATCGGCGCTGACGCCAGTGACCTGGGTCTGGGTCGGGCCTTTGCCGAGCAGGGGCCGCAGCCGCTCGATATCGCCGGAGGCAGCCGCCTCGACGATCAACTCGCGCATGCGCGCCACAGGCGCCGGTATCTTGGAGACGTCGCTGAGCACTTCTACGGGTTCGACCGTCTTCGGCTCTTCGGCGGCCTGATCTTCCTTCGTTATGGTAACCGTCTTTTTGATCAGCGGGTCCGGCATCGGGATTTCGAGCGGGAGCTTTTCTTCCTGATCCGGTTCGTCGTCCACAGGTTCGGCTGGCGGAGGAGGAGTATTCTGGTCGCTTGCGACTGCGTTGGGCGCTTCCTGCAATTCGCTGAGCGCGAATGCGGGCGACATCATAACCGGAACGCAGAGAGCGACACCGGCCAGAAGCAGCGTAACAAGGCGAACCGGAGAGGTCCGGTTGGCATGGTTCCGGCTCATAAGGGCAGTCCTGATATTACTGAAGCGAGCGTTGGGGCGAAAATTCACCGGCGAGCATGCGCTCGCGAAGCGAATTGAGCATCGCTTCCGCACCTTCTTCACCATGAAGCCGAACGGTTTCCCGCATGGCTAGAGCGATGGCCGCATCGGCGATGATTTCTGGCTCGATGCCATCAGCCATGCCGTCCGCCCAGGCCTCGTTCTGGTGTTCCAGCGCTGCCTGCATTTTCTCGTGGACGATCATGTCATCGATGTCGGTCAGGCTTGGTTCCATCATTCGTTCCATGCGACTTCCATTGCTGCAAGTGGCTCACTTTAACGTCGTCCGGCTGAACCCCAACTGAACGACTGTGACCCGGTTGTCACTTCTTACCACTCTCTTAACGAACTTAGCAGCCTTTTCCCGAAACGACACGGGGTCGTGAGAAAAGAGGTTAATTTATTGCTAATTTCCAAAGCGAGCGACGATTTCTGACGCAAGTGTTGCTCCTTCGGCACGATATCGCTGTTCCGCGACGATCGCCGGCTGCGTGCAGGTCGTGTAGACAGAGGCAAAGGTGCGATACCCCCGGTTGAAGGCGGCGGTCATCCGCTCGCGCCTTTTTTCCTCGTTGGCCGTTTCCTTGTCGATCAGCTGCTGCATCGAGCGCCGCCAGACATCCTCGGGCTCTTTTACGCAGAGATTGCGCAGATAATGGACCGATCCAAGCACCTCGGCGAGGCGAATCAGCCGTTGGTCATAGGGTGTCGGCTTCTCCTCGACGACAGCAGGTGCGGGCGCTTGCGTCTGCGTCTTGTCCTGCGGAGGTGCAGCCGTCTTCTGCGACGCAGCGGCCGTCGCCGTGGCAAGCAGCAGTGTTGTCACAGTCAGGCGGATGATGGTCGGGCCGAATGTCATCATCCCTTCAAGTCCGAATCGACGGCTGTTTCAAGGCATCCGCCCGTCTTTGCGTTGGCTGCAGCCTGGGCGGCCAGTTTTTCCACGCATTCGCGAACACTGTCGGGAATGGGAAGCGCAAAGATCTTGTCCGGCGTGAACCATCCGAGGCCGGCTGCGTCGTCGCTGGCAACAGCGACAGCCTTCGCGTCCGCCTGCGCCTTGAAGACGGAGAGGAAGAAATGCCGACCCTCGGATTCTTTGCCCGGCAGATCGTAGGTTTCAAACAGCACGGGGTTGTCGGCACAAATGCCGGTCTCTTCCTGCAATTCGCGCAGGGCCGTCTGCTCCGGCGTCTCTCCCGGCTCGGCCCGGCCGCCGGGAAAAGCGTACATGTCGGCCGACGGCGGATTGGCGCGCCGCACAAGCAAGTAGCGGCCATCGCGTTCGAGAATGACGGAGGAGGCGAGTTCGGGCTGTTTCGGCATGATGGAATCAATTTCGATCGGTATCGTTGACCCATCCTACGTGAAGTGCCACATCCATGTCATGTGCGGACGTTTTGCGCTGACGGCGACCCCGGAAGAATTGATGGAGCTGTTCGGCCTGCTGGAAAGCGACGACTTTCCGGTGCGCTTCAATATTGCGCCGACGCAGCCGATCATCGTCGTGGTCGCCGCGGATCGCGCCGGGCCGGGCAGCAATCTGCCGGAGCGCAAGGCCCTTCTCGTTCGCTGGGGCTTCACGCCCGGCTGGGTCAAGGACCCCAGGGACTTTCCGCTGCTGATCAATGCCCGTGCCGAGACGGCGATCGAAAAGGCATCGTTTCGCGCCGCGATGCGCCATCGGCGCGTTCTCGTCCCGGCATCCGGCTTCTATGAATGGCATCGCCCCGCAAAGGGCAGCGGCGAGGCGTCGCAGGCCTATTGGATCCGTCCTCGAAAAGGGGGCATCGTCGCCTTTGCCGGCCTGATGGAGACCTGGTCTTCCGCCGATGGCTCCGAAGTCGACACTGCTGCAGTGCTCACCACCAGCGCCAATCCCGCGATTGCCCCCATACATGACCGCATGCCGGTGGTGATCCAGCCGGAAGATTTCGCCCGCTGGCTGGATTGCAAGACGCAGGAGCCGCGCGACGTCCTCGATCTGATGGTGCCGGCGTCGGAGGATTATTTCGAAGCGATCCCTGTATCCGACAAGGTCAACAAGGTGGCGAATGCGGGGGCCGATATCCAGGAGGCGGTCATCCCGCAACTGGTGCCGAAAGCGCCCGTGAAGGACGACAAGAACGGGGACAAGCCCGACGACGGGCAGATGTCCCTATTCTGAATCTCATGGGTACTTAGGCCGTCTGCTTCTTCAGCTTGGCGGTGGGCTTTGCCTTCACCTGCAGGGCAGCGGCCAGCACGGCCTTGAGACCAAGCGGACGGTACTGTTGAACCAGATCGGCGGGTGTCTTGGCGATGTCGGTGGTCTTGGCGGTCTTCACGTGCATGCACTCCTTGATGCTTTTCCTGGACCGGAAACGCCTCGTTCTCGCTTGCCTACTGCATGTTTCCTTAAATCGTATCCGATTCAAGGATAAGAACATGCAGCAATTCAAAGGGCTACAGCGACCTTGGCGCGTCCGATAAGACGCGCGGCGCTGTAGGCGACAACGACGCTCCTCCTCATTTTCTCCGGAGACAGGAACCGTGGCGCAGGGCCAAGCTGCACCGCGAATCTCTTTCCCGCGTGGCGATCCCAGATAAGCCAAATCGTGACAAATCCATGACCATGCCTCAGCTTGGATAGTTGGCTGTGCTTCGCATGCGGCTCACCACTTGACCGGCGCCATGCGACGCGCGATAAGTGTGGCCATGAAAACGGTTACCTGCATTATCTGCCGGAAGATTATTCGCTAGCGCTTCGCTGGCCTGGCCGTTTTCGTCTCCCGAAATCCAAGATGACAAACGTGCGGGCCTCCCGGGCGCCGTATTTCTGAGGGTCGCATGCGTATTGGAGATTTGGAATGGGCGGAGTGCCGACACTTAAGCTGTACAACACGCTGACGCGGGAGAAGGTCGATTTCCGGCCGATCGATCCTGACAATGTCCGCATGTATGTCTGCGGCCCGACCGTCTACGACTATGCCCATATCGGCAATGCGCGTCCGGTCATCGTTTTCGATATCCTGTTCCGGCTGCTGCGCCATGTCTATGGGCCGCAGAGGGTGACCTATGTTCGCAACATCACCGACGTCGACGACAAGATCAACGCGCGGGCCCTGCGCGACTATCCCGGCCTGCCGCTGAACGAGGCGATCCGGCATGTGACCGAGAAGACCGAGACGCAGTTCCTCGAAGACGCCAAGTCGCTCGGCTGCCTTGATCCTGATGTCGAGCCGCGCGCCACCGACAATATTCCGCAGATGATCGACATCATCGACAAGCTGATTGCCAAGGGCCATGCCTACAAGGCCGGTGGCGAGGTGCTGTTCGATACCAGATCGATGCCGGATTACGGGCAGCTTTCCAAGCGCAATCTCGACGAGCAGCAGGCCGGTGCCCGCGTCGCCGTCGAGGTGCACAAGAAACACCCGGGCGATTTCGTGCTCTGGAAACTCTCGGCCGACAACGAACCGGGCTGGGAAAGCCCATGGGGCAGGGGGCGTCCGGGCTGGCACATCGAGTGCTCGGCCATGAGCGGGCGTTATCTGGGCGAGGTCTTCGATATCCACGGCGGCGGGCTCGATCTCATCTTCCCGCACCACGAGAACGAGATTGCCCAGTCGCGTTGCGCTCACGGCACGGATGTGATGGCGAATGTCTGGATGCACAACGGCTTCCTGCAGGTCGAAGGCCGCAAGATGTCGAAGTCCGAAGGCAACTTCGTCACCATCTACGAATTGCTGCACACCGAAAAATTCGGCGGCCGGAAGTGGCCGGGCGACGTGCTGCGCCTTGCCATGCTGATGACCCACTACCGCGAGCCGATCGATTTCTCGATCAAGCGCCTGGAGGAGGCCGAGCATCTGCTGTCGAAATGGCCGGTGCCGGGCGACGCCAAGGGCGAGGTCGATCCGGCCATCGTTACGGCGCTGTCCGACGACCTGAACACGGTGGCGGCGGTTCAGGCGCTGCATGCGCTGGCGCAGAAGACCGCCAGCGATCCAAGCCTGAGGGGCAGCTTTGCCGCCAGCGCGTCGCTGCTCGGCATCGTGCCGCAGGCGGTCGAACTCGACGAGGCCGTCGTGCACGAAGTCGATGGCCGCGTCAGGGCACGTCTCGAATTGCTGAAGGCCAAGGATTTCGCTGCGGCCGACAGAATCCGTGACGATCTGCTCGCCCAGGGCATCCAGTTGAAAGACGGCAAGGACCCGGCGACTGGCGAGCGCCTGACGACCTGGGAAGTGAAGCGATGAAGACGGCCTGCCATCCCCTATTGCCCTTGGATGCCGACGGTGTCCGGGCAGGGGACGGCGGTCGCAGCTTGACGGCATGAGGAGAGGCGCATGAAGGAGGAGTTCGTGCAATGATCGATCATACTGGTATCTCGGTTGCGGATTTCGACAAGGCGAAGTCGTTCTACGACGGGGCGTTTGCGCCGCTTGGCGCCTCCCTCCTGATGATGGTGCCGGCCGAGCACACCGGCGGCGTCAAGGTCGGCGGTTACGGTCGCGAACGTCCGGTCTTTTGGTTGCATGAGGCGGCCGCAGGTCCGGGCAGGCACTATGCTTTTACCGCACGCAGCCGCAGCGAAGTCGATGCCTTCTACGACGCAGCTCTTTCTGCCGGCGGCCGCGACGATGGCAAGCCGGGACTGCGCCCGCACTACCACCCGGATTATTATGCCGCCTTCGTCTTCGATCCCGACGGCAACAACATCGAGGCGGTCTGTCATGTGTCGACTTGAGGAGACGTTGCGATGAGTCTCGACAACAGGCCGTATCATACCGGCGGCTGCCAATGTGGTGCCGTGCGTTTCCGCGTCGAGGGCGTTCTCGGCGACGCTTCCGTCTGCCATTGCCGCATGTGCCAGAAGGCGAGCGGAAACTTCTATCTGCCGTTGGTGTCGGTGCGTGGCGCTACCGTCAACTGGACGCGTGGCGAGCGCAAACGCTTCCAGTCGTCCAATTTTGGCTGGCGTGGATTTTGCGGTGATTGCGGCACGCCTCTAACCTATGAGGCGCCCGATGGCATGGCGCTGGCGATTGCTGCCTTCGACGAACCTCAGGGGATCGTGCCGACAATCCAGTGGGGCATCGAGGCTAAGCTGCCCTATGTCGATCAAGTGCCTGAATTGCCGGGGGAGGAGACGTTGGCCGATGCCGACGCCGTGGCATTCCTTGCCGATCTCGTTTCCTACCAGCATCCTGATCATGACACCGAAACCTGGCCCCCGGAGGACGAGAAATGACCGATACAGTGCGAACAGGCGGATGCCAGTGCGGCGCGGTCCGTTTCCGCATTCGGGGACAACTCGGCCGTCCGTCGATCTGCCATTGCCGCATGTGCCAGAAGCAGTTCGGCGCCTTCTTCTCGGCGCTGGTGACAGCGCCGAAGGATGGCGTCGAGTGGACGCGCGACGAGCCGAGCTACTTCCAATCCTCGGTCAATATCGATCGTGGTTTCTGCCCGAAATGCGGCACGCCGATGATCTACCGCCATCCCGGCGGCATGGAAATCGCCATCGGCACGTTCGATGATCGCAGCGATCTGGCCCCGCAGATACAGGTTAATTATGCCTCGCGGCTCCCCTGGGTCGAGACCATCTTCGACCAGCCGGTGCTGACGGATCCGGATTTCTATAGCAGGCAGGAGAGTGTCATTTCCTTCCAGCATCCCGATCACGACACCGAGCAGTGGCACCAACCGGGAGTGTTCCGATGACGATTTCGCGCATCTTTACCGGCGGCTGCCAGTGCGGAGCGATCCGCTACCGCGCCGAAGGCGTGCTGGCGGATGCGCATATCTGTCACTGTCGCATGTGCCAGAAGGCCGCCGGCAATTATTTCATGCCGCTCGCCAACATCGCGCGCGACAATTTCGACATCACCCGCGGGCAACCCTCATGGTTTCGCTCCTCGCATCTGGTGCGCCGCGCCTTCTGCCACGATTGCGGAACGCCGCTCTTCTATGACATGCCGGACGAGGATTTCCTCAACATCGTGCTCGGCTCGCTCGATGATCCAGACGATCTGCCACCGGTTTATCAGTCTGGGGTAGAATCGCGCATGGTTTGGTTCTCGCGGCTTGCGAAGCTTCCCGAAAGGCAGACCGACGACGGCACCGAGCTTTCCGCCACCCGGCACCTGCTCGTGCTCGAAACGAACCGCCAGCATCCCGATTACGATACGGTGCACTGGCCACCGATGAGAGACTGAAGATGACTGCTCAATTGCGTACGCTCTACCCGGAAATCGAACCCCATGCGTCGGGTCACGTCGACGTCGGCGACGGTCATTCGGTCTATTGGGAACGGGTAGGAACGCCAGGCGCAAAACCGGCGGTGTTCCTGCATGGCGGGCCGGGCGGCACGATCTCGCCCAACCATCGCCGGCTGTTCGATCCCAAGCTTTACGACGTGACGCTGTTCGACCAGCGCGGTTGCGGCATGTCGAAGCCGCATGCGGAGATCGAAGCCAACACCACCTGGCACCTCGTCGCCGATATCGAACGTCTGCGCGAGATGGCAGGGGTCGAGAAATGGCTGGTGTTCGGCGGCTCCTGGGGATCGACCCTGGCACTCGCCTATGCGGAAAAGCACCCGGGTCGGGTGACGGAACTGGTGCTGCGCGGCATCTATACCCTGACCAAGGCCGAGCTCGACTGGTACTATCAGTTCGGCGTCTCGGAGATGTTTCCGGACAAATGGGAGCGGTTCATCGCGCCGATCCCGGAGAATGAGCGGCACGAGATGATGCGTGCCTATCACCGGCGCCTGACCAGCGACGACAGGGCGACGCGTTTGGCAGCTGCCCGGAGCTGGAGCATATGGGAAGGTGAGACGATCACGCTGCTTCCGGAACTGTCGACCAGCGGCCGTTTTGAGGAGGACGAGTTTGCCGATGCCTTCGCGCGCATCGAGAACCACTTCTTCGTCAATGCCGGCTGGATGGACGACGGCCAATTACTGCGGGATGCCCATCGTCTGCATGGCATCCCCGGCGTGATCGTCCAGGGCCGCTACGACATGCCATGCCCGGCAAAATATGCCTGGCAGTTGCACAAGGCCTGGCCCGAGGCTGAGTTCCACCTGATCGAGGGGGCAGGGCACGCCTATTCCGAACCCGGTATCCTCGACCGGTTGATCCGCGCCACTGACAAATTCGCCGGCAAGACCGAATAACGACTGAGCATTATTGGAAACGAGCCATGACCAGGGAACGCATCTACCTCTTCGACACGACGCTACGGGACGGGCAGCAGACGCCCGGCATCGACTTTTCCGTCGAGGACAAGATCGCGATTACCACCCTGCTCGACGATTTCGGCATGGACTATGTCGAAGGCGGCTATCCCGGGGCAAACCCGACCGATACGGAGTTCTTCAAGCGCAAGCGCACGAAGAAGGCCTCCTTCGTCGCCTTCGGCATGACCAAGCGCGCTGGCGTTTCCGCCTCGAACGACCCGGGCCTTGCCGCCCTGCTCGAAGCAAACACCGACGCGATCTGTCTCGTGGCCAAGAGCTGGGATTACCACGTGGCGGTGGCGCTCGGCTGTTCCAACGAGGAAAACCTCGACAACATCCGGGCTTCCGTCGCAGCCGTTGTCGGCGCCGGCCGCGAGGCCATGGTCGACTGCGAGCATTTCTTCGACGGCTACAAGGCGAACCGCGCCTATGCGCTTGCCTGTGCGCAGACTGCCTTCGAAGCGGGCGCACGCTGGATCGTGCTTTGTGATACCAATGGCGGCACCCAGCCGCACGAGGTGCGCGAGATCGTTTCGGCTGTTATCGCCGCCGGTGTGCCCGGCGCCAGTCTCGGCATCCACGCCCATAACGACACGGGGCAGGCGATAGCCAATTCGCTTGCAGCCGTCGAGGCCGGCGTCCGCCAGATACAGGGAACGCTGAACGGCATCGGCGAGCGGTGCGGCAACGCCAATCTGGTGACGCTTATCCCCACCCTCGCGCTGAAAGAGATCTATTCCAGCAGGTTCGAAACGGCGATCGATTCCGACCGCCTGCAGGAACTGACGAAGCTCTCGCATGCTTTCGACGAACTATTGAACCGCTCGCCGGACATGCAGGCGCCCTATGTCGGTGCCTCGGCCTTTGCCACCAAGGCCGGCATTCACGCCTCGGCGCTTCTGAAGGATCCACGCACCTACGAGCACATCGCCCCTGAAAGTGTCGGCAATCTGCGCAAGGTCATGGTGTCCGACCAGGGCGGCAAGGCGAACTTCATCAACGCGCTGAAGCGGCGGGGGATCGTGGTTGGCAAAGACGATCCCAAGCTCGACAAGCTGATCGCGATCGTCAAGGAGCGCGAGGCGACCGGTTATGCCTATGAGGGCGCCGATGCGAGTTTCGCGCTGCTGGCCAGCCGCATCCTCGGGACGGTGCCGGATTTCTTCCACGTCGAAAGCTTCCGGGTGATGGTCGAACGTCGGTTCGACGCCAACGGTCATCTGAAAACCGTGTCGGAAGCGGTCGTCAGGGTCGTCGTCGATGGCGAAACCATGATGTCGGTGGCCGAAGGCCACGGGCCGGTCAATGCGCTCGATCTGGCCCTGCGCAAGGACCTCGGCAAATACCAGTCGGAGATCGAAGACCTGGAGCTTGCGGACTACAAGGTCCGTATCCTCAACGGCGGGACCGAGGCGATCACGCGCGTTCTGATCGAATCGACCGATGGCACGGGCGCGCGCTGGTGGACGGTCGGCGTCTCCGACAACATCATAGATGCCTCGTTCCAGGCGTTGATGGACAGTATCATTTTCAAGCTGTTGAAGAATCGCGACCATGTCGGACTGATCGCCGCCGAGTAAGCGCCTGCTTCAGGTGAGGGAGAGCATAGGCACCCCGCTGGGCGTCGTTGCTCTTGCCTAAAGTATGAGCAAAATTCACCATCCGTTCACGGAAATGAATTGGTGCATTGATGGTCATTGGAGTACGACGCCCCATGGAAGGGTTCGTCGGCCGGTAAGGCTGCACCTTCGATTGCGACCGGAGCGGGCGTCATCGCCAAGACAGCCTCCGGCGACTACATCAGGAAAAATGTCATGGCCGAGCCGAACGCGAAAGTACCCGCAGAAAACACCGATTCCGCCAAGGGCTTCGCCTTTGCGCTCACGGCCTATCTGCTCTGGGGATTCCTGCCTTTCTTCATGAAGGCGATCGCCCATATCCCGGCGCCGGAAGTGGTTGCGCACCGCATCGTCTGGTCGGTTCCGCTCGCGGGCCTCGTGCTGGTGTGGCTTGGGCGCACGGAAGACGTCAAGGTCGCCCTTCGTTCACCGCGCATGTTGCGCATGGCGGCTCTCACTGCCGTGCTCATCACCATCAACTGGGGTATCTATGTCTGGGCGATCGGTGCTGGTCGCGCGATCGAGACGGCGCTCGGCTATTACATCAATCCGCTTTTCTCGATTTTCCTCGGCGCTCTGTTGCTGAAGGAAAAGCCAAGCCCGGCGCAGATGGTGGCGATCGCGCTGGCCGCTGCCGCCGTTGGCGTACTCGCCTTCGATGCCGGCGGTCTGCCCTGGGTGTCGATCGGGCTCTGCCTCTCCTGGGGCTTCTACGCCTTTTTCCGCAAGACGCTGCCGATCGGGCCGAACCAGGGCTTCTTCCTCGAAGTGCTGCTGCTCAGCGTTCCAGCGATCGGCTACATCATCTGGCTCGAGGCGACCGGCCAAGGGCACTTCGGCGACACGGGCATGACTGACGTGCTGTGGCTGATGTCCTGCGGCATTGTCACCGCGATCCCGCTGATGATCTATGCCAATGGCGCCAAGCTGCTGCGGCTGTCGACCATCGGCATCATGCAGTATATCGCGCCGACGATGATCTTCCTGATTGCCGTCTTCGTCTTCCACGAGCCTTTCGGCACCGCAAAGCTGATCGCCTTCGCACTGATCTGGGCCGCATTGGTTATTTATTCCGGCGCCATGCTGGCACAGAGCCGCGCCCGTCGCGCCGAACAGGTCAGCCCGGCCGAATAAGACACTACAGCGCCGCGCGTCGTGTTAGACGCGCAAAGGCCGCTGTAGCACTTTGAATTGCTGCATGTTTTTATCCTTAAATCGAATGTGATTTAAGAAAACATGCAGTAGGCAAGAATGGAAAAAGGCGCGTCCGTCAGGCGCGCCTTTTCTGATTTTGGGGGTGTAACACAGGCCTAAAGGCGGGAGATGATCTCGGCTTCGCCTTCGCGGCCGTTTGCGCCGCTAGCGGCCGCAAGGATCGCCGGCACGATGTCCTCGGCCTTGTCGACGACAAGCGGCTGGACGAGGTGGGCCGTGTGAACGAAGCCTTCAGCGCGCATGTGCTGCAGCAGGTCCAGCATCGGCTTCCAGAAATCGTTCATGTTGCCGAAGACCATCGGCTTGCGGTGACGACCGAGCTGCGCCCAGGTCATGATCTCGACGATCTCTTCCAGCGTGCCGATGCCGCCCGGCAGGGCGACAAAGGCGTCCGCCCGCTCGAACATGGTGTGCTTGCGCTCATGCATGTCGGCGGTGACGATCAGCTCGTTGAGCTGGCCGAGCGAATGGCGCGTCGCTTCCTTGTCCATCAGGAATTCCGGGATGATGCCGGTGACCTCGCCGCCATTGGAAAGCACGCCGCTGGCGACCGCTCCCATGATGCCGCGCGTGCCGCCGCCATAGACCAGACGCAGGCCATGGTCGGCGATCGAGCGGCCGAGCGCGCGGCCGGCTTCCATGTAAATCGGGTCGCGCCCGGGCTGCGAACCACAGTAGACGCAGATGGATCGAATCGTGCTGGTTTCAGTGCTCATCCGGTCAAAAAGCATTGCAGCGCAGCAAGGGTCAAGAAAAATGAGGGGAAAGCTTGGTTCGCGGCGCCTGCAGCAGGGGCGGCTGCTTGTCTGCTACACTAGGAAACGCTAGCAATTTCAGGGATCGATTGAAGAAATTGGGCGGGTAGCTCGCAGTTGCGCTATAATGACCGCGCAAGCCCCGCGCCTTAGGCCGATGAGAGGGCATGCGCGGAGCGTCGCTCCGCTCCTGTGGAGAGTGGCATGATCAAGAACAAGGCCGGCTGGGTGGCCCTTACTGTCCTTGCGGCAGCAACAGCGTTGATGGTTTTTGTAGTTCAACCGAATTTGCGTGACGGCAAGGAAGCCTCGGCCGATGGCACGGCAAACGCTCCGGCCCAAACCGGTGACGCGGCATCGTCGACCGGCGGGCCTCAGCCCACTTCGGACTCGGCGAAGTCCGATGACGCCAGCAAAATGGCGGAGCCGCAACAGGCGGCAAGCGCCGCTGACGCGAAATCACCGGTCGAGGATGCATCTATTCCCGGTTTTGACGTGCTGCGCGTCGAGCCCGATGGTTCGACCGTTGTTGCCGGCCACGCCGCACCCGGTTCCAAGCTGGAAATCCTCAACGGCGCGACGATCGTCGGAACGGCTGATGTCGGCGTGACCGGCGATTTCGCCGCCGTCTTCGACAAGCCGCTTCCGGCCGGGGACTACCAGCTGACCCTGCGCGCGGTCGGCGAAGACGGCGTTGCCAAGAATTCGCAAGAAGTCGCAACGGTTTCCGTTCCAAAGGACCCGACCGGCCAATTGCTTGCCATGGTCTCTAAGCCCGGCACTGCCAGCCGGCTGCTCACCACGCCTGACGCGCTGGCGGGCGTTGCGCAGACGGCTGACGCGCCTGCTTCGCAGCCGGCCGCGGCGACATCCGCCGATGTGGCGTCTGCAACGCCGCAGACGACGAGCGACGCAACGGCGGCAAAGCCAAACGGCGCTGCAGGGCTGCAGGTCACCGCCGTCGAGATCGAGGGCGCCAAGATGTTCGTCGCCGGTAGCGCAAAGCCCGGTGCCGTCGTTCGCATCTACGCGGACGACAAGCTGCTCGGCGAAATGAAGGCGGATGACAAGGGCCACTTTGTCGTAGACGGTCAGATCGACCTTGCGGTCGGCAGCCACATCATCCGTGCAGACATGTTGAGCGAGGACGCAAGCAAGGTCGTCATGCGCGCATCGGTGCCGTTCGACCGCCCGGCCGGTAGCCAGGTCGCAGCTGTTGCCGGCCCGGTTTCGGCCGCCGCGACAGCCGGCCTCGACGGGCTGCGTGCCGAAGCCGGCAAGGCGCTCGCGCTGCTGAAGGGGCTTTTCTCCAATGGCAAGGTGCCGACGGGCGAGCAACTCGCGGCAGCACGCTCAGCAAGCGAATTCGCACTGAAGTCGCTGGCCGATTTCAGGCTCGCCGACAATTCCGATCAGGCGCTCGCAGGCGAGGTCGCCCGGACAGCAAAGGCTGCTGCCGATGCGCTGGCCGTGCTGAAGGAGGCCCCGCAGGATGCCTCAAGTGTCGCTGCGGCCCTAACCAAGGTCGAAGCCTCGGTCGGTGCAATCCTTGCTGAACGCGGCAGTGTCACGCCGGCGGTTGCCAACACCATCGCATCGGGCGAGATCGCCGAGGCTTCCGGCGCGTCGAAGGTCAAGGGTGCCGGCAGCTCGATCACCAATGACGTCGCCGCTGCGCAGCCTTCCATGGCCTCGACTGAAACCCAGGCTCAGCCGGCAACGGTGGAGCAGGCGCCGCTGAAGGAAAGCAAGAGTTCCGTGATCATCCGTCGCGGTGATACGCTCTGGCAGATCTCACGGCGTGTCTATGGCGCGGGTGTTCGCTACACCACGATCTACCTCGCCAACCAGGCACAGATCGAAAACCCCGATCGCATCCGCCCTGGCCAGGTCTTCGGCGTTCCCGATCAGGCACTTTCCGATGAAGAATCGCGCGAAATTCACAAGAAGCACATGAAACACGAGCAATAGGCTGTTCATCGACATCATCGCATTGCGGCAGTGTCGACGGAGACCTATTTGTCAAAGAAGGCGGCGTCTTCAACGAGACGCCGCTTTTCATTGGATGGCGATGATGTGCCCCGATGTCCTTGCCCAAAGGTTCGAGGCGCGGAGCCGCAACTGCGCGACGCCGGTGGATTGGCATGACCGTCCGCCCGGGCGTGCGAAAGAGTGAAGGCGGATCAAGACGTGGCACCTCAGAACCAGACGAAGACGATTTCTGCCGATACGAGCAACCCGTTTCGAACCATCGTCAACCTGTGGCCCTACATGTGGCCTTCAGATCGGGCTGATCTGAAGCTTCGAGTCGTCTGGGCGACGATCATCCTGGTGATTGCCAAGGTCGTCCTCATCCTCGTTCCTTATTTCTTCAAGTGGGCGACGGATGCGCTGAACAACAAGCCGGATGCACTGGGCTTCCTGCCGCAGTTCCTGGGCGGCGCAGTCATGCTGGTGCTTGCCTATAACCTCGCGCGTTTGCTGCAGGCGGGGCTCAACCAGTTGCGCGACGCGCTGTTTGCCAGCGTCGGGCAGCATGCGGTCCGGCAACTCGCCTACAAGACCTTCGTGCATATGCACCAGTTGTCGCTGCGCTTTCATCTCGAGCGACGCACCGGCGGCCTGTCGCGCGTGATCGAGCGCGGCACCAAGGGCATCGAGACCATCGTTCGCTTCACCATTCTGAACAGTGTACCGACGCTGATCGAATTTTTGCTGACCGCCGTGATCTTCTGGTGGGGCTACGGTTTCAGCTACCTGCTGGTCACGGCCATCACCGTCTGGCTCTATATCTGGTTTACGGTCAAGGCGAGCGACTGGCGCATCGCCATCCGCCGCTCCATGAACGACAGCGACACCGACGCCAACACCAAGGCGATCGACTCGCTCTTGAACTTCGAGACCGTCAAGTATTTCGGCAACGAAGAAATGGAAGCCAAGCGCTTCGACAGATCCATGGAGCGCTATGAGAAGGCGGCGACCCAGGTCTGGACCTCGCTCGGCTGGCTCAACTTCGGCCAGGCGATGATCTTTGGCGCTGGCACGGCAGTCATGATGGTCATGTCCGCGCTCGCGGTGCAGCGCGGCGAGCAGACGCTCGGGGACTTCGTCTTCATCAACGCCATGCTGATCCAGCTGGCCATTCCGCTCAATTTCATCGGCTTCGTCTATCGCGAAATCCGCCAGGGGCTGACCGACATCGAACACATGTTCGATCTGCTCGACGTCGAAGCCGAAGTGGTCGACCGCCCGGATGCGCGGCAGCTCGCCATTGCAAACGGCGCCATCGCCTTCAAGGACGTGCACTTTGCCTATGATGCAGCGCGACCGATCCTGAAAGGCATCAGCTTCGAGGTGCCTGCCGGCAAGACCGTTGCCGTCGTCGGCCCGTCGGGGGCCGGCAAGTCGACGCTGTCGCGGCTTCTTTATCGCTTCTACGACGTGCAACAGGGCACGATCACTATCGACGGGCAGGACGTGCGCGGTGTGACACAGAAGAGCCTGCGCGCCGTGATCGGCATGGTGCCGCAGGACACCGTGCTGTTCAACGATACCATCGCCTACAACATCCGCTACGGACGCGTTTCGGCAACCGAGGAGGAGGTTGTCGCTGCGGCTGAGGCGGCACAGATCGCGACCTTCATCCAGTCGCTTCCCGAAGGGTTTCAGGCAATGGTCGGCGAGCGCGGCCTCAAGCTTTCGGGCGGCGAGAAGCAGCGTGTCGCCATCGCCCGTACGATCCTGAAGGCACCGCCGATCCTCATCCTCGATGAGGCAACTTCCGCGCTCGACACGCGCACGGAACAGGAAATCCAGTCGGCGCTCGACGTGGTTTCCCGCAACCGCACGACACTGGTTATCGCCCACCGGCTTTCGACGGTCATCAATGCCGATGAGATCATCGTGCTCAAGGATGGCGTCATCGCCGAGCGCGGCACGCACGGGGAACTGATCGATCGCGACGGACTTTATGCTTCCATGTGGAGCCGCCAGCGCGAGGCGACCCAGGCGGAAGAACAATTGAAGCGTGTGCGCGAGAGCGACGACCTCGGTATCGTCACGCGTGGCGAGCCGGCCCTATGACGGCCATGTCTTGTCGCTGATCGCGACGCGTTTTGTCGCTGTCGGGCGGGCAGCGTTGCCGCGGGCGGCATTTCGCGCTAGGTCACGTTCCACAGCAAATTTGGAGTAGAGTTCATGAGCTTGGTCAATACGGTGCGCAACACGCTGGTCCCGGTGCACAAGGAAGGCTATCGCTTCATCGCGATCTTCTTCGTCGCGTCGCTGGTGCT
The DNA here is from genome assembly GCF_001424825.1 of Ensifer sp. Root31. Taxonomy (NCBI): domain Bacteria; kingdom Pseudomonadati; phylum Pseudomonadota; class Alphaproteobacteria; order Hyphomicrobiales; family Rhizobiaceae; genus Ensifer; species Ensifer sp. Root31. The sequence continues at coordinate 249,280 of NZ_LMCO01000066.1, read as the reverse complement.
GGGCTTGCTGTGGGAGCCGCTGATGTGGATCGGCTTCCTGCTCACCGCCTGGTGCGCCTATTTCTTCCGTGACCCCGAGCGCATGACGCCGATCGACGACGATCTGGTGATCAGCCCGGCCGATGGCCGCGTTTCGTCGATTGCCATGGTGACGCCGCCGGAAGAGCTGGGTCTTGGTTCCGAACCGATGCTGCGCATCTCGGTCTTCATGAACGTCTTCAACTGCCACGTGAACCGTGCGCCGATGACCGGCACCATCAGCCGCATCGCCTACCGCGCCGGCAAGTTCGTCAACGCCGAACTCGACAAGGCCAGCCACGAGAACGAACGCAACGGCCTCGTCATCCAGACGAAGCATGGTGAAATCGGCGTCGTACAGATCGCCGGTCTGGTTGCCCGCCGCATCATCTGCTGGAAGTATGAAAACGGCTCGCTCGACGCCGGTGAGCGTTTCGGCCTCATCCGGTTCGGCTCGCGCCTCGACGTTTTCCTGCCTGATGGTGTCGAGCCCCGCGTCAGCCTCGGCCAGACCGCGATTGCCGGTGAAACCGTGCTTGCCGAATTCGGCTCGGCCAAGGGCCCGGTCATCAGCCGTCGCGCATAAGGAGCCCCTATGGAAGGTCCTCAACAGGAAAACCCAGCCGAACCGCCGAAAGTCGCGGGCGAGGCGAACGGTTCAAGCGATACCGGTCGCGGCCCTCGACTGCGCGAGATACCGCTGCGCCTGATGATCCCGAACATGATCACCGTGCTGGCGATCTGCGCAGGTCTCTCCGGCATTCGGCTCGCCTTCGAAAACCGCATCGAGCTCGCCGTTGCCATGGTGTTGCTTGCGGCCTTTCTCGACGGTATCGACGGTCGCGTCGCGCGCCTGCTGAAGGCGACGTCGAACTTCGGCGGCCAGATGGACTCCCTCGCCGATATCATCAACTTCGGCGTGGCGCCGGCGCTCGTTCTCTACGTCTTCATCCTGGATCAGGCCCGCTCGATCGGCTGGATTGCGGCGTTGATCTACGCGATCGCCTGCGGCCTGCGATTGGCCCGCTTCAACGTCATGGCCGAGCGCCAGTCCAAGGCAGCGTGGCAGTCGGAGTATTTCGTCGGCGTGCCTGCGCCGGCGGGTGCCATGCTGGTGCTGCTGCCGGTCTATCTCGGCCTGCTGGGCTTGGCACCTGAGCGCACCTTCGCGCTGATCGCATCGGGCTACACCGTGCTGATTGCCTTCCTGCTGGTCAGCCGTCTGCCGGTCTGGTCGGGCAAGTCGGAAAACAGCCGCGTTCGCCGCGATCTCGTCCTGCCGGTCATTCTCGTCGTCGTCTTTTATGTCGCGACGCTGATGACCTACACCTGGGAGACAATGGCGGTGACGGCGCTTGGCTACCTGATCACGCTGCCGTTCGGCGCGCGCTCGTGGCAGCGCAAGTATGGCGGCGACTGGCCCGCCCATCCCGCCCATGGCGGCGACGGCCTGCCGGGCGACAAGGTCGACTGAAGCATGTCGCAAAAGTGCGCGGCGGTTTTGCGATAACAACATGCGCAAAACGAGAGCTTAAAGCGCGGTAAGCGAATCCTACAGCGCCGCGCATCTTATTAGACGCGCGGCGCTGTAGCGCTTTGAATTGCTGCACATGCAGTAGAGATCGCGGCGCGCATTAACGCTGAATGTCAGCGCAAAATAAAAAGGCCACCGTGGAAACACGGTGGCCTTTTTGATCTCGGCTTTGTGGTGACGTCACTCCGGCAGGCGGTAGTCGACGATCTTCTTTTCGCGAACGATGTAAAGCTTGCCGGTCTCGGTCTGGTCCGGGCCGACCAGTGGCAGAAGCTCCGCCGCGACCTCGGAGGGGTGCGGCACGGTCTCCGGATCTTCACCGGGCATCGCCTGGGCGCGCATCGCGGTGCGGGTTGCGCCCGGATCGACGCTGAGGATGCGCAGCGGTAGTCGCTGTGTCTCTCCGGCCCATGTGCGGGCGAGCGCTTCGACGGCGGCCTTGGAGGCAGAGTAGGGGCCCCAGAACGGCTTGCACTTGTGGGCAGCGCTAGAGGAGAGAATGAGCGCACGTCCGGCATCGGACTTGATGAGCAACGGCTCGAGCGTGCGGATCAGGCGCCAGGTGGCATTGACGTTGATGTTCATCACCTTCTCGAACACCTTGGCCTCGACATGGCCGATCGGCGAGATGGTGCCGAGCACGCCGGCATTGGCGACCATGATGTCGAGTTTGCCCCAGCGCTCGTTGATCGCGCCGCCGAGCTTGTCGATCGCAGCCATGTCGGCGAGATCGAACGGAACGAGCGTTGCCGAGCCGCCGACCGCCTTGATCGCGTCATCCAGCTCTTCGAGGCCACCGACGGTGCGGGCGCAGGCGACGACGTGGGCGCCAGCCTTGGCGAGTTCGAGGGCCGTGAAATAGCCGATACCGCGCGATGCGCCGGTGACGACGGCGACCCGGTCTTTCAAATTGATCGTCATTTTATTGTCTGATTATCCGTTGCTGGCGAGAACCGAGAGTTTGCGGACATTGCTGGCGCCTTCCTGGTCGAGAAGGCGGGTCGGATAGTCCCCGGTGAAATAGTGATCGGTGAACTGCGGCGACTTGAGATCGCGCTTGATGCCGCCCACAGCCTCGTAGAGGCCGTCGATCGACAGGAACTCGAGCGAGTCCGCGCCAATGAAGCGGCACATGGACGCAAGGTCGGCATGCTGGTTGGCGAGCAGCTTGTCGCGGTCCGGCGTGTCGATGCCGTAGAAGTCCGGATGGAAGATCATCGGGCTGGCAACACGCACATGCACTTCGCGTGCACCGGCATCGCGGATCATCTGCACGATCTTGACCGAGGTGGTGCCGCGAACGATCGAATCGTCGACGAGCACGACGCGCTTGCCCTCGATCATCGCGCGGTTCGCCGAGTGCTTCAGCTTGACGCCGAAGGCGCGGATCTGCTGCGTCGGCTCGATGAAGGTCCGGCCGACATAATGGTTGCGGATGATGCCGAGCTCGAAGGGAATGCCGCTCTGCTGTGCGTAGCCGATTGCGGCGGGCGTACCGCCATCGGGAACCGGGACGACGACATCGGCCTCGACAGGGGCTTCCTTGGCCAGGTTCTGGCCCATGTTCTTGCGCGCCACATAGACGTTGCGGCCGCCGACGACCGAATCCGGACGGGCGAAATAGACGTATTCGAACAGGCAGAGCCGCTCCGGTTGCGGAGCCAGCGGCTTGCGCGAATCGATCGAGATCGAGCCGTCGGGCTGGATCTCGCAGATGATGATTTCGCCATTCTCCACGTCGCGCACGAACTTGGCGCCGATGATGTCGAGTGCGCAGGTTTCCGAGCAGAAGATCGGCTTGCCGTCGAGGTCGCCCATGACGAGCGGGCGGATGCCGTGCGGGTCGCGGGCGGCGATCAGCTTGGTGCGTGTCAGCGCCAGCATCGAGTAGCCGCCCTCGACCTGCGCGATCGCATCGGCGAAGCGGTCGGTGGTCGAAGCGTGCTTGGAGCGGGCGATGAGGTGGAGGACAACTTCGGTGTCGGAGGTCGACTGACAGATGGCGCCGTCCGAGATGATCTGGCGGCGCAGCGTCAGGCCGTTGGTGAAGTTGCCGTTATGGGCAATCGCGATGCCGCCTTCATGCAGCTCGGCAAAGAGCGGCTGGACGTTGCGCAGCGCCACTTCGCCTGTCGTCGAGTAGCGCGTGTGGCCGATGGACATGAAGCCCGGGAGCTTCGCGAGCGTTGCGGGATCGGTGTAGTGATCGCCGACGAGACCCATGCGCTTTTCGGTGCAGAACTGCTTGCCGTCGAAGGTGACGATACCGGCGGCCTCCTGGCCGCGATGCTGGAGCGCATGCAGGCCGAGCGCCGTCAGCGCCGCCGCATCCGGGTGCCCCAGGATGCCGAAGACGCCGCACTCTTCGTGCAGGGTATCGCCATCGAGTTCGTCATGGATTTCCGTGGATCTCAGATCGGTCATCACAGTCGCCTTTGCTCCGTGCCGGTGCGCATATCGTGATCAGGCCCGCCGTCTTCAAGCGATCTTAGCTGAAAACGGACACAAGCGTTATTCCCAAAAGGACAAAGCCCGCGCAGCGGGCTTTGTCGGCAGTTCTTCCATGTCTCAGCCGTTGGTGGCCGGGGCGTCGTCAACGGGCGCCTGGTCGGGCGAACCCGACGGTGCCTGTCCGGGCGTGCCGGCCGGGGTCTCGCCTTCGCCTTCGCCGGTCGTGTCCTTGCCGCGCAGGCGGTCGAGGATGGTGGCGTCGGCTTCCTCGGGCAGAAGCGCGATCAGCTTGTTGCCGAGATTGTCGAGAAGCGGCTTGGACTTCGCCTGCGTGACCCAACCCGGCTGCTGCTGCGGAGCGACCAGCCAGTTGAAGAACAGCATGGCGACGACCACGAGCAGGATGCCGCGCGCGGCGCCGAAGAGAAAGCCCAGCGTGCGGTCGAGCGCGCCGATGCGGCTGTCGATGATGAAATCGGCGACGCGCATGGTGATGAAGGAAATGATGATCAGCGCAACCAGGAAGATCACTGCCGCCGAGCCGATCAGCGCGACCGTGTCGCTGCTGGTATACTGCTTGGCATAGGGCAGGAGGTGCGGGTAGAGGAAGTAGGCCGCCGCCGCCGCGCCAACCCAGCTGGCAACCGACAGGACTTCGCGTGAGAAGCCTCGGACCATTGCCAGGATTGCTGAAAACAGCGCGACGCCGAGAACGATACCGTCGAGAATTGTAATGGGCATTTTGTCCTTACTCCGAACCCGGTTCGTCCGGGTCTCCTCAAGCCTATCCGCCGTCGGCCCTGCCTGATGTTCAGGGCATTGTTATGAGCCTGCTCAGAAGGCGTCCCGTGGAGCCGCTTGCAGCACCCGCACCTTCAATCTGCATCCTCTGCCGGTCTCAAGGCGTTTCGCGATCCCGCGATGCGCGCCACCAGATCCGGCAGGCTTTCCAACTCGCTCCACCGGCCATTGCCGTTCTTCGGCAATTCGGTCGAGGCAGCTGGCAGAACAGCCTGCGAGAAACCGAGCTTCTCGGCTTCCTTGAGGCGTTGAGCGGTATGCGCAACCGGCCGGATGGCGCCCGACAAGCTGACTTCGCCGAAATAGACGCAATCAGCCGGAAGGGCAAGCCCGGCAAGCGACGAAACCAGTGCGGAAGCCACAGCCAAGTCGGCGGCAGGCTCGGAAATTCGGTAGCCGCCGGCGATGTTGAGGTAGACGTCGTGCTGCCCGAGCCGCACGCCGCAATGGGCTTCAAGCACCGCAAGGATCATCGAGAGGCGGGCGGAGTCCCAGCCGACGATGGCACGGCGCGGCGTGCCGAGCGAGGTCGGCGCCACCAGCGCCTGCACCTCAACCAGGATCGGCCGTGTTCCCTCCATGCCGGCAAAGACGGCGGCCCCCGGCGATTTTTCGTTGCGCTCGCCGAGGAACAGTTCCGATGGATTGGCGACCTCGCGCAGACCCTTGTCCGACATCTCGAAGACGCCGATCTCGTCCGTCGGCCCGAAGCGGTTCTTCACTGTTCTCAAGATGCGGTAGTGATGGCCGCGGTCGCCTTCGAAATAGAGCACGGCATCGACCATGTGCTCGACCACGCGGGGACCGGCGATCTGGCCTTCCTTGGTGACGTGGCCGACGAGCACGACGGCGGTTCCCGTCTGCTTGGCAAAGCGGATCATCGCCTGCACGCCGGTCCGCACCTGGGTCACCGTGCCGGGCGCCGAATCGACGATGTCGCTCCAGAGTGTCTGGATCGAGTCGATGATGACGAGATCGGGGCGCTTGCCCTCGGCAAGCGTCGCGAGAATGTCCTCGACGTTGGTTTCAGCTGCCAGCAGCACGTCGCTGTCGGCAGCACCCAGCCGTTGGGCGCGAAGGCGCACCTGGGCCACGGCCTCTTCACCCGAGACATAGATGACACGGTGTTTCTGGCGCGCAAGGGCCGCTGCCGCCTGCATCAGCACTGTCGATTTACCGATGCCGGGATCGCCGCCGATGAGGAGGGCAGAGCCGCGAACGAAGCCGCCGCCGGTGGCGCGGTCGAGCTCGGATATCCCGGTCTGGATGCGCGGGGCGTCCTCGATTTCACCCGATAGCGTGGTGAGCGCAACCGGGCGCCCCTTCTTCGGCGCGCGGGACGGGCCGCCGCCGATGCCGGCTGTCGGGTCGTCCTCGATGATCGTGTTCCATTCGCCGCAGCCCTCGCACTTACCGGCCCAGCGGGTATGGATGGTGCCGCAGTTCTGGCAGACGAATTGTGTGCGGGCTTTCGCCATCGGCAACGACTTTCACAGTGCGGAGACTTTCGACGTGCCGTCTGTGGCGGCACTGCCGGTGATCGGAGAATCACTTTTGCCTTCACATAATGCCGCGAAACGCGGAACAAAAGGTGATTTTCGACGACGGACTGTAAAGTATCGGTGCGAAAGCCGGCTCAGACCGCGCCGATATAGTGGCGGTCGTAGCGATGGCCGAGGCTGGTCAGCATCTCATAGCCGATCGTGCCGCCGGCGCGCGCCACGTCGTCCAGTGCGACGTGCCGGCCGAACAGCTCGATATAGTCGCCGGCGCGCACCGCGTTTTCCGGCAGGTCGGTGACGTCGAAGAGGCTGAGGTCCATCGTCACCCGGCCGACATGCGGCACCTTCTCGCCGTGCAGAAAGCCGAAGGCGCCCGAAGGCGTCGCCTGGCGCAAGGTCACGCCACCGCCCGAGACGGAGCGGTGATAGCCATCGGCATAACCGACGGCGACGGTGGCGATGCGGCTGTCGCGGTTGAAGCGGGCAGACGCTCCGTAGCTTGCGTGCCCGCCGGCGGCGACGTTGCGTACCTGAATGATGCGGGCTTCTGCCGTCACGACCGGCTTCATCGGATTGGCGACGTCATTGACCGCTTCGCCGCCATAGACGGCGATGCCCGGGCGCGTCAGGTTGAAATGGTAGTCGTCGCCCAGGAACACGCCGCCGGAGTTTGCCAGGCTGGCATCAACGCCTTCGAATGCAGCAGAGGCTTCGCGGAAGCGTTGCAACTGATAACTATTGAGCGGGTTGCCCGGATCGTCGGCGCAGGCGAGGTGGCTCATGATCAGGACCGGCGAGAAGCTCGCCGGGCGGGCCGGATCGTTGGCAAGAGCGACGGCTTCTTCGACCGACAGCCCCAGGCGGTTCATGCCGGTATCGACATGCAACACGCAAGGGTGGTCGCCGCGCTCGGACAGCGCCGCCATGAAAACGGCAAGCTGCTCCTCCGAGTTGATCACCGGCACGAGATCATTGTCGAAGAACAGCACCTCATTGCCGGGCCACATGCCGGCCAGAATGTAGATCCGGCCTTCCGGCACCAGCGGCCGCAGGTCAGCACCTTCTTCCGCATTGGCGACGAAGAAATCGCGGGCACCGGCGGCGTAAAGCGCTGGCGCCGCCTCGTCGATGCCGAGGCCGTAGGCATCCGCCTTCAGCACCGCAGCGGCACGGGCCTTGCCCGAGCGGGCATTCATCGAGCGCCAGTTGTCTGCCAATGCGTTGAGGTCGATCGTGAGCCGGTTGGAGGCGGAGAGGAATTCTGGACTGAGCATGCCTGGCACTCTGCGTGGACGATGAAGGACCAATACAGCCAACCACGCTTGCCCGCAAATGCCGTCCTGTCGGATGGCGGCATTCGGTTGGGCGGCGAGGGCGAAGAGCACTTTTATGCAAGACGCTGGTCGTGGCGGACGTTAGGATCGCCACATGCACACGATTTCGCAGGAACAGGCCATCGATGTCATGCCGCTGGAAGGCGCGGAGCGGACCCGATTCTGGCGGGACCTCCGGTTCGATGGCATGGAATGCCTGACCGCGACTTTCATTACGCACGAATTTGCGCCGCACGCGCACGACACCTTCAGCATCGGCGCGATCGAGGCCGGCTCGCAGATCAGCAAGATCAGGGGCGAACGATCGCAAGCGGGGCCCGGCGACTTCTATCTCATCAATCCAGACGAGATCCATGACGGTCACCCAGGTGGTAGCGGTTACCGCTATCGCATGGTCTATCCGAGTACCGAATTGCTGGTGAACATTCTGGAAGATGTCACCGGGCGGCCGTTCAAGGGAACGCCGTCCTTTTCCAAGCGCATGCTGTGCGATCCGGATCTGGCCCACTCCTTCTATCACGCCCACAAGGCGCTGGAGCACGCGACTGGCGCGCTCGAAGCCGAGGAACGCATGTTCGGCGTGCTCGCCACCATGTTCGAGCGGCACGGCAGCACGATCATCGTGCCGGTCGAAACGAAGGAGCAGTCCGCGGTCCAGCGGGCGCGCGACTATCTGACCGAGAACTACGCGCAGGATATCGGCCTGGAGGAGCTGGCCAAGGTCGCGGGCCTCAGCCGGGCGCATCTGATCCGCGCCTTCCGGCGCCAGTTTCACATCACACCGCATGCCTTCCTGACTGACAAGCGCGTGCGGGCGGCAAAGACACTGCTGCGGCACGGCTGGTCGGCGGTCGATACCGCCTATCAGTGCGGGTTTGCCGATCAGGCGCATTTCAGCCGACACTTCAAGGCTCGAACCGGCGTCACGCCCGGCGCCTTCCGCGCCGGTTGATCACTTTCGTTCAATACGCCCCGCTCGGGCCGGTTTAGGTGTGCTCCGTTCGTTATCGATCGGGAGGCATGAACATTGAGCGACACGGGATTCGGTCCAGACTTTCGAGCCGGAGCCATGGCGATGGCGCCGCTCATCGTGGCGGTCATGCCGATTGGGCTCGTCTTCGGCGCAGTTGCCGCCGGCAAGGGGCTTTCGGGCGCGGAGGTGACATTGATGAGCGCGCTGGTTTTTGCCGGCGGCTCGCAATTCGTGGCCATGGACATCTGGACGCATCCGGCCTCTTGGGCGGCACTCGCTTTCTCCGCCTTGCTGGTCAATGTCAGGCACGTGCTGATGAGCGCGTCGCTCGGCGCCAAGCTCCAGGGGTTCTCAGGCCCGACGAAATACGCCTCGATGCTGCTGCTTGCCGACGAGATATGGGCAATGGCGGAGATGCGCGCGAAAGAGGGCAGGCTGACGCCCGCCTGGTTCGCGGGAATCGCCGTGCCGTTCTACTTCGTCTGGGTGACGACAAGCCTTGCCGGCGCGTTGCTGGGGGCCTTCCTTGGCGATCCGAAGGTGACGGGGCTCGACTTCGCCTTTCCCGCGGTTTTCATCGTGCTGGTGATGGGTTTCTGGAAAGGCCGTGAGACCGGGGTTGTGCTTGCCGCAAGCGCCGCTGCCGCGGTGCTGACGCATCAGTTTCTGCCGGGTGTCTGGTACATCGCCGCTGGTGCTGCTGCCGGGGTTGCGGTCGCGCTTCTTGCCGGCCGTAGCCAGGAGGTGCACGCATGACCGTCGATCCGAACACGCTTCTGGCCATCGTCGCCATGGCAATCGCAACCATTGCCACCCGCATCGGCGGCCTGGTGCTCATTCGGTTTGTGACGATCGGAGAAACGCAGAAGCGGGCCCTGGAGGCGATCCCGCCGGCCGTGTTGATGGCGGTGATCGCGCCGACGGCGCTGGTCACCGGGCCGGCGGAAACGATCGCTACGGTGGTAACGGCACTCGTCGCCATGCGGTTGCCGTTGCTCGCCGCTGTCGCGGCCGGCGTCGTGACCGTGGCGATCTTCAGAATGTTGCTGGGGGCGTAAAGACGCCCCCCGACTTTCTCAGTGTTCTTCGTATTGGGTGAAGGACGGATCGGCCAGATCGGTAAAGCGGGTGAATTCCGACTGGAAGGCGAGCTTGACGGTGCCGGTCGGTCCGTGACGCTGCTTGGCGATGATCACGTCGGCCGTGCCCTTCACCTGTTCCATCTTCATCTTCCACTCGTCGTACTTCGGATCGAATTCGTCGCGAGGCTCGAGGTTCTTCACGTAGTATTCCTCACGGAACACGAAGAGCACGACGTCGGCGTCCTGCTCGATCGAGCCCGATTCGCGAAGGTCGGAGAGCTGGGGGCGCTTGTCTTCGCGGCTTTCCACCTGACGGGAGAGCTGCGACAGCGCGATGATCGGCACGTTCAGCTCCTTGCCGAGTGCCTTCAGGCCGGTGGTGATCTGGGTGATTTCCTGCACGCGGTTGTCGCTCGATTTGCCCGAGCCGGTCATCAGCTGAATATAGTCGACGACCAGGCAATCGAGGCCGCGCTGGCGCTTGAGGCGGCGCGCACGGGCGGAGAGCTGGGCGATCGAGATACCACCGGTCTGGTCGATGAACAGCGGAACTTTCTGCATCATCTGCGAGCAGGCGACGAGCTTTTCGAAGTCGGCTTCGGAGATGTCGCCGCGGCGGATCTTCGAGGAGGAGACTTCGGTCTGCTCGGAGATGATACGCGTTGCCAGCTGTTCGGACGACATTTCGAGCGAGTAGAAGCCGACGACGCCGCCGTTCTTGGCCTTGAACGAACCGTCCGCCTGAACCTCCGGGTCGTAGGCGGCGGCAATGTTGTAGGCGATGTTGGTGGCAAGCGAGGTCTTGCCCATGCCGGGACGTCCCGCAAGTACGATCAAGTCCGAGCGCTGCAGGCCGCCCATGCGGGCGTCGAGCGACAGGATGCCCGTCGAAATACCCGACAGGCTGCCGTCGCGCTCGAACGCCGCGCCGGCCATGTCGATGGCAAGCGCGACCGCATCGTTGAAGGACTGGAAACCGCCGTCGTAGCGGCCAGTTTCGGCGAGCTCGAACAGGCGCCGTTCCGCGTCCTCGATCTGGCCCTGCGGCGGCATGTCGAGCGGTGCGTCAAAGGCGATATTGACCATGTCCTCGCCGATGGTGATCAGCGAACGGCGCAGCGCCAAATCGTAGATTGCGCGGCCGTAGTCTTCGGCGTTGATGATCGAGACGGCGCCGGCGGCAAGGCGGGCAAGATACTGCGCGACCGTCAGGTCGCCGACCTTTTCGTCGGCCTTGAGGAAGGTCTTGATCGTCACCGGGTTGGCGGTCTTGCCCATGCGGATGATGTCGCCGGCAACCTCGTAGATGCGGCGATGCAGGGGTTCGAACAGGTGGACCGGCTTCAGGAAGTCCGAGACGCGATAGAACGCATCATTGTTGACGAGGATCGCGCCGAGCAGCGCCTGTTCGGCTTCAAGGTTGTTCGGCGCCTCGCGGTAATGCTGGTCCGATTGGTCCTTGCCGATAGGGGCGAGCTTTCGCGCTGCGTCGTTCATGGTCGTTCGTCTCTGCCTCTTCTGGTGTGCACCCGGTTTGCTGTCTGCGTCTCTGCGGGTCAAGTGCAGCAGTGCCACAGTCGCAGACCATGTGGCGCGGCCCATCGCATTTGCCCGTTGTTCGACTGATCCACAGGCCGACATCACGAAAGTGCAAAAAATAAAGTCCGCATGAAGAACGACGTTGACGCCGCGAATCGCTGCAATCGGCGACTGCGCCAATTCTAGCGCCGTTTGCCCCCTCTCAAAACGCCGTCTTGAAAATTGCCTTGGGATGGATTAGATAGGAGCAGAATAATTAGCATGCTACTAATATGGAAAAGGTACTATGTATCAGCCCATCGTCAATCGCGAACTGTTCGACGCCTTGTCGATGGTCAATCGTAAGCTGCGGGCTGTCTTCGATGCCAGGGTGAAGGAGCGTGGCCTGACCCTGGCTCGGGCGAGGGCGCTGTTTGCGCTAACCAAGAAGGATGGCTTGAACCAGCGCGAACTGGCCGACGAACTGGATATCGAGACGCCGACGATCGTGCGCCTGCTGGACGGAATGGAAAAGCAGGGTTTCATCGAGCGCAGGGTCGAGGTGTCGGATCGCAGGGCCAAGCAGATCCACATGACCGAACTTGGGCGCACCATCGCCGACGAGATCCTGAAGCTTGCCGACGAGATCCGGGCAGAAGTGCTGCAGGGCGTCGGTGAAGACGAGGTCGCGGCGGTGCTGAAGGTCGTGCGCACCATCGCCGATAACGTTCAATCGCTGGCGAAGGAATGACATCGATGAGTGCCGCCGCAAGGCCCGCAGCAAACGACAACAGGACAGCCCTTGGCGACGACGAGGCGGAGGCGCCCTCTGGCGAGCCAGCACAACAGCAAGTCACGGCCACCGCAACGATGCCCGTGCCACGGCCGATGAGCGTTGCCAGGTCCGCGACCTACGTCGTCTGCTCGGCGCTACTGTTCCTCACCCAGGGCCTCGGCATGAATCTGGCGCTCGCCAATCTTACCCAGCTGCAGGGATCACTTTCCGCCACCTCGATCGAGGCCGCCTGGCTTTCGGCAGCCTACATGGCGCCGAATGTCTCTCTCTCGATCGCGCTCGTCAAAATCCGGGCGCAATACGGACTGCGCCGGTTCGCAGAAATCGGCATTGTCGGCTTTGTTATCGTTTCGCTGATGAACGTCTTTGTTTCCGATCTGCAGTCGGCGATCGTCGTTCGCTTCATCAGTGGCATCGCGGCGGCCCCCATGTCGACGCTCGGTTTCCTCTATATGCTGGAGGCCTTCCTGCCGGCGCGCAAGCTGACGGTCGGTCTTGCCCTGGCGCTGACCTGCACGACCATTTCGGCACCGATCACCCGGCTGATCTCGCCGAAGCTGATCGAATACGGCCAATGGCATGGGCTCTATACGCTCGAGATGGCCCTGGCGCTGATGGCGCTGCCGATCATCTACCTGCTGCCGCTGACGCCGGTGCCGCACGCCAAAGTGATCCAGCGCACCGATATTCTGAGCTACCTGCTGGTGGCTGTCGGCTTCGGCTGTATCGCCATCGTGCTGACCATGGGGCGGCTCTACTGGTGGTTCGAAGCGCCGTGGCTGGGTGTGCTCCTGGCTGTGGCGATCGTGGCGCTGACCAGCGTGGTGCTGATCGAACTCAATCGTGAACTGCCGTTGATCGACGTTCGCTGGCTCGCCTCCAGGGAGATCCTGCATTTTACCGCGGTGCTGCTGGTCTTTCGCCTTGTCGCCTCGGAGCAGTCGGCGATCGCGGCAAACTTCTATCAGCTGCTCGGATTGCAGTTCGAGCAGGTCGCGACGCTTTATTGGGTCATTCTCGGCGCATCGATCGCCGGCGGCCTTTTGTGCGCCGCACTAATGAATCCTGACCACGCCGAGTTCGTGCATGTTCTGGCGCTGAGCCTGCTGGCTGGCGGTGCCTATATCGACAGCCAGGCGACCAATCTGACACGACCCGAGCAGATGTATATCAGCCAGGCCATGATCGCCGCCGGAACCGCTCTGTTCCTGCCGCCGGCCATGGCCAGCGGCTTCAAGGCGGCGCTGATGAAGGGGCCGAGCTACATTCTCAGCTTCATCGTCATCTTCCTGTTCACCCAAAGCATCGGTGGCCTGATCGGCACCGCGACCTTCGGAAGCTTCGTCACCCTGCGGGAGAAGTTCCATTCCAATGTGCTGGCCGAGCAGATCGTGATGTCGAACCCGCTCATCGCCCAGCGCCTCAGCCAGCTGGCCGCAAGCTATGGCCGGGTGATCGGCGACAGGACCTTGCTGAACGGCGAGGGCGTGGCGTTGTTGGGGCAGCAGGTTACCCGCGAGGCCAACATTCTCGCCTACAACGATGCCTTTCTGCTGGCGTCCGGCATTGCCCTTTGCGCGTTGGCCGGTCTGCTGGTGCATATCCTTTACAAGCGGATCGCGGCGCGCCTTGCGCCTCCCGCACCCGCCTTCTCTTCTTGACGAACAGAGTTGACGACCATGCTGAAATCCTTGCGCTCACCCACCACGATCATCGTCTTGCTCGCCGGCCTCTCGGGCCTCGCCCTGGTTCTCTATGCCTGGCGACTGCCGCCGTTCCCCAGTTCCGTCGAGATGACGGAGAACGCCTATGTCAGGGGTTACCTGACGGTCATGAGCCCGCAACTGTCAGGTTATGTCGCCGAGGTGCCGGTGCACGACTACGAGGAGGTCAAGGCCGGGCAATTGCTCGTCAGGATCGACGACCGGATCTACGCCCAGAAACTGGCCCAGTCAGAGGCGACACTTGCCGCCCAGAAGGCATCGCATGCCAATTCGCGTCAGCAGGAACTGTCGGCCAAGGCCGGTATTGCTGCCAGCGCAGCACAGCTGGACAGCGCGAAGGCTGCGTTCAACAGAGCGAGCGCATCTTGGGACCGAATCCGGCCGTTGGCGGAGAAGGGCATCTCGACACGCAGCGAAGCCGATCAATCGCGCGCAGCGTTCGAACAGGCACAGGCCGCCGTCAACCAGGCCGAAGCGGGGCTGGAGGTTTCGCGCCAAGCACTGGCCACCACGCTTGGCGCCCGTGCCGGTCTGCAGGCTGCCGTTGCCGGCGCCGAGGCCGCCGTCGAACTGGCCCGGATCGATCTGGAAAACACCCGGATCGTCGCTCCCCGTGACGGAAAGCTCGGCGAGATCGGTGCGCGCCTCGGCCAATATGTCACCGCCGGCTCGCAATTGCTCGCCGTCGTGCCGCATGATGTTTGGGTGCTTGCGAATTTCAAGGAAACGCAGCTCGACGGCATGAAGGCCGGCCAGCCGGTGACCATTTCGGTCGATGCGCTGCAAAGGAACACGCTGACCGGGCACATCGAGCGCTTTGCGCCTGCCGCCGGCTCCGAGTTCAGCATCATCCGCCCGGACAACGCCACCGGCAATTTTACCAAGGTCGCCCAGCGCGTGGGCGTCCGGATCGCCGTCGATCCCGGCCAGCCGCTTGCCGATCTCTTGTCGCCCGGCCTGTCGGTCGTCGTACGTGTGGACAAGGATGCAGCACCTGTGGCCGAGCTTGCCCACAGCTGAAGTCAAGCCGACAGCAAAGAAAAAGCCCGGGTCCAAGGATCCGGGCTTTCGCATTCAGAATGGCCTGTAAGGCTTATTCTTCTTCGCCTTCGAATTCGGCTTCCGGGTTGAAGAAGTCTTCCGGCTTCAGGGCATCTTCGTCAACGCCGTAGATGGCGTCGGCCGAGGTCAGGCTTTCGCCCTTTGACTGGCGCTCAGCTTCTTCAGCCGAACGGGCAACGTTGACTTCAACCGCGATTTCGACTTCCGAATGCAGGTGCAGCGTGACGTTGTGCAGGCCGATCGACTTGATCGGGTGGTTCAGGTCGACCTGGTTGCGGCCGATGTTGAAGCCTTCTGCAGCCAGCACTTCGATGACGTCGCGAGCGGCAACCGAACCGTAGAGCTGGCCGGTTTCGCCAGCGGAACGGACGATGATGAAGGACTTGCCGTCGAGGTTCTCGGCAACCTTCTGGGCTTCCGACTTGCGCTCGAGGTTACGGGCTTCGAGCGTCGAACGCTCGGATTCGAAACGGGCCTTGTTAGCAGCGTTGGCGCGCAGTGCCTTGCCGAGTGGCAGCAGGTAGTTGCGTGCGAAGCCGTCGCGAACCTTTACGGTTTCGCCCATCTGGCCGAGCTTTGCGATACGTTCGAGAAGAATGACTTGCATGTTCGTTTCCTTTCAGAGTTCAGTTTTCGTTGGTCAGTTTTTTTCCACCGGGGTGACTGCGATGGTGCGTCGCGTATCGGTCAGGCCCGTGAGGAGGAAGAAGATTGCCGGGATCGTGAACACGAGCACCGACAGGTATGCGATCCACAGCACGGGAAGCCGCCAGGACTTGCCGCGCGTGCGGAAATGGAAGGATGCGAAGCCGGCGAGCAGGAAGCCTGCACCGAAGGTTCCGCAGACCAGCGCGCCGATCGTGGCAGGCGCGCCACCCAAGAAGGTCAGGACAAGGCCGCCGAGAAAGATGAAGATCGCATTGCGGTGCATGCGCAGCGTCGACGGAATGTCTTCGCGGGGGCGCAGCGACCGGCCCGACATCTGCACGATGCGGGTGGCGACATAATAGGCGGAAAACAGCATCACCACCCAGACGGCGCCCTGGATGAGCGGCAGCGCCAGCGTGAAGATCGACTTGATCTGGGAGATCGCCGCAGCATCGGGGTTGTAGAGCGGTTCCTGCGCCTTCACCGCCTGAATGACGATGTCGACCATACGGTCGGACACATCAGAATCATATCCGACGATGAAGCCGACGATGATCATGCCCGCGGTCACCAGGCCGGCGAGGTGGCTGAGAATGTCGGAAAGCGGGTACCAGGCAAGCGCGCCATCAGGTCCGCCGAGCTCAGTGGCCGGGCGCGCCAGATTGGCGAGATGGCTGAGCCAGCCGGCCGGAATGAGCGTCACGACGAGAATCAGCAGCGCGAAATAGGGCGAGACCAGAGCGGCGGCAGTAGCGCCGGCGCTGACGATGGCCGTGATGGCGGCCGCATTGCCCCAGCCAAGACCGGCAATGAGAATGGGAAGCGCCGAAGCGGCATAAAGAACGATCGCAAGCGACGACTGCGTATTCGCGCCCATCGACAGAAGGGCAGCGGTAAAGCCGGCGAGAACGCCGGTCAGCAGCGATGTCTTGTTCAACTTGTTCACGTTCGCTGTCCTGCTTCGTGCAGTTAGGGGATGGCCAAAGGCTCAACCCCAACATGGGATTTCCGAGTGTTTCCACACGGGTTCCGATCCGCGCCCAACGCGGAAGGGAGAGGGCAAGGCGATCACCCAAGGGGAGCGCCTTGCCCTAGAGTCGGTTTCCGTTGAGTCAGGCGACCAACGGAACGTCAGCCGTTCTTACGAAACGACGTAGGGCAGCAGGCCGAGGAAGCGGGCGCGCTTGATCGCCTGGGCGAGTTCGCGCTGCTTCTTCTGGGAAACGGCCGTGATGCGGGAAGGAACGATCTTGCCGCGCTCGGAAATGTAGCGCTGCAGAAGACGGATGTCCTTGTAGTCGATCCGCGGAGCGTTTGCGCCCGAGAAGGGGCAGGTCTTGCGGCGACGGTGGAACGGGCGGCGAACCGGAGCGGAAGAAACTTCAGCCATTGTCTTTAATCTCCTAAAGCTTCTTGATTAAGCGCGGTCTTCGCGCGGACGACGCGGGCGGTCTTCGCGGTCGCCACGGTCCGGACGCGGACCACGGTCACCGAAGCCACGCTCCGGACGGTCGCCATCGCGGCGCGGACGGTCGTCGCGGTCGCGCTTCTGCATCATGGCAGACGGGCCTTCTTCGTGCTTCTCGACGGCAATCGTCATGTAGCGCAGGACGTCTTCGTTGATGCGCATCTGGCGCTCGATTTCATGAACGGCCGCTGCCGGAGCATCGATGTCCATGAGAACGTAGTGAGCCTTGCGGTTCTTCTTGATGCGGTAGGTGAGGGACTTGAGGCCCCAGTTCTCGACGCGACCGACCTTGCCGCCGTTTGCTTCGAGCACGCCCTTGTACTGCTCGACGAGACCGTCGACCTGCTGCGGCGTGATGTCCTGGCGGGCCAGGAATACGTGTTCATAAAGAGCCATTGTGGCTTACCTTTCTTGCGTTAATCAGCCCGGACATCGGCGGCTAAGCCTCAACGACTGTTCTTATTGGCTGACAGGCAGCCGGCAAGAAAGTGTTGTATCGAGACGGTCGAGAGCGGAGACACGGGAGGCCGGAAAGACTTGCAATCCTAACGGCTCCCCTCGAGGAAGCCGGCCCTCCGTTCAGCCACCAGCCAGAAGACCGGGCATTTCGAACAGCGCGCTTATACGCATATTTCATCGAAAGGCAAGGCTTGCGCGGTCTTTTCGCCACGCTTTGCCCTTTAAGCGGCTCCCTTGAGCTTCTTCCACTGGCGCAAACGACCTCGCGCATTGGCATAGGGCGAGGACGTGTTGAACTGGATCATCCGGCCGAGCGGCCATTTGCCGTACCACGCCTGTCCGTAGAGGGTCTGATCGTCACGCGCCTCGATCAGTGCGACCAATGCGTCCTTGCTGGCCGCGAGGCGAGACAGGAGTTCCGAAGGCGGGAGCGCTCGGTAGTCGCCGTAGAATTTCTGCGCGAGACGACCGAGCTCGTTCCACTTGTACCCCGTTTCCGGAAAGTCGACCGGCAGACCTTGCTCGTCCCATTCGATCCATTTGACCACCAGTTCGCCCCAACCGGTGAGGTAGGCGACGAGGTCGCCGACGCTCATCATCGTGCCCTTGGCGTGTCCATCGAGCGATGGTTCGGCGAATCCCGCCGGCGGAATGCCATCGAGTTCGCGCTCGAGCTTGGCGAATTCGGTCTCGATGGCGTTCAGCAATTCCGCTTTCGTCTGGGGCACGGCCATCTGCTGTTTCGCGCTCAGATCGGCATCGGATAGAGCCGGTGCAGGCGACGAATGCCGTTCATGACATCCTGCGACAGCGTCATTCCGGCAGCGCCGAGATCCGTCTTCAACTGATCCATCGAGGTTGCGCCGATGATGACGGACGCCATGAACGGGCGGGCGAGGCAGAAGGCGATCGCCAGTTGCGACGGGTCGATCCCGTGTTCGCGGGCAAGCGCCACGTAGCCGGCGACGGCCGGTTCCTGGTGTGGCGTGAAGCGACCGCCGAGATCGCCGTTGATCGCAAGGCGCGACCCAGTCGGCCTGGCGCCGTCAAGATACTTGCCGGTCAACAGGCCGGCGGCGAGCGGCGAATAGGCGAGCAGCCCGACGTCCTCGTGGTGTGAGAGTTCGGCAAGGTCGAGGTCGTAGGCCCTATAGAGAAGATTGTATTCGTTCTGGATCGAGGCAACGCGCGGCAGCCCGTGCCGCTCCGCCATGTCGATCAGCTTCATCGTGCCCCAGGCGGTGTCGTTGGACAGGCCGATCGCGCGTACCTTGCCTGCCTTCACCACGTCGCCGAGCTTTTCGAGGATAGCCTTCAGGTCGGCGGCCACATGGGCCTTGTTCTGCTTGGCGGGCTCATAAGACCAGGCGTTGCGGAAATGGTAGTGGCCGCGGTTCGGCCAGTGGATCTGGTAGAGATCGATGTATTCGGTCTTCAGCCGCTTGAGGCTGGCGTCGACCGCCTCGCCGATGCCCTCAGGGGTGATCGGGCCGCCGTTGCGGATGTAGGGGCGGCCGGAGCCAGCGACCTTGGTGGCGACAACGACGTCGTCACGGCGGCCGCGCTTGCCCAGCCACTCGCCGATGATGCGCTCGGTATTGCCGTAGGTTTTGGCGGAAAGCGGGGTCGTCGGGTAGAGTTCGGCGGTGTCGATGAAGTTCACGCCTTTGTCGAACGCATAGTCGAGTTGTTCGTGCGCCTCAGCCTCGGAATTCTGAGAGCCCCAGGTCATTGTGCCCAGGCAGATTTCGGAAACCTTGATGCCGGTCCGGCCAAGCGTGTTGTAACGCATGCAGTGATGGTCCTTGTGAAAGGCGAGCCTCGACCCGGGAGGAAAGGGGTGCCCGCGGCAGAATTGGGTGAAGGCCGCAAGCCCAGGGGACGGTCGATCGGGCAGGGCGGCGATGCGCGGCAAACTTACGCCTTGATTGGCGAAGATCAAGGGCAAAAGGCCGGCTGAAGCCCGCAAAGCCGGGCCCGCGCGCTTGACTCGCCGGTCAGGAATGTGAATGGAGAGGAAAACCAGGGAAGGGACAATCCCATGAGTATTGCATTCACGTTTCCGGGCCAGGGCAGCCAGGCTGTCGGCATGGGCAAGGATCTGGCGGACGCGTTTCCGGAAGCAGCGGCAGTGTTTGCCGAGGTCGACGACGCGCTCGGCGAAAAACTCTCCGAGATCATGTGGAACGGCCCCGAGGAAACGCTGACGCTGACGGCGAACGCCCAGCCGGCGCTGATGGCGGTATCGATGGCGGTGATCCGTGTGCTCGAAGCCAAAGGCCTCGATCTGAAGAGCAAAGTCTCGTTCGTGGCCGGACATTCGCTCGGCGAATATTCGGCGCTCTGTGCCGCCGGAACCTTCTCGATCGCCGACACCGCGCGCCTGCTGCGCATCCGTGGCAACGCCATGCAGGCGGCCGTGCCCGTTGGCAAGGGCGCGATGGCGGCCATCATCGGTCTTGAGCATGCGGACGTCGACGCGATCTGCCGCGAAGCTTCTGCTCTCGGCTCCTGCCAGATCGCCAACGACAATGGCGGCGGTCAGCTGGTGATCTCCGGCGAGAAGGCGGCCGTCGAAAAGGCTGCGGCACTTGCATCCGAAAAAGGCGCCAAGCGCGCGCTGATGCTGCCGGTCTCTGCGCCCTTCCATTCGAGCCTGATGGCGCCTGCCGCCGAGGCAATGCGTGAAGCGCTTGCCAAGGTCGAAAAGCACAATCCGTCCGTGCCCGTTATCGCCAACGTCCTGGCCGCTCCCGTCAGCAACGCCGAAGAGATTGCGCGCCTTCTCGTCGAGCAGGTCACCGGCCAGGTTCGCTGGCGCGAGACGGTGGAATGGTTCGCCGCCAACAACGTCACGACGCTTTATGAAGTGGGCTCCGGCAAGGTTCTTACCGGGCTTGCCCGCCGGATCGACAAGTCAGTCACCGGTATTACTGTCAACACGCCTGCCGATATCGACACCGCGCTCTCGGCGCTTCTGGCCTGAGTGCTCCAGTTATAAGGAATCAATCCGATGTTCGATCTTTCCGGCCGTAAGGCTCTTGTAACCGGTGCATCCGGTGGTATCGGCGAAGAAATCGCCCGCATGCTGCACGCTCAGGGCGCAATCGTCGGCCTTCACGGCACGCGCGTCGAAAAGCTCGAGGCGCTTGCCAACGAACTCGGCGAGCGTGTCCAGCTGTTCCCGGCCAATCTTTCCGATCGCGCCGAAGTCAAGGCGCTCGGCGAAAAGGCCGAGGCTGAACTGGGCGGCGTCGACATTCTCGTCAACAATGCCGGCATCACCAAGGACGGCCTTTTTGTTCGTATGAGCGACGACGACTGGGACAATGTTCTGGAGGTCAACCTGACCGCCGTGTTCCGCCTGACCCGCGAGCTGACCCATCCGATGATGCGCCGCCGCTTCGGCCGTATCGTCAACATCACGTCGATCGTCGGCGTCACCGGCAATCCCGGCCAGGCCAACTACTGCGCCTCGAAGGCCGGCATGATCGGCTTTTCGAAGTCGCTCGCCCAGGAAATCGCCACCCGCAATGTCACGGTCAACTGCGTTGCGCCCGGCTTCATCGAGAGCGCCATGACCGGCAAGCTGAACGACAAGCAGAAGGAAGGCATCATGGGAGCGATCCCGATGAGGCGCATGGGCACCGGTGCCGAGATTGCATCTGCCGTCGTTTATCTCGCTTCGAACGAGGCAGGCTATGTCACCGGCCAGACCATACACGTCAACGGCGGCATGGCAATGATCTGACGAGGTGTCCGGGGCCTGCATGCCACGCACGCGAAACGGGCGTGATCTTGGCCTGCAATGCTCCGGCACACCACCGGCCAAATGCCTGAAATTCAATGTTGAGCAAGCGATTGTCAGGCATTTTCGCACTTTGCGGCAGACTTAAACCGTGTTAATCGGGCCATGACTGTTAGCAGTCGACCGGCCCCGCCAGGTGTCCGGCAGCCTTGGCTGCCTTGGGTTTGCCGCGGTTCTGGTTGGATGGATTGCCCGTTGGACCGTCTTGGTCTATCAGGCTTATTGAGAGTACCGGTGCCAGAAAGGCGCCCAGAGAAACGAAGGTCGAGGAACTCCGACATGAGCGATATCGCAGAACGCGTAAAGAAAATTGTTATTGATCATCTTGGCGTCGACGCCGAAAAGGTCAGCGAAGGCGCAAGCTTTATCGATGACCTCGGCGCGGACTCGCTCGACACCGTCGAACTGGTCATGGCATTCGAAGAAGAATTCGGCGTCGAAATCCCGGATGATGCCGCGGATTCGATCCTGACTGTCGGCGACGCCGTCAAGTTCATCGAAAAAGCTCAGGCCTGATCTTTTGCGATCAAGCCATTGGCGGGCCGCGTTCAGCGGCCCGTAATCAGCCCAGGGGAAGTGGGCTGTCTCGCGCTGGGCGCGGGTTTTCGATCAGCAAAGCGGTCCCGCATTTCCCTCTGATCGTTGCTACAAGAACTTAAAATGGATGCACGGATCGGGTTCGTCACGCGTGGTCCGATCCGGCTCTGAAATTGAACAGTCAGGGTGGGTCGCGGACTATGAGACGTGTCGTTATCACCGGTACCGGCATGGTATCTCCCTTGGGTTGCGGAACCGAGGCAACTTGGGCGCGCCTGATCGCGGGCGACAATGCTGCGCGCAAGGTCACGGAATTCGAAGTCGAAGATCTGCCCGCGAAGATCGCGTGCCGCATTCCGTTCGGCGATGGCTCGAACAACACCTTCAATGCCGACGACTGGATGGAGCCGAAGGAGCAACGCAAGGTTGACCCCTTCATCGTCTATGCGATGGCCGCTGCCGACATGGCGCTGGCCGATGCCGGCTGGAAGCCCGAAAACGACGAAGACCAGATTGCAACCGGCGTCCTGATCGGTTCGGGCATCGGCGGTCTCGAAGGCATTGTCGAAGGCGGCTATACGCTGCGCGACAAGGGGCCTCGGCGCATTTCGCCCTTCTTCATTCCCGGCCGTCTGATCAACCTTGCCTCGGGTCAGGTCTCGATCCGCCACAAGCTGCGTGGTCCCAATCACTCTGTGGTCACCGCCTGTTCGACCGGCGCCCACGCCATCGGCGACGCAGGCCGCCTGATCGCGCTCGGCGATGCCGACGTCATGGTTGCCGGTGGCGCCGAATCGCCGATCTGCCGTATCTCTTTGGCCGGCTTTGCCGCCTGCAAGGCGCTATCCACGCAGCACAATGATGATCCGCAGAAGGCATCGCGTCCCTATGATGTCGACCGCGACGGCTTCGTCATGGGCGAGGGTGCCGGCATTGTGATCCTTGAAGAGCTGGAACACGCCAAGGCGCGCGGCGCCAAGATCTATGCTGAAGTCGCCGGCTACGGTCTCTCTGGCGATGCTTACCACATTACCGCGCCGTCCGAGGATGGCGACGGTGCCTACCGCTGCATGCAGATGGCGCTGAAGCGCGCCGGCCTGACGGCGGCAGACGTCGACTACATCAACGCCCATGGCACATCGACGATGGCCGACACGATCGAGCTTGGCGCCGTCGAGCGGCTGGTCGGCGAGCATGCCTCGAAGATCTCCATGTCGTCGACCAAATCGGCGATCGGCCACCTGCTGGGCGCCGCCGGCGCTGTGGAAGCGATCTTCTCGGCGCTGGCGATTCGCGACGGCGTCGCACCGCCGACGCTGAACCTCGACAATCCCTCCGTCGAGACCAAGATCGATCTCGTACCGCATGTTGCGCGCCAGCGCGAAATCAACGTCGCGCTGTCGAATTCCTTCGGCTTCGGCGGCACGAACGCTTCGCTGGTTCTGCGCCGCTACACCGGCGTTTGATATTGCCGAATTATCAACGGGGCGATGCATGTCACTGGCCCGTTGATCCTGCTTTTGCCGCATTGCTCGCTACAAGCATGTAGCAGGAGGACGTGTCGGCCCTTTTCAGGGATTGGCGCTGCCTGACGGCTATGTTCGCGCAAGGCACATCTGACAGTTTGTTGTATCGCTATTGCCGGGCGCATGCTGGCTGTCTTCGAGCGAAAACGCCGTTGACCGGCGGGTGCGCCGAGACCATTTATTCCACTGCCAATCCAAGGGGATGGCTGCGGCTCAAACGTTTTGTTTTATACCTGCCACGGTCCAGGCCGAAATTCGCACCGCGGCAGCTAGAATGAGGATGCGAATTTCGGGTTCGGGACAATCGTGAGCGACTCAAACGAGAACGGCGCGGCGCAATTCGGCCGCAGCGACACCGGGAACAACGGGCCGATCATTCCGAAATCGGCCAGCGAAGCCTTGCGCCCCGAGAAGGCGCCGCAGCCGCCTACGAAGCGTTCGCGCAAGGCGCGCAGCCAGGTCGTGATCTTCCTGAATTTCGTCATGACCGTTATCGTCTTCGTCGCGCTCGCAGCGGCCGGTACCGTCTATTATGCGATGCATCAGTACGAAAAAGCAGGCCCGCTCGAAGCCAACAAGAACTTCATCGTCAGAAGCGGCGCCGGTATCAGCGAGATCGCCAGCGGCCTCGAGCGTGGCAACATCATCACCGATGGCCGCGTCTTCCGGTTCGTCTCGGAGGCTTACCTGGACAACGACACACTGAAGGCCGGCGAGTACGAGATCAAGGCTGGATCATCGATGCAGGAGATCATGCAGCTCCTGAAATCCGGCAAGTCCATTCTCTATTCCGTGTCGCTGCCGGAAGGTCTGACCGTCAAGCAGATGTTCCATCGCTTGTCCGATGACGAAGTCCTCGTCGGCGACCTGCCGCAGGAGCTGCCTGCCGAAGGTTCGCTGAAGCCTGACACCTACAAGTTTACGCGCGGCACCAAGCGCGTCGAAATCGTCCAGCAGATGGCGGCTGCCCAGAAGGCGCTTGTCGACCAGATCTGGGAAAAGCGCGATCCGAACCTCCCGGTCTCGACTGTCGAGGAGTTCGTGACGCTTGCGTCGATCGTGGAGAAGGAAACCGGACGCGCCGACGAGCGCCCGCGTGTTGCCTCGGTCTTCATCAACCGGCTCGACAAGGGCATGCGCCTTCAGTCCGATCCGACGATCATCTACGGCATTTTCGGCGGTGACGGGAAACCGGCGGACCGGCCGATCCTGAAGTCGGACCTCGATAAGGATACGCCCTACAATACCTATATCATCAAGGGCCTGCCGCCGACGGCGATCGCCAACCCGGGCCGCGCCGCACTTGAAGCCGTTGCCAATCCGTCGCGCACACCGGAACTCTACTTCGTGGCCGACGGCACGGGCGGCCACGTCTTTGCCGTGACATTGGATGAACACAACGCCAATGTTCGCCGCTGGCGCAAGGTCGAAGCCGAAAAGGCAGCCGAAGCGGCAAAGGCCGCCCAGGACGCGGCAACGACGGCACAGCCTCAGTAACAACGGCCTGCATTGTGGACGGACTTGTCACGGCGCGGATATCCCTTGCGGGATACCGCGCCGTCGCCTTATTGCTTTTCCAGAAAATGCCACGGAGGTGAGGATGCCGCTCCAATCGATGACCGGCTTTGCCCGGAGAGAAGGCAGCAGCGGCCGGCATCGCTGGGCCTGGGAATTGCGCTCCGTCAACGGCAAGGGCCTCGATGTCAGGCTTCGCCTGCCGCAGGGACTTGAGCGGTTCGAGCCGGATGTGCGCCGGCTCACTGCAGAATTTTTCTCAAGAGGCAATCTGCAGATCAGCCTGTCCGTCAGTGGAGCGGAGAGCGCTGTCGAAGCGGTGGTGAACCAGGCGGCGCTGACGGCTGTCCTGACCTTGCGCGAACAGCTCGGAGACCTCGTCGATCCCGCACCGCTCAAGTTCGACACGCTGCTGGCGATCCGAGGCATTGTCGACTTCCGTGAGCCCGAGGAGAGTGAAGCGCAACGCGCGTCCCTCGACGACGATATCATGACGGGCCTCAAGCTTGCTCTCAGCGATCTGCGCAGCATGCGCGCCGAAGAGGGCGGGGCGCTCTGTCAGATCCTGCTGGCGCAGGTCGGCAGCATCGAAGCACTGACGGCAACAGTCGAGAATGATCCCTCGCGCAGCCCGGGGGCAATTGCCGAAAGGCTGGCGCAGCAGGTGGCGCTGGTGATGGGCAGCGGCTCTTCGCTCGATCGCGACCGGCTGCATGCCGAAGTGGCACTGCTTGCGACCAAGGCCGATTTGAGAGAGGAGCTGGACAGGCTTGGCTCTCATATTGTCGCTGCCCGCGACCTCTTGTCGAAAGGCGGGCCGGTCGGCCGCAAGCTTGATTTCCTGGCACAGGAATTTAACCGCGAATCGAATACGATCTGTTCCAAATCGAATGCGGCAGTGGTCTCCGCCGCCGGCATCGAGTTGAAAGTGGTGATCGATCAGTTCCGCGAACAGGTTCAAAATCTGGAGTAACGCATGAAACCGGCGACCCCTTCGCCCATCAAGATCGCCCGCCGCGGGCTGATGCTGGTCATTTCCTCACCCTCGGGTGCGGGAAAGTCGACGATCGCGCGCAATCTGCTGGAAGCCGATCCCGATATGAGCATTTCGGTAAGCGTGACCACGCGTCAGCGCCGTCCGAGCGAAATTGATGGACGGCACTATCACTTCAAGTCTATCCGCGAGTTCGAAGCATTGCGGGCGACCGACTCGCTGCTGGAATGGGCTGAGGTTCACGGCAATTTCTACGGCACACCGCGCGACGCCGTCGAAGCGGCGATGGCTGCAGGCCGCGACATGCTTTTCGATATCGACTGGCAGGGCGCACAGCAGCTTCAGGAGAAGATGGCCGGCGACGTCGTCTCGATCTTCATCCTGCCGCCGTCGATGGCCGAGCTGCAATCGCGGCTGCATCGTCGCGCCGAGGACAGCGAGGAAGTGATCGCCACGCGTCTGGCCAATTCACGTGCAGAAATCGAGCACTGGCGCGAGTACGACTATATCGTTCTCAACGACGATCTCGACCGCGCCTTCTCGGCGGTACGCGCCATCGTCGAGGCCGAGCGCCTGCGCCGAGATCGCCGCCCGGGCCTGTTCGAATTCGTCAATGGACTTCTGACGGAAAACCCGTTCTGACCGGAGGCATGGCCGGCAATGCCGGCCATCCGTAGATATTGCTATCGCGGGTACGTTTGCCGCTCCCGCAAAGCCGCAGCGCCCTTTCGGGCGACATGCGCTAGAGCGTTTCCGGTTTAAGCGGAGTCGCAGAAACGCTCTATCTCCTTGTTTTTATGCATTTCCTGACGGAAAACCGCTTCGCACTTTTCCTGGAAATGCTCTAGAGGCAGTTTGCCAGCCGACAGAATTCTTCCACGGAGAGCGTTTCGGCGCGCCGCTGTGGATTGATGTCGGCTTTTGCCAGCAGCGTTTCGCCACCAAGCGGCTTCAGGCTCTGGCGGAGCATCTTGCGGCGCTGGCCGAAGGCGGCGTGCGTCACTTTCTCCAAAGACGACACCGCGCAGGGGATCGGATTGGCGACCGGCTCCAGATGCACGACCGAGGATGTCACCTTGGGCGGGGGCGTGAAGGCCTGCGGCGGCACGTCGAAGGCCATGCGGGCGTTCGTTCGCCAGCCACACAGAACCCCCAGACGCCCGTAATGATCGTCGTCAGCGTCGGCCACGATCCTCAAGCCTACCTCGCGCTGAAACATCAGTGTCAGCGACTGCCAGAAGGGCGGCCATGTCTTTGGCAGCAGCCAATTGACCAGAAGCTGCGTGCCGACATTATAGGGCAGGTTGGCGATGATCTTGACCGGGCCACCACCGGTGATCTCCTCAAAGTCAATCTTGAGCGCGTCACCCTCGATGACATCGAGACGGTTCGGATAGTGGCCGGAGATTTCGGCAAGCGCCGGCAGGCAGCGCGCGTCCCTTTCGATCGCCACTACCTTCTTTGCGCCAAGTGCTAGGATTGCTCGCGTCAGGCCGCCCGGGCCTGGGCCGACTTCGATGACTGTCACGTCCTCGAGCGGGCCGGCCGTCCGGGCAATCTTCTGTGTGAGATTGAGATCGAGCAGGAAGTTCTGCCCGAGCGCCTTCTTGGCGTCGAGGCCATGGCGTTGGATGACATCCCGAAGCGGCGGGAGCCCGTCGAGAGCGGCCATCAGACGATAACTCCTGCGGTATTGTTGGAAAGTTCTGCCGCGAGCTTCAAGGCTGCGAGCAGGCTGTCGTCCCTGGCAATGCCCTTTCCGGCGAGGCTGAAGGCGGTGCCATGATCGGGCGACGTGCGGATGAAGGGGAGGCCGAGCGTGACATTGACGCTATCGTCGAAACCAAGTGCCTTGGCGGGGATGAGCGCCTGGTCGTGATACATGCAGATCGCCACGTCATAGGTCGCACGCGCGCGGTCGTGAAACATCGTATCGGCGGGCAGAGGCCCGGTTGCATCGATGCCTTCGGCGCGCAGCCGTTCGACGACCGGACGGATAATGGCATCGTCTTCGGCGCCCAGCGCTCCACCTTCGCCGGCGTGGGGATTGAGCCCGGCGAGTGCCAGCTTCGGCCTGTCGAGGCCGAAGCGCGTGCGAAGATCCGCCGCGGTAATGGTGCAGGTTCGATAGATCAGATCTGCCGTGAGCTGGGCGGGCACGTCTTTCAGCGGGATGTGGATGGTCACCGGCACGGCACGAAGCTTGGGGCCGGCCAACATCATCACCGGCAACAGGGGCTCGCCGGTGGCCTTCTCCGCGAGATCAGCAAGGTATTCGGTATGGCCGGGGAAGCGGAAGCCGGCTTCGTAGAGCACGGCCTTGGCGATCGGGTTCGTGACGACGGCTGAAGCCTCGCCATCCATGACCAGCTGTACCGCTGTGTCAATCGACCCCGTTACGGCCGGAGCGTTGGCAGAATCGGCCTCGCCAGCAATGACGGGAGAAGGGCAGCGCACCGGCAGAACGGGCAAGGCGTCGGCAAAAATGGAGACGGCATCCCGGCAATCGGTCTCGCGGATCGCAACCGTATGCCCGAGCAATGCTGCCCGCGCCGCGAGAACTGTGGGGTCACCGATGAAAAGGAATGGCGGGGTCGCGCGTTCACGGCGGCCAAGCCAGGTGGTCAGGCTAAGGTCGAGTCCGATCCCGGCAGGATCGCCCATGGTCAGGGCAAGGGGCCCGCCGGTCGTGTCACGCATTTTTGCCCGCTGATCTTACTTGTTGACGATCTGCGCCTTCTTGCGCAGTTCTTCGAGGTACTTTTCGCTGTTCGGGTCTTCACCGCCGGCCTTCTTCTTGCCGATGTCCTCGGCGCGGAAGACGATTTCGGCTGCGGTGTCGTCATTGACCTGGCGCTTCTTGCAGATCGCCAGGAATTCGACGCCCTTTTCGGTCACGCGTGTTCCCGTCGTGTTGCCGTCGCCGGCCTTCTCGACGAGCGGCTTCCACTCGTCCGGCAACTGCTGGACAAGCATGCGGCCGAGATCGCGGATAGAAACGTCACGGTAGTTTGCCGCGAAAACCTTGGCGGTATCGCATCCCGGGAACTGACCACGCGCTGCGTTGGCTTCCGCCTGACGCTTGCCGGTGATGGCGCCGCGCTTCTTCTCCGGAATGACGAAGATGACCTGCTTGAGATAGTATTCCGTTGTGACCGGCTTGGTGCCTCCGCCTTCCATCATGCGCTTGACGAGATCAGCGCCTTGCAGGCGACTTGAGTTGCCGAAACGGAAGTTGACGGCGCGAGGCCAGCTCATCTGCACCGCGATGAACTGCTTGAAATGGTCGGAACCAACGCCGGCTTGATCGAGAATCTTGCCGAGCTGCTCCGGCGAGAGCTTGTTGCCGGCTGCAAAGCGCGCATAGGCCGCGTCCACGTCCTGCGTACTGACCGACTGGCCGATCCGCGCGATCTCGCCACGCTTAAGCACCTCGTCGACGAGCTGCTTCTTGGCTTCTTCTGCGCCACCAGCCTGGCGTTGCAGGCGAAGGAAGGCGACGCGCTTGGCAACGTCGCCGGAGGTGATCACGGTGTTGTTGACCGTTACCGTCACCTGGCTTGCAGCTTGCGCGCTGGCGCAAACGGCAATGCTCAGGCTGCCGGCCAAAGCCAGTGCCGAAAGCGTCCTCAAGATCGACATTTTCCCGCCCATCATCTTTTCCTGTCCTTCGCGCGGGCGAAGCCTGGTGCTTCGATCCGCAGCCCGGCTCACGCCGTTGTTCTATCTTGTCGGAGGGAATGCATAATACATGCGGCCAAACGATGACAAGACCGTTTGGCCGGCCCGACAGCGGGCAGAGGGGCAAACATGTGGCGAATGCCCCTCGGATCGAAGCGTATCAATAGTAGTCCAGCTCTTCGAACTTCGTGTCGCCGACATTGACGTCGCCAAGCGTACGGAAGCTGATGCGGGCGCCGATCGACCAGTCGTTCGCAATCGTGTTGTCGGTATCGCGTTCCTGCTTGTAGACGAGCGAGAACAGCGTGTCTTGATCGTCATAGGTGATGCCGAAGCCATTGCGCGAGATGACATCGTTGTTGATGTCGTAGGTTATCGCGCCGAAGACGGACCAGTAATCGTGGAACCTGTAGGCCGCCGCGGTCTGGATTTCGTCCTGGTTGTCGAGCGAGCCGTAAAGCGGCTGCGCCTCGATGCGCGTATAGGTCATTGCCGCCTGCCAGGTAAGGCCAAGATACCCCACGGTGGCATCGGCGCGACGCAGCGCCAGGTCCTCTTCATCGAGACGGCCGGAAAGGCTGGCCATAAGGCCAGACGGCGCATCGACACCGAACATGGCGACGTAGTCGGACCGTGTGCTCTCGAGGCCCGAATTCGCTCCCGCCTGGACCAAGTCTTCCGTTGCGAACGAGTTCAAACCGCCAAGCTGGTAGGATTGGCCGACGATGCCGCGCAAGCCGTAGCCGCTGTCGAATGTCCCGGTATAGCGAAGACCGACGTTGGCGCGCGTGCCGCCTTCGATGCGGTCGAAGCCGGAGTACTTGTCGCGATCAAACAGGTTCGTCGCGTCGAAGACAAAGCTCTGCGCATCTTCGTTTGGCAGGCCACCGGGATGCTGCTCGTCGGGACGGGCATAGATCTGGGCGATCGGCTCGAGTACGTGGCTGCTGTTGTCGCCGACGAAGAGGATCGGATAGCGCGCTTCGAGGCCCGCCGTCAGCATCCGCCGCGTCGCGGCGTCGCTGTTGTCATAATCCCCGGCATAACCAGGCCCCGGATCCGTCATGTTCAGGCCGAGCGCATCACCGCGCGCGGCAAGCAACGGCGTCAGCACGAACCCGCCCGGAGCAATGTAGGTACGCTTCCATTCGAGTTCGGCCGTGAGGCGGTGCGACGTGCCCTCGAGACCTAGGTACCTGTTGACGTCTGGAACGGCGTCAAGGTCAAGCCGGTTTCGCTTGATGTTGGTGAGGTTCACCGTCGCCGAAAGTTCGCCTCCCAATACCGGCTCTGGCGCCTTGTAGGAATAATCCAGAACCTGCGCGGTAGGCTGCTGGTTTTCAGCGATGCTGTTCGGATCTGCGTCCTGGATATCGAAATAGAAGGCGCGCAGGTCGAAGAAGTTCCGCTTGCCAAGCCCGGTCAGATACGCCTGGTTGACGTAGGTCGTTCCGTCGAAAGTCGACAGTTCGTAGGTCTTGGCGAAGTTGTTGTCGGATTGGACGAGGACGTTCCAGCCGAAGCTCCAGCGCGGATTGATCTCGAATACGCCCCTGGAAGCGACCATGCCGCGGTTCGTTTCAAGCGCGTCGACCGTACCAGGCGTGAAGCGGCTCTTGTCGAGCTGGCTGATGCCGGCGAAGCGCAAGGTGTGAAGGCCGTTGTGGAAGCTCTGGCGAAACTCGCCTTCGAGCAGGAAGCCTTGGCGGCTCAGGCCCGTCACGGTGGCGGTCGCGTCCATATAGGGCGAGATCGCCCAATAGTAGGGGACGCCCACGCCTGCGCCGAGCTTCTGTGTGTACTGAAACTGCGGGAACAGGAAGCCGCTCTTGCGCTTGACCGTATGATCAGGCAGTTCCATCACCGGAATATAGGCGATGGGCTTGCCAAAAAGCTCGAAACGGGCGTTTTCCAGCCGTATCGTCCGCGTACGTCCATTCTGGACGACGCGCTGGGCCTTGATGTGCCACAGCGAACGGTGATCGGGCTTCGTCGTGCAGGGCGTGCACGCGGTGTAAACGGCCTCGTTGAGGATGAATTCTTCGCCGTTCCGCCGTTCGCCGCTGGTCGCAGCAAGCCGTGTCAGATCGGTCGTCTCTATCCGCAAGGCATCAATGAAGCCGTTGCCGAAGTCATCGGTGACGTCCATCTTTTCGGCATAGACGACATTGCCGCCCGGCTCGATCAACTGGATTTCACCGGTGGCATGAATGCGGCCCGATTTCTGGTCGTATTCGACCTGTCGGGCCACCATCTTGTAGCCGCCGTAATCGATCTGCACGTTGCCGCGCAAGATGACCTTTTCGGCGTCCTTGTTATAGACAAGCTCATTGGCGGACAGAAGCAGCTTGGCATCTTCCGGCATGTTCGGGCGCAGCGAATCAAGGCGCTCCGACGTCTGCTGCGCGAGCGCGGGTGCACTCATTCCCATGGCAAGTGTCTGCAGCGCCACTCCTGCGAGCAGGGCAGCGTTGATCAGCTTTGTACGTTTGCGGTTGCCTACCGCCACTAGCCATCCTCCTGATTTAAAAGAATCGTCGAGCCCAGCGCCATCGCTACAACAACTGGCAACCAGGCTGCAACGAAGGGAGGTACAATACCGCTGCTCCCGAATGCTTTGACAAGCACGGTGACGACATAAAGCACGAAGCCCGACAGGATTCCACCGAGAATCACCGAGCGCGATTGGTTGAACCGGCTAAATTTCAGCGACACGCACGCAGCGATCAGCGTCATGGCGACAAGCAGCAGCGGCAGTGACAACAGGGAGTGGAATTGGGTTTCCATGCCGTTTGTGGAAAAGCCGAAGGAGCGCGCCACCTCGATCTTCCGCGGAAGGTCGAAAAACTGAATGGAATCAGCCTTTGCAAGCCTTTCCTGAACAAACTCTGGCTTCAGATTCGTGCGGAGTTGTGCCGTTTGCAGACGGCGAGGCAGCTGTCCGCTGCTTGTTTCCGTTACGCCATTAAGAAGCCAGTAACCATCTTCGAGTTTAGCGGAGGCGGCATCCTGTCTCAGAATGATCGAACCCTGTGGATCAAAGTGGATGACGGTGACGTTCAGAAGTGTGGTGCCGCCATCCTGAACCGAGCGTGCGCCGATGATCGTATCGGTGCCTTCATAGATCTGTCGCAGCCAGGGAATCGAGCCGGCATCCGAGGTGCGCGATGACCCGAGGGCAGCAAGCAGGGTCTCTTCCTTCTTCGTGCCCCAGGCTGCGAGCGGGTTTAGCGCAAGCACGGCGAGTACGCCGAACAGGAAGGCGCCAAGCACGAACGGGCGCAGGAACTGCCACACCGAAATGCCCGCGGCGCGGGTAACCACGAGCTCGTAGCGGCGGTTGAGCGAGATCAGAGCCGCCATCGCCGAGAAGAGTGCCACGAAGGGCACGGTTTGTTGCAGGATGGTCGGGATCCGGAACGCGCTGATCAGCAACGCGCCGGTGACCGAATAATGCGGAAGGTTGGACAGGCGGCTCGCCTGTTCGCTGAAGTCGATGATGAAGACCAGCGAAAAAATGCCGACCAGAAACCAGAAGGTCGTGACAGCATAACGGGTCAGAAAGTAGCGGCCGAGTGTGGTGAAAATCATGATGCGTTGCTCCCGTCAGATGAGGGGCGCACGAGGCGAAGGCGAACCATCAGCTCGGACAGCTTTTCCTGCCAGGTCATCGGAATGTCGAGACGCCGGTTGCTGGCGAGTTGGTGAATGGCGAGCGCTCCGGTCGCAAGGGGCACGATATACATCAACGGAACGAACCAGACGGAATCCTCGGCGCTGTTGCCCGCATAGAACGTCATCCATCGGATGACGAGGGCAGAGCCGAGTGCGCTGACCATCGGATGGACGCGCGCCTCGCGGTGCGAGCGTGCATCACTGCAGAAGACAAGCGCGATCAGGCCGAACACCAGCGGGAACGTCCATTCCGTCAGGCGGCGGTGCAGTTCGGCGGTGAAGGCAAGCGGGTTGCCCTGGTAGACAGAATCATTGGGATCCGGATTGAAAAGATTGGGAAGGTCGCGATCCTTGGCGCGTATCGTCGCTTCGCGGGTCGCCTTCGTCATGTCGGCCAGATCGAAGGCGTAGGAATCGAATTTGATGATCGACACGCCGCCGTCCGGCAGTTTGCGTTGGACTTCGCCGTCCTTCATGACCAGCGCCGAGCTTTTCTCGTCCACGGCACCTTCGCGCGCATAATAGACGAGCTCGAAAGCCGGGTTGCGCGAATCGGCAACGAAAATCCCCTCAAGCACACCACCGCCGCGCCGGCCGCCAACCTGGACATAGAGGCCGTCAGTAATCTTGCGGAAGGCGTTCTCCTGGACGACCGAGGAAAGCAGGTCGGCGTTGGCCGTTGCTAGCATCTTGCGCACAGCGACGCGCGAATAGGGCTCGACAAAATTGTCGACCACGAACGACAGGACGCTAAGGCCAGCGGCGAGATAGATGATCGGCCGGATGATGGTCATGCGCGAGCTTCCGGCCGCGTTCAGCACCGTCAGCTCCGAATCGGTATTCATCGTCGTGAGCGTCTGGGTTACGCCGATCACCAGGGCGAAAGGCAGAATGATCGGCACGACCGACGGCAGAATGAGCGTTGCCAGCTTCAGGAAGGCGAAGACGGACTGCCCGCTATCGGTAACCAGGTTGACGTTGGTCAGGGCCTGCGTCGTCCACACGATGCCGAGCAACGGCAAAAGCGTAGCGAGGAACATGGTCAGGGCACGCCGGAAAATGTAGCGTTCGATCAGCTTCATGTCCGTTTCCGGTCCAAATCCATGCTCATGTTTCTGTGCCGCACCGCCGCATCGAAACGCCTGTTGCTGCCGCCGCCATCAGCGGGAACCGAGCTTCCGTCTCACGTCCGGCGCTGCTCAAATCGTAAAGCAACTGGGATAATTTAAGACGAAGAACCTCGGTTAACCGCATGTAAACATCTGCGGGCATCTTGCCAAGCCGTTGAAAAGCGAGAAGGGTGCCGACCACAGCTTTGACGGTGGTAGACGCAGCGAATGTTTGTCACTGTCACCCCCCGGTAACAGGGCGGGTCGTGTAAGACCGAAAAATGCCCGGAGTTTTGTAATGTCTATGAAATTTGAGTTCACCTTCGCCAAGTCCCATCGCCCGGCGGGTGGTGTTGCGGTCCTCCTGAAAGCCGCCGCAGGACAGGCGGCGGGCGCCGATGTCGCCGATCCGGAAGGCGTGCTGGCCAAGGCGGCGAAGGTCAAGAAGTTCAGCGGCAAGGCATTCTCCACCCTCGATATCATTGCCCCGCATGGCTCGCCCGCGGACCGGATCGTGGTTCTTGGTCTTGGTGACACCGATGCATTGACCGATCACGATTGGCTGAAGGCAGGCGGCGCGGCAGCCGCAAAATTGCGTGGAGCCGACAAGGCCACGATCTTCATCGACGTCCCCGACCTCGATGTCACCGGCAAGGCGGCGGCCGACTTTGCGCTCGGCATGGAAATGAACGCCTACAGCTTCGACGGTTACAAGACGAAGAAAGCGGACGACGATGCCAAGCCGGCAGGCAAGCCGGTCAAGGTGACGATCGTTACCGGCGCGGTGATTGCAGCGAAGAAGGCTTTTGCGACGGCGCAGGCGGTCGGCGAGGGCGTATTTCTCGCCCGCGACCTGGTCAACGAGCCGGCAAACGTCCTCGGTCCGCTGGAGTTCGCCGCCAAGGCGAAGGAGCTGGAAAAGCTCGGCGTCGAGGTGGAAATCCTCACCGAAAAGGAAATGAAGAAGCTTGGAATGGGTGCGTTGCTCGGCGTTGCCCAGGGCTCGACGCGTCCGCCGCGGCTGGTCGTGATGCAGTGGAAGGGCGGCAAGTCCAAGGATCGCCCGGTCGCCTTCGTCGGCAAGGGCGTCGTGTTCGACAGCGGCGGCATTTCGATCAAGCCCGCGGCCGGCATGGAAGAGATGAAGGGCGACATGGGTGGTGCTGCCGCCGTCACCGGCTTGATGCACGTGCTCGCTGCCCGTCACGCCAAGGTCAACGTCGTCGGCATCATCGGGCTTGTGGAAAACATGCCGGATGGCAGCGCACAACGCCCAGGCGACATCGTCACCTCGATGTCAGGGCAGACGATCGAGGTCATCAACACCGATGCCGAGGGACGTCTCGTTCTGTGCGATGCACTTTGGTATTGCAACGACCGCTTCAAGCCGCAGGCCATGATCGACCTTGCGACGCTGACAGGCGCCATCATGGTTGCGCTCGCGACCCATCACGCCGGCCTGTTTTCGAATGATGACCGCCTGGCCGGCCAGCTGTTGGCCGCCGGCATTGCCACGCAGGAGCGCCTCTGGCGCATGCCGCTCGGCAAGGAATACGACAAGATGATCGACAGCAAGTTTGCCGACATGAAAAACACCGGCGGACGTCATGGCGGCGCGATTACGGCGGCGCAGTTTCTGCAGCGTTTCGTCAAGGATACGCCCTGGGCGCATCTCGATGTCGCCGGAACCGCCATGGGCTCGCCGACCGACGAAGTCAATCAATCCTGGGGCTCCGGCTTCGGCGTTCGCCTGCTCGATGAGCTGGTCCGCGCGAGCTATGAGTCCTGAGCGGCATCGTGAGCCGCGGTGAAGGTCGTGGAGAGATCGGTGTGATCGAGGTCCTTTTCTATCACCTGACGGAATCGAAGCTCGAGGACGCACTTCCACCGCTGCTCGATAAAAGCGTCGAGCGCGGCTGGAGGGTGGTGGTGCAGACGGTCGATGCCGAGAGGCGCGATGCGCTCGATACGCATCTCTGGGTTTACAGGGACGAAAGTTTCCTGCCGCACGGGACAGATGCCGGGGAACTCGCTGCCGAGCAGCCGGTTCTCCTGGTGGCGGACGATGGAAATCACAATGCCGCAACCGTTCGCTTCGTCGTCGACGGTGCCAACCCGCCACCGGTCGATACTTACGAGCGGATCGTCTTCATGTTCGACGGCTACGACCAGGAACAGCTCGAAGCCGCTCGCGGTCACTGGAAGCGGCTGAAGGGTGAGGGCCACAACCTCACCTATTGGCAACAGAACCGTGACGGACGCTGGGAAAAGAAGGCCTGAGCGACGCAAGAACGGCTTCAAGAAGACAAAGCCCGCGGCAAACCGCGGGTTTTGTTTTTCGATCCTGTCCGGACGCCTAGTCGTGGAAGGCTTCGACGAATTTGCGTCGGCCGAGCATGAAGGCATCGGCGACATGGCGCAGCGGCGCCAGATCGACGTCCGACGTCTTGGCCCTGATGATTTCGGCGAAGCGCTTGTAGAGCATCGGATATTCCTGCTCCGGCTCCTCATGCACAATCTTGCCGTCGACCGAGAGCTTTGCGCCACCTTCCGAAAGCACCATTTCGCCTGATGCGGTCTGCGCGACGATGTCCCAACTCTGTTTACCGGTCTGGCGCCAGTCGAACTCTGCCGAAACCGCCAGCTTGTTCGCGTCGGTGAAGGCGATCGTGGCGGCGATCGGGGCGTCGCGGTTCTCCGGGAATTCCAGCGTGGCTGCGGTTATGAACAGCGGCCGTGGCAGGATATGCGTTACGATCGACAGCGCATTGATACCCGGATCGAAGATACCGAGGCCACCGGCCGCCCAGATCCATTCCTGATTCGGATGCCAGTGCCGCACGTCCTCCTTCCAGATGATCTTCACATCGTGGATTGCGGTCGCGGTGAGAAACGACTTCGCTGCCTCTACTGCCGGTGCATAGCGCGAATGCCAGCTTGCAAACAGTGACAGCCCCTTAGATGCAGCCAGAGCCTCCAGATCCGCGACTTCGCTCAATGTGGCGCCTGGCGGTTTTTCGAGGAAGACATGTTTGCCGGCCTCAAGGGCCGTGCGCGCGGCCTCATACCGGTATTGCGGTGGCATGCAGAGCGATACCGCGTCGATTGCGGGAACGGCCTCCAGCATCGCTTCGATCGACTTGAAATTATCGATGCCATCGACGGTGCCGTGGCGGCTCGCCGCAGCAATCAGGTGGTAGTCGTCGTTCTTGGCAATGGCCGGCAGGTGCTGGTCACGAACGATCTTGCCGACGCCGACAAGCGCGATTTGAATTGGAGGCATGGTGTTTCGCTCATATTAGTATGATTTATTGTCGGTTCTTGTAGCAGATTGCGCGGCGCGGGCAAGCACTGCCGAAGAGACGCGAGCCCGGTTTGCTGAACGCCAAACAAACGGCAACGGACCCATTCTTTCTGGCCTCCTGTGCCCTACAGCGCCGCGCGTCTTATCAGACGCGCAAAGGTCGCTGTAGCACTTTGAATTGCTGCATGTTTTTATCCTTAAATCGAATAGGATTTAAGGAGCATGCAGTAGCTTCTACAATCCATGATGCCAATCCACATGTGCAGCAAACGCGACACGCGCGGTGACCGGCAGAACGAGGAGAGATTATGCACCACGAAATCCGCCATGCCAGCCGCCACGAACTCGATGCCATCATCGATTGGGCGGCCCGCGAAGGCTGGAACCCGGGGCTCGACGATGCGGCGGCATTCTGGGCGGCGGATCCGGAAGGATACTGGGTGACGGAGCGCGAGGACAAGCTCGCAGCCGCCATATCGCTGGTGCGCTACGACGAGAACTATGCCTTCCTTGGCTTCTACATAACGGCACCGGATTTCCGCCGGCAGGGTATCGGCGGCCAGATGTGGCAGCACGCCTTGGCGGCGGCGGGACAACGCATTGTCGGTCTCGACGGTGTCGTTGCCGAGCAGGAGAACTACCGGCGGTCTGGCTTCGTTCTCGCCCACGCCAATATCCGCTATGGCGGCATCGTCGACGCGGTCGAGCCTCCGGGTACGGACCTGGTGGAGGTTGCGCCGATCCACATGCCGATGCTGATCGACTACGACCGTCGCTTCATGCCAGCCCGGCGCGACACTTTTCTCACCGAATGGCTGAGACCGGGCCGTACGCGACGAAGCGTCGTGCTGCTCCGGGACGGTGCGATTGCCGGCTACGGCACCTTGCGCGCCTGCCGGCAGGGCTACAGGATCGGTCCGCTCTTTTCCGAAAGCGAGACGGCAGCCGACCTGGTGTTTCGAAAGCTGGCTGCGACGGTGAAGGGCGAGGAGATCCACCTGGACATTCCCGAGCCGAATGCCTCGGCGCGTGCGCTCTGCGAGCGCTACAACATGAAACCGGTTTTCGAAACGGCGCGGATGTATCGAGGCGTCGTGCCCGATCTGCCGCTCGCCCGCATCTACGGCATCACCACCTTCGAACTCGGCTGACCGGCGACGTGCCGGGACAGCCATTTCGAAAGTGTCGGATCAGATGGCCATCGCCTCTTCGTACTCGGACGAGAGCTCGAGCCATTGTTCCTCGGCATGCGCAAGTTTGTCGACTGCGTCGGAGCGTTCCTTGGCCTTCTGCGCGGCCTTCGCCGGCGACTTTTCGTAAAGCGTTGGGTCGGCGAGTTCAGCGTCGAGCGCTTGAATCACTTTCTCCAGCTTTCCCGTCAGCGATTCGATTTCGTTGATCTTTTTTCTGAGAGGTGCCAGCGATGCGCGCTTGTCCGCGTTGGCCTTGCGCTGGTCCGCCTTTGACAGGGAATCGTCCGCTCCGGCTGCCTTGGGTTTGTCCTCCTTGGCCTTAGGGCCGCCGACGATCAGGCTCCGATAGTCTTCCAGGTCGCCGTCGTAGCTCGTCACCGTTCCGTCCCGCACGAGCCACAGCCGGTCGGCGGTCGCCTCGATCAGGTGGCGGTCGTGCGAGATCAGGATCACGGCGCCGGAATAGTCGTTGAGCGCGGTGATCAACGCATTGCGGCTGTCGATATCCAGATGGTTGGTCGGCTCGTCGAGGATCAGCAGGTTGGGCGCGTCGAAGGCAGCCAGCCCCATCAGCAGGCGTGCTTTCTCGCCGCCCGAGAGGTCCTTGGCAGGCGTTTCCATCTTCTCGGTCGCCAGGCCCATCTGCGCCACGCGGGCGCGCACCTTGGCTTCCGGTGTTTCCGGCATGCGACGACGCACATGTTCGACGGCGCTTTGGGTCGGGATCAGATCATCCAGCTGGTGCTGCGCGAAGAAGCCGACCTTGAGGTTCGGCGCGATCTTCAACTCGCCGGATTCTGGCGCCAGCCGCCCGGAGATGAACTTGGCGAAGGTCGACTTGCCGTTGCCGTTCGAGCCGAGCAGCGCGATGCGATCATCGGTGTCAATCCGCAGGTTGAGGCGCTTGAGGATCGGGTTGCCGGGCTCGTATCCGACGGTTCCGCCGGTGACGGCGATAATCGGCGATGCGGCCTCTTTCTCCGGCTCTGGGAAGGAGAAGCCCTGAACGTGATCCTCGATCACGGCCGCAATCGTACCCATGCGCTCCAGTGCCTTGACGCGGCTCTGCGCCTGGCGGGCCTTGGTGGCCTTGGCCTTGAAGCGGTCGATGAAGCTCTGGAGGTGCTTTCGCGCCGCGTCGTTCTTGGCCTTCGCCTTCATCTGCAACTCGTCGGCTTCCGCCTTCTGTCGCTCGAACTGGTCGTAAGGCCCGCGATAGTAGGCGAGCTTCTTCTGGTCGAGATGCACGATGGCGTTGACCGCCGTGTTCAACAGATCGCGGTCGTGGCTGATGATGATGACGGTGTGCGGATAGCGGCGAATGTAATCTTCGAGCCAGAGCGTACCTTCGAGGTCGAGATAGTTGGTCGGCTCGTCGAGCAGCAGCAGGTCCGGCTCGGAGAAGAGAACGCCTGCGAGCGCCACGCGCATCCGCCAACCGCCGGAGAAGGAGGAGGCAGGGCGCAGCTGCGCTTCGTGATCGAAGCCGAGGCCGGCGAGAATGCTCGCCGCACGCGCCTCCGCCGAGTGGGCGCCGATATCGGCGAGCCGGGTCTGGATTTCTGCAATACGGTGCGGGTCGGTCGCGGTCTCCGCCTCGGCGACCAGCGCCGTGCGTTCCTTGTCCGCCTTGAGCACGATCTCGATCAGCGGTTCCTCGGTGCCGGGCGCTTCCTGTGCGACCTGGCCGATCCGCGCATTCTTGGGCAGCGAAATTGTGCCGGCTTCCGAAGCGAACTCACCGGTAATGATACGGAACAGCGTCGACTTGCCGGCACCGTTTCGTCCGACTAGCCCGGCCTTCGTGCCCGCCGGAAGCGTCACGGATGCGTTTTCGATGAGGAGACGGCCCGCGATGCGGGCGGAAAGGCCGGAAATCTGGATCATTGCGGCCTTTTGCCCGGACTTGAGCCGGAAGGCAAGAGGTGCGTCGCGACTGCAGTTTCGGCCCGGCGCGTGGATGTCTGGTTCGCGGATTTCAAGGGGCCATTGTTATCAATTCATGAACAACGCGTTCCGACAATCGATACTACACATCCTCATCGTGAGGGACCATCTGTTTAAGCGAAGGGCAGCGAAAGCTCTTCCGACCGCCTCGATCGACTGAACGCCATCGGCAAGGCCACCGCGTTCCAGGAAAGACCGATCCGGCCAAACGTAGTTTTGATGAAACCCTCGTTCAAGCGAACGAGCCTCCCAGGAGCAAAGACGATGAAAACCACGATCCACACCGCACTCGCCGCAGCTCTCGTTGCAACAGCCGTTCTCGGCGGCGCCTCCGCCGCCTTTGCCGGCGGCAGCTATTACGAAGGCATCAGCCCGACCCCGCTGTTTACCGAACGCGCTCCCAAGGCCGCCGGTAGCTCCGCCTTGAACATCCGCGGTTCGGAAGCCGGATATGTCGACCGTACGTCCACCGGCTCGGTCCACAATTACGATGCCAGGCCGCAGGTTGTTCAGGGCGGCGAAGGCGAATACTACCAGGGCATCTCCCGCTAAGGCGCATTCCGTCTCCGGTCATGGGGCTTCCAGCCCCATGACGCTCCATCCCCATCAAGGAAAACTCCCATGAAAAAGTCCATCGCAACGCTTCTCGTTGCAGCGGCAACGTTGGCCGGCGCATCCACCGCCTTTGCCGGCGGCAGCTACTATGAAGGCGTCAGCCCGAAGCCGCTCTTTACCGGTCGTGCAGACGCTTCGGCAGGTGCCGGCGTGTCCGCAAACACCGTCGACGGTGGTGATTACTATGCCGGTATCGAGAACAAGGCGGTTGACGCCGCGGCGACAGGCGCGATTGCCAACGGCAATGCGAAGGCCTTCGGCAAGACCGGTCAGG
This sequence comes from Ensifer sp. Root31, assembly GCF_001424825.1. NCBI lineage: Bacteria > Pseudomonadati > Pseudomonadota > Alphaproteobacteria > Hyphomicrobiales > Rhizobiaceae > Ensifer > Ensifer sp. Root31. Next base: position 207,732 of record NZ_LMCO01000066.1, on the reverse strand, counting down.
ACAGTCAATAACCCACGCCAAACGGACGACCAGATAACCCGGTCCCGCCAAGCGGGGCCGGGTTATCTCGTTTTGGCGTTGCCAATGAGGTGATTTGCCATGACAGAAAAAATTCACGTCGCTGAGCGGCTCTTCGAACTCTACCACTGCGTCCACCGCCTGGTGAACGCGTCCATGAGTGAAGAAGGCGTCTCGCTCGCGCGCAGCAAGTTCCTGTTCTATCTCAGCGAACTCGGGCCATGTCGCTGCGCCGACATCGCTTCGGCACTCAGCTTTGCCCCGCGAACCGTCACTGAGGCGATCGACGGACTTGAGCGCGACGGGATGGTCGTCCGCGAGCCGGATCCCGAGGACCGGCGAGCAAAGATCATCTCGATTACCGACCTCGGCCGGGCCGGCCTCGAAGCGGCGCTCCGGCCACGTCGTCAGATGATCGAAGAGCTTTTCTCGGCGCTCGATGACAATGAGCGCACGGATCTTCATCGCCTGCTCGGTCGGCTGGGTGACAAGGCTTGCGAAATCGGCACGAGCCGGATGGCCGTGCATGAGCGGCAGTCAGAAGCGGCATGAACCCTGGAGATCGCGACGCGCTTTAGGCAGCGTGCGGCGAATAGATCTTCGCCCGTTTGCCGCCAAGCTCCGGCGTATAGGCAAGAATTCCCGAGCGCGATCCCGTTCGGGCGGCCGCAAGCGCCAGTTCGGCCTGCTGCATGACGTCGGCTGGCGTCGCCATCGGCTGGGCCGTCGCGATGCCGGCCGAGAGCGAAAGGGTTTCGGTCGTGAAAGCACGGCCGGGCAGGGCGACGCGCAGCGCCTCCACCGATTGCTGGATGCGCTGCGCAATTGCTTCGGCGTTCTCCTCTGTGACGTCGCTGCAGAGGAACGCAAATTCCTGGCCGCCGACGCGTGCGACGAAGTCACTCTTCTTGATCGACTTGCGAAACAGCGTCGAAAGTTTGCCGAGCGCCTTTTCTGCCGCGCTGCCGCCGTGCTGCTCGGCGATACCGCGCAACCCCTCGACTGACACGACAAGCAGGGCAACCGGCTCGGTTATGCCTTCGGCTTCCAGCATTGTTCTCAAACGCGCCGCCAGGGCCAGGCGATTGGGCAGGCCGGTGGCGGGGTCGCGGGTCAACGGTTTGCGGCTTTCGGCGAACTCGCCTTCCAGCGCTGCAAAGCGCTCGGCGCTTACCTGCAAGGCTGTTTGAAAAGCCTGTTCTTCATTCATCAGCAGGCCGGCCGCATCCCGCAACCTCGCTGCGTCGTCGGCAAACTCCGACAGGCCGGCAACCGGGTCGGCGACCAGGCGGTCTTTGAAGCGGTCGAGCTGGCTTCTGAAGGCGTGTTTCTGCGCCAGGCTGTGCCTCAGCTGCAGAGCAAGTTCGCTCAGGGCCTCCTGTGCTGCTGCCCTTGCCCTGTCGGCGGCAAGTGCCCCGTGAGCCACCAGATGATGCTTGAGGCCGAGTTCGTCGAGGGCGTCCTGCTGCGGCGTGGCGCCGAGCGCCGCCAGATCGCGCGAAAGCTGCGGTAGCCGGCCGGACAAGGCTTCATAGACAAGTTCATAGTTGCGTGGCAGTGCCGCGATGCCAAGCTGAGACATGGATTGCGCCACCTTCAAAATGATGGTGGTGCTTTTCGTCTGCGATCGGCCGGTGTTCGCGGCAACTTGCCTGGTCATTCCGTGGTCGTCCTCGATGCCTGTATGGGATCCGAAAACACTATGGCGGCGCTGCGTTTAAGGGAGTCTGAAGATACCAGGCGCGATACCAGATCTGCCCGGTATGGTTGTCGAAATCCCACCGCAGGAGGGACTGGCGCAACCGATTGGAGCGGAAAGTCGAAAGTTGCTGTTTTAGTTCATGTTTATAGTTGACGGAGCTTGTCAACAATTATATCCCGCCTTGCTAAATCGGGCGGGAGGCTCGAATGCAGAGTGATGGTTTGACAATGCCCCCTTCATTCATCGCGGATCTTGCGGCGTGGGGCGAGCGTCCCGCTCTGGTTCTTCCCGGTCGGCGTTTCGTCAGCTACCGCGACCTGCACGAAAGGGTCGACCGTCAGGTCGCACTTTTTCCGCGCACCCGCGCGCTGATAAAGCTTGAGCCCGAACTCTCCGAACATGCCATCATTGCCTATCTCGCAGCGCTTAAGGCCGGACATGTGGTTGCCATGCAGGCGCCGCGCGCCGCCGGCACTGCGGCCTGGACGGACATGTTCGAACCGGACTGTGCCTATTGCCGGATCGACGGCCGTTGGCGAACCGAACATCTGGGGGGCAGTGACAAGCCGTTGCATCCGGACCTCGGCCTCCTGCTGTCGACCTCTGGCAGTACCGGGTGCGGCAAGGCGGTGCGGCTTTCGGCTGGCAATGTTTCGGTCAATGCCCGCTCGATTGCCGAATATCTGGAGCTTGGCGCCGACGATCGCAGCTGCTTGATCCTGCCGCTGCATTACTCCTATGGCCTTTCGGTGCTGAACGCCCATCTGACTGTCGGCGCCAGCCTTTACGTTCCCAGCGGCTCGATCCTTGATCCAGGATTCCTTGACGGTCTTGCGGCCAGCGGCTGCACCAATCTTTCCGGCGTGCCCTATTCCTATGAACTCCTGGAAAAGGTCGGCTTTCGCGACCGTGCGTTCCCGCAACTGCGTTTCATGACGGTTGCCGGCGGACGTATGGCGCCGGAGCGCGTTCGTGCCTATGACGAGCATCTTCGCGCCCAAGGCGCCGCTTTATTCGTCATGTACGGTCAGACCGAAGCGACGGCCCGCATCGCCTATGTTCCCCCCGCGCGGCTCAAGGGCAATGAAGACCGGATCGGCGTCGCCATTCCCGGTGGCATGCTATCGATCGCGGATGATGAGGGGCGAGCGATTGCCGGTGCCGGTGTCGCCGGCGAACTTGTCTATCGCGGCCCCAATGTGATGATGGGCTACGCCTCGTCGCGGCAGGACCTGGCCCGCGGCGCAGACCTTGACGAACTGCATACGGGCGACCTGGCGGTCCGCGAAACCGATGGCCTTTTCCGCATCGTTGGACGCATGAAACGCATGTCCAAGATCGCTGGCCTGCGCATCGGCCACGATACCCTCGAGCACGCGCTCGAGCGGCGCGGTGTTGTGGCGGCAATCGTCGGCGATGACGAAGGGCTGCATGCCTTCTTTCAGGGCGAAGGCCGACTCGAGGACGTGCGCCGCCTGCTCGTTGCCGCGAGCGGCCTGACACTTGCCCACATCATGGCCACGCACGTGCCGGAAATCCCGAGGTTGCCATCGGGCAAAGTCGACTATGGTGCCCTGAGCCTTGCAGCAAAGCAGGCGATCGCCGCCGGCCACGGCGATCGCGAAGGTATCGAAAGCCTCTTCCAGCAAGTGTTCTATCCTGCACGGGTGAAGCCGGAGGATAGCTTCCTCTCGCTCGGCGGAGATTCGCTGCGTTTCGTGCAGCTCTCGATTGGTCTCGAAAAGGCGCTTGGACAGGCTCCGGAGATGTGGGAGGCCATGCCGATCGCAACACTTGCGGCGCTGGAAAAGCGAGAAACGGCGACGGCAAGGATCGGAATGGATCTGATCATCCGTGCCTTGGCTATATTGCTCGTCGTTCTTCACCACGAAACCCTGTGGCCGCTGCCGGGCGGATCGGCTGCCATGGTTATCCTTGCCGGTTTCAGCCTCGCCCGATTCCAGATGGGGCCGCTTCTGGCCGGTGGTGGCTTGGCTATTCTGCGACCACTCACGCAGATCCTCGTGCCCTATTATCTCATTGTCGGCGCCTATGCCGCCGTTTGGGGCGAAGTCCCCTGGGCATCGATCTTCCTTGTCGGCAATTTCGGTTTCGCCGATCCGGAGACCCGTGGCATGGTGCCCTACCTCTATTGGTTCATCGAAGCCTATTGCCAGATGATGCTGGTCTTCGTGGCGCTGTTCGCGATCCAGCGCTTCCGGCGGCTTGCTGCTCGGCAGCCCTTTGCGATGGGCATGCTGTTGCTCGGCGTGGCGCTGATCGCCAGGCTGGCCTTGCCGATACTCTGGCCGATCGGCAACCGGCTGATCTTCACCTTGCCATGGATCTTCTATCTCGCTGTGATCGGCTGGTGCGCCGCGATCGCCGAAACGCATCTGCAGCGACTGCTTCTGGTGGTCGCGGGAGCTGGCGCCTTCCTGTTTTTCGGCCTTTACGAGGGCGTCTGGATCGGCACGAAGATCAAGTATCTGCTGTTGATCGCCGTGCTCGTTGCTCTGGTCTATGCGCCGCGCGTCAGCGTTCCGCGCTGGGCAGCGCAGCTGGTGCTGCCGCTATCGGCTGCCGGCTTCCATATCTACATCCTGCACCGTTTCGTGCCGGAGCTGTTGATGACGCCGCTGCAGCCGCATCTCCCAACGGTGCTCTTTTCCACAGTCTCGATCGCAGGCGGCATCGCGCTTGGCCTCGCCGCCTGGCTCTTGCAACGCCAATTGCTCAAGGCGGCTGTGAACGGAAGGCCCAAGCCCGGACTGTCGCTTAATCATCTGCGGCCGAGTGCCAGATGGGCTGTTTTAGTTCGCCCACTTTTCGCCTTCGGTCCACAAAAAGAACGCGAGATCCAGCACAATTGATGGACGCCCAAGCGCTGTCAGCGTCGCGTGCACCTGGCCGCGGTGATGGGTCTGGTGATTGAAGACGTGGGCGAGCGTTGGCCCGAGCTTCTGCGTGACGATCACTGGTGAGCTCAGCGTCGTGTAATTGAAGGTGGCGGCAAACCGCGCCTCATCGAGCCCGTAGATCCAGGCAATCATTCGCGCATCTTCCCGTTCGCGTGCGCTGGTAAGGCTGGCGAGATCTTCATGGAGCATCGTATCCAGCGCTGTCGGCGCGTCGCCTTCGCCGGTGAAACGTTTCATCCAGATCCGATCCGCGGCAAGGATATGATTGAGCGTCGCAAGCGCTGACCCGAAGAATGCACCCTTGCTCTGCCTCAGTTCGCTGTCCGGAAGTTCTGCGGCCGCTGCGTAGAGCCGGCGGTTGGCCCAGATGTTGTAGTCGGCGAACATGCGAAAATGATCGAGCATCTGTTTCTCCTTCGTGGTCGCGAAGTTAGCGCAGATCCGCATTCCTGTGGCGAATGCCACCCATGAAATTTAATCATTTGATCGTTCGATCCGTCTGGCGTCGAATGAGGTGAGACGATCCAATTTTCGCCGGGAGATCACGTGAGCAGGAAACTCTATTCGCTTTGCGGTGCCGACAGGGCCCGACCTTTTTCACCGCATGTCTGGAAGACCAAGCTGTCGCTTGCGCATAAGGGGCTCGACTTCGACGTCGTTCCGATCGGCTTTACCGAGATCCCCAAGGTAGAGGAAGGCGCCACCAAGCTCGTGCCGCTTCTGCGCGACGGCGACCGGCTGGTACAGGACAGTTTTGAGATTGCCGTCTATCTCGACGAGAACTACCCGGATCGGCCGTCGCTGTTTGGCGGACCGGGCGGCATGGCCATGGCCCGCTTCATCGAGGGCTGGTCGCAGACGACGCTGCATCCGGCAATCGCTCGCATCATCATCAAGGATATTCACGACAGGCTCGATCCGGTCGATCGGGTCTATTTCCGCGAAAGTCGCGAGGCGCGCTTCGGCACTTCGCTCGAAGCGGTGGCTGAAACCGGAGGCGCGGCCCTTGCGACCTTCTCCGACAAGCTTGAGCCGCTGCGCCATATGCTGAAGTTTCAGCCCTATCTCGGCGGCGAGCGGCCACTCTTTGCCGACTACATCGTCTTCGGTGCGCTGCAATGGGCGCGTATCGTTTCGCCGCAACGCCTGCTTTCCCAAGGCGATCCGGTCACAGACTGGTTCGAGCGTTGCCTCGACCTGCACGATGGCATCGGCCGCTCTGTGACAGCGGCGTGAAACCCGCAAGGCTCGCGGCGAATCGTGAGTGAACCCCCTTGTTTTGCGCGGAATTGGCGGCTAATGAACCGCCACTTCTCAAGAAAACAAGGGAATTGAGCCAATGGCGATTGAACGTACCTTTTCGATGATCAAGCCGGACGCAACGAAGCGTAACCTGACCGGCGCCATCACCAAGATGCTCGAAGACGCCGGCCTGCGCGTCGTTGCTTCCAAGCGCGTCTGGATGAGCCGCCGCGAAGCTGAAGGCTTCTACGCCGTTCACAAGGAACGTCCGTTCTTCGGCGAACTCGTCGAGTCCATGTCTTCGGGCCCGACCATCGTTCAGGTTCTCGAAGGCGAAAACGCCATCGCCAAGAACCGCGAAATCATGGGCGCCACCAACCCGGCAAACGCTGATGAAGGCACGATCCGCAAGGTTCACGCCCTTTCGATCGGCGAAAACTCGGTTCACGGTTCGGACGCTCCGGCAACGGCTGCTGAAGAAATCGCATACTGGTTCTCCGGCACCGAAATCGTCGGCTGAATTCAATATCTGCATTTCCGGCCATAACGGCTTGAAATCACTCGATTGAACCGGAGCGGAAACGCTCCGGTTTTTTCATATCGGGCACTTTGCCGTTTCAAAATGCTCCGGCGCCTTGCCGTCCCGGAAGACCGCCGGATTCTTGTCGTATGCCGGACCCTCGACCAGTGGCTTCGCCGGCAAGATATCTTGGTCGACATCGGAGGTGACGGTGGTCTCCAGTTTCTGCAGCGTTTCGCCCGCAGGTCCTTTCACCTCGATCGTCACCGCATAGGGCCTTTCCTTTTTCACACAAGTCAGATCGGGACTTTCCAGCACCACTCTGTCGAGCTTTGGAAAGAGCTTGCGCGTCACCTTGAGCGACTCGCCGCCCACCGGGTTCTCGAATGTCGCGATGACAATGCTACCCTCGGGCACGGGCTCCGTCTTCTGGAGCGTGATCGTGTAGACGGCATAGGCGAGGCGGTAGTTGAAGATGAACATCTTGCCAGTCAGCTTTAGCGGATCGGGGCCGGTCTCCCGTTGGCAGCCGGCGATCAGCATCACCGTCATCATGGCCGCAAGCGTTGCAATCGTCCGTATTATCATTGTGCCTCCTCCTTGCTGCGGCGATAGTGACGCTTGGCCTTGCTGCGGTTGCCGCAGACGGCCATGTCGCACCAGGTCCGGCTGCGGTTGCGGCTCCTGTCCAGAAATAGCCAGCCGCAATTGGGGCAGATCTTCAGCCGATCGGGTTCGGGATTGGCGACGAGGCTGAGTGCGGAATGGGCCGTAGCGGTGTCGAGCGCGACGGCGTCTCCACCGTTGCCGGCACCACGCAACACCGCGGCGATCGCCTCGAGCAGGTCGGCCATCAAGTCTACCCGCTGCTCGGCCTCCGCCTGCGCCCGAAAATGCCGATCCGTTGCCTCGCGCAACGTCAAGAGCCTGGTGCGGTTCGGCTCGGCAACGGGCAACAGCGTGCCAAAGCGTTGGCTCTCGGCGCAGAACCGGTTGGCGGCTCCGGCGAAGCCGTCGAGCGCCGGGACGTCGGCAAAGCGATCGATCCGCCTCGCGGGATCAAAGCGCAGGATGACGGAGTTGGCGACATCCAGCGCCAGCGCGCCGCCGGCAAATCGGTGTGCGGTCCAGGTGAAGGTCATGAACAAATCCTAACTGGTAAATGTGATTTTACCAGTTATATTGATGTTGTCACGCTCCCGGATGCGCCATGCTCTATTTCCTGCAGCAGATCGCCAATGCCGTCCCTATCGCCGCGCTCTATGCTGCGCTGGCATTCGGCTATGCCATCGCCTTTGCCGTGACCCGCCGGGCCGATCTCACCTACGGTGCTCTCTTTGCCTTCGCCGGCCAGATGTTCGTGCTGTTTGCCAATTTCGGCTGGAACCAACTGTGGCTGGTGCTGCCGGTAGCGCTCGGCCTCGGCGCCGCAGCGGGCCTCACACTCGGCGTCGGGGCAGGGCTTGTCGCCGGGCGCTATGTGATGCGCCCGCTTGCATTCTCGTCGGCCAACACTGTCGTCGTCGCGTCGCTTGGCTGTCTTCTGGTGCTGATGGAGACCGCGCGGCTGGCGTCGGAAACGAAGAGCCTGTGGCTGCCACCGTTTCTGAACGGCAACATCGTCTTCTGGTCCGATGCCAAGTTCCCGGTGACGCTGACGGTGATCCAGTTGCTCAACACGCTGTTGATGGTGGCGCTGGTCGCGAGCGGTCACTGGTTTCTGGCGCATAGTCGCGCCGGGCGGTCGTGGCGAGCGGTGTCAGAGGATCGTGGCGCTGCTGCCCTGTGCGGCATCGATGCGGCGCGTGTCTATATCGCCGCCTATGGCGCCGCGTCGCTGATCGCCGCCTGCTGTGGCATCCTGGCCGCGTCCTACTATGGCAACATGGATTTCGGCACCGGGCTAACCTTCGGGGTCAAGGTGCTGTTCATCGCGGCGATCGGCGGCCAGACCTCGCCGCTTTGTGCCGCGCTCGGTGCAGCAGCGATCGGCCTGCTCGAAACGCTCTGGGGCGCGTATGGCCCGATCCTCTGGCGGGATTTCGCGATCTTCGGCTTCCTCGTCATCGTGCTCGCGGTGACGCGGCAGGAGAAAATCATCCCCTGATGTCAGCGTTTCCAGCGATCACGCGCCGTGTCGTCGGCATCCTTGGCGCTGACCCAACCGCCGGCCGTTCCGTCGCTCGAGTGCTCCTTCTTCCAGAAGGGAGCGGAGGTCTTGAGGAAATCCATGATGAAGTTGGCGCCATCGAAAGCCGCCTGCCGGTGCGGCGAGGCGGTGATCACCAGCACGATGTTTTCGCCGGGATTGATCTTGCCGTAGCGATGGATCGCCGTTGCCGCTTGCAGCCCGAAGCGTTCGACCGCCAGCCTGCAGATGCGTTCGATTTCGGCTTCGGCCATTCCAGGATAATGCTCTAACTCGAGAGCGGTCAGCGTGCCCGCTTCGTCGCGGCAGAGGCCCGAAAACGTCACAACCGCCCCGATGTCAGGGCGGCCGGAAGAGAGCTTGGAAACCTCGGCCGAAAGATCGAAGTCCTCGCGCTGCACGCGCACGGTGACGGCCGCGCCCATGGCGTCAGCCACCGGTCATCGGCGGGAAGAGAGCGATCTCGCGCGCGCCGGCGATCGGTTCGCCATGCTCGACATGCTCCTGGTTGATCGCTGCGCGGATGACGTTCTGGTGCTCGAGCGCCGTCTCGTATTCTTCCCCAAGGGTTTTCAGATGCGCAAGCAAATCGGCAATGGTGACGACGTCGGCCGGGACTTCCAGCGTTTCCTCACCCTTGCCAATGCGTTCGCGCACCCAAGAGAAGTAGACGAGATTGACGGTGCTCATTCGTTGACCACATGTTTCAGGCCGGCGCGGAAATAGTCGTAACCGCTGTAGAGCGTGATCGCCGCGGCAATCCACAGCAGAACGATACCGGCCTCGGTCGTATAGGGCAGGATCTTGTCGCCAGCGGGGCCGGCCAGCAGGAAGACGATCGCCACCATCTGGATCGTCGTCTTCCACTTGGCGATGCGGGTAACCGGGACGCTGACCTTCAGCGCTGCCAGATACTCGCGCAGACCCGAAACGAGGATCTCGCGGCACAGAATGATGATGGCGGCCCAGATCGACCAGCCGGCAATCGTGCCGTCGGCGGCAACGAGCAGCAGGATCGAGGCGACCAGCAGCTTGTCGGCGATCGGATCGAGCATCTTGCCGATGTTCGAGGTCTGCTTCCAGATGCGGGCGAGATAACCGTCGAAGAAGTCGGTGATCGAGGCGATGGCAAAGAGAGTGACCGCCGTCCAGCGCGCAAAATCCGAACTGTGCAGCCGGCCTTCGACGAAGAAGCAGAGCACGATCAGCGGCACGATCAGGATTCGGAAATAGGTGAGCAGGTTGGGGATGCTGTAGGCGACGGGCGTGGGCATGGATTCGGGTTCTCTGTCTTCCTCGGAGGTACAGAATGACTTTGCGACCCTCAGGTCAACAAGTCATTGTGCGAAGGTTGTCATAATTGGCGCATCTCACCTGAACGCCCGGTGAATTGCCACTGCATAATTCCTTAAATCGGTATCGATCGGGGGGCGAAACGATGCGGCAAGGTTGAACCATTACAGCGTCTTCCGCGTGTCCTCTTCGACATGCTGCGCTGCAACGGTCATTTTGCCGCGTCCTCATGGAAATGCTCGTAGACCAGCCGGGCGACCGCTTCGGAAATGCCGTTGACCGCCATCAGGTCGTTCATGCCGGCGCGGGAAACGGCCTTGGCGGTACCGAAATGGGTGAGCAATGCTCGCTTGCGCGTCGGCCCGATACCGGCAATCTCGTCGAGCGGGTTCTTGACCATCTCCTTCTTGCGCCGCGCGCGGTGGGAGCCGATGGCAAAACGGTGCGCCTCGTCCCGTAGGCGCTGGATGAAATAGAGCACCGGATCTCGCGGCGGCAGGGTGAAGCTGTCGCGCCCGAGCGCGAAGAAACGCTCGCGCCCGGCGTCGCGGTCGACACCCTTGGCGACGCCGATCGCCGTCACGCAGTCTTCGACATCCAATTCCCTCAGGATCGTGCGGACAGCCGTCATCTGTCCCTGGCCGCCGTCGATCAGGATGACGTCCGGCCAGGCCGGGAAGGCTGCATCTTCGGCGACCTCGGCAGTCCGGTCCGGTTTGCCTTCTTCCTTGAGCAGGCGCGAGAAGCGGCGGGTCATCACCTCGCGCATCATGCCGAAGTCGTCGCCGGGCGTGATGTCGGTCGATTTGATGTTGAACTTGCGATACTGGCCTTTGACGAAACCTTCAGGGCCGGCGACCACCATGCCGCCGACGGCATTGGTGCCCATGATGTGGGAGTTGTCGTAGATCTCGATCCGCCGTGGGGCGCGTTCGAGCTTGAACGTTTCGGCAAAACCTTCGAGCAGTCGCGACTGCGACGCGGTTTCAGCCAACTTGCGGCCATGCGCCTCGCGGGCGTTGGCAAGCGCGTGATCAACAAGATCCTTCTTTTCGCCGCGTTGAGGCACCTGGATCGACACCTTGTAGCCCGACTTTTCGCTGAGCGCCTGGCCGAGCAGTTCCTGCTCCTCGACTGCCTCGCACAGCAGGATCTGCCGCGGACAGGGCTTGTCGTCGTAGAACTGCGCGAGGAAGGCCGAAAGCACCTCTGCCGTCGGCAGCGATGGGTCCGCCTTCGGGAAATAGGCGCGGTTGCCCCAGTTCTGCCCGGTGCGGAAGAAGAACACCTGGATGCAGGAGGTTCCGCCCTCGTGGTGGATCGCAAAGACGTCCGCCTCTTCGACGCCGGCCGGGTTGATGCCCTGGTGGCTTTGAACGTGGCTGAGTGCTGCGAGCCGGTCGCGATAAAGTGCGGCACGTTCGAAGTCGAGGTTTTCCGCAGCCTCGCCCATCGCCGCCGCAATCGTCGCTTTCACCGCCTGGCTCTTGCCGGAGAGGAAGTCCTTGGCCTCGCGCACAAGTTCGGCATAACCCTCATTGCTGATTTCGCCCGTGCAGGGCGCCGAACAGCGCTTGATCTGGTGCAGAAGACAAGGACGCGTGCGTGTCTCGAACACACTGTCGGTGCAAGTTCTCAACAGAAAGGCGCGCTGCAGCGAGTTGATCGTGCGTCCGACGGCGCCCGCCGATGCGAAGGGGCCGAAATAATCGCCCTTTCGGCTGCGTGCGCCGCGATGTTTGTAAAGGGCGGGCGCACGGCTGTCGCCGGTGACCAGAATATAGGGAAAGGACTTGTCGTCGCGCAGAAGCACGTTGAAACGCGGCCGGAGCCGCTTGATCAGGTTGGCTTCAAGCAGAAGCGCCTCGATCTCCGTGCGGGTGGTGACGAACTCCATGTTCGCCGTTTCGCGAATCATCCGCGAAATACGGTTGGAGTGGCCGCGCCCCTGGGCGTAGTTGCCGACGCGCTTCTTCAGGCTGCGTGCCTTGCCGACATAAAGGACGTCGCCGGCCTCATTGAACATGCGATAGACGCCAGGGCCGTTCGGCAGCCGCTTGACGAAGGCCTGGATCAGTTCGGCGCCCTTGAGGCCCACGACCTCGTTGCGATTCTCCGCCCACTCGATCGCCGGGCCTGCGGGCACGCCTTCAGGCGCCTCGATCAGGTCGTCGTCGTCTTCGATGTCATTGCCGTCATAAAGGATGCCGCCGTCAGTCGGCACGCGTCCGTTCATTCCACTATCTCCCTGATATCAGGCGTTTCCCAGGCGAGGTGCTGGCCGCCATCCAGCGCGATCATCTGTCCGGTAATCGACGGCGTGTCGAAAAGGAATCGGATCGTCCGCCCGAATTCGCCGAGCGCCGGACCGCGCTTGAGGATCACCGCATCGACCTGAGCCTGGAAATCGCGAGGATCCTGCCGCTCGTTCGGCAGTGTCGGCCCGGGGCCGATGCCGTTGACGCGAATATCCGGCGCAAGTGCCTGAGCCATCGTTTGTGTTGCCGTCCACAGTGCGGACTTGGACAACATATAGGAATAAAAACGCGGGTTTGGAGACCAGACGCGCTGGTCGATCACATTGACGACGAGGCCGGAGACGCCGCGTGGCAGCTGGCGGGCAAAATCGCGGGCGAGCAGGGAGGGTGCTTTTACATGCAGGGCGAAATGCCGGTCCCAGACGGCTTCGTCGAAAGCGTCGAGGCTATCCTTCTTGAACAGCGAGGCATTGTTGACGATCAGGTCGATCGGTCCGAGCGCTTCGTTGGCTTGCGCCATCAGCGCCAAGGTTTCCTGTGTGTCGGTAAGGTCCGCCTTCACGGCAACGGCTGCGACCCCGGTTTTGACAAGCGAAGCCGCAAGCGCCTCCGCCTCATCGAGCGAGCCATTGGCGTGGATTGCGACCGCGAAGCCGTGCGCCGCGAGGTCTTCAACTATAGCCTTGCCGATCCGTTTGGCGCCACCGGTTACGAGTGCCGCCTTCAGTGATTTCTTCACGTTTCATCCCGCTTTTCGAATCTTCGCGCCAGCGGACGAAGATATAGGCAAGAAACGCCGCCCTGAAACTCTCCCTGACGATTCATTTCGCAAAAATTAATGGAATTCACGTAAATTGTATTATTTTGAAGCCATATAGTATATCTTTCGTTAATCTTGAAAGATGGTTAATAAAACTCCTGTGGCGTGAAAGCAACATCAAACTTTGGGCGTGATTGTGCCACCAAAATTTCACATTTTGGCTCTTGTGAATCCTCATTTGCTGGCCAATTTCAGCTCAACCGGGCGGGTTAATTGAAAGTTGTCCGATGTTTCATTGCGGGATCCCAACCCTCGAGGCATCGGTTCGTAAAGGAGAATATTTATGCGTACGTTCACCACCACCCTCATGGCTTCGGCCGTATCCCTCATCGCCTTCCAGGCCGCCCACGCTGCAGACGCGATCGACGAAGTTCCGGCGGCTCCGGCGGCTGAATACACCGAGCCGGCTGCGAAGAACTGGTCGGGCGCTTATGTCGGTGGTACCGTTGATTGGCGCCATGGCGAAGCCGACGCGACCGGCAACAACCCCGCGGTTGGATTTGGCGGCGGCCTCTATGGCGGCTACAACGTTCAGAGCGGCCAAATGGTTTACGGTGGTGAAGCCGATATCGGCTACGCCGGCAACGATTCTCATTCCAGCAACCGCAGCGTTACGCAAGGTGTGAACGGCTCGATCCGCGGCCGCGTCGGTGTCGATCTGAACCCGGTCCTGGTTTACGGCACGGCCGGTCTCGCCGTCGGTAACGCCAAAGTTAGAACTCAGGCTGGCGCCGACGACAAGACCATGGTCGGATGGACGGCTGGTGCTGGTGCCGAAACCTTCGTGACGGACAACATCACCGCCCGCGTTGAGTATCGCTACACGGACTACGGCTCGAAGGACTTCCATATGGGCGGTACGAGCGTCTCGACCGGTTACGATGAGCAGAGCGTTCGCGTCGGTATGGGTGTGAAGTTCTGATCGGCTTCTGCCGGATCAAAGAAAGAAGGCCGGGGTGACCCGGCCTTTTTTTATGCTTTGAATTTGGAATAATCCGGAAAGTGCTTTTCGAACTTCGCCGGCCAGTTCTTGAGCTTGGCGCGACCCCGCTGCCATTCGCCGCTGAAGCGCAGCTCAATGTAGCGCAGCAGTGCCGCGAGCGCGAAATGCCCCGCATGCAGCTTGGCTCCGGTCTTGGGTAGGTTTTCGTTCAGATGGTCGAGGCCGCGTTCGATCTTCGTCCATTGCATGTCGATCCAGGGCTGATGGACCTTTTCCGGCGGGTGGATGCGCTTCTCGTAGACGATCGCCAGCAGGCAGTCACAAATGCCGTCACACAGCGCCTCGAGGATTTCGATATCCAAGCGCTTGCCGGCATTCTTCGGGTAGAGCTTGCCTTTCGTTCCCCGGTCGATGAAGTGCATGATCGTGCGGCTGTCGTAGATAGACTTGCCATCGCCGGTAATCAGCGTCGGAATCTTGCCGAGCGGATTGCTGCCGATAAGCTCTGGCGAGTTGGCATTGGTATCGGTCAGCACGCTTTCAACCGCAAACCCGGCATAATGCGCGGCCATGCGGACCTTGTTGGAGTAGGGGGATGTGGGCGAGTAGAGTATTCTCATCGAGCATCTTTCACTTTCGCGCGCACCGCCCGAAATCGAGTACGGAAGGCCACACGCAGTTTCAAAACATAGGAGCGGCTCCCGCACCCATTGGCAAGGTATCGGCCTAGGATGCTGGAGGCAGTGTCACGGTGTCTCTTCGGCAGGCCTGGCGATCCACTTCGGGGCAGGGCCGGAAGCTCAGCGCCTTGTCGAAGCAGATCCTGATTTCCTCCAGCCGCTTGCCCTCGCAGGTAACAGCGACGGCGTTTGTCGTCATGCCCGGATTTCTGGCCACGAACGCGGCCTCGATGGCGCTGACGGACATCGAATTTTCGCGACGCGCAGCACCGAGTTCCGCCGGCAATGCAACGCGCTCGCGCGCTGCACGTGTCACGGCGAAATAGTCCTGCTGGCTGAGGCCCGAGCAGGTGCCATGTTTGCGCCATTGATGGCCGATCAGCCCCATCGAAGGAATGAGATCGAGATACTGGCGGCCGAGCGCTTCCGGCACACGATCGGATTGGCGCGTCGGGCAGAAATCGGGGTACCCTCGCTCATCCTGCGGCCACAGCCCATGTACGATCAGCCCGCGGTTGCTGCCGATCTTGCACTGTCCGATTTTGCCTGATGGGTCGTTGTCATCGCACCAAGTCGGCGACCAAGAGAGTGAGAGGACGTAGAAATCAAAGCCCTGGCCGACGGGGAGGGCGACATCCGTTTTTGTGTGGCCTGCAGTTTGCAATGGCGGCTTCTTCTCGGCGCTGTCTTCGCTGCAGCCGACAAGTGCCAACACAACGAAAAGCGCCGGCAGGAGCCGGCGCTGTCGGCAATACCTCGGCATGGTCAGCGAAGCGAAGCGCAATGTGCGCCGTAGACATACCAGGGATCGAGGCCGCCGACGCAGAACTCGATGCTCCGGCCGATGCCGGCAAAGCCCCAGTTGCGCTCGATGAGATAATAGAGCGGCCGCTGGTCGCCATCCGTCATGACGGCAGTCGCGCGGCAATACTCGCGCTCGACGCGGTGCGTGTAGTCGCGTAGTTCCAGCCGGTTCTGGCCCATGTTGCGGATCTCGGCGATCGAGAGATTGGCGTGCAGATAGTTCGCCGCCTTGTATTCGAACCGCGAGGTGATGAAGCCGAGAACCGAGGCGTCGCCACAGACGCCCGCGCTATAGGACGTCGGCTGGTCGCGGTAGGTCCCGAGATAGTCGGCCGCCGAAGCGGCGGGCGCTGTCGTGGCGGCGAAGGAAAGCGAGGCCAGAAGCGTTGCGGCGAGCTTGCGAGTCATGGGCGTCTCCCTGGATCGTCTCGCAAGATTGCGGCTTTAAGAGCCTTTCAGTCAAGGCCCCGAGTTGCTGCTTCTTCCCCACGCAGCCAGAAGCAGCGTGCCGAAGCGAAACGGTCTTGTCCGAGCCGGGTTTTCAAGAAGGGCAACAGCACGTCGAGTTCACTCTTGAGCGTGAAGGGTGGGTTGACGATGATCAGGCCCGAACCCGACAATCCCGTGGTGTCGCGGTCGCTGCGCACGGCAAGCTCGGCGCAGAGCATTTTCGGGATGTTGAGCGCCTTGAGTGCCTCATGGAAGGCCTTGATCGGCGCATTCTTCTTCAGGGGGTACCACAGGCAGAAGGTGCCGCCGGCAAAGCGTCGATAACCCCTGGCGAGGCCGTCGGCGAGCCGTTCGTATTCTCCCTCGATCTCGAAGGGCGGGTCGACCAGGATGAGGCCGCGCTTTTCCTTGGGCGGCAGGTGAGCGCCAAGCGCCAGCCAGCCGTCAAGCTCGGTGATCCGGCTCTGGAAGTCGCCGTCGAAGAGCCGGTGCAGCGTCTCGTAGTCATCAGGGTGCAATTCCATCGCCGACAGACGGTCCTGCGGGCGAAAAAGCATGCGAACCAGCTTCGGAGAGCCGGGATAACGCGTCAGCTCCGAACCGGTGTTGAGCTCGCGAACGGTCGCCAGATAGGGTTCGAGAATAGCTGCGACCGGCGCTGGCAGATCACCCTCGAGCAGCCGGCCGATGCCGTCGCGCCACTCGCCGGTCTTCTGCGCTTCTTCGCTCGACAGATCGTAGAGACCGATGCCGGCATGGGTGTCGAGAACCCGGAACGCCTTCTCCTTTTGCTGGAGATAGGTGACGAGCCGTGCCAGCACCGCATGCTTGAGAACATCGGCGAAATTGCCCGCGTGATAGATATGCCGATAGTTCATGAGGGCCGCCGATGGCTGTGATCAATTGTTTCGATGGATGCGCGTTTGGCTCTTTGAGCCCGATTGTCGATGCCATATAGAAAAGCCATGAACGTTGCGACCCCCATCAAAGCAGAAAAGTCGATCGGCCACTCCGTCTGTCCGCACGACTGTCCCTCGGCTTGCGCGCTGGAAGTGGACCTGACGGCCGAAGGCCGCATCGGCCGCGTGCGCGGTGCCGCCGCCAACACATACACCGCTGGCGTCATCTGCGCCAAGGTCGCGCGCTATTCCGAGCGCATCTATCATCCTGACCGGCTGATGGTGCCACAGCGGCGCGCCGGAGCGAAGGGCAGCGGCAACTGGCAGGAGATTTCCTGGGAGGCGGCACTCGACGAGATCGCCGACCAGTTCGTCAGGGCCGAGCAGAAGCATGGGGCCGAAGCCATCTGGCCCTATTTCTACGCCGGTACCATGGGGCAAGTGCAACGCGATTCCATCGACAGGTTGCGCCACGCCAAGCGCTATTCCGGCTTCTTCGGCTCGATCTGCACCAATATGGCCTGGACCGGTTTCTCGATGGCAACCGGCTCGCTGCGCGGCCCCGACCCGCGCGAGATGGCGAAGTCCGACTGCGTGGTGATCTGGGGGACAAACGCGGTCGCCACCCAGGTCAACGTCATGACCCACGCGGTGAAGGCCCGCAAGGATCGCGGCGCCAAGATCGTCGTCATCGACATCTACGACAATCCCACGGTCAAGCAGGCCGATATGGGCCTGGTGCTGAGACCGGGCACGGATGCGGCGCTCGCCTGCGCGGTGATGCATGTCGCCTTCCGCGACGGTTATGCCGACCGCGCCTACATGGCCGAATTCGCCGATGACCCGACCGGGCTCGAAACGCATCTGAAGTCGCGCAGCCCCGAATGGGCGTCGGCGATCACCGGTCTGTCCGTCCAGGAGATCGAGGCGTTCGCGAAACTCGTCGGCACGACGCCGAAGAGCTTTTTCCGCCTCGGTTACGGCTTTACCCGCCAGCGCAACGGATCGGTGGCGATCCATGCAGCCGCCTCCGTTGCCACGGTTCTTGGATCGTGGAAGCACGAAGGCGGCGGGGCGTTTCATTCCAACAACGACATCTTCAAGCTCGACAAGCGTGAGCTTGTCGGCACCGCATTCCACGATCCTGATGTGCGCATGCTCGACCAGTCGCAGATCGGGCGGGTGCTGACCGGCGATGCCGAGGCGCTGCGCCATGGCGGCCCGGTGACGGCGATGTTGATCCAGAACACCAATCCGGTGAACGTCGCCCCGGAACAAAGGCTGGTGAAACGCGGGTTCCTGCGGGACGACCTGTTTGTCGCGGTGCACGAACAGTTCATGACCGACACGGCGCAGCTTGCGGATGTCGTGCTGCCGGCGACGATGTTCCTGGAACATGACGACCTTTATCGCGGCGGCGGCCATCAACACATCCTGATTGGGCCGAAGGTGGTGGAGCCGCCATCGACCGTGCGCACCAATCTCTTCGTCATTGAGGAACTGGCGAGGCGCCTCGGCGTCGCCGATCATGCCGGCTTTGGGTTGAGCGAGCGCCAGCATATCGACCGGCTGCTTGCCAACTACGGCATCGGCTATGACGAGATGAAGCGCGAGAAGTGGCTCGACTGTCAGCCGGCGTTCGAGGACGCGCATTATCTCAAGGGCTTCGGTCATCCCGACGGCAAATTCCGCTTCAAGGCGGACTGGACCGGCACGCCGGCGCCGAACCGTCCCCCGAAGTCGATGGGTCTGCAGGGGCCGCATGCGGCACTGCCTGAGTTCCCTGATCATGTCGACCTGATCGAGGTCACGGATGCGAAACACCCCTTCCGTCTCGCTACCTCGCCGGCGCGCTCTTTCCTCAATTCGACCTTCGCCGAGACCCCGTCGTCGATCCAGAAGGAAGTCCGCCCGATGGTAATGATGCATGCGGATGACGCCGCCTCACTTGGCGTCGGCGACGGTGATATCGTCAAGCTCGGCAACCAACGCGGCGAAGTGCGCCTGCATGTGGTGGTCGGCGGCGGCGCGCGGCGCGGCGTGGTGATCGCTGAAGGCCTGTGGCCGAACGGCGCCCATCTCGACGGGGAGGGCATCAATGTGCTTACTGGCGCCGATGCAGTTGCGCCCTATGGCGGCGCGGCTTTCCATGACAACAGGGTCTGGGTGAAACCGGCACCCTGACTCTAGCCACCGGATGCCTTCATGAGCGGCGACCATCAACATGCGGATGTCAGCAACACGCCAGTCTCGCGTCTCTGGGGTGCGCTCGGGCTGACGGGCGGCTTCATGCTGGCCGAGGTCGTCGGCGGCATTCTGACCGGCAGCCTGGCGCTGATCTCGGATGCGATGCATATGCTGACCGACGCGGCGGCATTGGCCATCGCGCTGGTCGCCATCCATGTCGGCCGCCGGCCGTCGGATCTGCTGCGCACCTACGGCTATGCCCGCTTCGAGATTCTCGCGGCGGCCTTCAACGCCCTGCTGCTGCTCGCCGTCGCCTTTTACATTCTCTACGAGGCCTGGCAGCGCCTGTCGCTGCCGCAGGAAATCCAGTCGGGCGGCATGCTGCTGATTGCCGTCATCGGTCTTGTCGTCAACCTGATCTCCATGCGGCTTCTGACCAGCCACAAGGACGAGAGCCTCAACGTCAAGGGCGCCTATCTCGAGGTCTGGTCGGACATGCTCGGGTCGCTGGCGGTGATAACAGGCGCGGCGATCATCTGGTTTACCGGCTGGCAATGGGTCGATTCGTTGCTCGCCGTTGGTATCGGCTTCATGGTTTTTCCGCGCACCTGGGTGCTGCTGAAGGACTGCGTCAACATTCTGCTGGAAGGCGTGCCGCCTGGCATGCGCCTGGCCGATATCCATGCGGCAATCACGACCGTGCCCGACGTTGCCTCGGTGCATGATCTGCATCTCTGGGCGATCACCCAGAGCCAGCCGTCGCTGACGGCGCATGTCGTTCTGGCGGAAGAGGCCGACGGCGAGACGGTGCGGCGTGCGATCGAACAACGGTTGCGCGACGAGTTCGACCTGCACCACACGACCTTGCAGATGGAACGCGAAAGCTGCGCCCCTTCGGAACACATTCACTGACGGTCGACTGCGACCACATCCTTTCCTCTCCCGACCAAGGACCCCGCCATGACGAACCACCACGATCCCCGTGTCAGGATCATCGAGCGGCGCACGCTCTCGGACGGTTTCATTCATCTGGAAGAAATCACCCTTGAGCAGGACATGTCAGGCGGCGGCACGGCGACGCTCACGCGTGAAGTGCATGATCACGGCAGCGCCGCGACCATCCTGCTGTTCGATCCGAGGCGTGAGAGCGTCGTGCTCGTCCGCCAGCTGCGCGTGCCGGTGCTGCTGCAGGGCGATCCCGCCTATATGATCGAAGCGCCGGCCGGCCTGCTCGACGACGATACGCCTGAAGTCGCGATCTGCCGTGAGGTGCTGGAGGAGACCGGCTACCATGTCGACAAGGCCACTCACCTCTTCGATGCCTATATGAGCCCCGGCGCGCTCACCGAGCGCACCAGCTTCTTCGTTGGGCTTGTTGATGTCACAGAAAAGGCCGGTGATGGCGGCGGCCTGGCGCATGAGGGCGAGGATATCGAGGTTCTCGAAATTCCCTTTGATGAAGCGGTCGCCATGATCGCGACCGGCGAGATCTGCGATGCCAAAACCATCATGCTGCTGCAGTGGGCCCAGCTGAACCGCGGCAAGCTCACGGCATAAGACCTTGTTTTATAAGAGAACAATACATTACGGATATTTCACTTTTTGATCGTTCTCGGGTAGGCTACAGCGCTGATGTCTTCATCAATGACATGGGCAACCCATGACGTCCTCCCTTACGGAACGTGCAGCCAACGACGATCAGCAGATCGAGGTAGGATGGAGACCCTTTCTGCGCCGTAACCGGCGCTATCTGCAGGCACTTGCGACATTGCTGGTGATCGCCCTCTTCGGGTTGGCGATCTTTCATCTGACCTCCGAAGTGCAGTACGGCGACGTGGTCCAGGCGCTTGCAGATACCAGCTGGACCTCTGTCGCCGCGGCGGTGTTCTTCACCGCCTTGAGCTTTTTCGCGCTCACCTTCTACGATGTCGGCGCGCTTGATTACGTCAGGCGCAAGCTGCCCTATGCCGATGTCGCGTTGACGGCGGCCTGCGCCTATGCGGTCGGCAACACGGCCGGCTTTGGCGCCTTGAGTGGCGGCGCCATCCGCTACCGGTCCTATTCGCGGCTGGGCATCGAGCCGGAAAACATCGCCCGGATCATCGCCTTCGTGACGCTCGCCTTCGGCCTTGGGCTTTTGACGGTCACGTGCCTGAGCCTGCTCGCCGTCGGCGAATATGTGGCGCCCTTGACGGGTCTTAACCCCTTCTGGCTGCGGATGATCGCGGTTGCCATTCTCGGCGTCGTGCTCGCTGTCTTCGTCAAGGCGCGTGACGGTCATGAGGTCAGCCTCGGGCGCTTCACACTGCGCCTGCCGGATTCGCGCACCTCCTCGCGCCAGTTCCTCGTCACGGCGCTGGATCTGGCGGCATCGGCGACGGTGCTCTACGTGCTGCTTCCGGCGGGCACAATCGGTTGGCCCGCCTTCCTGGCGATCTATTCGCTTGCCGTCGGTATCGGCGTTCTCAGCCATGTTCCGGCCGGGCTCGGCGTCTTCGAGACGATCATCATCGCCACGCTCGGTCACAGCGCCGATGTCGACACGATCCTCGGTGCGCTGGTTCTCTACCGTGTCATTTATCACGTGCTGCCGCTGCTGATCGCGATCGCGGTTGTCATCGGCACCGAGCTTCGTCAGCTTTCCGGCCATCCCGTCGCCTCCAGCGTGCGCCGTATCGGCGGCCGTATCACGCCGCTTCTCCTGGCAACACTCGGCATCGTGCTGGCGATCATGCTGGTGCTGTCGAGCGTCACGCCGACGCCGGATGAGAATCTCGCCTTCCTCGAGGGTCTGCTGCCGCTGCCGATCGTCGAGGGCGCGCACTTTCTGGCAAGCTTGCTCGGCCTTGCGCTCGTCATCGTCTCGCGCGGGCTCGCACAGCGGCTCGATGGCGCCTGGTGGGCGTCGGTCGCAATCGCCGTTGCCGCACTGCTGCTTTCGCTGATCAAGGCGATCGCGCTGGTCGAGGCCGGCATGCTTGCCTTCTTTCTCGTCGGTCTCCTCGCCAGCCGCCGTCTGTTTGTTCGGCCGGCTTCGCTCTTCGGCCAGGCGCTGACGCTGCCGTGGTTGACGGCACTCGGGGTGATCTGCCTGGGTGGGCTGGTCGTCCTGCTGTTCGTCTATCGCGACGTCGAATACAGCCATGAACTCTGGTGGCAGTTCGAATTCTCTGCCGAGGCGCCGCGCGGCCTGCGTGCGCTTCTGGGTGTGACGATCGGCGCCAGCGCTGTTGCCATCTGGAGCCTGATGCGCCCGGCGGCCTCAGGCGCGGAGCCGGCAACCGACGATGCCATGGAGCGGGCATTGGCGATCGTCGAGGCGCAGGACATGTCCGATGCCAATCTGGTGCGCATGGGAGACAAGAGCCTGATGTTTTCCGCCGATGGTCGCGCCTTCATCATGTATGGCCAGCGCGCCCGCTCGTGGATCGCGCTGTTCGACCCGGTGGGGCCGGTCGATGCCTGGCCGGAACTGATCTGGCAGTTCTTCGAGAGGGCCCGCGCCAGCGGCTGCCGCGCGGTGTTCTATCAGGTTTCGCCACTTGGGCTCGCCTACTATGCCGATGCGGGACTTCGCGCCTTCAGGCTCGGCGAGCTCGCCCATGTCGATCTCGCCCGTTTCGAGATGAAGGGCGGCAAGTGGGCCAATCTGCGCCAGCAGGTCAGCCGCGCCCAGCGCGACGGGCTGGAGTTCAAAATGGTGGCTCCAGCAGACGTTCCGGCGATCATGGGCGAATTGACGGCGATTTCCGATGCATGGCTTGCCCATCACAATGCCAAGGAAAAGGGTTTTTCGCTTGGGGCTTTCGATCCTGAGTATCTGGCCGAACAGCCGGTCGCGATCCTCACCTACGAGGGACGGATCGTCGCCTTCGCCAATATCCTGGTGACGGCAACCAAGCAGGAAGGCACCGTCGATCTCATGCGCTTCTCGCCGGATGCCCCCAAGGGATCGATGGATTTCCTGTTCGCGAAGGTGATGGAATATCTGAAGGCCGAGGGGTACCGGACCTTCAATCTTGGCATGGCGCCGCTGTCTGGTATGTCCTCGCGCCAGATCGCGCCGGTCTGGGATCGGGCAGGGCGAACCTTCTTCGAGCACGGCGAACGCTTCTACAATTTCAAGGGACTTCGCGCCTTCAAGTCGAAGTTCCACCCCCATTGGCAGCCGCGCTATCTCGTGGCGAGCGGCGGCATCAATCCGATCCTTGCCTTGATGGATGTAACATTCCTGATCGGCGGCGGCCTCAAGGGAGTGATGAAGAAATGATGCGGATCCCGATGATCTGGAAGCCTCTGGCAGGTGCCGCCCTTCTCGCCATCGCGACGGTTGCACCGGCTTTAGGGCAGGAGACGGCGGCGACCTACGACACCGGCATGATCCCGGCACCCCATATCCTCGTCCCGAAGGACAAGGCATCCGCCCTTGTTGTTCTGCTGTCCAATGCGGATGGCTGGAGCGACAAGGAAGATGCGGTCGCTCGCGCCCTTGTCGACGACAAGGCGGTCGTCATCGGTATCGACCTCAAGGCCTATCTTGCCTCGCTCGCCAAGGACGACGGCGACTGCATCTACACGGTGTCGGATATCGAAGCGTTGAGCCAGCAGGTCCAGCGCGTCCTCAAGAGCGATGCCTACCTCCCGCCGATTGTGGCCGGGGTCGGAGCGGGCGGGGCCATGGCGCTGGCCATCGCCGCACAGACGCCGGCTGCGACCATCGGCCAGACGCTTGCGGTCGATCCGGAGGAAGGCGTTGCGCTGACGAAGCAGCTCTGCACGCCGGCGGAGAAGACCTTGAAGGCCGATCGCATGGTGTACGGCCTGACGGACGGTGCCCTGCCGGACCCGATCTCCGTCGTCTTTACGCCGACGGCATCCGACGACGGCCGAAGCCATGTGGCTAAACTCATCGAAAAACACCCTGATATCACGCAGGAAGACAGCGACGACGAAGCCTATGCGGCGCTATCAGGTCATCTGACGGATCTGATCGACAGCGAGAGCGCGGCAGACAATCCATTCGGCTTGCCCCTGACGGTGCTCGATACCAAGCCGACACGCGACACCATGGCGGTGATCTATTCCGGCGATGGCGGCTGGCGCGATATCGACAAGCAGGTCGGAGACGTCCTGCAGCAGCAAGGTGTCCCTGTCGTCGGCATCGATTCTCTGCGTTATTTCTGGTCCGAGCGCGAACCGCAGGCGACGGCCGACGATCTCGCCAAGGTGATGAGCTACTATCGCAAGCGCTGGAACGTCCGCAATGTTCTCTTGATCGGTTACTCCTTCGGTGCCGATATCCTGCCACGCACTTTCAATCTGCTCCCGCCCGCAGAGCGCGCCCATGTGCGGCAGGTCACGCTGATGGCGCTATCGCATCAGGTCGACTACAAGATTTCGGTGCTTGGCTGGCTCGGCGCGGCCGGGCAGGGCGATGGCGGCGATCCGCTCGACGATATCAAGCACATCGACCCCTCTTTGGTGCAGTGCATTCACGGCACCGAGGAAGAAGACGACGCCTGCCCTGACCTGAAGGGCGCGGGCGTCGATGTCGTCGCGATCGAAGGCGGTCACCATTTCGACGAGGACTATCCCGCCTTGACCCGGCGTGTGCTCGACGCGCTCGACCGGCGGTTGGCTTCGGCAAAGTAGTGGTGGTTTATACGGCCGGCGAAATCAGAGTTGAAGACGCGGGCACGGGACTGATGCCCTGCGTGACGACCCGTCCGTCTTCCATCCAGGCTTTGCCTTCCGCCAGCAGCCTGAGCGCCATCGGATAGGTGCGGTGCTCGACCGTCAGCACGCGAGCGGCAAGGGTGTCGGCCGTGTCGCCGTCGACAACCGGTACGACCGCCTGCGCGACGATCGGACCCTCATCCATGCCCTCGGTGACGAAATGCACCGTACATCCCGCCACTTTCACGCCGGCGTCAATGGCGCGCTGATGGGTGTGGAGACCCGGAAAGAGCGGCAGAAGCGACGGATGAATGTTGATGATCCGGCCTTCGTGGCGCTGGATGAAGTTCGCCGACAACAGCCGCATATAGCCGGCAAGGCAGATAATATCGGGAGACAGCCGCTCGAGTTCGGCAAGGACCGCCGCCTCGTGCGCATCCTTGCTGTCGAAATCCTTGCGAAGGAACGCATAGGTTGGGATGCCGAGCGCTGCAGCCTTGGCAAGGCCTCCGGCATCGGCCTTGTCGGCAATCACTGCGACGATCTCGGCCGGAAAACCAGGCTCGGCGGCAGCTTTGGCCAGCGAAAGCATGTTGGAGCCGCCGCCCGAGATCAAGACGACGACTTTTTTCCTGCCTGCCGTCACGTCGTTCATCATAGGGCGAGGCTGCCCTTGTAGATCGTGCCATGCGCGCCTTCGGCGCGGGCAACCATGCGGCCGAGCGTGAAGACGGTTTCGCCCTCGGCTTCCAGCACGGCTGCAACGTCCTGCGCCTTTTCCGCCGGAACGACGGCGATCATGCCGACGCCGCAGTTGAACGTGCGCAGCATTTCGTTGGCCGCGACGCCGCCGGTCTGGGCAAGCCAGGAGAAGACCTTCGGCGCCTTGATGGCGTCGAGATCGATCTCGGCTGCAAGATGCTTCGGCAGCACGCGCGGAATGTTCTCGGGGAACCCGCCGCCGGTGATATGCGCCAGCGCCTTGATCGAGCCGGTTTCGCGGATCGCCTTCAGGAGCGGCTTCACATAGATGCGCGTCGGCGTCATCAGGAGATCGGCAAGCGTGCCTTCACCAAACGGGGCAGGTGCATCCCAGGCAAGACCCGACAGCGCGACGATCTTGCGAACGAGAGAGTAACCGTTGGAGTGAACGCCTGACGATGCAAGGCCGAGGATGACGTCGCCTTCACCAATGTCACCCGCTGGAAGCAGCTGGCCGCGTTCGGCCGCACCGACAGCGAAGCCGGCAAGGTCATAGTCGCCTCCGGAATACATGCCCGGCATTTCCGCGGTCTCGCCACCGATCAATGCGCAACCGGATTGGCGGCACCCGGCGGCAATGCCGGCAACGATTGCGGCACCCTGATCGGGATCGAGCTTGCCCGTGGCGAAATAGTCGAGGAAGAACAGCGGCTCGGCACCCTGGACCACCAGGTCGTTGACGCACATGGCAACGAGGTCGATGCCAACGGTGTCGTGCTTGTTGGCGTCGATGGCAATCTTGAGCTTGGTGCCGACACCGTCATTGGCGGCAACGAGCACCGGGTCGGTGAAACCGGCGGCCTTCAGGTCGAACAGGCCGCCGAAGCCGCCGATCTCGCCGTCGGCACCCGGGCGCCGGGTCGAGCGCACATGCGGCTTGATTTTCTCCACCATCAGATTGCCGGCATCGATATCCACGCCTGCGTCACTGTAGGTGAGGCCGTTCTTTCCCGACTGGCTCATGCTGGTTCTCCAAGGCTGGTCGCGCGACAGGTATTTTGCGGATGCGATTGGCACGATGGGCAAGGGAGTGCAAGCCGACAGCCTGCCTTCTCGGCCTTTTTTCAACATTTTGCCCATATCCCACCGGCAAGAACGGTATGGAGGGTTCAATTTACCGGGCTGAGAAGCACGCGGACTTGACCGGTGCGCGCCACGCCACCTATCTCCTCATACAGAATATGATGCGGTAAAGGCATGCTTGGCGTGTTACGGGGAACACCATGGACATAAAAGTCAGCGGTTCGGGACTACAGCGCCAGGTTATCTTCTGGCTGCTGGTGCTCGCCGCCTTCATCGCCTTCCTGATGGTTTTCAGCTCGATCCTGCTGCCGTTCCTCGCGGGCATGGCACTGGCCTATTTCCTCGACCCGGTCGCCGACCGCCTTGAGCGCCTCGGCCTCAGTCGGCTGATGGCGACGGTGGTGATCCTCATCGGCTTCGTGGTGATCTTCGCCCTGTCGCTGATGATCATCATCCCGGTGATCTTCACCCAGGCCGCCGACTTCATTCAGAAGATGCCCGGTTACATCTCCAAGCTGCAGGCGCTGTTGACCGACAGCCAGTCGACGCTGCTGCCACAATGGCTGGCGGACCAGATGACGGCGATCAAGCAGAATTCAGCCAAGCTTTTGGAGCAGGGCGCGAGCTTCCTCGGCACGTTGTTCCAGCAGCTCTGGAACTCTGGCATGGCGCTGCTCGACATTCTGTCGCTGTTCGTGATCACGCCGGTCGTCGCCTTCTATCTGCTGCTCGACTGGGACCGGATGGTCAACCGGGTCGATAGCTGGGTTCCGCGCGACTATGTCAGCGTCGTCCGCCAGATCGCCCGGGACATGAACACGACGATCGCCGGCTTCGTTCGCGGCCAGGGCTCGCTCTGCATCATCCTCGGCCTTTACTATGGCATCGGCCTGTCGCTCGTCGGTCTCAATTTCGGCCTGCTGATCGGCCTCTTTGCCGGCATGATCAGCTTTATCCCCTATGTCGGATCGATGGTCGGTCTGGTGCTGGCCGTCGGCGTCGCGCTTGTACAGTTCTGGCCCGATTATCTCTGGATCGGGCTTGTCGCTGCCATCTTCTTCAGCGGCCAGTTCCTCGAAGGCAACATCCTGCAGCCCAAGCTGGTGGGCAAGAGCGTCGGCCTGCATCCGGTCTGGCTGATGTTCGCGCTTCTTGCCTTCGGTGCCCTCTTCGGTTTCGTCGGGCTTCTGGTTGCGGTTCCCGCGGCCGCCGCCATCGGCGTGCTTGTTCGCTTCGGCATCCAGCGATACCTTGATAGCGATCTCTACCATGGGCATGGAAAGGTCGCGGCGAAGAAGGCAAAGGGCAGTCAGCCCGGCTGATAGTCCCATCCTTGTCCCGAGTACAGCATGACAAAACGTCCCTTCGAACAACTGCCTCTGGCATTCGACCACGACCCGGCAACGGGTCGTGAGGATCTGCTCGTTTCCGATCGGTTGAGCGCGGCGATCGCGATCGTCGATCACTGGCCAGACTGGCCGTCGCCGGTTGTCATCATCGCCGGCCCGATCGGTTCCGGAAAATCGCATCTCGCCAGCATCTGGAAGGAGAGGGCGGGCGCGCGGGCGATCCACCCGGTTGCGGACTCGGATGTGGCGTTGATCGCCGCCAACGGTCCTGTGCTGTTCGAGGATGCCGACCGTCAGGGGTTCGACGACACCACCCTGTTTCATGTCATCAACAGCGTTCGCCAGCATGGCACGGGCCTCTTGATGACCTCGCGCCTGTGGCCGATGTCCTGGCCGGTCGTTCTTCCGGACCTGCGCTCGCGCCTGAAAGCAGCAACCGTCGTCGAGATCGGCGAGCCCGACGATGAGTTGTTGACGCAGGTATTGATCAAGCTCTTTGCCGATCGCCAGCTTTTCATCGACGAAAGGCTCGTCGGCTATATCGTCCAGCGCATGGAACGCTCGCTCGAGGCTGCCCAGACGATCGTCGAACGCATCGACAGGCTGGCACTCGCCCGCGGCGTCAAGCTGACCCGATCGCTTGCCGCCGAAGTCCTGGAAGAGCTTGGAAATCAACGCCATTCCGATTGATTGTCACAGTTCCGTCGTCAAACTGTTATAGTTCCTGCATGCGAAGAAATGGGGTCTGACCGGTAATGGATAATGCGACGTCTGCGGTGAATGAGAACAAACAGGCCGCGGAGGAGCTAGACCTGCTCTCCAGCCCGGAACGGTTCATCAATCGCGAATTTTCGTGGCTGCAATTCAATCGCCGCGTGCTTGAGGAGACCCTGAACACGGCGCATCCGCTCCTGGAGCGTGTCCGCTTTCTGTCGATTTCGGCCGCCAACCTTGATGAGTTCTTCATGGTGCGCGTCGCCGGCCTCGAGGGCCAGGTGCGGCAGGGGCTCGCCATGCGGTCGCCTGATGGCAAGACGCCGGCCGAACAGCTCGAAGACATCCTCAAGGAAATCGACAACCTGCAGATGGAGCAGCAGGCGTCGCTCGCCGTCCTGCAGCAGTATCTGGCCAAGGAAGATATCCTCATCGTCCGCCCGGCGTCCTTGTCGGCGCAGGACAAAAGCTGGCTTGCCAACGAATTCGACCAGGCGATCTTTCCGGTGCTGACGCCGCTGTCGATCGACCCGGCGCATCCGTTCCCGTTCATCCCGAACCTCGGGTTCTCGATGGGCCTGCAGCTCGTCAGCAAGACCGGCCGTGAGCCAATGACGGCGCTCTTGCGCCTGCCGGTGGCGCTCGACCGCTTCATCCGCCTGCCCGATTTCAAGAACGTCATCCGCTACATCACGCTCGAAGACATGGTCAGTCAGTTCATCGAACGGCTGTTCCCAGGCTACGAGGTCAAGGGCTCGGGCACGTTCCGCATCATCAGAGACAGCGATATCGAAGTCGAAGAAGAGGCCGAAGATCTGGTGCGCTTCTTCGAAACGGCGCTGAAGCGTCGTCGTCGCGGATCGGTGATCCGCATCGAGCTCGATTCGGAAATGCCCGCTTCGCTGCGCCAGTTCGTCGTTCAAGAACTCAGCGTTCCGGAAAACCGCGTCGCCGTTTTGCCGGGGCTTCTGGCGCTGAACACGCTGTCGGAAATCACCAAGGCGCCGCGCGACGATCTGCGCTTTGAACCTTACAATCCGCGCTTCCCCGAGCGCGTGCGCGAACACGCCGGCGATTGTTTTGCCGCGATCCGCGAAAAGGACATGGTGGTCCACCACCCCTATGAGTCCTTCGACGTCGTGGTGCAGTTCCTGCTGCAAGCGGCGCGCGATCCGGAAGTGGTCGCCATCAAGCAGACGCTCTACCGTACCTCGAACGACAGTCCGATTGTGCGCGCGCTTGTCGACGCTGCCGAAGCCGGAAAGTCCGTGACGGCGCTGGTCGAACTGAAGGCCCGCTTCGATGAGGAAGCCAACATCCGCTGGGCGCGCGACCTGGAGCGCGCCGGCGTGCAGGTGGTCTTCGGGTTCATCGAACTCAAGACCCATGCCAAGATGTCGATGGTGGTGCGTCGCGAAGAGGGCCGGTTGCGCACCTATTGCCACCTCGGCACCGGCAACTACCATCCGGTCACGGCGAAGATCTACACTGACCTGTCATTCTTCACCTGCAACCCGGTCATCGCCCATGACATGGCGAACATCTTCAACTTCATCACCGGTTACGGCGAGCCGGAAGCCGGCATGAAGCTGGCGGTTTCGCCGCACACGCTTCGCCCCCGCATCCTCAAGCATATCGAGGAGGAGATCGAGCACGCCAAGGCCGGCCGGCCTGCGGCGATCTGGATGAAGATGAACTCGCTCGTCGATCCGGAAATCATAGACGCGCTCTACAAGGCAAGCCGTGCCGGGGCTGAAGTCGACCTGGTGGTACGCGGCATCTGCTGCCTGAGGCCGCAGGTGCCGGGGCTGTCCGACAATATTCGTGTCAAGTCCATCGTCGGCAGATTCCTTGAACATTCCCGCATATTCTGCTTCGGCAACGGTCACGGCCTTCCATCGGAGAATGCGCTTGTCTATATCGGCTCGGCGGATATGATGCCGCGAAATCTGGACCGGCGGGTTGAGACGCTTGTGCCTCTTATCAACCGGACTGTGCACGAACAGGTACTTTCGCAGATCATGCTGGGCAATCTCATCGATAACCAGCAGAGCTACGA
Organism: Ensifer sp. Root31; assembly: GCF_001424825.1. NCBI lineage: Bacteria > Pseudomonadati > Pseudomonadota > Alphaproteobacteria > Hyphomicrobiales > Rhizobiaceae > Ensifer > Ensifer sp. Root31. The sequence goes on along the minus strand of NZ_LMCO01000066.1, from coordinate 177,263 downwards.
AATTCTTCCCGACGGTACGTCTCGCCGGATGGAAGTCGGCAAGGACGCCGAACCTTTCAACGCGCAGCACTATTTCATGACCAATCCCAGCCTCTCCGGCCGGGGTGAAGCCCTGAAGTCCAGTGCACCGAAGCTGATTGCCGGCTGGAAGAGCAGCTGGCACAAGTAAAACGGAATTGCATGGTCGAATCTGAAGCGCAGGGGCGTCTGCCCGGCATCCGCCCGGTTTCCGTTGTGGATATCGGCTCCAACTCCATTCGCCTTGTCGTCTACGAAGGCCTGAGCCGCGCTCCGGCCATGCTGTTCAACGAGAAGGTCATGTGCGGTCTGGGCAAGGGCATCGATGCCACCGGACGCATGGACGAGGAGAGCGTCGAGCGCGCTCTCCGGGCGCTGCATCGCTTTCATGCGCTGTCGCAGCAGGCGCGTGCGACCTCCATGTATGTTCTGGCCACCGCAGCCGCTCGCGAGGCGAGCAACGGACCTGCCTTCATCGAGAAGGCCGAGGCGATCCTCGGCCACAAGGTGCGCATCCTCACCGGCGAAGAGGAAGCCTATTTCTCCGCCATGGGCATCGTCAGCGGCTATCACGACCCTGATGGAGTGGTCGGTGACCTTGGCGGTGGCTCGCTGGAACTTGTCGAGGTCAGCGGCACAAAGATCGGCAAGGGCATCACCCTGCCGCTCGGGGGTATCCGCCTCTTCGAGCATAGCGGCGGCTCGCTGCCGAAGGCTCGCACCTGGGTGCGCAAATTCATGAAAAGCTCGCCGGTGCTGAAGACCGGCACCGGCCGCACCTTTTATGCCGTCGGCGGCACCTGGCGCTCGATCGCCAAGCTGCACATGGAAATCCGAAACTATCCGCTGCATATGATGCAAGGCTACGAGATCTCCTACGACGAGGCGATGGCGCTGCTGCCGGAGGTGATCGAGCCGAGGAACATCAAGCCATCGGCCTATGCGACGATCTCCAAAAGCCGCCGCAGCCTGCTTCCCTTTGGCGCGATCGCGATGCAGGAAGCACTGTCGATCATGAAGCCGGAGCGGATTTCGTTCTCGGCGCTCGGCGTGCGCGAAGGCTATCTCTTCTCTCTGCTGAACGAGAGCGAGCGTGCGCAGGATCCGCTGCTGACCGCCGCCGGCGAAATCGCCATCCTGCGGGCGCGTTCCCCCGAGCATGCCCGCGAACTTGCCGACTGGACCGGCCGCATGGTGCCGTTCTTCGGCGTCGAGGAAACCGAAGAGGAAAGCCGCTATCGCCAGGCTGCCTGCCTGCTCGCCGATATCAGCTGGCGCGCCCATCCGGACTATCGCGGTCTGCAGGCGCTGAACATCATCGCCCACTCGACCTTCTCCGGCATCACCCATGCGGGGCGGGCCTATATCGCGCTCGCCAACTACTATCGCTTCGAAGGCCTGAACGACGATGGCGCGACCGGCGCACTGACCGGCATTACCACGCCGCGACTGCTGGAACTGGCGAAACTGCTCGGCGGCCTGCTGCGCGTCGCCTATCTGTTCTCGGCGTCGATGCCGGGCGTGGCGAGGAATCTGACCTTCCGCAAATCGTCCCTGCCGGATGTCGATCTGGAGATCGTCGTGCCTGCGGCCTATTCGGAATTTGCCGGCGAGCGCCTCGACGGACGGCTGCAGCAGCTCGGCAAGCTGACCGGCAGAAGATTGGCGTTCCAGTTCGAGAGCTGAACGCACTCAGATCTTTGACGAAGGGGCGCGCGGACGCAAATCCGCGCGCCCTTTTTTGATTATTCGGCTTTCAAGAATTCGCCGACTTCGAGCAGAACGAACTCGTTGTCGTCGGCCTTATCAAGCGCCCGGCCGGCCGAGAACGGCAGGTTGTTGTCATTGCCGACGATGATGTGCGTGTCATCGACGCGATCGACGTTTTCGATCGTCACGAACGGCATGTCGTAATAGCCGTCACCACCGCCCTGGCGCTTCTTGTTGTCGGGGTCGGCGATCTTCAGGAGGTCGATGTAACCGATCTTGCGGACGGCCTTGCCGACATTGCTGTCATCGAAGGCAATCTTGTAGACACGTTTCACCTTCGAGCCGACGGCAAAGCAATCCGGCTTCGGATCCTTCGGATCGGCGCAGGCCTTGTCGAGCGTGCCCGCGCCGTTGTCGCGTTCGATCACCAGTGCCGTCTTGTCGTCGAGCATGTTGAAGTCGCCGATTGCCTCGCCGCCTTCGGCCAGCGGATAGAGCCAGCTGCGGCCCGTCCAGGCCTTGGCTGCGACATCGAGTTCGATGACGCGTAGTGTCGGACGGCCATCGGCCTGTTCCACGGTTTCGCTGTCGGTCCAGATCGGCCCTTCGAGCAGACCGTAGAGCTTGGAGCCGTCCTTCGACAGTGCCATGCCTTCATAGCCGCCGGAGCGCTTCAGGTTGAAGGCGGGTGTCTTCTTCGACGGATCGCCCTGCAGTGTCAGGGTCGGATTGTCGGGCGACATAACCGGCTTGCCGTCAACTGTTGTCGCGATGACGTCGGTCAGCTTGCCGTCGACATCGAATTTCAGGATATAGGGACCGAATTCTTCCCCGACCCAGAAGCCGTCGGCGACCGGCTGGATCGACTCAACGTCGAAGTCAGCGCCGGTCAGGTAGCGCTTGTCGGAACCTTCTATGACGATCGGGAAGGGGGCCTTGCGGTCCGGGTCGGTGAGGAACAGTGTTTTCAGCGCCTCGACCTTGCCGGCGTCCCAGTCCATCTTCACGTGGTGCAGCATCAGCATGGCATCGGTTGAGTTCAGCTTGTTGCCGAAGCCGTTGTCGGAAAGGCTCCAGAAGGTGCCGTCTTCCATGGCCCTGATGCCGGAGAAGCCCTGCATCGGCTGGCCGTTGAACGGCAGTGAAAGGCCGGTCGGGCGCACGCCATCCTTGCCGGGCACGGTGCCGAGCGCGTCAGCGCGCTTGCGGTCCGCCGTGGTGAATTTGCCCGATGTCTTCAGGTATTCCGGTGCGTCGGACTGTGCTGCCAGGATCGTGTTTGCCGGTAGGATCGCATGTGCCTTCAGGGTTGCGGGAAAGGCCTTTTCCTCGGCCAGGACGGTCGTCGTCATCAAAAGTGTGAGCGCCGCAGCGGCGAGAAGCGTTTTGGTCATGAAAGTCACCGTGGGTTGGATGCCAAAGTACGGGAACCCGATAGGCGGCTTTGATGACGGTTGGGTGATGCTTGGCTTACAGGCTGGTGAAGCTTTGATGACAGACGAAAGGCGCTGCGCCCGAGGGGAGAAACTCGCCGAGTTCGAATTGTTGCGCGTGACCGGACACTGGTTCCGGGCCGCAACGACCCAGCGGCGCCGGTGCTTCAGCCGGCGAGCGCCAGGCTCGCCCAGCGCCCGGGCGTTACACCGTAGGCACGTTTGAAATGGCGGGTGAAATGGGCCTGGTCGGCAAAGCCGGTTTCGAGCGCGGCACCTGCCAGGCTGTGACCGGCGGCAATCATCCGGCGCGCCTGCTCCAGCCGCCGCATCAGAAGGTAGCGGTGCGGGCTGGTGCCGAGAACCTTGCGGAACTGGCGGGCGAGGGTGAAGCGATCAAGGCCGCTGACGGCCTCGAGTTCCTGCGAGCCGACCGGGCGATCGAGGTTGGCTTTGAGATAGTCCGTCGCCTCGAAACCGCCCGCTTGGCCGACCTGCCGGCAGCCTTGCTTGTCGTGCCGGCATGGCGGCACAAGCCTTCTGCAATGCGTGTAAGAATGTCGTCGAGCGCGAGTTCGTCAATACCGCCGTCGAGATCCATGACGGCCTCGCCGATCGCCTGGCGCAGGGCCACGTCACCAACAACCGGGGCGGCTATGATGGGCAAGGCGCCGCCACTGTCGCCAAGCGCCGCGATCAATCGCTCCGGCTGCAGATACATCATCCTGTAGCGAAGCGTCGCTTCCGTGCCCGCGCCGCCATCGTGCAGTTCGTCGGGGTGAATGATGATGATGCTTCCAGGCGTGCTGTAGCGGCTCTCGCCACGATACTGGAAGGTCTGGATGCCGCCAAGCGTCACGCCAAGCGCATAGGTGTCGTGGCGATGCGGCTCGAAGACCTTGCCGTGCAGCCGGGCCTCGATGCGCTCTATGCCGTCCACCGGTGCCGCGACGCGGATGCCATCGCCCGGCGATCCGCACAATCGTTCAAGATTGATCGCTGCGTCCTCGGTTAAGGCCTCCTTGGGCACGCCCTGATGTCCTGAAATGGAGATACCCGTCATGTTCGACACCAAGTTTGCGATCGTTTTGCGCGACGATCTGGCCACCTGGCAGAAGCTGAACGTCACCGCGTTTCTGGCAACCGGCATCGCCGGGCAGAAACCGGCGATTATCGGCGAACCCTATCGCGACGGCGCCGGCCACATCTACAACGCTCTGAGCGTTCAGCCGATCATCGTGTTATCGGCAGATGGTGCGACGCTTGGCAATATTCAACGCCGTGCGATCGAAAGGGAAATACAAACCTCTGTTTATGTCGATGCGATGTTTTCGACCGGCCACGACAGTGCCAACCGCGCGGTCTTCGCCGAAACGCGACCCGACGGCGCGAAGGTCGCCGGCATCGCCATTCATGCCGACAAGAAGCTGGTCGACAAGATCACCAAGGGTGCAAAACTGCACGGTTGACGGCTAATTGACAGCCACTGGCGGTGCAGGCGTGCCCCCGGCCCGAAGCGCCAGGACGCCGAGCTTCTGCCCGCGTCCCTTCACGGCGTGCTCGCCAAGATCTTCCACGCGGACATAGTGCGGCAGCCGCATCTTGCGGGCGAGGTCGGTGGAAATCAGCACCTGATGGTTCAGTGACTTGCACAGGCCTTCGAGGCGAGCGGTGGTGTTCACCGTGTCGCCGAAATAGGTGATCTTGTGTTTGTCGACGCCAATTTCCGCGGCGACGATGGTGCCGCCATGAAGCGCTGCCCGTAGGCGCGGAACCTCGCCGAACTCCTTGCGCCAACGGTGGGCGCCGGCTTCGATCTCTTCGAGAATGTCGAAAACGCAGTGCACGCAGGCGGCGTTTTTGACAGCACGGTCGAAGGGCCAGGTAATCACGGCCGCGTCGCCGACATAGTCGTCGATCGCGCCGCGATAGCGCAGTACGGGGTCGGCAAGTGTTGCAAACAGCTTGCTGAGATATTCCTGCATCCTGAGATCGCCGTATCGCTCGGCATAGGCGGTGGAGCCGGCAAGATCGATGAAGAGGAAGACGCGCTCCTCCTGCATCGGCTTGCGATAGCGCCCGGTCAAAAGGCTCAGAAACACGTCACGGCCCAACAGTTCGCGCACGCGAAGCGCGAAAACGATCGAGCCCGAGACCGCCAGGGCGAACAGAAGCGCCGTGCTTGAGGGGACGACCGCGTCCTTCCAATCCGCGTCTATTTGCCCGCTCATCTGCATCAGGAAGCCGGCGACGCCGTAGCCCAGCTCGATAAACACCAGATAGACGGCGATCGAAGCGAGGAAGAAAGCGGGCGTCGAATAGGAATGGATCTTGCGGTTGAGACGCCGGAGAATGATGCGCCGTTCAAAGGCGAGGATCGGGACGCAGACGCACAATGCGTACGTGGCGCCGATCAATCCGCCGCCACCGTCGAAGGCGATCGTCGCATAGATGGCGCCGGCGCTACTGACGATCAACAGCAGCAAAATTCCCTCGAACATGGAGAAACGCCAGCGCATGCGGAAGAGCCTCGAACCCGGACAACGAAGAAAAAACGCGTCGGACACCCTGGTTGTCGTGTCACGCGTCAGCGCTCTGATGTCTGCTCGACGCGATTGCGAATCAGTCCCGCTGCAGGGCCTTGGCTAGAGCCGGATTCGGGCGGAAAGTTGTTGTCCGCCCGTCCGTTTTTCAGTCACCGATTTCCATCGCTTCGATCTTCTTGTCGACGAAGCGCAGAGCCACTTCACCATTGATCAATTTCAGTGCCGTATCGCCGAACAGCTCGCGCCGCCACCCCTTGAGCGCGCCGACATCGGCGTTCTCGCCCTCGGCGGCGATCTTGTCGAGATCCTCGCTGTTGGCGATGATCTTGGCAGCCACGCCCTGCTTCTCGGCGATCAGCTTCAACAGCACCTTCAGCATTTCGGTGGCGGCGGCTGCGCCTTCAGGTGTATGGCTCTGCCGCGGCAGCCGTGGCAGGTCGGTCTTGGGGATGGCGAGCGCTTCGTTGACCGCCTCGATCAGCGCAGCCCCGGCGCTCGATCGTTCCCAGCCCTTCGGAATGGTTCGCAGCCGCGCCAGCGCCTCGGTGTCCTTCGGCTGCTGCTGCGCGACTTCATAGATCGCATCGTCCTTGATGATACGCCCGCGCGGAACGTTGCGGTTGCGTGCCTCGCGTTCACGCCAGGCTGCGACCTTCTGCAGCACGGCAAGCTCGATCGGCTTCTTGACGCGCATTTTCAGGCGCTGCCAGGCATCGTCCGGGTGCAGGTCGTAGGTATCGCGGGCTTCGAGGATCGCCATTTCCTCGGAAAGCCATAGCGAGCGGCTTTCGCGCTCGAGCTGCGCATTCAGGTACTGATAGATGTCGCGCAGATGCGTGACATCGGCCAGCGCGTAATCGAGCTGTTTCTCGGTCAGCGGCCGCCGGCTCCAATCGGTGAAGCGCGAGGACTTGTCGATCTGCTCGCCCTTGATGCGGTTGACGAGCTGGTCATAGGAGACGCTGTCGCCGAAGCCGCAGACCATGGCCGCAACCTGGGTGTCGAAGATCGGATGCGGAATCAGATTGCCGAGATGGAAAATGATCTCGATATCCTGGCGCGCGGCATGGAAGACCTTGATCACGTCGGGGTTGGCCATCAACGCGAAGAACGGCGTGAGATCGATGCCCTTGGCCATCGGGTCGACGATGACGGCCATATCCGGGTTTGCCATCTGGATCAGGCAAAGCTCTGGCCAGAAGGTGGTCTCACGCAGGAATTCCGTGTCTATCGTAATATAACTTGAGCGGGCCAGCTGCTGGCAGGCGGCCTCTAGATCTGCGGTTGTTTCAATCATCGGATTTAAATCACTGTGGCAAAAATGCGGCTAGGTTTTTCGTGTAGCCCTTCATGCCATCCGTCACAATCGAAAATCTCAAACCACCTTGAAATAACCGGTCATGCCGGTCTTCTGGTGCTCGATGATGTGGCAATGGAACACCCAATCGCCAAGATTGTCGGCGACGAGCGCGATTTCCGCCTGTTCGTCGGGCAAAAGCAGGATGGTGTCCGTCGGTGGTGGCAGGAAGGTCCGCTTGTTCGAATTGAGAATTCGGAAGCTCATGCCATGCAGGTGGATCGGATGGGCATGCGGCGTCCGATTGGCGATCTGCAGGACATAGCTCTTGCCGAGCTTCATCTCCTCGATCGGCGCGATCGGATCGGGCGTGTCGCCCGGCCACGGTACCTTGTTGATTGCCCAGAAGGTGTAGCCGAGCGAGCCGCAGATCGACGGCGTCGCCTTGTGTTCTGCCGTGGCCGTCAGATCGATCGGAACGCGAGTGGCAACCGACAGGTCCGCCTCGGCGATCGGATTGGCGGGAAGGGCAGCCACATCGCGGATATCGCGCTTCAAGGATTGGCCCGTTGCGCGGAAATTGGCGATCGTCCAGGGATGCGAGCCACGCAGATTGCCGAGCTTCACCGTCGCACCTTCGTTGTCGGGCATCCTGACGACGAGGTCGATGCGCTGGCCCGGGCCGACGTCGTAGCGGTCGAGCGGGAAGGGCTTGTCGACCGGATTTGCATCTAGCGCGACGACCATGGCCTCCGCCCCCTCCAGGCCGACCGTATATATCCGCGTGACATCCGTCGCCGCGATACGGACCCGCACGAGGCCGCCGGCCGGCGCGTCGTAGCTCGGCTCCTGCTGCCAGTTTGCGGTGCGAACCGTGCCGTAGGTGCCGCCGCGCGCAGCGTCCCTCGGTTTGAACGGGTCGATGAAAACGCCGCCTTTGCCGAGCCGCCAGTCGCGCAGGTTCAAGACGATCTCGGCGTCGAATACTGGATCATCCGGGTTCTCGACGACGATGACGCCGGTCAGCCCGCTTCCCATCTGCGTCAGCGTATTGCAGTGGGGGTGATACCAGAAGGTGCCGGCATCCGGCGGCGTGAAGATGTAGTCGAAGGGATCGCCCGGATAGACATAGGGCTGGGTCATCTCGGGCACGCCGTCCATGGCATTGGGTATGCGAAGTCCGTGCCAGTGGACAGTCGTCGGTTCGTCGAGCTTGTTGATCAGTCTTGCGGCATAGGGCTCGCCCATGCGCATCCGCAAGACAGGCGGCATGCCGTTAGTGGTCGCATCGCCCAGCCCGTAGGTCATCACCTTGGGTGTCACGCCATCTGAGGCGATCTGTGCCTGCGTCAGCTGTGCCGTCAGGACCTGCGGATCCGGTGCCGCACCGGCGCGTGCCGCCATGCCGGCTCCGAATGCGAAGGCGCCTCCCAAAGCGGCAGAGCCCTGGAGGAACGTACGGCGGCTGATCAGGGACATTTTGGCAATCTCGGCAACTGGATAGGACGACTGCTCGGTTTTTAAACCTGATCGCCGCAATCAGCAATTCTTTGCCGCAGGCACATCTTGCCGCAGGTTGGTATCAGTCGTCTTTGCGGGCGTGGTTGCCGCCGGCGAGCTTGTTGAAGAACGATGAGGTCCGCAGCAGGTTGCGGAAAGGCATGACGCGCGCTTCCGCGGGAACGCCGCTGCGCGCTGTCATGCGCCTGACCGTGTAGAGCATGAAGAGGAAGAGGATCGCGGCGGTATAGATGAACAGCGCCTGCGGACCGAAAATTTCGAGCAGGAAAGAGGCAAACAGCGGGCCGATGATGGCGCCGAGCGACCAGAAGAACAGCATGCCCGCCGATACCAGCGCATGCTGACCTTCCGCCGCATGGTCGTTGGCATGGGCCGAACAGAGCGAATAGAGCGGCATGGCGAAGGCGCCGAAGAGGAAGATACCGGCGAAATTGAGCCACTCATCATTGCCGGCGCCAAACGCAAGGAAAAGTCCGGCGAGCAATGATCCGAGGGTGGCGATCAGGATGATCAGGCGCCGATCGATCTGGTCCGAGTAATGGCCGAGCGGATATTGCAGCACCACGCCGCCGATGATGCCGGCGCTCATGAAAGTGGCGATTGCCGTCACCGAGAGGCCGATCCCCTGCGCGTAGATGGGGCCTAGCGAGCGGAAGGCGGCGTTGGTGAGGCCGACGACGATGCAGCCGACGGTCGCGAGCGGCGAGATGTTCCAGAGCGCCTTGACGTCGAAGCGGATCGCTTCCGGCGCCACCGGGCTCGACCGGTCGGCAAAGGAAATCGGCACGAGCGACAAAGTCAATGCCATCGAGATGATCGCGAAGAGTTCGAAGCCGCCGATACCGACGCCGGGAATGATATATTGGGCCGCGGTGACCGAGCCGAGATCGACCAGACGATAGACGGAAAGCGTGCGCGCGCGGTTAGTATTGGTGACGCTGGCATTCAGCCAGCTTTCGACGGTCGCAAAAAGACAGGCGAAAGCGATACCGGCGACGAGCCGCATCAGGAACCACATGAACGGATTGATGATCAGCACCATGGCGATCGCCGCCGCCGACGCGATCGCTGCCATCGCCGAGAACGTGCGGATATGGCCGATCGAGCGCAGGATGCGCGTGACATAGACGCAGCCGAGCGCGAAGCCGATGTTGTAGCCGGCGCCGATGACACCGATCAGCGAGGTCGAAAAGCCTTCTTCCAGCGCCCGCAGCGAAATGAAGGTGCCTTGTAGTCCGTTGCCACCGATGAGGATGCCTGCGGTGACGAGAAGCGGAATGAGCGGACGAATTTGCGACATGGGGCAGGCGACTTCCGAATGGTGCTCGCGAGTCGGATAAGGCGGACCCATTATGTGTAGCGGCGCATTCCCGTGGCGCACAGTCGCGAATTGTGACGATATCCGTTCTTTTCGCGCCGTTTGGGCGAATGCACTTGTCTCAAGCCCATGAATAGGGTCGAACTTGTCCCGGTTGAGCGGCGCTTCCCTCGGGGAGCGCGGAGGTCTCGGCTTGACAAAGCCGGCGCATCATGCGCTTTTCCGCCCGATTTTGATCATGTTGCCGCGCGCCGTTCCGGCGAGCCTGCGCGGCGCTTTGCAATTCCGGGATAACACCATGCACCGCTACCGCAGCCACACCTGTGCCGCCCTCCGCAAGTCGGATGTCGGCTCCACCGTTCGCCTTTCCGGCTGGGTCCACCGCGTCCGCGACCATGGCGGCCTGCTCTTCATCGACCTGCGCGATCATTACGGCATCACCCAGGTCGTCGCCGATCCCGATAGCCCTGCCTTCAAGGCCGCCGAGACCGTCCGCGGCGAATGGGTTGTCCGTATTGATGGCCTCGTCAAGGCCCGTATGGACGACACCGTCAACAAGGGCATGCCAACAGGTGAAATCGAGCTCTACGCCCAGGAGATCGAGGTTCTCTCGGTCGCCAAGGAACTGCCGCTGCCGGTGTTCGGCGAGCCGGACTATCCGGAAGACGTGCGCCTGAAGTACCGCTTCCTCGACCTGCGCCGCGACACGCTGCACAAGAACATCGTCAAGCGCACCCAGATCATCTCGTCGATGCGCCGCCACATGGGCGACGTCGGCTTCACCGAATACACGACCCCGATCCTGACGGCGTCGTCGCCGGAAGGCGCACGCGACTTCCTCGTGCCGTCGCGCATCCATCCCGGCAGCTTCTACGCGCTGCCGCAGGCGCCGCAGCAGTACAAGCAGCTGCTGATGGTCGCCGGTTTCGACCGCTACTTCCAGATCGCGCCGTGCTTCCGCGATGAAGACCCGCGCGCCGACCGCCTGCCGGGCGAATTCTACCAGCTCGACCTCGAAATGAGCTTCGTCGAGCAGGAAGACGTCTGGACGACGATGGAGCCGGTGATCCGCGACATCTTCGTCGAGTTTGCCGACGGCAAGCCGGTGACGGAAAAGTTCCCGCGCATTCCTTACGACACGGCGATCCGCAAATACGGTTCCGACAAGCCGGACCTGCGCAACCCGATCGAGATGCAGGCCGTTACCGAGCACTTTGCCGGTTCAGGCTTCAAGGTCTTCGCCAACATGATCGCCTCGAACCCGAAGGTCGAAGTCTGGGCCATCCCGGCCAAGACCGGTGGTTCGCGCGCGTTTTGCGACCGCATGAACGCCTGGGCCCAGAGCCAGGGCCAGCCGGGTCTCGGCTACATCTTCTGGCGCAAGGAAGGCGAGAAGCTCGAAGGCGCCGGTCCGCTTGCCAAGAACATCGGCGAGGAGCGCACCGATGCGATCCGCACCCAACTCGGCCTCGATGATGGCGATGCCTGCTTCTTCGTCGCCGGCGACCCGTCGAAATTCTACAAGTTTGCAGGCGAAGCCCGCACGCGGGCAGGCGAGGAACTGAACCTCGTAGACCGTGACCGCTTTGAATTCTGCTGGATCGTCGACTTTCCGTTCTACGAATGGCTGGAAGACGAAAAGAAGATCGACTTCGCCCACAACCCCTTCTCGATGCCGCAGGGTGGCCTCGAGGCGCTGAACAGCGAAGATCCGCTGTCGCTCAAGGCCTACCAGTACGACATGGTCTGCAACGGCTTCGAGATCGCGTCCGGCTCGATCCGTAACCAGCTGCCGGAAGTCATGGTCAAGGCGTTCGAGCTGACCGGCAAGTCGCAGCAGGAAGTGGAAGAGCAGTTCGGTGGTCTCTACCGAGCGTTCCAGTACGGCGCGCCTCCGCATGGTGGCATGGCCTTCGGCATCGACCGCGTCGTCATGCTGCTGGTCGGCGCCAAGAACCTGCGCGAGATCTCGATCTTCCCGATGAACCAGCAGGCTGTCGATCTGCTGATGGGCGCGCCGTCCGAGGCGACATCAGCCCAACTGCGCGAACTGGCGCTTCGCCCGATCCCGCAGAAGAAGGACTAAGGTCCGAAGCGATCAAAGAAGCAACGGACCCGGCAGCGCTCGCTGCCGGGTTTTTTCATTTCGGCAATCCAAGGGCTTACGGCTGGGCATAGAGCGCGTCGCGAACGCCCCGGGTGAACTCGGTGCCGTCCGATTCCTCGGTCTGACCCACGCCAACTCGCAGCCGATGGCGCTAGCCCGTTGATCCTAGAAATCCATTCCGGGTCCGCCCGGCAGTTGCGCGGCGCCATCCTTTTTCGGCTTTTCGGCGATCATCGCCTCGGTTGTGACCAGGAGCCCGGCGACTGACGCTGCGTCCTGCAGAGCGGCGCGCACGACCTTGGCCGGATCGATGACGCCCATTTTGAACAGATCGCCGTATTCGCCGGTCTGAGCATTCCAGCCGTAAGCGAAATCGGTTTTCTCACGCAGCTTGCCGACGATGATAGAGCCTTCGGCGCCGGCATTCTCGGCAATCTGGCGCACGGGCGTCTCGATTGCACGCCTGACGATCTCGACGCCGACGCGCTGTTCCGCATTGGCAGTCTTGATATTGTCGAGCGCGTTGACGACCCGAAGCAGGGCGACGCCGCCGCCCGGCAAGATGCCTTCCTCGACGGCCGCGCGCGTCGCATGCAGCGCGTCATCGACACGGTCCTTCTTTTCCTTCACTTCGACCTCGGTCGAGCCGCCGACGCGGATCACGGCAACACCGCCCGAGAGCTTAGCAAGCCGTTCCTGCAGCTTCTCCCGGTCGTAGTCGGAGGTACTCTCCTCGATCTGCGCCTTGAGCTGGCTGATGCGGCCACCGATGTCGGCCTTGGTGCCGGCGCCATCGACGATGGTGGTGTTTTCCTTCTCGATCATCACGCGTTTGGCGCGGCCGAGCGTTTCCAGCGTGACATTCTCAAGCTTGATGCCGACGTCGTCGGAAACCACCGTCCCGCCCGTCAGCACCGCGATATCCTCAAGGATCGCCTTGCGCCGGTCGCCGAAACCCGGTGCCTTGACGGCGGCGATCTTGAGCCCGCCACGCAGCTTGTTGACGACCAGCGTCGCCAATGCCTCGCCTTCGACGTCTTCGGCGATAATGAGCAGCGGGCGGCTCGCCTGGATGACCGATTCGAGGATCGGGATCATCGCCTGCAGGTTGGAGAGCTTCTTTTCGTGGATGAGGATGTAGGGATCTTCGAACTCGACCCGCATCTTCTCCTGGTCGGTGATGAAGTAGGGCGAAAGGTAGCCCCGGTCGAATTGCATGCCCTCTACGACTTCGAGTTCGATCTCGGCGGTCTTGGCTTCCTCAACGGTGATCACGCCTTCGTTGCCGACTTTGGCCATCGCCTCGGCGAGATATCGGCCGATCTCCGTATCGCCGTTGGCGGAGATGGTGCCGACCTGGGCGATCTCCTCATTATTGGCGATCTTGCGGGCGCGGACCTTAAGTTCGGCGACGATGGCGTCGACGGCGAGATCTATGCCGCGCTTGAGGTCCATGGGGTTCATGCCGGAGGCAATCGCCTTGACGCCTTCTTTCACGATCGCCTGCGCGAGCACGGTTGCCGTCGTTGTCCCATCGCCGGCAACATCGCTGGTGCGTGACGCCACCATGCGCAGCATTTGCGCGCCCATGTTCTCGAACTTGTCTTCGAGCTCGATCTCCTTGGCGACGGACACGCCGTCCTTGGTGATGCGCGGGGCGCCAAAGGACTTTTCGATGACGACATTTCGTCCCTTTGGCCCGAGCGTCACTTTCACGGCATTGGCAAGAATATCGACACCGCGCAGCATGCGATCGCGGGCATCGCTACTGAACTTGACTTCCTTGGCTGTCATAGTCGGCCTCCCTCAACACGAAACTCGCAGTCACGTGGCCAGCCATCACGAGATGGCTCCTGACGTCTTGGTCATTACATCTGCCTCGTCGGGCGTCTCCTCAGCGCCCCAAAGTTCATTCCTCGCCGTCATCCGGCGTCAGGATGTCGATCAAAGCCGCAACGCGCCCGGCCGGCAGATGTCGTCCTTCGCCGATCAGCGCTTCGTCGTTGTTGACCCAGGCGATCGCTTCGGCGAGTTCGGCCGCACTGGCCCCGGTAGCCAGCAGCTCTGCCATCAGCGTTTCGTCGACCGGGCCAAGAATGGCGGTGATATCCGCGTGTTTCAGTCCCATGGCGTTCTCCTTCCGTGTGATCGGTCAGGAATGCGGGATGGAGTCTTGTCTTCAGACAGATGTAGATAGGCGACTGCTCGCGGGCATCAAGCAGATACGATCATAACATGGAACGCACGCGCGCGAAAAAGCCCGGCGGAAGTCGCTATACTTGCCATGGCCCGGTTCGGGTCACTCCGGTCGGAGCGAATTGTCGAGAAAGTACCACTGGTCGAGATTTGCCCGGATAACCGGCTCGATGGCGTTGTTCAGCATCAGGATATCGTCAAGCTGGCGTGCCCCGGGGCGCTCTTCGGGCGGGAGCCGGATAGGCGCCAGCGCGCGGCATTCGAAGCGGAAACCCTCGGTGCGCAGATTGTACCACGGGCAAATGGTGGCGCCGGTCATGCGTGCCAGACGAATGGCAATGGCAAAGTTTCCTTCGAGATGCGGCTTGCGGTCGAAGAATGGTCCGCGAATGAAGCCGCCAAAACCTTCGTCGCAGAACGTGCTGACGACGCCGCCATTCTTCAGGATCTTGATCGCCGGCCGAATGCCCTCGGCGCCCGGCGGCAGGAACCGCAAGCCCGCCTTGCTGCGGACGCGCTCGGCGATCCAGGCTTTGGCGCGGCCCTTGGGCGGGAGGTAGAAGGCATGGGGGTGGACATTGATGCTCTGCAGTACAGTCGGACCAACTTCCCAGTTGCCAAGATGCATACCGACGATGATGACCGGGCCGGCCTTGGCCGCTTCGCCGATAATGTCGAGGCCGTGCAATGTCAGGCGGTCACGGTTGTTTTGCAACCGGTTCACGACGGAGAATTCGGTCATCAGCCGACCCTGTGCCCGGCAGTTCTCGCGAAAGAGCGCCGCCTGCTCGGCCTCGTTGAGATCGGGTCGCAGTGCGCGGATCGTTTCTTGCGCACGCCGTGATGCCACCTTGTGGAAACGCGGCACGGCAAACAGACCAAGGGCTGCACCAAGGTTGGAGCAGGCGTCCATCGGCAGGAGTTTCATCCCGAAATGCCCGGAGAGGTGCGCGAGGTTCCAGAGATTGTCCGTCACCCAATAGCGCCAGAAGGCGCGGAAGCCTTCGCGGCCGGAAAGGGCATCCACAAAGGAGGGCCGCCCTTCGCTGGCGAATGTCCACGCCTTTCGCTTGGCGATTCTTTCGGCCTGGCTCGGCTCTTCAGTGGTCATGGGATGCTTTCTGCCGTCGATGAAGGGTCACCGGAAGCCCGCCCTTTGGCCGCAGCGTCAGGCGGCAGATGGGCTCGACCTTGTGGCCGTCGACGACGGTCACCCGGAACTGCTGTGCAATGATCGCCAGGCACAGGATTGCTTCGGTCAGGCCGAAATGCAAGCCCGGGCACACGCGTGGTCCGCTTGCAAACGGAATGTAACTATAGGGCGTCGGGCGACGTCCGCCCATGAAGCGGTCCGGGCGGAAATGGTGCGGGTCCTCAAACAGGCTTTCCGTTCGGTGGAGAAGCCACGGGACGATCAGAACGAGCGATCCGCGTTCAGCGGCGATATCGCCGATCATTTCGGCTTGGCGCGTTTGGCGCGCGAGAATGGGGACGGGCGGATAGAGGCGAAGGGTCTCTTCAATGATGGCCTTGCACCATTCGAGTTGCGGTACGTCGTCGATCGTCGGAACGCGATCGCCGCAGACACGGCCAATCTCTTCATGGAGCGCCTTTTCCACCCATTTGGCGCGAGACAGCAGATACCAGGCCCAGGTCAGCGTGGCGGCTGTCGTTTCATGGCCCGCCATGAAGATGGTCGCCGCTTCGTTGCGCAGGGCAACCAGGTCGAGTTTCAACTCCGGGTTTCGTTGTTGTCGACGGATCAGCAGCTCAACCATCGAATTGTGATCGCCGCGACCTTCCAGGTGATCCTCGACCACCTTGTCGATGATCTGATGGATACGCTTGACCGAGCGGCGAAGCGTCGGCGTTCGCAAGATCGGTAGCCCGTCGTCGAAACCGAGGAAGTAGCCGAGGTTGATCGAATCGACCAGCGATTGGTAGCTCGTGAAGCTGTCGGTGACCGCCGCAGCACTGTCGTCGCCGAGCTGGTTTCCAAAAACGCTGCGGGCAATGATTTCGGCGGTCAGTCCAGCCATTTCGTGCAGGGCGTTGACTTGCGTGCCGTCCGGCATCCCGTTCCAGCGCTCGACCAATTCGGTGGTCGTGCGCTCCATCACCGGACCGAAGGCCGGCACTCTTTTGGCATGCACGATGTCGGCGACCAGGGGACGCCGCTGTTTCCAGGTTTCGCCGTCCGAGATGAAGAGGCCGTCGCCCAAAAGGAACTCGAGCGCCCGGCGCATCTGCGGGCTCTTGCGCTCGAAGTTCTCATGACGCTTGACGACGACCTGACGGATGAGGTCGGGCGAGTTGACCAGAATGACCTGCCGGCCGATCAGCCGGATCTGGGAAACCTTCTCGGTAAAGTCGTTGTTTCGCCAGATGGATAGGAAATCTGTTCTCGCCTGAAGCAGAAGTCTGAGGGGCTTGCCTGGTGGGCCTGCATAATATTCGGCGCGCGCAGGCTCAAATTTTTCTTCCGACAGCTCTTCCCTGAACTTTACCGGTTGATGGAACCACCCAGCCATTGACGTCCGATCTGTCGAAAAAAGAGAGATGATTACTTCTGCGTTCGGCGTTCAGTTCAGCTGGTTGTTCGCAAGAAAACGGCTCTCCAAACAGGAAATCCGCCGCTTGTATTCTTAGCTGTTCTTCCTTGGATCGAAGTCGTCAGCGTGGATTTGTTTGGCTGTCGGTATCGGTATGCGGTCGAAAAAGTCGCGCAGAAAGAGGTGTCAGGCAAAGCGCCATTCAGGTCTTACGCTTGCAAGTCATGCTGAAAAAAGATGCAGTCGCCCGCGAGAGGCGCGCCAGTAATAGTGGCTGCGCGGACATGGGGAAGCAAGGCAGGCGAAATAAAACGGCGCACGGAAATGCGGGTTTTCAACCGAAAAGCGCGGGGCAACAGCTATTCCAGTACGCGCCGGCCGGCTTGATCGTCCGTTTAACCGGCAGCGCCGGCACCGGGCGCCGATGCTAAAACGCCGGCGACTTCGATGACAACAGTGTCTTGCGAAGTCGCCGGCGGCGATTGTCAGACTATGACTTTAGCGATCAATCGTTCGCCGTCACCTTGACGCCCAGCACCGAAGGGATGGTGTTCGGCGCGCCCATTGCCGCACCCATGATCATGGGGAACGGCACCGGCTTTTCCGGTGCGGCGCTGATCGTCAGGCTCTTCGGGCCGTCGAGATAGGTGTTGACCGCGGACGATACCTGATTCTGCAGTTCCGGCACGTTGAGCTGCGCCATCATCAATGGAACGAGGCCCTTCAGCGATTGGGCCAGCTGATCGCCGGTAACGCCCTGCTGCGAACCCGCATAGTCGAGCGCCTTCTTGGTGATGGAGGCGTCGTCGAAGCGGACCTCGGCGCTGTTGAAGGTCAACTGCTGCATCAGCCCCATCATAGCAAGGCCCATGGCCTGATTGGCCTCTTCCTTGTTCGGGTTGGCTTCTGCGGTCTTCATGGCTTCCTGGAGCGACTTCATGAAGGCAAGCGTGTAGCCCGAGATGTCGACGGCGAGGTTCAGCCGCCCGACATTCTTGAAGTCGAAGGCATATTCTTCCAGCGCGACGTTGCCGCTTTCGATTTCCCAGCTGCCCTTCATGGTCACGGCGCCATCAAGCTTGGTCAGGCCGAGCTTCTCGATGGCGTCCTTGGTCTTGGGGTCTTCGACTTCGGAAAGGTCGGCCTTGAGGCCGGCAGCCGTTGCGTCGAAGTCAAAGCCGGCATCGTTTTCCTGGCGGGCGAGGTTTGCTTCGCTGCTTTCGAGCGAGAAAACTTCCTTGCCTTTGGCGCTGACCGTGATCGGGCCGGTGCTGGCGCTCTCGTAGAGCAGGATATCGTTGATCGTGCCGCCGGCCGGGTTGGCGGGGATCGACAGACCCGAAACGAGAATATCCTTGACGGCGAAGCTGCCCGCGTCCTGCGTGACATTGACGTCGGGGAAGGAGACGGTCTCGGCATAGTAGCCGCCGCCTTCGGTTTCTTCGACGCCTTCAAAAGTGATGTCGCCGATCTTCAGCGCGTCGCCGGGCTGGCCCGCGAGTTTGACCTGGACGCCCGAGGCCGTGACGGTGTCGCCGCTGACTTCGGCCTTGTCGAAGGTGAGCGTGGTGCCGTTCGAGTTCGTCGCCGCATCGAGCTTCTTCATCATGTCCGCACCATCAAGCGCGAAGGCCGGGCCGGTCAGGGTCAGGAGTGCGGCGCTGGCCATCATCAGGCGGATCTTGCGCGTATGCATCATTGTGGAGTTCCTTCGTGAAAATATTTGATTGTTTAGCTGTGTTGAAGAAGCGGTGTCGCTAATCTGGTTCATATCGGCAAGCTGCGTCAACTGAGGTGGACAGCCGTGTCGGCCGACGAAATATGCCGTGCCTATGGCTCCATCTCCCCTCAGTTCGCGTCCCGCAATGTCCCCCTCGCAAATCATCCAAATCAACAGCAGCCGAACCTAATACGAAACAGGGCGAAATTATATTCGCTTGATGAAATCACACAGCTTCCGCGCCCGGATGCTTTCCAGGGCGTTACTGGTGGCGATCGCTCATCCATGGCATAACCGTCTAAGCGTTGCATGAACATTGCAGCGCCCGGTCTGCGCCGTTCAATAGCGCGCCGGCGGCGACTTGTGGTTCTCCACAGCGCGATCCCCTGAAATCCTTGATGTTCCGGGTTTGTTGCGCTAGCAAGAACATATGGGACAAAGCCTTACTCCCCCGTCTGGCGGGGATGATCATATTCAGCCGGTTGACCTGAAGGCGGCGCTGGAAGAGCGTTACCTCGCCTATGCCTTGTCGACCATCATGCATCGCGCGCTTCCTGATGTCCGCGACGGCTTGAAGCCGGTGCATCGACGCATCGTTCATGCCATGAGCGAGATGGGGCTCAGGCCGAACACCTCGTTCAAGAAATGCGCCCGCATCGTCGGCGACGTCATGGGTAAGTTCCACCCCCATGGCGACGCCTCGATCTACGACGCACTGGTGCGCCTGTCCCAGGAATTCGCGATCCGGTATCCGCTGGTGGACGGGCAGGGCAACTTCGGCAATATCGACGGCGATAACGCCGCTGCCATGCGTTACACCGAAGCGAAGATGACCGACGTCGCCTCGCTTCTGCTTGAGGGCATCGATCAGGACGCGGTGGATTTTCGTCCCACCTACAACGAGGAAGACCAGGAGCCGGCGGTGCTTCCCGGCGCCTTCCCGAACCTGCTTGCCAATGGTGCGACCGGCATTGCCGTCGGCATGGCGACATCGATCCCGCCGCACAACGCCCATGAACTGTGCGACGCAGCGCTGCATCTGATCCGCCATCCCGAGGCGACCGTCGAGGATCTGCTCTACGATCCTGCCAATCCGCAGCGGGGCGGGATCGAAGGGCCGGATTTCCCGACCGGCGGCATCATCGTCGAAAGCCGTGCGAGCATGGCGGAGTCCTATCGCACCGGTCGCGGTGGCTTTCGCGTGCGGGCGCGCTGGGTTTCGGAAGAGCTCGGTCGCGGCGGCTACCAGATCGTCATCACCGAGATCCCCTATCAGGTCCAGAAGTCGCGGCTGATCGAGAAGATCGCCGAACTGCTCGTTGCGCGCAAACTGCCGCTGCTGGAGGATATCCGGGACGAATCGGCGGAAGATATCCGCATTGTGCTGGTGCCGAAGAGCCGTTCCGTCGATGCCGGCATCCTGATGGAATCGCTCTTCAAGCTGACAGAGCTTGAAAGCCGCATCCCGCTCAACATGAACGTGCTGTCGATGGGACGCGTGCCGCGCGTCATGGCGCTCAACGAAGTGTTGACGGAGTGGCTTGCTCACCGCCGCGACGTCCTGCAGCGTCGTTCGCGCCACCGCCTGGCTGCGATCGAGCGGCGCCTCGAGATTCTTGGCGGTTATCTCGTCGCCTATCTCAATATCGACGAGGTTATTCGCATCATCCGCGAGGAGGATGAGCCGAAGGCCGTGATGATGGAGCGGTTTTCGCTCACCGACCTCCAGGCCGAGTCGATCCTCAACATGCGGCTGCGCTCTTTGCGCAAGCTGGAAGAATTCGAGATTCGCACGGAGTTCGACGCGTTGTCGAACGAAAAGGCCGAGATCGAGGCGCTGCTCGCTTCCGAGGAGAAGCAGTGGCAGACTGTCGCCTGGGAAATCGGCGAGGTGAAGAAAAAGTTTGCCAAGGCGACCGAGATCGGCAAGCGGCGCAGCACCTTTGCGGATGCGCCGGACGCCGACATCGAAGCCATCCAGCAGGCGATGATCGAGAAGGAACCGATCACCGTCGTCATCTCTGAAAAGGGCTGGATCAGGGCGCTGAAGGGCCACATCTCCGATACCTCGACGTTGCAATTCAAGGAGGGGGATGCGCTCAAGGTGGCGTTCCCAGCGCAGACGACCGACAAGATCCTCGTCTTCACCACGGGCGGCAAGGTTTATACGCTCGGCGGCGACAAGCTGCCCGGCGGTCGCGGTCATGGCGAACCCTTGCGCATCATCGTCGATATGGAAAATGACCAGGACGTGCTGACGGCATTCGTGCACGACCCGGCGAGAAAGCTCATCGTGGCCTCTGTTGCCGGTAACGGCTTTGTCGTGACGGAAAGCGATATCGTCGCCAATACCCGCAAGGGCAAGCAGGTGATGAATGTCGCCAACAACGATGAGGCGAAGTTGGTTGTTTCCGTCAAGGGCGACCATGTCGCCGTTGTCGGCGAAAACCGCAAGATGCTCGTTTTCCCGCTGGCGCAGATTCCGGAAATGGCGCGGGGCAAGGGCGTCCGGCTGCAGCGCTACAAGGATGGCGGCATCTCCGATATCCGCTGCTTTGCAATCGCAGACGGCCTCGTCTGGGAAGACAGCGCCGGCCGCGTCTTCACCAAGGGCAAGGACGAACTGATTGAGTGGCTGGCCGATCGCGCCTCTGCCGGTCGCGTCGTGCCCAAGGGCTTCCCGCGCAGCGGCAAGTTCAGCGGCTGATCCATCGCTGCCTGCGCGGCTTGGCTGCGCAGGCCGATACCCATCTGCTTCTAAAGCAATCTGAAATTTAGTAGAATGCCCCGTTTTCGGCGCTTGAAAGCAACGTGCGGTCGTGGATCAATAATCGTCCAACAGGATGAAGACCATGCCAAATTCTGCTGCCCTTGACGACATTCTGCTCGCACTCGCGAATCCGGTTCGCCGGCGGATATTCGAGATATTGCTCGGCGGAGAAACGCGGGTTGTCGAGGTGGCCGCCGCCGTCGCCGTGACGCCGGATGCACTCGAGCAGCACCTGCGCATCCTTGAGGAAGCCAGCCTGGTTTCGCGTCTACCTGCCCGTGATGGCGAGGCCGTGTGCGGCAATCCCGCACCTCTTGATGTCGCTGCCGCCTGGATCGACATGAACCGTGCGCTTTGGTCGATGCACAGCCAAGTGGCGTACTCTTTGGAGGGCGGTAGAACGTCAGCCTGACGAACCTTCGCTGACAATCGTTATTTCGCCGCCTTGCGGACGGCCGCTACCTATTCGGGGCAGGGCAGAGCCGCGCGGACGGGGCGGCTGCGCATCTGCCAGAGAGAGTGGCCGATAAGCGCAAGGATAAGGACGGCGCCGCCGGCAAGCGTCTGCGTCGTCGGGCTTTCGGCGAAGACAAGCCAGACCCAGATCGGTGCCAGGATGGTTTCGAGCAGATAGAACATACCCACTTCCGGTGCCGACAGGAACCGCGGCCCTGTTGCCAGACAGAAGAAGGCAAGCGGGATCATCACCAGGCCGTTGAACAGGATGTATTGCGGAGCCGCGATCGCGAAGCCGCCGGCAGGCAAGAGCAGAAGCGCGACTGCGGCCGGAAAGATGGCGGTCACCAGCGGCACCAAAGCCATGTCGCGGCCGCTTGCCCGGCTGATGGTGATGGCGCTGGCGAGCAGGAAGGCGGAACTTGCCGCCATCGCGTCGCCGAAGATATGGCCACTTTCAAGCCCGTCCTGCACGATCAGCCCCACGCCGATCACCATGGCTGCCATCGTCACGAGCGTTGCATTGGAAGGGCGTTCCTTCAGGAAGATCCAGGAAAGCAGTGCCGCGAACATCGACGTGAAGGCAAGAATGAAGACGACGTTTGCCGTTGACGTGTTGAAGACGGCCAGCAGGAACGTGCACGAGTTGATGCCGTAAAACAGACCGACGACCAGCCCGGTCTTGCCCGGAATGAGTGAGATCTTGCGGCGAAGCAGCCGATTGAGCACGAACCATGCCAGGAGGCCGATGAAGAAAGTCGAAAGGCTGCGCACCGCGAGCAGCGACCAGACCT
The DNA here is from genome assembly GCF_001424825.1 of Ensifer sp. Root31. NCBI lineage: Bacteria > Pseudomonadati > Pseudomonadota > Alphaproteobacteria > Hyphomicrobiales > Rhizobiaceae > Ensifer > Ensifer sp. Root31. Next base: position 154,825 of record NZ_LMCO01000066.1, on the reverse strand, counting down.
CGCCGCCGGCGGATCGGATGAGCGGAATGTCGAAGGAGAGAGCAAGGCCGCCAAGGCCGGTGATCGCAAGTCCGCGCCGGTGCAGCGCGGCATCAGTGGAAGGGTTCAATTTTCAATCCGTTTCCGTCGAGGGCATTTCTGAAGGAGCGTCAGGACCATCGTAGCGCTCCCAGCCGCGCGGCATAAGATGCTCCTGCGGCAAAAATTTCGTCTTGTATCCCATCTTGCGCGACCCCTTGACCCAATAGCCGAGATAGACATGCGGGAGGCCGCGCTCCTTGGCGCGCCGGATATGATCGAGAATCATGAAGGTGCCGAGCGAGCGCTCCTCATGCGCAGGGTCGAAGAAGGAATAGACCATCGAAAGCCCGTCACCCATGCGGTCGGTCAGCGCTGTCGCGATCAGCGGTCCGCGCGCTCTCTCGCTGATGCCGTCGCCTTCGGTCCTTAAGCGATACTCGATGATCTTGGTGTGCACATGGGTGTCTTCGACCATCATCGCATAGTCGAGAACCGACATGTCGGACATGCCACCCTTCTGGTGTCGTCGGTCGAGATAGCGGCGGAAGAGGTTGTACTGTTCGCTCGACGGCTCGGCCGGATATTCCGATGAGATCACGTCGCTGTTGGTCGCGAGCACGCGGCGCATCGACCGGCTCGGCGAAAATTCGTTGGCGAGAATTCGAACGGAAATGCAGGCGCGACAGGTTTCGCAGGCGGGCCGATAGGCGATGTTCTGCGAGCGGCGGAAGCCGCCCTGGGTCAGGAGGTCGTTGAGCTCCGGTGCGCGCTCGCCCACCATGTGGGTAAACACCTTTCGCTCCATCTCATTCGGCAGATAAGGGCAGGCTGCCGGTGCAGTGAGATAGAATTGCGGAGACGGTGTGGTCTGTGTGTTCATCGAGTGCGGCGGTCACTCTTCGCGCGGTTGTTCATGACAGTAGCATGGCGGAAGAATGGAAAACGTCAACTCACACGTTTGGGGCGGTCGCCCCTTGCGCGCGGATTGTTCGTCGTCGATTGCTTCGGCAGGGTTCAGTAGGTGTCGCGACGGACCGTTACGGTGCCAATCAGCAGATCGTGCAGCAGGCGGCTGCGATCTGTAAACAGTCCGATCAGCAGAATCAGCGGCGTCAACAGCGCGTTGGCGATCCAGAAGATGACGAGATGCACGATCGCCGTCAGGAAGTCCATTGGTCGTCCGTCAGTGCGCGCAATCGCCAGTCCCATCATCCGCATGCCGGGCGATGCCTGCTCGCGGCCGCCCACGGTCACGCCGAAATAGAGCATCGCTACCAGCGCAAAAAGCACGGGATAGAGCAGGAAGCCGAGGCCGAGCGTCAGGATGCCGAGGAAGAACACAACGACGGCGGCCGGGATCCACAAGAGCGCGATGATGACATAGTCGAGAATGAAGGCGAACACCCGCCGCGACAGCACACCCTGATAGGCGCGCCAGTCATTGCTCGGCAGCCGCAGTTCTTCGTTGTGCATCGTCATCTCTATAGGCCCCGCATAGTTGTAAGCTCGATATGGGTTGGCATTGCGTGCAAAACAAGGATTGCCCGCCACGCGCCGCCTGCAGTTTGCAAAGGTGAGGGCGTTACCGCCCCTTGGCCAGGATCCTTGCGACCTCGATGGCGAAGTAGCTGAGGATGCCGTCGCAGCCGGCGCGCTTGAAGGCGAGCAGCGTTTCGAGCATCACCTTCTCGCCGTCGATCCAGCCATTGGCGGCCGCCGCCTTGACTTGAGAGTATTCGCCCGACACCTGGTAGGCGAAAACCGGAAGGCCGAAGGCCTCCTTCATGCGCCAGCAGATGTCGAGGTAGGGCAGGCCGGGCTTGACCATCAGCATGTCGGCGCCTTCCTCGACGTCGAGTGCGGCGTCGCGGATCGCCTCGGTGCCGTTGGCCGGGTCGATATAATAGGTCTTCTTGTCGCCCTTGAGCAGACCGCCGGTGCCGATCGCCTCGCGATAGGGACCGTAGAAGCCGGAAGCGAATTTCGTCGCATAGGCCATGATGCCGACATTCTGGTGGCCCGCCGCGTCGAGCGCCTGGCGGATCGCACCGATGCGACCGTCCATCATGTCGGAAGGCGCGATGATATCGGCGCCGGCGTCGGCCTGGCCGACAGCGGCCCTGGCGATCGTCTCCACCGTCTCGTCGTTGACGATTTCGCCATCGCGCAGGATGCCGTCGTGGCCGTGGCTGGTGAACGGGTCGAGCGCCACGTCGGTTATGACGCCGATCTCGGGCACGGCCTTCTTGAAGGCGCGCGTCGCCTGGTTGATGAGATTGTCGGCGGCAAGGCTGTTGGAGCCGGTCTCGTCGCGCAGCGACAGATCTATATTGGGAAAGGTGGCGATTGCCGGGATGCCGAGATCGGCGGCTTCTTTCACCGCTTCCACCGCCGTGTCGATGCTCATGCGGTTGACGCCAGGCATGGCATCGATCGGCTGCACGATGTTGCTGCCCGGCACGATGAAGATCGGCCAGATCAGGTCGTCGACCGTCAGGCGGTTTTCCTGCACCAGCCGGCGCGTCCAATCGGCCTTGCGGTTGCGGCGCATGCGGCGGTGTCCGGTAATCCTGTCCACAAGATTCGTCCTGTCGTTCATCGCGCCGCGCCTTTCCTTGGAAACTGTGAGGTGGCATGCGCTTTATCATGTGGGGGCCACGCTTGGAAACCGCGCCGCGCACGACCGGCCTGCGGCATTTCTTCCCCGTCGCCAATCGACAAAGGGGGGGAGGGGCTTCCTTCGTGCTGGCGGATGGCGTCGACCCGCCCTATCTTGCCGCCCATGCTTCATGATTCTGCCCATGTGCCGAAACCATCGCTGACCGAGATCCTTTTCGGTCTGTTCCTGCGGCTGGTGTCGGCCTCGTGCTTCTGGTTCGCGCTGAACTATTGGGCCATGCTGATCGGCTTCTCCCATGGCGGTGCCGGCCGTTTCGATCTATTGACGCCGGAGTGGCGGGCAGCGGCTACCGCGCTTGCCGTGGTCTACCCCGTGGCTGCCCTCGGGCTGTGGCTGCTGGTCTCCTGGGGACCGGTGGTCTGGGTGGTAGCGGCAGCGATCGAAATCGCGATGTACGAGTTCTATCCCGTCAGTTTCGGCGCCCGTCCGTTGCTGATTGCGCTGCACGGGGCCGTCGCCGTTACCTTCATCCTTTTCAGGGCCGCGCTGTTCTATCAACGCTACCGGCAGGCGAGACAGGTAAGAGTTGATTCACCCTGAGACAGACTCGCCGAATGGTAAGCTCATGTTAAGGCTGCGGTTTAAGTAGAATTTTAGACGTATTCGATAGGGTCTCACTCAAGGCGGGAAGACAAACAGACACCGCCAAACAAAACAGTGAGGCAGTCAAATGAACACGAAGATGAAGCCGCAGGTCGCTGCGCCCCGAGACCCTCAGGAAGAAACCATCCGCGGTCTCTACATGGAATCCCTCCACCTCGTCGAGCGTCTGCACCGCCGTCTGCTCGACGTTATCAAGGACGAGTTCGACCGTCAGGGTCGCGACGATGTCAACGCCGTCCAGGCTCTGTTGCTGTTCAACATCGGCAACTCCGAGCTGACCGCCGGCGAGCTTCGCTCCCGCGGCTACTACCTCGGCTCGAACGTCTCCTACAACGTCAAGAAGCTCGTCGACCTCGGTCTCATCAACCACCAGCGCTCACGGGTCGACCGTCGTTCGGTCCGCATCAGCCTGACGGAAGACGGTCAGGAAATCGCCGAAACCGTCGCCAAGCTCTACGAGCGTCACATCGGCTCGATCCAGAAGGTTGGCGGCATCGGTTCAGATGAGTTCACCCAGATGAACAAGCTGCTGCAGCGCCTCGATCGCTTCTGGAACGACTCGATCATGTACCGCCTGTAATCGGCGTCGCTTACCTCCAGTTCAATGGCCGGACGCAATCCTTGCGTGTCCGGCCTTTGCCGTTTTTCGGTCCCGGCGATGTTGCCGAAAGGCCGCAGTGGGCCCAAGCAAGAGGCGTGCCACATGCCTTCGGCCGCCGCCCGAGACACGAATTGGCCATATTGGTGTGACAGCGACGAGAGCATGCGGTAGGTGCGCCCACGTGTTTTCATCGATGTGGTTTCGTTTCGCGTACGCCTGCCGGATGAGGGACCTCGCTCGCGGTATCGTGAAATGCGAGGGCAGGGTGGCTCGTTGGTTGACCTTTGTTAACCACGATCGTGTTAGGGCTCCGGCAACATGCGTGCCTGCGCATAGGGCGCGTGCCAACGCATTGGGATGGTAGGAATATGTCGAAAAAGAATGGAATTGATGCATTCTCGCGCCGTGCATTTCTGCGCTCGGCCGCAACCTTCGGTGCCGTCGCTTGCGCGGGAGCCGCGGGCGCACAGGACGCCCTGAACGAGATCATCAATTCGCCACGCCGCGGCTCCTGGGACGACCAGTACGACGCCAAGGCATCGCGCACGGCGACCACGGTCGTGTCCAATACGCCGGTCTTCGGCCCGGAGACGATCAGCCATGTCCAGCAGGCGATCTTCGACTATCAGAACATCGTTTCGTCAGGCGGTTGGCCGATGGTGGCAACCAGCCTCAAGCTCGAGATCGGCGTTACCGATCCTTCGGTGCAGCAACTGCGCCAGCGCCTGATGGTTTCCGGCGACCTGCCGCGTTCGGCCGGCATTTCGTCGCAGTTCGATTCCTACGTCGACGGCGCCGTAAAGCGCTTCCAGGCCCGCCACGGCCTCCCGGCGGACGGCGTCATTGGCGAATACACGCTGAAGGCCATCAACGTTCCGGCGACCACCCGTCTCGGCCAGTTGCAGACCAATCTCGTGCGCCTGCAGTCGATGTCCGGTGACCTCGGCCGCCGCTACGTGATGGTCAACATCCCGGCTGCCTACATCGAAGCTGTGGAGAACGGCCGCGTCGCGCTGCGCCACACCGCCATCGTCGGCAAGATCGACCGCCAGTCGCCGATCCTCAATTCCAAGATCTACGAGGTCATTCTCAACCCCTATTGGACCGCGCCGCGCTCGATCATCCAGAAGGATATCATGCCGCTGATGCGCAAGGATCCGACCTACCTGAAGCGCAATGCCATCCGCCTGTTCGATGGCAGCGGTGGCGAAGTGTCGCCAGAAACGGTCGACTGGAATGCCGAGAAGGCGCCGAACCTGATGTTCCGTCAGGATCCGGGCAAGATCAACGCGATGTCGTCGACGAAGATCAACTTCCACAACGAGCATCAGGTCTACATGCACGATACGCCGCAGCAGGGCCTGTTCAACAAGCTGATGCGTTTCGAATCGTCCGGCTGCGTTCGCGTCCAGAACGTTCGCGACCTTTCGAGCTGGCTGTTGAAGGAAACACCCGGCTGGTCGCGCCAGCAGATGGAAGCCACGATCAAGACCGGCGTCAACACTCCGATCACGCTGGCCGAAGAAGTTCCGGTCTTTTTCACCTACATCACCGCCTGGTCGGCGACAGATGGCGTCGTCCAGTTCCGCGACGACATCTATCAGCGCGATGGCGCGACAGAACTTGCACTGCAGACGCCCTATGGCGTCGAGCAGTCCTCCGGCTCGGTCGAGCAGGACGCTCTGCCGCAATAAGCAAAGTCGGGACAATAATTTGAAAAAGCCGCGCTTGCCTTGGCAGTGCGGCTTTTTCGTTGGTCCATGGCTGCGATGTTTAGGCGCGGCAGATGGGGGAAATGACGCAAACCGCACAGCGGATATTGCTCTCGCCGTGCGAGGAAGCTAAAGAACTGCCACCTTTGAGAGGAGCCTCGCCCGATGCTTGCACAGAACAATGATGCCTTCTTCACCCGCTCTCTCGCCGACAGCGATCCGGAAATCTTCGGTGCGATCGAAAAGGAGCTGGGTCGCCAGCGCCACGAGATCGAACTGATCGCCTCCGAGAACATCGTTTCGCGCGCCGTGCTCGAGGCCCAGGGCTCGATCATGACCAACAAATATGCCGAGGGCTATCCGGGCAAGCGCTATTACGGCGGCTGCCAGTTCGTTGATATCGCCGAGGAATTGGCGATCGAGCGTGCCAAGAAGCTCTTCGGTGCCAAGTTCGTCAACGTGCAGCCGAACTCCGGCTCGCAGATGAATCAGGCCGTGTTCCTGGCACTCCTGCAGCCAGGCGACACCTTCATGGGTCTCGACCTCAATTCGGGCGGTCACCTGACGCACGGCTCGCCGGTCAACATGTCCGGCAAGTGGTTCAACGTGGTTTCCTACGGCGTTCGCGAGAGCGATCACCTGCTTGACATGGACGCCGTCGCCGAGAAAGCGCGCCAGCATAAGCCGAAGCTGATCATCGCCGGCGGCACCGCCTATTCCCGCATCTGGGACTGGAAGCGTTTCCGCGAGATCGCCGACGAAATCGGCGCCTATCTGATGGTCGACATGGCGCACATTGCCGGCCTCGTTGCCGGTGACCAGCATCCGTCGCCGGTTGCGCATTGCCACGTTGCAACGACGACCACACACAAGTCGCTGCGCGGCCCGCGCGGTGGCATGATCCTGACCAATGACGAGGATATCGCCAAGAAGATCAACTCGGCGGTCTTCCCGGGTCTCCAGGGTGGCCCGCTGATGCACGTCATCGCCGCCAAGGCCGTTGCCTTCGGCGAAGCGCTGCAGCCGTCCTTCAAGGACTATGCGGCCCAGGTCGTCAACAACGCCCGCACGCTTGCAGAGACGCTCAAGGCGAACGGCCTCGACATCGTTTCCGGCGGCACCGACAACCACCTGATGTTGGTTGACCTGCGCAAGAAGAACGCGACCGGCAAGCGCGCCGAGGCAGCCCTTGGCCGCGCCTATGTCACCTGCAACAAGAACGGCATCCCGTTCGATCCCGAAAAGCCGTTCGTCACGTCGGGTGTCCGTCTCGGCACTCCGGCCGGCACGACGCGTGGCTTCAAGGAAGCCGAATTCAAGGAAATCGGTGAACTGATCGTCGAAGTGCTCGACGGCCTCAAGGTCGCCAACTCCGACGAAGGCAATGCTGCCGTCGAAGCGGGTGTGCGCGAGAAGGTGATGAAGCTCACCGAACGCTTCCCGATGTACGGCTACATGTGATCGGCTCATCATGCGCTGCCCCTATTGCGGTTCCGAAGACAGCCAGGTGAAGGACAGCCGTCCGGCAGAGGACGGCAACGCCATTCGTCGTCGCCGTATCTGCCCGGATTGCGGTGGTCGCTTCACGACCTTCGAACGGGTGCAGCTGCGTGAGCTGATGATCATCAAGAAGACCGGTCGGAAGGTGCCTTTCGACCGGGACAAACTACTGCGGTCTTTCGAGATCGCACTGAGAAAGCGCCCTGTAGATCGCGACCGCATCGAGCGGGCAGTTTCCGGCATCGTGCGACGGCTCGAAAGCTCCGGCGAGACCGAGATCCCTTCGGAAGAGATCGGCCTGCAGGTGCTGGAAGCGCTGAAGAGCCTCGACGATGTCGCTTTCGTCCGCTACGCATCGGTCTATCGGGATTTCTCCCACGCCGAAGATTTCGAGAAGGTCATCGCCGAGATCAGCGCCAAGATTGCGCGCGACCCCGGCGAATAGGAAAGCGCCCGGATCGCCATGGCCAATCCCACCCGTGAGGACGAGAGGTTTATGGCGGCGGCGCTGCGGCTGGCACGCCATCATCTCGGACAGACATCCACAAACCCATCGGTCGCCTGCCTGATCGTGAAGGATGGCATTGTCGTCGGACGGGCGGTAACCGCCAGCAGCGGTCGTCCGCATGCGGAAGCCCAGGCGCTTGCCGAAGCCAGAGAACGGGCGCGGCGCGCGACCGCCTATGTCACCCTCGAACCGTGCTCGCATCACGGCAAGACGCCGCCCTGCGCCGATGCGCTTGTCGCCGCCGGCGTTGCCCGTGTCGTCATCTCGATCCTCGACCCCGATGAACGCGTTGCCGGCCGCGGCGTCGTGCGTTTGCGCGATGCTGGAATCACGGTCGATATCGGCCTACTGCCGGAGGAGGGGCATCGCGCGCTCGAAGCCTATCTCATGCGGCAGGTCAGCAAACGTCCGCATGTGACTCTCAAGCTTGCCATTTCTGCCGACGGCATGATCGGCCGCAAAGGGGCTGGACAGGTCCGTATTACCGGTCCGATTTCCAGGGCGCAGGTTCAGATCCTCAGGGCGCAAAGCGACGCGATCCTGGTGGGCATCGGTACGGCGACCGCCGACGATCCGGAATTGACCGTGCGTCTTCCCGGACTTGAAGACCGCTCGCCCGTCCGCATCGTTCTCGATCGACGCTTGGACCTTTCTCCCGGATCGAAGCTCGTGCGCTCAGCACGCGATGTCCCGCTGATTGTCGTCTCCGGCGAGCCGTCGGGGCAACCGGAACTGGAGCCGGCTGGCGACCGGGCTGGCCGCCGCGCGGCGTTGGAGGCCGCCGGTGTCGAGGTGCTGGAAACCGGATCGGTCGCCGATCTGCTGACAGCGCTCGGTTCTCGCGGCATTTCCTCGCTGCTCGTCGAGGGTGGTGCCGTTGCCGCTCGTGCTTTCCTGGAGAGTGGCCTCGTCGATCGCATCCAGATCTATACCGGTCCGCAACAGATTGGCGAAAACGGTATCGCGTCCCCATTTGATCGGAAGTCCGTTCCTGCCGGCTTCACGCTCGTCAATTCCGCACGATACGGCGACGACCTTTTCGAAGAATACGAAAGAGAGAACTGATGTTCACAGGCATTGTCACTGATATCGGTACCGTTGACGCCGTTACGCCGCTGAAGGAAGGCGTGAAGCTGCGCGTCGCCACCAATTACGATCCGAAGACCATCGACATGGGGGCGTCCATCGCCCATTCCGGCGTTTGCCTGACGGTCACGGCTTTGCCTGATGGTGGCAGCAACGAGCGCTGGTTCGAGGTCGAGGCATGGGAGGAGGCGTTGCGGCTGACGACCATAGCCGGCTGGAAGAAGGGCACACGCATCAATCTCGAGCGGTCACTGAAGATCGGCGATGAACTCGGCGGCCATCTCGTTTCCGGTCATATCGACGACAAGGCCGAGATTCTCTCGATCGAATCTGAAGGTGATGCTGTCCGGTTCCGGTTGCGTGCACCAGCGCATCTGGCCAAGTTCGTTGCGCCCAAGGGGTCCGTCGCACTGGACGGCACGTCGCTTACAGTCAACAAGGTCGATGGCGCCGAGTTCGACGTGCTGCTGATCCGGCATTCGCTTGAGGTGACGACCTGGGGCGAACGCCAGGCTGGCGATTTCGTCAATTTCGAAGTCGATACGATGGCGCGCTACGCCGCCCGCCTTGCGGAGTTTCCCGCGCCGAAGGCTGAATAGGCGATCGCAGCCGCCGAGACCCGACAAGGTGCACCACCTCGAATGTGGAGATGGTGCACCTTTTTAGGTTGACCGCGCGCGGTTCAACGCACGTATAGGGTGAGGCTTCCGTTGGCACTCTGCACAGCGCCCGCTATATTGCCCATTTCGACGTTCTTGGCCTTCAGCGCGGCGGCTAATCCAGCGTTGCTGTTGACCGCCGCTTGCAAGGCGGCGCGCTGTTCTGGCGTCGCATGCTCGATCCACATGCGTGTCTGATCTTGTTCGCTCAGCGTACCGACATCGACGATGGTGAAGTTGTCTCCCTTGAACTCTTGCACCGTCTTCTCGATTTCAGCCGGCCATTCCATTTTGGCGTCTTGAGCGTGGGGGATAGCTGCGAAGGCGAGGGAAGAGAAAGCAGCAATGATTGATAGCTTGGCAATGCGATTCATGGTCATGCTCCCTGGTTGTTTGCGGCGCAGTAACCGGTAACCTGATACCCGAACATATTACCCAGTGCGGGTTTCTGGCGGGCCTGCTGGGGATGCGCATGGCAGTCGCCAGCGGGCTGTATTACGGGTGACTTACCCGCAGCGAAATTTGTTGGACGTCGACTGATCAGGTGGTGTTGCCTAAGGTTATAATTCGCCTCCACCCGAGGCCCAGCAACCTTACTTGCGATCTAGGCGTTTGGCAATTCAGGATTGTTTACGTTGCCAAATTCGCAGGCATTTGCCCCAAATGGGCCGTGGCACCAGCAAGCGGTCGTTGCCGTTCAAACATGATCACATGGGTTCCGTGATAGGACGTGCGCCAGAATTCCTTAAAGCCATGCTTTTCTGCGACGCGGATCGAAGCATTGTTGCCGACATCGATGATGCAGGTCTTCCGCAACTTCGGAAACTGTCGGTCGGCCCATTCGAGCGCGGCGGTAACAGCCTCGGTTGCAAGCCCCTGGCCATGTGCCTTGGGCGAAAGCGCCCATCCGGTTTCCATGGTTCCTTCGAGCGATGGCGTGATCAGCCGATGAACGTCATGAAAACCCGCTTCTCCGAGAAAGGTGCCGGTCGCTCGATCCTGGATGGCGAAGAAGCCGAAGCCGAAATAGTGCCACATGCCGACCTGGCGCAGGAACCGCGTCCAGGACTGCTCTCGCGTGTAGGGAACGCCGCCGACGAAACGCGTTACCTCACTGTCGGCAAACAGGGCGGCATAGGCCGTGAAGTCGTCACGTCGATAGGGACGCAGGACCAGGCGTTCGGTCTCGATGATAGGAACACTGTGCATGTTTTATCCACTGCTATTGGTTTGGAAAGGGGATCAGATGCCGGGCTCGCCGTCCCAGTAGTCGACGGCACTTTCAGGCCTGCCGGTGAACTGGAACCGGCGTTCGCCGCCGGCCGTGCGCGTCCTGGCGTGAAACTTTCCGGAATCCGGGTATTCGCAGATCTCGGTTGCGGCCATCGTCGAGATGGAGAGATATTTGAGCGGCACGGTTCCGGTGTTGATCAGGTGGTGTGCCGTCTCGGGGCCGCCGGCAGGTGCGCCCAGGATGTCCCCAGGCCCGACAGCGTAGCGCTCGGCGCCGAACCGATAGGTGCCTTCGCCTTCGAGGATGACGAACAGTTCCTCTTCCACATGATGGTTGTGGAACGGGCAACCGGATTTGCCCGGTGGCACTTCGCCATAGCCGATGCCTAGGTCTTTCAGCCCCAGCCGGCCGCCGAAAGACGCGTCGCGTGACTCGAAAAACGTGCCTTCCGACCAATGGTCGAGGGCAAGATCCCTCGGGTTGATGATGGGTTTGTTGGTGTCCGCCATGTATTCCTCCCTGGCGCTATCGGCGTCGCACGGGGCGACCTTAGTGGCTCCTCCGTGTCGCGCTTGATTTTTGGTCTGCCGACAATCGGTCAGGTGTCCGGCGGCGGCCATTCGTTCTTACGGGAAAATTTGCATTCGAAACGTGAAGAAAGGCGCGTGGCAATTCTGTCTTCAGGCAGGGGCATGGGCGCCTCGCGAATGGTTGAGGAGCGCGTGGTGAACCTGGCCGAGGTGGGCGGCGACATTGACGCAAAGGCTGCGGATCTCTTCCGTTGCCGCCAGCAGATCCGGCACCATGATCGTCATCATGCCGGCCGATGATGCCGAGCGCACGCCGTTATGGCTGTCCTCAAGCGCAAGGCAAAGCTCGGGCGGGACATCGAGCCGCCGAGCAGCCGTCAGGAAAGGTTCGGGATGCGGCTTGCCCAGTTGGTAGTCGCCGTGAGCGACGACGACAGGGAAGCGGTCGAACAATCCATGAAGGCCGAGGTTTCGCTCGACATCGTGATGCTCTGACGATGTGGCGATCGCAAAGGGAATGCCGAGGTCTTCCAATAGGTCGATGAGTTCGACCACACCCGGCTTCAACCGCAGTTCGGTCGTTGTCAGGGTATGGAAGGTGGCGGACGCCTGCCGCCAAAACCCGTCGAGATCGAAGTCTGCTCCGAAATGTCTGCTGAGTGATTGTCGCGTCGCTTCGCCGGAAAGCCCTATGGTCGCGAGATAAAGCGACAGCGGCATGATCTGCCCGAGCGCCTGCGCAGTCGTAAGCATCGCGTCGCGATAGAGTGCCTCGGTATCGAAGAGCAGGCCGTCCATGTCGAAGACGACGGCCTGAGGCATACTGGGCAGACGAATAGATATCGACGGATCGACATCATGCATTAGGGACAACCTTCGCTCGACTTCCATTGTCCGGGCCGGCTTTCTCTCCGGCCAGGCGTTGTGTAAGGTTTGATTATTGTCATTGTCGGCAACGCCTGGCTACCCCCTCAAGCGTGACACAAGCGTACCGCCCCATCTGGAGCGGGCAGGGCGCTACCGGCGTGCGACGCGGCAAAAGGGCGCCGAGAGCGGAATTTGCTTGCCATTCGACGCCGGTCATGGTTTGACCGCCGCCTCAGCCGGTCGCACCGGCGCAGAAATCTCAAGACAGGTGACCCATGGCGAAGACCAAGGCTGCCCACATCCTGATTGTGGAAGCACGCTTCTATGACGATATGGCCGACGCGTTGCTCGATGGCGCCAAACATGCGCTGGATGCAGCCGGCGCGACCTATGATATCGTGACAGTTCCCGGCGCACTCGAAATCCCGCCGGCAATCGCCATGGCGCTCGATGGCGCGGACGACGGCGGCACGGGCTACGACGGCTTCGTCGCGCTCGGCATGGTCATTCGCGGCGAGACCTATCATTTCGATATCGTCGCGAACGAATCCTCGCGTGCGATCATGGACCTCGCCGTCAGCGAAAGCCTTGCCATCGGCAACGGCATCCTGACGGTCGAAAATGATGATCAGGCCTGGGCGCGGGCGCGCCGGTCGGAAGGCGACAAGGGCGGCTTTGCAGCGCGCGCTGCGTTGACGATGATTGAACTGAAGAACAAATTGGGCACGGAACAGTGACGAACACCCCCTCGGATCAGCCGTTGAAACAGGCTAACCAACGCGGCGCGGCGCGTCTCGCGGCCGTGCAGGCGCTCTACCAGATGGATATCGGCGGCACCGGCGTGCTCGAAGTCGTCGCTGAATACGAAATGCACCGCCTCGGCCAGGAACTGGACGGCGATACCTATCTGAAGGCTGATGCGTCCTGGTTCCGCTCGATCGTTGCAGGCGTCGTGCGCGATCAGCGCAAGCTCGACCCGCTGATCGGCTCGGCATTGCAGGACGACTGGGCGCTGTCGCGGCTCGATTCCACCGTTCGTGCCATCTTGCGCGCCGGGACATTCGAGATGCTGGAGCGCAAGGACGTGCCTGTTGCGGTGATCGTCACCGAATATGTCGAAATTGCCAAGGCTTTCTTCGGAGACGACGAGCCGAAGCTGGTGAACGCCGTTCTTGACCGAATTGCCCGGCAGGTTCGCGGCGAACCCAAGAAGTAGCGCGGCCATGGTTGCGGCTGCCGTCGATGATATGGGCTCTGCCCTTCGCGAAGCGCGCCGCAACGTTTTCCTTCTAACGGCGGCGCAGGCGATCCTTGGCGTCGTCGGCCCGATCTGTTTTGCCGTCGGCGGCGTTGCCGGCTATCAATTGCTGGCAGACGACAAGTCGCTGGCGACAGCACCTCTGACTGCCTACAACGTCGGCATGGCGCTCGGTGTCATTCTCGTGGCAACGCTCTCGCGCCTCATCGGCCGACGCTTCGCCTTCATGGTCGGCACCGGGATTGCGTCGGTAGGCGCCGCAATCGCCGCGGTTGCGCTGTTCCGCGAGAGCTTCTGGCTCTTTGCCTTCGGTCTTGCCATTCTCGGCTCCTCCAACGGGTTTACACAAAAGCTGCGCTTCGCGGCCGCCGATGCTGCGCCGTCCTTCTACAAACCGAAGGCGATATCGTGGATCCTGGGCGGCGGCATCGTTTCCGCGATTCTCGGCCCACAGATCGTCATTTTCGCCGGTGATCTCTTCGCGCCCGTTGCCTTTGTCGGGGCCTTCATCGCCTTGCTGCCGGTCTGCCTGCTGGCCGCATTCTTCTTCGCGCCATTGCGTCTGCCGGAGCAGGGGACCGTGGCTAGCGAGCATCATGGCCAGGCCGCCCGCTCGCTCAGTGAGATCGTTCGCAACCAACGCTTCATCACCGGCATGGTCTGCGGCATATCCAGCTACGCGCTGATGACATTCATGATGACCGGTGCACCGGTCGCCATGGTCGTCGGCTGCGGCTTTTCCACCGAGCTTGCCACGCTCGGCATCCAGTGGCACGTGCTCGCAATGTTTGCGCCCAGCTTCTTTACGGGGTGGCTGATCACACGCTTCGGCGCCGAGCGCATCGTCGCCTGCGGGCTGCTGCTGCTCATGGCCTGCGCGGCCGTCGCCCACATGGGTCTGGAACTCTGGAACTTCTGGGGCGCTCTGGTGCTTCTCGGTCTGGGCTGGAATTTCGGTTTCATCGGCTCGACCGCCATTGTTGCCGGCAGTTATCGCCCACAAGAGGCCGACAAGGTGCAGGCCTTCCACGACATCATCCTCTTTACCACCGTCGCGCTCTCGTCCTTTGCCTCTGGCAAGGTTCTCTCGGTCTATGGCTGGGATATGCTGAACGCCGTCGTCTGGCCGGTGACATCAGTCTGCCTTCTTCTGCTCTTCTTGCTGATGCGTACTCGTCCCAGCGTTGCGGCCTGAGCCACCGCTTTTCTCCAAAATCTTCCGTTCGCAAAGGTCCGCCGGTAGTTAGTTTTCCGGGGCTTGACGATCTTTCGTTGCAACCGCACTCTGGCCGCGCCGTGAGGGGTGCTGCTTGAGGAGGTGGTGCGTGATTCGCGGATTTGAGGGGCCTGCGGCCGGGAGTGAGTCCGCGGGTTGAAACGGAGGGTAATGCGAAATGACCATTTTGTTGGGCGTTATCGCATGCGGGTTGCTCGCGGTGGCTTATGCCATCTGGGCAACACGGTCGGTGCTTGCCGCCGACCAGGGGAACGCCCGCATGCAAGAAATCGCAGGCTACATTCGTGAGGGGGCGCAGGCCTATCTCACACGTCAGTACAGAACCATTGCCATCGTCGGCGTCGTCGTTTTCATCGGCGCCTGGGTTCTACTTTCTTCCGCAGCCGCGTTCGGCTTTCTCGTTGGGGCAGTGCTTTCGGGCGCTGCCGGTTTCATCGGCATGCACATTTCCGTTCGCGCAAACGTGCGCACCGCGCAGGCGGCTTCGGTCAGCCTCGCATCCGGCCTCGATATTGCCTTCAAATCCGGCGCGATCACCGGCCTTCTCGTCGCAGGCCTCGCCCTGCTCGGCGTATCGGTCTATTACCTCATCCTGACAGCAGGTCTGGGTCACGAGCCCGGTTCGCGTGAAGTGATCGACGCGCTGGTGGCGCTCGGCTTCGGCGCATCGCTGATCTCGATCTTTGCCCGTCTCGGCGGCGGCATCTTTACCAAGGGTGCTGATGTCGGCGGCGACCTCGTCGGTAAGGTGGAAGCCGGAATCCCGGAAGATGATCCGCGCAACCCTGCGACGATTGCCGACAACGTCGGCGATAATGTCGGCGACTGCGCGGGCATGGCGGCCGACCTGTTCGAAACCTACGCTGTCTCGGTGGTCGCAACCATGGTGCTGGCTTCAATCTTCTTTGCCGGCACGCCAGTGCTCTCGACCGTGATGGCTTACCCCCTGGCGATTTGCGCGACCTGCATCATCACCTCGATCATCGGCACCTTCTTCGTCAAGCTCGGCAGCAACAACTCGATCATGGGCGCTCTCTACCGCGGCCTGATCGTGACGGGTGCGCTGTCGATCGTCGGCCTGGGTGCGGCCACATCGCTGACGATCGGCTGGGGTTCGATCGGCACCGTCGCGGGCCAGGATATTACCGGCTGGAACCTGTTCCTGTGCGGTATCCTCGGCCTCGTGGTCACCGCATTAATCGTGGTCATCACCGAATACTACACTGGCACCAACAAGCGCCCGGTGAACTCCATCGCGCAGGCGTCGGTCACCGGTCACGGCACGAACGTCATCCAGGGCCTTGCAGTCTCGCTGGAATCGACGGCATTGCCGGCGATTGTCATTGTCGGGGGCATCATTTCGACCTACCAACTGGCCGGCCTGTTCGGCACCGGGATTGCCGTAACCGCGATGCTTGGCATTGCCGGTATGATCGTTGCACTCGACGCCTTCGGTCCGGTGACGGACAATGCGGGCGGCATCGCGGAGATGTCGCATCTGCCGCCGGAAGTGCGCAAGTCTACCGACGCGCTCGATGCCGTCGGCAATACGACGAAGGCCGTAACCAAGGGCTATGCCATTGGCTCGGCCGGGCTCGGCGCGCTGGTTCTGTTTGCGGCCTACGCCAACGACCTCAGCTACTTTGCCGCCAATGGCGACAAATATCCGTACTTCGCTGATGTCGGTCAGATCTCCTTCGATCTCTCGAACCCCTATGTCGTTGCCGGACTGATCTTCGGCGGCCTCATTCCCTATCTCTTCGGCGGCATCGCGATGACGGCCGTCGGGCGTGCGGCAGGTTCGATCGTCGAGGAAGTGCGCCGCCAGTTCCGCGAAAAGCCGGGTATCATGGCCGGCACGGAAAAGCCGGACTATGGTCGCGCGGTCGACCTGCTCACCAAGGCGGCGATCCGCGAAATGATCGTTCCGTCGCTGCTGCCGGTTCTGGCGCCGCTCGTCGTCTATTTCGGCGTGCTGTTGCTGTCCGGCTCGAAGGCATCCGCTTTCGCGGCACTTGGCGCGTCGTTGCTTGGCGTGATCGTCAATGGCCTGTTCGTGGCGATCTCGATGACCTCGGGCGGCGGCGCCTGGGACAACGCCAAGAAGAGCTTTGAGGACGGTTTCGTCGACAAGAACGGCACTCGGCACCTCAAGGGCTCCGAAGCGCACAAGGCGTCGGTGACCGGTGATACTGTCGGCGATCCCTACAAGGATACGGCAGGCCCCGCGGTGAACCCGGCAATCAAGATCACCAACATCGTGGCGTTGCTGCTTCTGGCAGTCCTTGCCTGATCCTATCCCCAAAACGCAAAAGGCCCGCGGAACATCGTTCCGCGGGCCTTTTCTTTGCGATCGGGTGAACTTAGTTGCCGAAGTCCTTGAACAGGCTTCGCGCTGCAGCCTGTCCGGCGCCGGGGCCGGTCAGCAACTGGCCGAGGAAGCTCGTTTCCTTGCCGCCGGTCGGCGTCGTACGCGTCAGCATGTCGAAGACCTTGCCGTCCTTGAGCGTGTAGTGCGCGAGCTGGCTGACCGTGCCTTCCTTGTCGAAATAGACGGCAAGAATCGACTGGTCGACGAGCTGCGGCTTCATGAACGCGACAGGCCGTTTGCGGGTCTGCGAGATGTAGTAGAATACCTCGTTGTCGAAGGTCGCGGTCGTCGACGGTGTGCCGAGCGAAAGCATGACCTGTTCACGGCTGGAACCGACCGGAACGAGATTTAGCGTTTCCTGGTCAACCACATAACCCTGGTGGAGAACTTCACCGACATTAGCGGACTGGCAGGCGGAGAGAGCAATGGTGCTAACAGTCGCTACGGCCGCAACTCGGCCTAGGACCTTCAAATTTGTTCTGAAAAACCGCTTCGTCAACGACAGCTCCCTTTGGAGTAACGATGGCATATCCGCCATTGCAATTCGTGCATGCTTCGGTAAACCAGCTTCGGCTATCATGCAACAACGTCATGGGCGCTTGCGCGCATTTCGAGAAAGCCAAAGCTGGGCTTTGTGATGATTTTTGGACTGTTCAAAAGAAAAAGCGGCAATATTGCGATTGTCGAACGGCAATATGCATTGTTGACCGCGGCGGCACGTCAGCCGCACCTCTATACGGACCTCGACGTGCCCGACACGGTGATGGGGCGTTTCGAGATGCTGTCGGCCGTGCTGATCCTTTATTTCCGGCGCACGCGCGGGTCGGCGCGCGCCGGCCAGGAGATCGCTCAGGAGATCGTCGACGCCTTCTTCGAGGATGTCGACCATTCGATCCGCGAGCTTGGCGTCGGTGATGCCGGCGTGCCGAAGAAGATGAAGAAGCTGGCCGGAATGTTCTATGGCCGGCTCGAATCCTATGCGGCGGCACTCGAAGGTCGAGATGCGTCCTCGCTTGCTGCGGCGCTGAAGCGTAACTTCTATCCGAAGGGCGATCAGGGTGAGCCGGGGATGGATGGCCTGGCTGCCTATCTCCTCTCTGTCGAGGAGCGGCTCGCGACTGAACCGGAAGAGCGCGTCGAAACCGGCCAGTTGCGCATCCCCACCGCCGGAGAGTAAGAGACGCCATCGATGCCCGTGCGCCCTTGAACCTGGCGTGCGGCACTATCCGCGAAGAGCGTGCCGGCAACGGCGCCCGCGCGAGGAAGGATCTGATCATGAAAGACGATAGCCGACCGGCATTCTCCTACCCGGTGAAGGTCGGGCATATCTCGGCCAATGCCGTGACCGTGCGGCTCTCGGCAAACGAGAGCGAACGGCAAGCGCTTGCCGAACTCTGGGATGTGCGCGAAGTCCTGTCGCTTTCAGCGGATCTGCAGATCGCGCGCTGGAAGAAGGACGGTGTCAAGATCAAGGGTGACGTTACCGCTCGGATCGTGCAGTCCTGCGTCGTGACCCTCGAGCCAGTCGAGGCCGATATCAAGGAATCCATCGATTCTATCCTCGTACCGGAAGGATCGAGGCTCGCCCGCCAGGCCAGCAATGATGGCGGTGAGATGATCCTCAGCCCCGACGGCCCCGATATCCCCGATACCTTTACCGGCGACACGATCGATGCCGGCGTCGTCGTCAGCGAGCATGTGGCGCTGGCGATCGAACCTTATCCGCGCAAACCGGGCGTGACTTTCGGTGCGCGCATCGAAAGCACGGCGGCCGACGACGAGAAGCCGAACCCGTTTGCAGCGCTGAAGGACTGGAAAAAGGACTGAGGCCGCCAAAGCCTCCCCTACAATTCGGTTGTCACGCGGGCGAAAAGCAGTATTTTGGCCCGACTCCGGCCAAATGAGCCGCCGCAGCGACCTGCCGCGTGCCTGGCTCAAGCGTCAGAAGCAATATGTATCGTCGTTGCGTTCGAAAGCGTGCGCCACGGCAGCACGTGTTGTGTGGCAGGAAAAAAGGATAAGACACGCGTGGTCAGAATTTCTCTTGACGTGATGGGCGGCGACCATGGTCCTGAAGTCGTCATCCCGGGCGCCGCACGGGCGCTTGAACGTCATCCGGACATAAGGTTTGTCCTGTTCGGCATAGAAGCGCAATGCGCTGATATCTTGGCCAAACACCCCAAGCTCAAGGCCAATAGCACCTTCCACGATTGCGAGATCGCAGTCGCCATGGATGAGAAGCCGAGCCAGGCGCTGAGGCGCGGCCGCGGCAAGTCGAGCATGTGGCGGGCGATCGATGCGATCAACGCCGGTGAGGCCGACGTCGTCGTCTCGGCCGGCAATACCGGCGCGCTGATGGCCATGTCGGTCTTCTGCCTGCGCACGATGCGGGGCATCCAGCGCCCGGCGATCGCCGCGATCTGGCCGACGCTCAAGGGCGAGAGCATCGTGCTCGACGTCGGCGCCACCATCGGTGCCGATGCGCAGCAGCTCATGGATTTCGCGCTGATGGGCGGCGCCATGGCACGAGCGTTGTTCGAGATAGAACGCCCGACCGTCGGCCTGCTCAATGTCGGCGTCGAAGAAATCAAGGGCCAGGAAGAAGTCAAGGAAGCCGGGCGCCTCATCCGTGACGCCAATATCGAAGGCTTCGATTATTACGGTTTCGTCGAAGGCGACGATATCGGACGCGGCACCGTCGACGTAGTTGTCACCGAGGGCTTCTCCGGCAATATCGCGCTCAAGGCCGCCGAAGGAACGGCGCGACAGATCGCCGAATATCTCCGCGCGGCCATGTCGCGCACGCTGATGGCCAAGATCGGCTACATCCTGGCCAAAGGTGCCTTCGACCGCCTGCGCGAAAAAATGGACCCGCGCAAGGTTAATGGCGGCGTCTTTCTCGGCCTCAATGGTGTCGTGATCAAGAGCCATGGTGGCGCCGATGGCGAGGGCTTTGCGGCCGCTATCGACGTCGGCTATGACATGGTGAAAAATGGCCTGAAGGCGAAGATCGAGATCGATCTGGCGAAGTACCATGGCGCCGAGCCGCCGAGCGCGCTTCCCGCCGGCATGAATGATGAGGTTTGAATAAATGATCCGTTCCGTCGTTCGCGGCTTCGGTGCAGCGTTGCCGAAGCGCATTGTCACCAATCAGGAGCTGGAATCCAAGGTCGATACGTCAGACGAGTGGATCGTGCAGCGCACCGGCATCCGCCAGCGCTACATCGCCGGCGAAGGCGAAACCACGGCGTCGCTTGGCGAGGCCGCTGCACGCGCAGCACTGGACAATGCCGGGCTGACGGCGGCTGATCTCGACCTGATCATTCTGGCGACGTCAACGCCAGACAACACCTTTCCGGCAACTGCGGTCAACATTCAGAACCGGCTCGGCATGCACCATGGCGCGGCCTTCGATCTGCAGGCGGTCTGTTCGGGCTTCATCTACGCGGTAACGACGGCGGACGCCTATATCCGTGGTGGGCTGGCAAGGCGTGTTCTGGTGATCGGTGCCGAGACGTTCTCACGCATTCTCGATTGGTCCGATCGCACGACCTGCGTGCTCTTCGGCGATGGCGCTGGCGCGATCATCCTGGAAGCCCAGAAAGGCGAGGGCACGATTGCCGATCGCGGCGTGCTCACTGCCAAGTTGCGCTCCGATGGTGCGCATCGCGAAAAGCTTTATGTCGATGGCGGACCATCGACAACGGGTACCGTCGGCCATCTCAAGATGGAAGGCCGCGAAGTCTTCAAGCATGCCGTCGGCATGATCACCGACGTGATCGAGGCCGCCTTCGAGGCCACGGGAACGACGGCGGAAGACATCGATTGGCTCGTGCCGCACCAGGCCAACCGCCGTATCATCGATGGTTCGGCCAAGAAGCTCGGCATCCCGCTCGATAAGGTTGTGGTAACAGTCGATCTCCATGGCAACACCTCTGCCGCGTCCATTCCGCTGGCTCTGAACACCGCGGCGGCGGACGGCCGGATCAAGAAGGGCGATCTCGTTCTGCTTGAAGCCATGGGGGGTGGCTTCACATGGGGCTCCGTTCTGATACGCTGGTAAAAAATGCTGAGGCAACGCAGGCGCTTGACCGCAAAAGGCAAGGGCAATAGTCTTCGGTCGCTGATCGGCGTGCCAGACATCGGTGGGGGAAGATGAGCGGAAAAACAGTAACACGAGCAGACTTGGCTGAGTCGGTTTTTCGCAAGGTGGGTCTGTCTCGTACAGAGTCTGCCGAGTTGGTGGAAACCGTCATTGACGAAATATGCAACGCAATCGTGCGTGGCGAGAGTGTGAAACTATCCTCCTTCGCGACCTTTCAAGTTCGCGATAAGAACGAGCGCATCGGCCGCAACCCGAAGACCGGTGAGGAAGTGCCGATTTCGCCGCGGCGGGTGATGACCTTCAAGGCGTCTAACGTCCTGAAGCAGCGGGTGTTGAAATCGCATCTGAGCCGCAAGGCCAAGCTGAAGCCGGCCTCTCCCGTATCGTAAGCGGAGGTCGGCAACCACAATGTGGTTGAAAACCCATCCATAAGCCGTTGAAATGGAGCCGATTCGTGCGATCATCGCACGACATCGGTTCATTGCGCTTAGGCTTGCCCTGAGTCGCATGACATGGAATGGGAACGAAATGGAAAAAAGCCCCGACGCTTTTCGCACCATCAGCGAGGTCGCCGACGATCTCGATCTGCCGCAGCACGTCCTGCGCTTCTGGGAAACACGCTTCCAGCAGATCAAGCCGATGAAGCGTGGTGGCGGCCGGCGTTATTATCGCCCTGAAGATGTCGACCTGCTGAAGGGCATCCGTCACCTGCTCTATGATCATGGCTACACGATCAAAGGCGTGCAGAAGCTGCTGAAGGCCAACGGCAACAAATTCGTGGCGGCGATCGCCAGCGGCGATCTGGCGACGGTTGAGGCCCTGGCCGCCTCGAGCAACGAGGAGCCGCTACCGCCGAAGGCCGGCTTGTCCGACGAGGATCAGATCGTCGGTCGCGCCAAGGCGCCAGCCAGCCGCCGCTTTTTCTCCTTCGGCGGCGGCAATGACGACGTTCCGGAAATCTCTCTCGGCAAGTCCTCCTCCGTCGGCAAGGAAGATCGGGCGCTGCTTCAAGAGGCGCTTTACGATCTCCTGGAATGCAAGCGTTTGCTTGATCAGGCGCGGTAACTGGCGCCTGCTGATTCGGCAGCGAAGGTTGCGCGTCGGCGAGGCAGAGGCGCAGGCCGCGAAAGTAGAGGGGCTGTGCAGGTCACGCCGGAGGATTGCGGCAACTACGCCGGTCCCGAGCTGATGAAGCACGCCTCGATCCTGTCGCATAGTCGAATCACTTCACCGATGCAGGTGCGCGCTAAGGGTGTTCTTTGGGTGTCCTTTGATGGACTGCACAACTCCTTAAATTGACGGTGATTCAAGGGGGCTGCGGCGGGCCTTTAGCCGTGACTCATTCGACGTACACCCGTCGGCGTTCGCCTGAGAGCGAGAGCTGATCGCAAAGGGACCCCAGGGCCTGAGCTATTTTGCGCGAGGTCCTGATGGTTCTGGAAGATCGCGGATAGGCGGAAAGCGGTCCTGCATGTCAGGCAGCGTTCAGATCCGCAATCTCGCCGAACTGGACCAATAGGCGAGGGCTACTCATGTCGCCGCTTTCTTCGTCCACCTGGACAGCATAGGCGGCGACGCCGACATGCCTCGGCGCCATAGCCGCCGCAACCTTCTCTGCCCCAGCCGCGGTCGTGGCGGCACGCATCTCGCCGGGCGCGAGCCCACCGCGAACGCGTTTAAAGGGCATGATGATAAATTTCTCTGACATGGCAAAGCCTCCAATTTGTTCTACAAATGTTCTGATGCTGGTCAGAAGTCAACGGCTTAATTCTGCGGGAGACCAATCGCTCGTTTGCGCTGCAGAAAGACGGGCCTAGCTGGGTTGCCAGCCCTGTGAAGGGAGGGGCGAAGCGGCGGTGTGGCGACAACCGTTGCCGGCAGTGACCGCCGCGTTCACATGGAGTGTATTCTAGACCGACAATCGCAAAGTTTTGACCTGTGGGACTTCTCGTCCCATTTTCCACTTATCCACGCCGTTTGTTCCTTTTTCCTGCCGGGCCCGAAATTCCCGCTTGCGCTCTAAGCGTTGAGAATATAGGGATTTCCTCGGTCCGGAGCGTAGCGCAGCCCGGTAGCGCACTTGACTGGGGGTCAAGGGGTCGTGGGTTCGAATCCCGCCGCTCCGACCATTTCAATCACCAAGCCCCCAAGGGGTGATTGATAAATTCCTTCGTTTGTTGATTTTCCGTTGTCGCCAACTAGGCGGCTATACGGCGCCGCCAACTCACCCGTCTGAGCGTCAGAGGCCGAAAATCCGATACCTGGTCTTACGCCTGGCATCGTTCCAGCACATGCGGAATAGCATCAATCGGCTGTAGAGGGATGCGGGAGGAAGCTTGTCTTTGAGCTTGTAGCAGCCGATCGTGTATTGCCAGCGAGCTCGAATTTTTGCTGTGATGGATGTCACCATGTATTTTTTGTCCGAACCGGATCCCTCGGTGAATTCGTAGACAGGGCCGTCGGTGTAGGCGACGAGGTCGCGAACGACGAACTCCGTGACGACATAGGAGCTGAGCGCCCAGACCGCGCCTTCGTGCCACCGCTTGAGAACGATCTCGTCGGCTGCAGCAGACCGGAAGACGCCGTAGATCCACTCGGACGGATACATGAGATTCCGCGGGGCTCGGCCGCGTACGTAGCGTTCCTTGAAACGGAAAATGTCCTGGTTCGGCTTGGCGTGTTTTACTTTTGTGCCGTCGACGCGCTCGACGTTGCCCACGGCCAGCATTTTACTTGGATCCGCATCCAGCGATGCGACGAGTTCCTGCAGGAAGTCGGGTGTTGACGTGTCGTCGCACGCGCGAAGGCAGAAGTATTCGCCTTCGCATGCGCCTATTCTGAACGCCTTGGCAAATTGCTCGAGCGCGCTCAGAAAATTGGCGTTCTGAATAACGGAAAATCGCGGATCCCTTGCGCAAAATGCTCTGGCGATCTCTAAGGTGTCGTCGGTCGAGCCATTTTCCAGGATAAGTGCCCTGAAATCGGACAGGGATTGGTCCGCAATGCTCTGCAGACTTCGCTCAAGCGTTTTTGCGCCGTTGTGGACCGGAAAGACGACGACGATCTTGGATTTTTCAGGCATGGCTACACGTGTTACCGTCTGGGCTCAGTTGGAGCAATTGGCGTAATGAAGCCAAGGTCGAGCAACTGCTGCGAGCCGGTAAACTTCAATGAGTCGTCGGACTGTAGCTGCAGCGTCCCTTTTTTCGCGATGACATCCGTCATCTTCGAATACGCAGCCGCATTGTCGAAATATTGCCCGTCGCGTGCAGCCTCCGTTATTTCCTTCTCGTAGTCTGAGAAAAACTTGAAGTGGAGCAGGGCGCCCATCATGCTCGCGAAGTTTCTCCGATATGGAAGCGGTTGATGTATGCTGGGGCCGAAGCGACAGTCATCGTCCCAGTATATCAGGGGGTACTTGATGAGTTCGAGGTCTGCGTCGAATTCTCGTTTGCGCGCTCCGCCCTTGATTGAAATCGCCCGTTTGGTTGTAGACAGCGTGTACCCGGAGCTATCGAGGTGGTCCGCGATTTCCCAAGGCGCGCGCGAGCTCAGCAGATTGGCGTCCGCTTTAGATAGGTCGATGGGATACATATCGAGCATGGGCGCCGGCAGTCTCAGCGCGCCTGCCTTTTCAAGACAGTGTATAACAGACCAGAGTGTCCTGGTTTCGAACCCGTCATAGACGAGGAATTCATCGGAATCGACATTGACGTACCACCTTGGGCCGCCATAGAGGCCCAAAAGTGTCTCGCGCCATGCTCGGCCGCGGCGTGCGTCCTTGTAGCGGACAGGCGAAACCCACAGGTCCACATCGTCCTGTTTGAGGAGGAATTCTCTTGTTCCGTCCGTGGAGACGTCGTCCACGCAAATGAAGCGCGTTACACCTAGCTGCCGATAGTGCGAAAGGAATGCGGGAACCAGCTTTGCGTCGTTGTGCGTCAGGAAAACAAGCGGAAGTTCGTCGGGATATAGTGACGTTTGGCCGTGATGACTGACGCAACGCAGGCTAACGGATGTCGCTTTGCGCCGTTCGCGCCGTTCGACCTTCAGCGTTTCATACCAAGTGGAGAGACGCTCCAGTACCCCCCTGTCAGCGATCGAAGTCGCGTCGGCTTGAGCCCTGAAGGGATAGTTGATTTCGGCCATTCCCGCCCCAGTATAGCTTCCAGATATTATTTCGACTTAGATGAAAAGCTACGGTTTCGCAATGTTTGCGGTATGCCTACATGTCGTCATGCAGGTCGTCGTCCCAAAACCGTGTTATGTAATCAGGCGGTTACCCTGATACGTCGTCGTTCCGCCAGCTTCCAATAGAGCATCTCGGTTTGGTCGAGCATCGCGTCGAGCGTGAAGCGCTCCTTGAGGCTGTCGGCTGCCGCCGCGAGCTTCCTGAAGGTGGCTGGCGTAGCGGACGCAGCCATAGTCTTGGCAAGCTCCGAGATATCGTCGGTATTCTGCACGATGAAGCCGTTGTGACCATCCTCGATCACGGTTCGTGCGCCGCCGATATCGCTGGCAATGATCGGCTTTCCGGCCGCCGCCCCCTCCAGCATGACGTAGGACATCGCCTCGTAGCGGCTCGGCATGACCAGCACATCGAAGGCAGGGGCCGCTTGCGGACCTGTGAATGCGGATGTCAGATGCATCCGGTTCTGTAGGCCGCTCTCGGAAATGGCGGTGCGAACCGTGCCTTCGAGCTCGCCGGCGCCAACCATGACGAGATGACTGTCTTTCACCGTCGCGGCGATGTTCTTAAAGGCGGCAACGAGCCGTTCGGGTGCCTTCTGCGCGGTCAGCCGGCCGATGAACCCGAAGACAAATGCGTTCGGCGCAATGCCGAAACTAGCCCTTATGGTCGTTGCCATATCCCGTGAGGGCGGAGCAACGCCATTGACGATCACCGACATCCGCTCCTCCGGCATGTATAGCGAAACGGCGTGGGAGCGCTCGTCGTCGGACACACAGATGAGATGGTCGGTATAGAACCAGGCGAGACCCCATTCGATCGCGCCATAGATCAGCCTGCCGCCGCGTCCCAGTGTCGGATCCAGCGTACGGAAAGCGTGCGGCGTGTAGATGCGCGGCAAATGGCGACCGGGCAAGCGCAGGCGCGTCAACGCTCCGGCCTTGGAGCTGTGGCCGTGAACGATATCGAAAGGGCCATGATCGCGCATAATACGACGCAGCGTCAGGAAGGCTGGGATGTCGGTGGGCCCTGGGGCACGCTTCATGTCGACGGCGTGAACAGCGGGAAGGCCAATAGCCTTCAGCTCGCGCACGAAACTTTCCTCGGCTCGCACCGGTGAGTAGACCGCCTCGACGTGATGCCCGCGGAGATGCATGCCGCGGCAGAGATCGATGAAATGCCGGCCCGATCCGCCACCGCTCGGCTCGAGGACTTCGAGCAGGCGCAGCGGCGCGGCGGCGGGGCGATTTGGCAAAGGATATTCCATGTTCATTGCTGCCATCCGGCCCGCATTGTTCGACGATGGCGGTATTCGAGGGCGGCACATCCCCAGATGATGCCGAGAAGCATGTAGAAATGACGCCAGTGATCGGTATCGATGACATTGCCGACGCCCACATGACCGATCAGCGCGACCCAGGCGATCATCAGATAAACCTGCCAGGGGCGCTCGAGCAGCAGGAAGCGGAAACCGAGCGACAGCGTCCAGATGATAAGCGTGACGTAGCTGACGAAACCGAGCCAGCCGTAGGATGTCAGCGACTTCAGCCAGACGTTATGTTCGTCCTCGGGAAAGATCGTGCTGAAGACCATCGGACCGATGCCGAGCGGTTTCTCCATCGACATCAGGAAACCGATGCGGTGACGGTCGAAGCGGCCGAGGTGGCCGCCGTCATAGTCCTGCACGAGCTGCGAGCGGCTGGAAAAGAGCGTTGCCACCTGCTCCGATTGCAGCGCGGCCAGCAGGGCGCCGACAACAAAGACACCGCCGACCAGGGCGACGACGAGGATGCGCAGGCGGAAGAGGCCGTTGCGCTCCTTGAGCAGCATCACGAAGACGAAGGCAACCACGCAGAAAAGGTTGAGCGCCCATGCAGCACGCGAGAACGACAGGAACACGCCGAGCGCCAGCACCAGAAGCGCGGCGATCTTGGGCGGGGCCTTGTGGATCGGCTGCGTCAACAACCCGTGGATTAGATAGAGTGCGGGAACCGACAGGAATGGGCCGAACACGTTCGGGTCCTGGAAGGCGCCTTTGGCCCGGTCGTAGAGTGTGAAGTTTTCAGCGCCCGGGATTGCGCCGAAGTAGCCGAGAATACCAAGCAGGGCGGTCAGGACGGCAGCCGTGACCCAGGCGTTGAAGATCAGCCGGAGCCGCTGATAGCGATCCTCGATGATGGCGGCGTAAAAGACCGCCGACAGCGCCAGAAATCCGGAGACCGCCATGTACATCGGCCCCTTGGTCAGGTCGACCATCGTCATCAGCGACAGGATCCCGCCGATCATGAACAGGGTGAGCAGAGTAAGAAGCGGCGCGACATAGCGCGAGATTTTCAGGCCGAAGAGCGCCCAGAGCCCAATGAGGACCACCAGGAATAGCTCGTAGGGCGCTGGTTCGGCAATCACGAAACCCGACAGAAACACCACAAGCGCAACCAGCCATGAGCCGAAGAGCGAAAGCGCGGCGAGCTGGGGTCTAAAGACGATCGGCGGTGGTGTGTCGACGGTGCTCAATAGGCATTTTCCGTGTTGAGCAGCCGGAACGGTGTCAGGAACAGGATCTTCAGGTCGAAGAGCAGCGACCAGTTCTCGATGTAGTGGAGGTCGAAGGCCGTGCGCAGGCGGATCTTGTCGTCACTGTCGATCTCGCCGCGCCAGCCGTTGATCTGCGCCCAGCCGGTGACCCCGGGCTTGACGCGGTGACGGGCGAAATAGCCTTCGACGACGTCGGAATAGGTGCGGTTCTGCGTCTGCGCTAGCACGGCATGCGGGCGCGGGCCGACGAGCGAGAGCTCGCCCTTGAGCACGTTGAAGATCTGCGGCAGTTCGTCGATCGAGGACTTGCGGATGAAACGCCCAACCGGCGTGACGCGGGGGTCGCCCTTCGTCACAGCGTTGCGGGCGCTCGGGTCGCTCAAATGCGTGTACATCGAGCGGAACTTGTAGACCTCGATGGTCTCGTTGTTGAAACCGTGGCGCTTCTGCTTGAAGATGATGGGGCCGGGCGAGGTGGCTTTGACCGCGATCGCAGCCCCCAGCATCACCGGCCACAACAACACCAGGGCGACGATGCTGAAGAAGATGTCGAAGCCACGCTTGGCGACGGAATCCCAGTCTGCGATGGGTTTGTCGAAGATATCCAGCATCGGCACTTCACCGACGTGGGAATAACTGCGCGGCCGGAAGCGCAGGTTGTTGGCGTGCGCTGCAAGACGGATGTCGACCGGCAGTATCCAGAGCTTCTTCAGGAGCTGCAGGATGCGTTTCTCCGCCGTCAACGGCAGCGAGATGATCAACATGTCGATGCGCGCCAGGCGCGCGAATTCCACCAGCTCGTCGACCGTTCCGAGCTTGGGGTAGCCGGCGATGACATTCGGAGACCGACGTTCGTCGCGATCGTCGAAGATGCCACAGATCCTGATGTCGTTGTCGGTCTGATGTTCGAGTGTGCGGATCAGATCCTTGGCCGGCTGGCCGCCGCCGACGACGACGGCACGACGCTCCATCGTTCCGTTGCGGGCCCAATGCCGGATGGAATAGGCAATGAATGCGCGTTCTGCCACGAGGAAGAGCGCACCGGCGACGAACCAGCCGCCGAACCACACACGCGAATATTGATGACCGGACTTTAGAAAGAAAAGCGCGATGGCAATGCCGCCGAATGCGATCGCCCAAGAGGCGAGGATACGCGGAGTAAAGCGCAACCAGGCGCGAAGAGCAGGGACCTGGTAGGTGTCGGCGATCTGCATCGCGGCAACGGCTAGTGCGGAGCCACCAACGAGGATCGTCAGGTAAAGCGGCAGCTGATCGAAGCCGGGCTGCACATAAAGCGCATTGATGGCATAGCCGATGGCGAACAGTGCGCAGAACTCGAAAAGACGCATCAGGCCCATGATCATGGCGGGCGAATAGGTGTCTGCGCGGAATTGTTCGGCAATCTGTCGGGCGAGGGGGTTGAGTTCCGTCGACGGTTCGTCACCGGCTTTTTCGTCCGGCGCACGGGTACGGATCTCCGAAATCTTCTTGCGAAGCGCTTCGGGGTCGAAGGCTTCCGACCGCTTAAACTCGTTCATGGCTTCCTTCCGGCACTGAAGTCCGCACGGGATAGCAGAAAGCCACTAAGAAACGCTTACGTTGCAACCTGAGGCCTTATCGGAGCCGATTGGTCCCGGCACAAATCCCGGTAGAGCCGCAGCACCTCCGCCGTCATGACCGAGGCCGCGAAGCGGGACTTGAATGTCTTCGGGTCGGGCATCACGCGCGCGGACCAGTCCTTCTCGACGATTGCAGAAGCCATGATCGTGGCAAGTGACTGCGCGTCTGCCGCTTCGGCAAGAGCTGCGCTGTGCTTGCCGAGGATTTCCGGTATGCCGCCGACGCGGCTGGCAATCACCGGCTTTTGCGCCGCGAGCGCCTCGAGCACGATATAGGGCATGGATTCTGCCCGGGATGGAATGACGATGTTTCGTGCCAGCGAAAAGGCTTCGCGGGCGTTCATGGCAGGGCGCATGGTGATCCGTCGCCCGAGGCCCTGCTCGAACGTGAGGTCGCGGTATTCTTGCTGCTGTGGGCCGTCGCCGACCATCAACGCCGAGAGCGGCCGCCCGACAAGCCGTTCCGTGCGGGCAAAGGCATCCACAAAAAGATCGGGACCCTTCAGGTCCCGCATCATGCCGATATAGAGGAAGTCGACCGCATCCGGCCGCGCCTCTACGGCCTCGAACTCGCGATCGTCGATGCCGTTGTAGATCAGCTCGTAGTGCTCGCGCGGCTCGCCGACCTTGGAAAAATAAGTCTGGCGCTCGAAGTCGCAGACGAAGACGAGCGCGTCGGTCAGGCGTTCCTGAAGCCGCTCCAGCGGGAAGACGATCCGCCCGACAAACGACTTCGGGCTGTAGTGGAGACTGCCACCGTGCGGGGAATAGAGGCGGGCTACGCGATACCTGTTGACCCGCAAGGCTGAACCGATGAGGCGGGCTATGGCGCCACCTTTGGCGCCGTGCCCATGCAGCACATCCGGTTGCAAACTTCTGATTTCCTTGTAACAGCGCCAGAGCGCGGCAAAATCCCTTGGGCCGATCGAGCGATGGATCGGCATGCGGACGAGGCCCAGCGCCAGATAGGGCCGGATTCCGTCGAAGAGCGAATCCTCATAGGATCCGCCAGTGGTACTGTCGCAGAGGATGCCGACCTCATGACCCGCCGCCGCGTGCGCCTCCGCCAGCTCGCGCACATGGCGGAAAATACCACCGACGGGCGATCTGAAGCAGTGAATGATGCGCAAGGGACGCTGCGGCTGCATCGAGATCAGAACAGCCGTTCGCGAATGTAAATCGTATCGCCAGCCAGTACGGCATCGGTAATCGGCACGCGACCGGTGATGATCCGGCCGTTGATTTTACGCGTGACGTCGGCGCTGGCCTGGTTGGCCCGCGGCGAGAAGCCGCCGGCAACCGCAATCGCGTTCTGTATCGTCATTCCCGGCACATAGGCATATTGTCCTGCCTGGCCGACTTCGCCCATGATGAAGACCGAGCGATAGCGATCGACTTCGATGGTGACATCCGGATCGCGCAGATAGCCCTGTTTCAACTTTGCGGCGATCATGCCTTCGAGTTCGGGCAGCGTGTGGCCGCGCGAGGCGACGGTGCCGATCAGCGGAAAGGCAACATAGCCTGCCTGATCGACCGTGTAGGTACCACTTAGGCCTGCCTGCTCGAATACGTTGATGCGCAGCCGGTCGCCGCTGTCCAGCCGATAGGGCTGGATCGTTGCTTCGCTGAACGCTTTGGGTGCCGGCTGATAGCTTGTGCAGCCGCCGAGCAACATCGACAGTGCTGCCACCGTAATAGCGAGACCCGTCTTCATACCTGCGGTTGACATGCTGCTCTTCGGCTCCGGAAACGACCACCTCTCTCGCCGTTATCGATCCGTTAGGGTTAATAGCTGGTAAACTCGCGGTAGAATTTTCAACGGGGGACCTGCGGCAGAGGAGGGGCGAAATCGCCCAGAGGTTGAGCAGCCATTAACCCTTGCGTTACCATGTTCATTTACCTTCCGGCGAGATTTTAAGGTTCGGAGCCAGAAGCATGTCGGGAAACGGCAGCGGACAACAGGATGTGGATATCGATCTCGGCGGGCTGTTCCGCGCCGTGTGGGATCGACGCGTCAAGGTATTGCTCGCCACTGCGTGTGTTGCAGCGCTCGCTTTCGGCGCCGCGAAGATGATCGCACCGGACTATCAGAGCGAGACGCGCGTCCTCATCGAATCGCGGGAGCCTGAATTCAGCGGCTCCAACCAGAACGCGCAGACAGGGTCCGACCGCGTCTTCGACGAATCCGGCATTCTGAGCCAGGTTCAGGTGCTGCGTTCGGCCGACCTGATCAAGCAGGTCGCGCGCAACATGAAGCTACACGAGCAGAAGGAGTTTGATCCTTCGGCCGCACCTTCGGCGGTTTCCGACCTGATGGTCATGCTGGGCCTGAAGAAGAACCCACTGGAAATGCCGCCCGAAGAGCGGGTGCTGAAGGAGTTCACATCGAAACTGCAGGTCTATCAGGTCGAGAAGTCGCGCGTGATCGCGATCGCCTTTACCTCGAAGGATCGACAGTTGGCGGCTGCGATCCCGAACGAGATGGCAAAGGTATTCCTTTCGCTGCAAAGCGGCGCGAAGCTCGACACCAATTCTGAAGCCAGCCGTTGGCTTGAGCCGGAGATCGCCAATCTGCGCGAGAAGGTGCGGGATGCCGAAGCCAAGGTGGCGGCCTATCGTTCGTCGTCCGATCTGTTGCCAACCGGCGAGACCACGAATTTCGCAACCCGGCAACTCACGGATATCTCGACCGAGCTGACCCGCGTGCGTGGCGAGCGGGCTAATGCCGAGGCGCGCGCCGAAGGTGTGCGGGCGGCGCTGGCGAGCGGCCGCGAGGCTGATACCATCGCCGACGTCGTTGGTTCGCCGATGATACAGCGCCTCAAGGAGACGGAAGCAAACCTGCAAGGGCAGGTGGCTGACCTTTCGACCACGCTTCTGGACGGCCATCCGCGGCTGAAGGCCCTGAAATCGCAGGTCGAAGGTATCAGGGCGCAGATCCGCTCAGAAACCCGCAAGATCCTCAGCAGTCTGGAAAACGAGGCGAAGGTCGGCGAGTTGCGCGAGCAACAGCTGACGCAGCAGCTCAACGCGCTCAAGGCCAAATCGGCCCAGGCCGGCGAGGAAGAGGTGGGCCTGCGTGCACTCGAGCGCGAGGCGACCGCCCAACGGCAACTGCTCGAGACCTATCTGGCGCGCTATCGCGAAGCGACGTCGCGCACGGTCGAGAATGCAACGCCCGCCGATGCGCGTGTCATTTCAAGCGCGGTCGTCCCCACCGGCGCCAGCTTCCCGAAGGTGATGCCGATCACCATCGTTGCGGCACTTGCGACCTTTCTTCTGAGCTGCATCATCATCATGCTCGGGGAGTTGTTCAGCGGTCGTGCACTGCGGCCGGTGTCAGTCGGTGCCGAGCGGCCGCCGGCACGTTCGCGGCCGGCCATTGCCGCCGTCGCTGCTGCTGATGGTTTCGATGAGAAGAAGCTCAACATCTCGCCTGCATTGAACGACGCCATCGATCTGCCACCGTTGGCGCCACTGGCCGAGGACGAGACGGACGATGTTGTCGACGACCCGAGCGGCGAGACGGCCGAACCGGATTTCTCGATCGAGGCGGTTGCCGATCACCTGCGTGAAAACGCAGTGCGGATCGCAATCTCTGTTTCGCCCGGTGGCGACGAGGGGTCGACGGCGACGGTGATGCTGGCGCGTCTGATCGCGGAGGAAGATCGCAAGGTCGTGTTGATCGACCTCACAGGTTCGGCCTGCCCGACCCGCCTGATGGCGCGTTCGGCGCAACTGCCTGGCATCACCAACTTGCTGGCCGGCGAGGTGGCGTTCACCGAAACCATTCATGCCGATCGGTTCTCCGACGCGCACATCATTCCGCAAGGCGATGCCGATCCGCGGCTCGCAATGCGCGGCATCGAGCGCCTGCAGATGATCATCGATGCGTTGACCAATGCCTATGATCTGGTGCTGGTCGAATGCGGACCGGCCGACGAGGGAGCCGTCGACAAGATTGCCCGCCGCGACGGCGCGGAAATCATCCTGTCGGCGCCGGCGGTTAGCGAAGAGAGAATCATTGAAGTCCTGACCGGCTTCGGCGAGGCCGGCTACCGGGACATCGTGTTGATGACTGGGCGGGGTGAACCCGGCCCGGATTATCCCGACCGCCACGCGGCCTGAGCCGAGGCGCGCTAACGGCGCTGCTTATTCGCTATCGATCTCGCCGGTCTGTCGATCGGTCTTCCGCTTGCGGCTCCGCACCCGCTGGAAGAATGAATAGGCGGCCCTGTTGGCCTTGATCGCCACTTTCGCCTGCACCAATGCCCGGTGGTAGCCGGCTGCAAACCGGCCGCGCACCGTCAGCGGCAGGACGATGTCCCTGAGCGGCGTCTCGACTGTACACCACGAGCGTTTGTAGGGCTGGTCTCCGACGCCGAAGTCGAAGAGCGCCGCGCCCTCGCCGCAAAGCCTTTGGATCATTCTGTAGAACAAGAGCTCGCCCGGGCTGGCGTCGCCTGCCAATTCCTCGTCGATGGAGCCGAATTGACAGATGACATGATCGGCCTTTCGCGACAGACTGGCGACGGCCACAATCCGCCCGCCATGTTCGCCTTTAAGGCGGATGGCATTGAGTTCGAGCAGTCGTTCGTCAGCTGCGCCGCAACTGCCCGCGACTGCGTGAAAGAACGTTCTGGTCGGGGCGCCCTGAAAGACATCGGGAAGTCCGAGAGCTGCAAAACGAGTGGCCTTCTGGCGAAAAAAGACGTCGAGCAACGACCGCGCTTCGCAGGGATCCTGCGCAATGACGTAGTCGTACCCCCCGAGAGCCTCGAGCCGCCGCTCGGAGATCCGCATCTTCTTGCGCCGCCGTTTGGCATTGACCTGTGCCAGCGTGCGTTCGAAGCTCGAAAACAGCGGCAGCTGAAACGAGGAATTCTGGTTCTTGATGCCGGGTAGGTTCGCAAACGGGCTTGCGGTTCCGCGCCAGGCAAGCGGCGTCTTTTCGAGCGCCACGAGATCGACTTTATGGCGCAGCCGATGAGTGAGTTCGCGCGCCAGTCGGTCAGCGAAGTCGTTTCGGGGAAGGGTCAGCGCATCTGCCGCGAAAAGTCCGGTATTGAGATTGCTGTGGGGCGCACCGACAAACCGCGCCGTGTTGAACAGGCGACCGGGCACGAATTCAAGAGGCAGGATGAACAGCAATTCGCCATCAAGGGCGCCGCGAACGACCTGCAACTCGCTGTCATGAGCCTGCGCCCATGCCGCGCACCAGTCGTAGCCTTGATGCAGGGAGTTGAAAGACAGCGCTTCCAGCGACCGCCATTCCTGCTCCAGCGGCGCCATCGTATCATGGATGGAGATCTCGAATCGGCTCATGGCGGCATCAGACCGGGACGCAGCGTGTGCGTCTCGATGGCCCGGCCGGCCGATGGTCAGATCTGTGTTCGTCATCGGCAAGGCCGTCCGGATGCTGGTTGCGGCTGCCATTCAACGGCAACTCCGCTACAATCCGTTTAATTCCTGAAATATGACTGCGACCTCCGGGCAACAACCGGCGAATGCAGTTAGCAAAGCATGAAGCCCGGATTGCTACCCACCGAGAAAACCTGTTGCAAGAGCTTGCGCCCATTGCAGGCGGTTTCGCTGCGCGGCAAGCCTTGCCATCGTCTCGTGCTGGTAGGGAACTGTGCGGAACGTGACACTCCAATCATTGCCAACGCTTTCGACGATGGCGTAGCGCGCATCCGGCGAGCCGACTTCAACCTTGTGGGCGACCGGGCTGTCGGCGTCATATCCAGGGCAACCAACGCTGCCGGGGTTGACTACGAGCCGGCCGTCCGCAAGGCGGATCGCTCGGGGAGTGTGCGTGTGTCCGCAGAGAATGACTGGTTGCTTGATGCCTGTAGCGAGGACTTCGATGGCGCTGCGCGCTGCCAGATGGACCACGCCCTCCGCCGTCAATGCTTCGAGCCAGTACGCCTCGTCGCTCGCAGGCGTGCCATGGCAAAGAAAGAATGCACCGCGATAGACGAGGGTGGCCGGCAGGGTCGCTAGCCATTCAAGATGCCGAGGCTGCAATTCCGCATGGGCCGCGCGGTCGGACAACCCCATGCCGGTGGGATCGAGCGTCAGCAGGTATCGGTCATGATTGCCAGAGATCGAGGGGATGTTGCGCGCCATCAGGATATCGGCGGTGCGCGCCGCATTGAGCGGACCGCTGACATGGTCGCCGAGATTGACAATATCGGCGATCCCCAGCGCGTCGATATCGGCAAGCACCGCCTCGAGTGCAAGGTCGTTGCCATGGATATCGGAAATGATCGCAACCTTCATCGAGGTCCCCCTTGGCTCAGCGGTCTTTCGCCGGCTTTTCCATCCACTTGATGATCAGCATCGCCGGCAGCACCCAGAGCAGGCCGGTAAAGAAGAAGTACATCAGATGCACCCACCACGGCGCAGCGCCGAGCAGCAGTGACGCGAAGGTGACGGCGGCGAGCGCATAGACGATGACGAGGATGATGATCAGGATCGTACCGATCAGCTTTCTGAGACGTACGGGCATTTCAATTCTTTCAAATGGCGCGAGATCCGGCCGCGACGGCATGCCGCAAAGGGTTCGGCCTTGTTTTGCATGCCGCTCTGGTGCAAATCAACGGCTTTCCGGCAGGCGCGGCGATGAACCGCTCGCCGCCAACCCCGCGATACCAGAGGGAAAGCCATGGCAGGCGTCGAATTGGCGACAGAACAGATGCTCCGAAGCGAGATTGGCAGGACCGATCGCAACCGCCGGCAGATCCGCGGCTGGCTCGTCGTCGTTCTCTTTACGCTTTTTGCGCTGGTGCTTGTCGGCGGCGCGACGCGCCTGACCGAATCCGGCCTTTCGATCACGGAGTGGAAACCTATCCACGGTGTGATCCCGCCGCTGACGGCCGAGGAGTGGGAGGAGGAGTTCCAGCTCTACCAGCGCATTCCGCAATACCAACAGCTCAACAACGGCATGACCGTCGGCGAGTTCAAGACGATCTTCTGGTGGGAATGGGCGCACCGGCTGCTGGCGCGCACCATCGGCATCATCTTCGCCGTGCCGCTCGCCTTCTTCTGGCTGACGGGTCGGGTCGAACGCCGGCTGCGCTGGCCGCTGCTCGGCATTCTGGCGCTCGGTGGCTTCCAGGGTTTTATCGGCTGGTGGATGGTTTCGTCCGGTCTGGTGGAGCGGACCGAAGTCAGTCAATACAGGCTGGCGACCCACCTCGTCATCGCCTGTTTGATCTTCGCCGCCTGCATGTGGATCCAGCGCGGCCTTTGTCCGCATTCCGATGATGCGGCGCCGACGGATCGTTCGCGTCGGATGGCCGCCATCATCGCAATCATGAGCCTGTTCCAGATCTATCTCGGCGCGCTGGTTGCCGGGCTCGATGCGGGCTTCAGCTACAATACCTGGCCGCTGATGGATGGCGCGTGGATCCCGTCCGATCTTTTCCTGCAGCACCCCTGGTGGATCAATGTCTTCGAGAACCCGAAGACCGTGCAGTTCATCCACCGGATCGGCGCCTACGTGCTGTTTGCGCTGGCGTTGATGCACGTGATCGCCTCGGTGCGGGCGGCGCCGGAATCGACCCATGCGCGCCGCTCGGTATTGCTGTTCGTGCTCGTCTGCGTCCAGGCGATCATCGGCATCACGACGCTCCTGCTGCAGGTGCCGGTCGGCTGGGGCGTCCTGCATCAGGGCGGTGCGCTGGTGGTGCTCGGCTTTGCCATCGCCCATTGGCGCGGCTTCATCGGCGAATATCCGAAGCCGACTGCAATCGAGTTGCGCAACTAAAACCCACAATCGCAAAGAAAAACCCGGCGAACGTCTCGCCGGGTTTTTTCGTTTGCAATTGCTGTAACCGATCAGGCGGACAGCATCAAATCCATGTTCTGGACAGCGGCCCCCGAGGCCCCTTTGCCGAGATTGTCGAGCAGAGCGACGAGGTTCACGTGAGTTCCGCCAGGCGTGCCGAACACGAACAGCTTCATCGTGTCTGCTCCTGCAAGTTCCGTGGCGTCGATGCGGCCGAGCTTTTCGCTGACGGCCAGCGGGACAACGTCGACGATCGATTGGCCGGCATAGTGCTCGACGAGCGCCGCATGAATGTTCTCGATCGTCGCGCCGGAGGCGAGATCGTCGAGATAGAGCGGAACCTGAACGATCATGCCCTGCGGGAATTTGCCGACGGATGGCGCAAATACCGGTGCGCGGTCGAGCAGGCCATGCATCTTCATCTCCGGCACGTGCTTGTGCTTGAGCGTCAGCCCATAGAGGAAATGTGGCGCGCTGATGTGATCCGGGTTCGCCTCGTCTTCCATCTGCGCGATCATCTGCTTGCCGCCGCCGGTATAGCCGGAAACGGCATTGACCGTGACCGGGTATCCATCGGGCAGGATGCCGGCCTGACGCAGCGGCCGGATCACGCCGATTGCACCCGTCGGGTAGCAGCCGGGATTGGCGACGTGGCGGGCATCACGGATCTTGGCGGGCTGTGTCTTGTCCATCTCCGCAAAGCCGTAGGCCCAGTCGGGAGTGATGCGATGCGCGGTCGACGTGTCGATGATGCGTACCCGGTTGTTGCCGGCAACCATGGAGACGGCCTCGCGCGATGCGTCGTCCGGCAGGCAGAGGATTGCGATGTCGGCATTGTTCAGAAGATCTTCGCGCATCGCGGCATTGCGTCGCTCGGCTTCCGGTATCGACAGGAGTTCGAGATCGCTGCGGCCGGCCATGCGGGTGCGGATCTGCAGCCCGGTGGTGCCGTGTTCGCCATCGATGAAGATCTTCGGTTTCATGATTTTCCCGTTCGTCCAGAAGGTTACGAGTCATTCCGGAATCAATCTGACACAGATTTGATTCAGTTTCTCAACGCCCCGTTCGCGCGTGAAGCGCCCGCCCGGTGGCGCGGTGGTGTTCATATATAAGCAGCGGCCGGAGCCCGCAACTGGGCGGCCCGCGCAAGCAACGGGCCGGCGACGCCGCGCCGCGCATTCCACGCTTAACCATGAATTGTGATTTACAACCCAGAGGTTGCCTTGTCGTCGGTAATTCTGCATCTGAGGCGCTGTCATAAAACTGTCATATGGGAGCAGAGGGTGAAATACGTGATCGAGCAGGCCGGGCGCGTGCTCAGGCATCCGCTGCCTATCTCGCTGGCGTTCCTGACGCTGCTCCAGGCCTTACACTATTTCGATACGCGGTGGCGGTTCGTGCCCTTCCTCGTCGCCGTGACGCTGGCGATCGCCGCACTGCTGTTCCTCTTGTCGCGCCGGCCGACTTTTTCGCTCTGGGCAGCGGGATTGACGGTATTGCTCATAGCGGCGATGTCGGAGGTCAAGTTCCGCCTCAAGGGTTTTTCCCTGCACGTTTTCGATTTCGCCTTTACCGGCCTTGATCGATCTGCGCTTTCCTTTCTGGTCGGCTCCTACTTCAATTTGTTGATTGCCGGACTGGCTGCGCTGGCCGCAGCATTCGTGTTCCTGGTCGTGGCATTCAGGAGCGACCGCCGGTCGGCTCGCTCTTTTGTCGTGCGCGCTTGCCTGTTTGTCATAGCGGCAGTCGGTGTTGTCGCTCTTTATCCGCAGAAGAACGGCGAGCCAGACTACGTCCATTACATCTCCGGTTATGACGCCTCGTCCTTCTTCGTGTCGATCGGCGATCTTGAGTTTCCGCTCGGGCGGATCGTCCTTGCCGGTCGACTGGAAAATGTCGAAGCGGAGGGGAAGCTCAGCGATGACATCAGCTGCGGCGTGGCGGCCAGCCAGCCCGACCTGTTTCTCGTTCTCAGCGAGAGCCAGACCAGCCCCAGCTATTTCCCGCAGGTAACGGTCCCTGAATGGATGAGTGCGTCGTTCCAATCACAGGACGGCCGGGTGCATCCGATGCAGGTCGAGACGTTCGGCGGCGGCACATGGGTCACGAATTTCTCCGTGATGACGGGGCTCTCCGGAGCAGATTTCGGCTGGCAGAGCCCCTATGTGACGCAGATCCTGGAAGGCCGGGTCAAGGCGAGCCTGCCGAGCCTCATGGCACGCTGCGGCTATCGCACCATCGCCGTGATGCCGATGCAGGCGAGCTTCGTCAATGAAGGGCCGTTCCTGACCTCGATCGGATTCCAGGAAATCGTCGATTTCGACGCAATGAAACCGGAGTCGCACTTCGTGCGCGATCGTTTCTATTTCGATGTCGTAGAACGAATTGTGCGCGAGCACCGCGAAAAGGATCGGCGACCACTGTTCATTGCCATGCAGACCCTTTTCCCGCACGGCCCTTACGACATGACGCTGGTGCCGCAAGACGCCTTGCCGGACAAGGCTTTCGCTCCGGATGCCCAGGTTGACGAATACCTGCGGCGTGTTGCATTGTCCAAACAGGACCTGCAGGATTTTCGGCGCGAGCGTGAACGGATGCCAGGCCCCAATGGCACGATCGTGCTCGATTTCGGCGATCACCAGGCGGTTGCCACCAAGGACTACCTTGCCGCCGGTACCCCGGGAAACAATGTCTTTTCCGACCTGGGATCGATTGCCTACAAGACCTATTACACTGTGCACGGCTACGGGCGCGATATCGATATGCGGCCTTTCGCCATACCGTTGGACGTCGGTTTCCTTGCCGCAAGCCTGATCGAGGCTGCGGGCTTGCCGACATCGCCGACGTTCGAGGCGTTGGCACGACTACGCGATGCTTGCGAGGGGCGCTATCACGCGTGTCCTGATCGAGCGCTCGTCGATCAGCATCTCCGTCAGCGTCAGGACGCCGGTCTGCTCAATCTCGATTGACGGAGCAGGAAATCAGCGAAGCGTCGAACGCTCCGCCAGCTTTTCGGCGTGCAGGCCGAGCATGTACATGGCGACCGTCGCGCCGGCGATGGCGGTGATGTCCGCGTGGTCATAGGCAGGCGCGACTTCGACGACATCGCTTCCGACGACAGTCAGGGCTCCGAGCTTGCGTAGAACCGAGAGTATCTTGGCGCTGGATGGGCCGCCGGCGACCGGAGTGCCGGTGCCGGGCGCATAGGCAGGGTCGAGGCAATCGATGTCGAAGGTCAGATAGGCTTTGCGTTCCCCGACCTGCTGAATGATGGCGTCGGCAATGTCTGAAACACTCATTTCCTCGATGTCGTAGCCATAGAGAATGCGGATGCCGCAGTCTTCGGGCGCATGGGTGCGGATGCCGATCTGGATCGATGCGTCGGTATCGATCAGGCCCGCCCGCGCCGCACGGCCGACAAACGAGCCATGATCAATACGACCGCGTTCATCCGGCCAAGTGTCCTGGTGCGCGTCGAACTGGACGAGGGCGAGGGGGCCATGGATGGCCGCATGGGCTTTCAGGATCGGATAGGTGATGAAGTGGTCGCCGCCAAGCGTCTGCAGATAGGCGCCGCTCTTCAGGATCTTTGCCGCTTCGCGCTCGATCGTCGCCGGCGTTTTCGAGTGGTTGCCGTAGTCGAGCAGGCAGTCACCGTAATCGATGGTTGCCATTTCAGCAAAGAGGTCACGTTCGAACGGGTATTGCGGATCGTTGTCGAAGATCGCCGAGGCGCGGCGGATGGCCTGCGGCCCGAAGCGGGCGCCGGGACGATTGGAGGTTGCGGCGTCGAACGGGATGCCCCAGACGACGGCATCGACGTCCTTCAGCTGCTTTGAGTATTTGCGCCGCATGAAGGAGAGAATGCCGGCATGCGTCGGGTCCGATGCCGCCGATGTGAGTGAGCGCGCCGTTAGCGCGTGATCGATCGTCCTGTTCGCCATATCCCGTCTCCCGTGTATGGCGGAACGTTGGACAATCGTCGCCGGCAAGGCAAGTCCCTGCCGGCGAATTCTACTGCATAGTTCCTTAAATCGATTCCGATTTAAGGATAAAAATATGTAGCAGGTTCAAAGTGTTACAGCGTCCTTCGCGCGTCATATTTGACGCGCGGCGCTGTAATGCTGTCAGGACGCCTTGGCTTCGAAGGTCGGCGCGAAGTCACCCAGCGCCTTGGCCTCGGTAATGCGCGCGCCGATGTCCTCTTCGATGATGGACTCGAGCTGCGCGAAGCTGTCGATCACGTAGTAGATCGGCTGGACGATATCGATGCGATAGGGGGTGCGCAGCACCGTCATCAGGTCGAAGGGGCGAAATTCACTCGCCGACGGCTCCATCGCCGTGCGGGTCTCGTTCGGCGACGACACGATGCCGGCACCGAAGCAGCGCCGACCTTGCGGCGTGTTGATCAGTCCGAACTCGACAGTGAACCAGAAGATCCGGAACATATGCCAGGAATAACCCTTGCCAAGTGCGACGGCCTTTTCGCCGAAGCGGCGGACGAAGTTGGCGTAGCTCTGGTTGGTCAGGAGCGGGCAATGGCCGAAGACCTCGTGGAAAATATCAGGCTCTTCGATATAGTCGATGTGTTCGCGCCTGCGGATGAAGGTTGCGAGCGGAAACTTGCCCTCAGACAGAAGTTCGTAGAACCGCGATGGCGGGATCAGTGCCGGTACGCCTTCGACACCGAAGCCGGTGGTTTCCTGCAGGCGGCGGTTGACGTCCTGCAACTGCGGCACGCGGTCAGGGCCAAGGCCAAGTTTGCGCGCGCCCTCCAGATATTCGTCGCAGGCCTTGTCGGCGAGCAGTGCCATCTGTCGCTGGTAAAGTTCGCCCCAGATC
Source organism: Ensifer sp. Root31 (assembly GCF_001424825.1). Lineage (NCBI taxonomy): Bacteria > Pseudomonadati > Pseudomonadota > Alphaproteobacteria > Hyphomicrobiales > Rhizobiaceae > Ensifer > Ensifer sp. Root31. The sequence goes on along the minus strand of NZ_LMCO01000066.1, from coordinate 112,876 downwards.
GCATCTTCCTCGGGCGTGTAGTGGTAGCTGCCATCGGGCTCCGGCAGTTTCGCGGTGTAGCTGCTTTCCTTGGGCATGACGTCTCCTCATTCGTCAAAACATCCGGTTGTTGCAATTGTATCGCGAATGGAGCGAGTATTTGTTTCACAGTTGCCGGCGGAAGCCGCTGATGCGGGAGGAAATTTCAAAATGTCGTCGGATTTGAAGGAAACTTCCCAGCCATTGCGCAAGCTGCTGAGGCTGATTCAGGCCGACAGCGGCCAGTCGCTGTCGGAGCTCGCGGAAAGCGCGGGCATGTCGCAAAGCTCCGCCTGGCGCCGGCTGCAGGAACTGGAGGCCGACGGCGTGATCCGCAAGCGGGTGGCGCTGCTCGATCCGTCGAAACTGGATCTGAAACTCTGCATCATCGCCCATGTGACGCTGGAGGATCATCATGACGAGGCCATCGCCTCTTTCTCGGCGGTTGTCCGCGATCGGCCGGAGATTATGGAGTGCTATGCGCTGTCGGGAACCTTCGACTACATGCTGAAGATCCGCGCGAACGACGTCGACAGCTATGACGCCTTCATGACGCGCTATCTCATGCGCAATCCGCATGTGCGCACGGTGGTTTCAAGCTTCGTGCTGCGCGAGTTGAAGTCGACGACCGAGCTGCCGATCTGAAACAAAAAAAGGCCGGGCGAACCCGGCCTTCCAAAATGCAGTGTCTTCCAGCGATTAACGCTTGGAGAACTGGAACGAACGGCGGGCCTTGGCCTTACCGTACTTCTTACGTTCGACGACACGGCTGTCGCGGGTCAGGAAGCCGCCCTTCTTCAGGACCGGACGCAGGCCCGGTTCGAAGTAGGTGAGCGCCTTGGAGATGCCGTGACGAACGGCACCGGCCTGGCCGGAGAGACCGCCACCGGCGACCGTCGCGTCGATGTCGAACTGGCCATCACGGGCAGCTGCGACGATCGGCTGCTGCAGGATCATCTGCAGAACCGGACGAGCGAAGTAGTCGAGGTACGGCTTGCCGTTGACGGTGATCTTGCCCGAGCCGGGCTTGACCCATACGCGGGCGACAGCGTTCTTACGCTTGCCGGTCGCGTAGGAGCGGCCCTGTGCATCGACCTTCTTGACGTGAACCGGAGCTGCCGGTTCCGCAGTCGTGGCGATTTCCTTGAGAGCGGAAAGGTCGGCCATTAGGCGCTCCTTGTGTTCTTGCTGTTCAGCTTGGCGACGTCGAGGACGGCCGGCTGCTGTGCTTCATGCGGATGGTTCGTGCCTGCGTAAACGCGCAGGTTCTTCATCTGGCGACGGCCGAGCGGGCCGCGGGGAACCATGCGCTCGACGGCCTTCTCGATGACGCGCTCCGGGAAGCGGCCTTCGATGATCTGGCGCGCGGTGCGCTCCTTGATGCCGCCGGGGTAGCCGGTGTGCCAGTAGTACTTCTTGTCGGTGTACTTCTTGCCCGTAAGCACGGCCTTCTCGGCGTTGATCACGATGACGTTGTCGCCATCGTCAACATGCGGCGTGAAGGTGGCTTTGTGCTTGCCGCGCAGGCGGTTCGCGATGATGGAAGCGAGGCGACCGACAACGAGGCCTTCGGCATCGATGATGATCCACTTCTTCTCCACCTCTGCAGGCTTCTGAACGAAGGTTGCCATAACAAAACTCTTTCTCTGGACCCGAACGGCGAACCGCTGGGCGTTTCTTGTTGCTTGGTTTTGACTGAAACTCAGCCAAAAGAAGAAAGCGGCCCGAGAGGGACCGCGATCTGAGGGTGCTTATACCCAAGCCCTAAACCGGCGTCAACAACGTGAATTTTGCAAGGTCGAAATAAAGTATTGCGAAAACAACGACTTAGCAATGTGGTACATTGATACCTCAATTTACTGAGGCGGAATCGAATAGGTCGCTGTCGCATGCGCCACGAGATCGTCGCTGCTGACCATTGCGATAGCGGCGTCAAGAACGGCCAATCGCTTACCGAGCTTGAGGATGCGGCAGGTGCATTCGAGCGGCCGCGGCTCCGGCTTGCGCAGGAAATTGATGTTGAGATTGGTGGTGACGGCAAGCGCCACAGGTCCGATATGGGCGATCAGCGCGATATAAGCCGAAACGTCCGCAAGCGCGAAAAGTGTCGGGCCCGATACGGTGCCGCCCGGCCGGATATGACGCTCGTTCGGATCGAGTCGCATCGTCGCAAATCCGGGGCCGGCCTCGGTGACATGGAACACTTTGCCGTCCGTGTGGACCTGAGGAAAGTCCGTGTCGAGAAACCGGTTCAGCTCCTCGACCGTCATGATGGGCTGGATCTTCATCGGCAGGTATTCCTTTGCGCTAACATCGACACTTAGTGAAGCCGACATGCGTTTTTGCGCAAGGCGGAAAAAGGTCTAAGTCGCGACAGCTACCACTGACTTGAAAGGTTGCAGGAGGCGGCGTACCACGGATGCCCATTTACGGGGATAGACAGGACAGCAGGAGAAAAGCATGGCGGACGTTGTTTCATTTCGGAAGGAAGAGCCGAGTGCATTGCTGGTGCGCGAGCTTTCGGGACCGGTGCTTCGGCTGACGCTCAACAACCCGCCAGCCAATGTGCTTTCGATCGAGCTGATGGAGGCGTTGCATACGGCGCTCGATGCCGTTGCCCATTCCAAGGACATCAGAGTTGTCGTGCTGGCGGCATCCGGCAAGCTGTTCTCCGCGGGCCACGACCTCAAGGAAATGACGGCACATCGGGCCGATGCCGACGGGGGCAGGGCCTTCTTCGAAACGACGATCCGCCTTGCTGCAGATTTGATGATCAAGATCACGCGGCTGCCCCAGGCGGTCATCGCCGAGTTCGACGGCCTGGCGACGGCAGCCGGTTGCCAGCTTGTTGCCAGCTGTGATCTGGCGATCTGCACCGACAGCTCCACCTTCTGCACGCCGGGCGTCAATATCGGCCTGTTCTGCTCGACGCCGATGGTGGCGCTGTCGCGGGCAGCACATCGCAAGCAGGCGATGGAAATGCTTCTGACAGGCGAGACCATCGATGCATCGACCGCCAAGGATTTCGGCCTGGTCAATCGCATCGTGCCCCAGCAATATCTTCGCCAGGTCGTCGACAAATATGCAGCCGTCATTGCTTCGAAATCGCCGCAGGCGCTGAAGATCGGCAAGGAAGCGTTCTATCGCCAGGCGGAAATGAGCCTTCCCGAGGCTTACGATTATGCGGTCGGCGTCATGGTCGAAAATATGCTGGCAGGCGACGCCGAGAACGGCATCGGCGCCTTCCTCGGCAAGCGGATGCCGGAGTGGGATAGGGAATAATTGGGATTGGGAATAGCGGTCAGGCCAGTTTCAGGAGCAGGGCGCCAAGCGCGATTACGCAGGCGGCGGCGATGCGCCAGATGCTGACGCGCTCCTTCAGAAACACCACGGAGATAACGACAGCGAACAGGATCGCGGTCTCGCGCAGCGCTGCGACGGTCGCGACCGGCGCCTTCGTCATCGCCCACAGTGCCAGGCCGTAGGCGCCAATGGAGCCGGCGCCGCCGATGAGGCCGCGCCACCAGTTCTTGTAGACGTGGCGGGCGACCGGCTTGATGCCCCGCCGGGCAAAGGCCCAGGTAAACAGCAACACCGGCGGAAGCAGCGCCATCCACAAAGTGTAGGAGATCGCGTTGCCCGACACCCGCGCGCCGATGCCGTCGACAAAGGTATAGCATGCAATCACGCAGGCATTGAGTAGCGCCAGGATGATCGCGTGTTTGCCGCCTTTTCGCGATTCGAAGGCGAGCGTCAGCACGCCGACGCTGATGGTCAACACACCCGCCATGGCGCCGGTTGTCAGCTGCTCGCCGATGATGACGCTGCTGGTGGAGGCGACGATCAGTGGCGCGACGCCGCGCATCAGGGGATAGACTAGCCCGATATCGCCGGCACGGTAGGAGGCAGCGACCAGCTGGAAATAGGCAAACTGGAAAAGCGCCGAAACCAGGATGAACGGCCAGGCTTCCGGCTGCGGCAATGGCAGGAACGGCAGGAAAGGAATGGCCACGACTGCCGCGCCGAGTGCGATCATTGCCGCATCGAGCGATTTCTCCGAGCCCGCCTTGACCAGCGCATTCCAGGTCGCGTGCAACAGCGCCCCGAAGAGGACGAGCGCAATGACATCAAGGGGCAAGGTGAAACCTCAGTGGAGAATGGGGCAGGCCGTTGCCAGCGTTGTCGCGCCACTGTACGGGAAAAGCAACCGGAAATTGGCGGGAGGATGCCTGTGCGGCGCTACAGCCGTTCCGCCGCCGCCATCGGGCGCTCGATTGACACCCGCCGCCACCGTGCGAACTATACACGCGTATAACAGATGAGTTCGGATCAGAACATGAACCACGACGCCTACCCGGATTATTACCTCGCCGACATCCTGCGTTCGACAAAGACGATCGCCCTCGTCGGTGCATCGCCGAACGCCGAGCGGCCGAGCCATCGGGTCATGGCCTTCCTGTTGCGCAAGGGCTATCGCGTCATCCCCATCAATCCGGGTCATGTCGGCAAGACGATCCTCGATCAGCCCGTCGTCGGCAGGCTCACCGACGTCAAGGAGCCGATCGACATGGTCGACGTCTTTCGCGCGGCCCATGCACTGCCGGCGCTCGTCGACGAGATCCTGGCGCTCGAGACCTTGCCGAAGGCGATCTGGGGCCAACTGTCGGTGAGGCACGACGCCGCTGCTGCCAAGGCGGAGGCCGCCGGTATCAAGGTCGTCATGGATCGCTGTCCGGCGATGGAGTATCCGCGTCTGATCGGCTGACACGGCATCGGCCACAGCGATGTTTCGTGCAACCGTCAGTTTTGAAAAAATCTTTCTTTGACCACGCGTGGCGGCTCTGGGATAGTGCCGCCGCTCCAGCGCATGAAGCCGAAATCGAAGCTGTTCTTCGACGCGCACGATGCCTGGAATCAAAGGGATAGGGTGCGTTTGGCGCCTCCATGGGAGGTGCGGCGCGGTCATGGGAGGGACGAATGACGAAAGACAATCCTGGTTTCAGCACGCTCGCAATCCACGCCGGAGCGCAACCAGATCCGACGACGGGCGCCCGGGCGACGCCGATCTACCAGACGACCAGCTTCGTCTTCAACGACACCGACCATGCGGCAGCACTCTTCGGCCTCCAGCAGTTCGGCAATATCTACACCCGCATCATGAACCCGACGCAGGCGGTGCTGGAAGAGCGCCTCGCCGCATTGGAAGGCGGCACTGCGGCGCTGGCGGTTGCTTCCGGGCATGCGGCCCAGCTTCTCGTATTCCACACGATCATGAGCCCGGGTGACAATTTCGTCGCCGCCAACCGTCTTTACGGTGGCTCGGTCAATCAGTTCGGCCATGCCTTCAAGTCCTTCGATTGGCAGGTTCGTTGGGCGGATCCGGGCGATCCTTCGAGCTTTGAGGCGAAGATCGATGCGCGCACCAAGGCGATCTTCATCGAAAGTCTCGCCAATCCGGGTGGTACCTTCGTCGATATCGCCGCGATTGCCGAGGTCGCACACAAGCATGGCCTGCCGCTGATCGTCGACAACACGATGGCGACACCCTACCTGCTGCGTCCGCTGGAGCACGGTGCGGATATCGTCGTGCATTCGCTCACCAAGTTCATCGGCGGTCATGGTAATTCGATGGGCGGCGTCATCGTCGATGGCGGCACCTTCGACTGGTCGAAGTCCGGCAAGTACCCAATGCTGTCGGAGCCGCGCCCGGAATATGCAGGCGTCGTGCTGCATCAGGCCTTTGGCAATTTCGCCTTTGCGATTGCTGCTCGCGTTCTCGGGCTTCGCGACTTCGGGCCGGCGATTTCGCCGTTCAACGCCTTCATGATCCTGACTGGCGTCGAGACGCTGCCGCTGCGCATGCAGCGCCATTGCGACAATGCGCTCGCCGTTGCCAAGTGGCTGAAGGGCCACGACAAGGTGTCCTGGGTCAACTATGCCGGGCTTGAGGACGATCCGAACAATGCGCTGCAAAAGCGCTATGCACCGAAGGGTGCCGGCGCCGTCTTCACCTTCGGTCTCAAGGACGGCTACGAGGCAGGAAAGCGCTTCGTCGAGGGGCTCGAGATGTTCTCTCACCTTGCCAATATCGGTGATACCCGTTCGCTCGTCATTCACCCGGCCTCGACCACCCATCGTCAGCTGACCCCGGAGCAGCTGGTTGCGGCGGGGGCAGGTCCCGATGTCGTGCGCCTGTCTGTCGGTATCGAAGACGTTTCCGACATCATCGCCGATCTCGAGCAGTCGCTCGCAAAGATCTGATATTGATATGAAAAAGAGGGGACGGACCTTCCGTCCCCTTATGGAGTTGGTGCGTGATGGTGAAGATGCAGAAATTCGACTTGGCGGCGATCGAGCCCGAAGTCGGCGGGCCTGCGGCCGATCGGCTGATTTCCGGCACGCCTCGGTTCCGCACCTGGAACGTCGAGGAGGCCGATGGCGGGATTTATGCCGGCGTCTGGGAATCCACGCCCGGAAAGTGGCGCATCGCCTATGACGAATGGGAGTACTTCCATATCCTGTCGGGCTACTCGGTCGTCACCGACGACGGCGGCGCAGTGGTGCACCTGCGCGCCGGCGACAGCATGATCCTCCAGCCCGGTTTCAAGGGAACGTGGGAGGTCATCGAGACGACCCGCAAGGATTACGTCATCCGCCTCTGATCGACCCGTTATCCCTTTGCGCCCGGCTCGGTACCGTCCGATGCCCGGGTGAACGCTTCGGCAAACGAGGCTTCCGAGATTCCGTTCAGCGCCCGCCGCAAGGCTTCGGCCTCCTGTTTACCGAGAGCATTGTCGAAGCGCGCCTGCGCCTTGCGCCAGAGATCCGTCGTCTCCCGCTGCTTCTTGGCGCCGAAGGGCGTCAGCTGAACGCGCTTCACTCGCCGGTCCGACGCGTCGGGCACAAGCTCGACATAGCCGTCGCGGATGAGTGGCTTCAGCGTGTGACCAAGCGCCGACAGGTCCATCACCAACAGATCCGCGAGCGTGCGCAGCGACGCATTCTTGCTATGGGCGATCTGGCTCAGCAGCGAATACTGCGTGCCGCGCAATCCGCTTGGTGCGAGCACATCCTCATAGAGCTGTCCTAACTGTCGCGAGGCGCGCTTCAGCGCACTGTTGGTGCAGAAGTCCCAGATTCCCTTCGGCGTGTCGTCCATCGTTTCCTCCGTCGGGAGCTGCGGCGCCCATTTTCGACTTTGGTAGCGCCACTCTTGCGCAGCGTCCAGTTTGCTGTATATTTAGTGGCATATACCACTAGATTGAAATCCGAACAAGGAAACCGACAATGCGTGCAGTGGAGAAAAGGGGTAAGGCGCTGGTGACGGGCGCGTCGTCGGGCATCGGCGCGACCTATGCGGACCGCTTGGCGCAACGCGGCCATGACCTGGTTCTGGTGGCACGCGATAAAAAGCGTCTCTCCGATCTTGCCGCCAAGCTGTCGGCGCAATACGGTGTGACGGTCGACGTGCTCAAGGCGGACTTGACGCTACGGGATGACGTAAGGCTGGTCGAGAAGCGCCTGCGCGAAGACGAGGCAATCGAACTCCTTGTCAACAACGCGGGGATCGGTCCGAAGGGACCGCTGCTCACTGATGACCTGGACTATCTCGAAGCCATGATCGAGCTGAACGTCGTCGCCGTGAACCGGTTGGCGATTGCCGCCGCCCAGACATTCGCGATGCGCGGCAAGGGAGCGATCATCAACATCGCCTCCGTCGTCGCGCTGGTGCCCGAGCGGTTCAACGGCACATACAATGCCTCCAAGGCGTTTGTGCTTAACCTGACGCAATCGATCAACGTGGAAGCGGCAGACAAGGGCGTCAGGGTTCAGGCGGTGCTGCCCGGGCTGACCCGCACCGAGATCTTTGACCGGGCCGGCGGCTCGATCGACCGGCTCGACCCTTCGATGGTGATGGACGTCACCGATCTCGTCGACGCGGCACTTGCCGGTTTCGACCAGGGAGAACTGGTCACCATTCCATCGTTGCCCGACGCTGCCGACTGGCACGCCTTCACAAAGGCGCGCATGGTGCTGTCGCCCAATCTTTCGCATGACAGGCCGGCGGCGCGCTACGGTGTCGAACAGACGGCCGCCGCCGTCTAAACCCCAACGCATTCGCCTCTGCAATTGGGATCAAACGGCTTCGGCGGTTGCGTCGAAGCCGTTTGCTTTGCGCAGACCGGGCAGGGGTGTCCCTTCACCAAACGAGATCGAGCCGCTCCAGGCCATGGAAATGGAAACTGTCCTTCACTTCCGGCGGGTGTTTCAGCCGCATCCCGGGCAAGCGCTGGAACAGGATCGGCAGCGACAGCTTGAGTTCGAGCCGGGCGAGCGGCGCTCCGATGCAGAAGTGCAGGCCCGCACCGAACGAGACGTTGACGCCCTCGTCGCGCGCAGGCTTGAAGCGGTCAGGGTCGCTGAACTTCCGCGGATCGACATTGGCGGCACCAAGAAGCAGGCCGATCTTGTCGCCCTTGCGAAGCGCAATCCCTTCGTCGAGTTCGATATCCGACAGCGCATAGCGTTGAAAGATATGCAGCGGTGCGGCAAATCGGAGGCACTCCTCGATCGCAAGATCGGTCGTCGCCTCCGTTGCGAACAGATCTCCCGGCGCGTGGTCCGACTGCAGGATCGTTCTGACCGCGTTGCCGATCTGATGGACGGTCGCCTCGTGGCCGGCGTTGAGAAGCAGGGCGGCCGTCGAAACCAGCTCTGCCTCGGACAATCGCTCTCCATCTTTCTCCGACGTGATCATATGTGTCAGCAGATCGTCGGCCGGCTTGCGGCGCTTCTCGGCGATGATGGTCTTGAGGTAGTCGGCGAAGTCGGCGGAGGCCTGGTTGGCGTCGAACTCGGTCTCGTGGCTCCGATTGAAGACGTACATTCTCACCATGCGATGCGACCAATCGAGCAGGTTTGGCGCGGCGTCGACGGGAATGCCGAGCATCCTGGCGATGATCGTGACCGGGATCGTTTCGGCATAGGTCTTCAGTAGCTCGACTTCGCCGTCCTGCTCGAAACCGTCGATGATCGTATGCGAAAGCCGTTCGATGTCCGGCCGCAACTGTTCGATCTGCCGGGAGACGAAGGCGCGGTTGACGAGGGTGCGAAGCCTGGTGTGGGTCGGCGGTTCGAGCTCCAGTAGCGAATGCTCCTCAAGTGCGTCGAAATCCTTCAGATGCGGCTTCGGTGCCGGCATGCCGAGTTCTTCGCGTGTCGCCACGTGTAGGATCTGCCGGCCAAAACGCCGGTCGCGTAGCAACGCGTTCACCTGGTCGTAGCCCGCGAAATACCATTGTTCGCGCTCGCTCCAGTAAAATGCCGGGCAATGGGCGTGAATTTCCGCGTAAGCCGACAGTGGCGCACGGTAGAAATCCGGGTCGTGCACGTCGATCGAAACGCTTCGCTTGGCGCTGTCGATGATGATGGCGGGCTTGGGCGGCATGATCTGGCTCTTTGCAAGGCGGGTGCGACAGCTATTTCTAAGGGCGACCGGGTTCGCCCCGCAAGAGTACAAGTTGCAGAGCCCTGACCGATCGACAGCGCGACTGAGTGGTTGTCGCAACGGGTCATCGGCTTGCGGTATCAGCGCGTTGACAAGATAGCTCACCGCGAGTCAATGTTCTGACGCTGCGTAGGGCGCATCGGTGCAAGGTCGAAAGGGCAACGCCCACCTACGGTAGATAGACCTTAGTTGCGCCCATGCCGAACCTCGAAAACCTCAAGAAGCAGGCCCGACCTGGATGATCGGGAAATATTGAAGGCAGACTTCAAGCTCGCCGACGCCCAGGAACTGGTCGCACGCCAGATGGGTTTTGACGGCTGGCAGGCGCTCAAATCAGGAGCCCTGACAATGACCATGCAAGCAAAACAAGCAGCACCGCGCCCTGTTCTGCAATCGACTTCGGCACAATTGTTCGTCGCCGATATCAAGGCGTCTTGCGACTTCGTCACCGACAAACTCGGTTTTGCCGTCGACTTCGTCTACGGCGATCCACCCTTCTATGGCCAGGTGAAACGCGACAATGCGCTGCTCGCATTGCGCCTGGTCTGCGAGCCTGTCTTCGTCGGCGACATCAGAGAGCGGGAGCATCTGCTTTCCGCCTCCTTGACCGTCGCCACATCGGATGAGCTCAAGCGCCTGTTCCTCGACTATCAGGCCGCCGGCGTGCGTTTTCACCAAACATTGCGGACCGAGCCTTGGGGTGCGCGGAACTTCATCGTCCTTGATCCCGACGGCAATCTGATCCTCTTTGCCGGTCCGGCGGATTGAAGGTCGCGTTTGCGCAACGGCGGGTGGCCCGGCGGCCGGCCGTCATTCTCCAGCCCTCAAAAATGCGGGAAACAGTCTACCTGTGCCTTGAGGTCTGAGCGGCGCCGATGACTGTGGAGCAGTTCGAAAAAGCGCCACTGCCGCCATTTCGAACGGAACAAGTTTTGGTCTGGAGCCTTTTTCAGTGGCGTCCGGCGACCTATTTGCGCATGATGCGGCAGCAAGCAGGGAGCGGCATGGCAAAAAACCAGACCAGTCTATCGGCGGGCATCGTAGCGGCAATCCGCAAGCGGCGACCCACCGTCGTCAGCCGTGAGGCGGCGGTCAACCGCGGTGATATCGTCATCGCTTCCTACAACATCCACAAATGTGTCGGCACCGATGGCCGCTTTGATCCGGGCCGCACGGCCCAAGTGATCGGCGAACTCGGCGCCGATATCGTCGCCCTTCAGGAAGCCGACCAGCGGTTCGGTGAGCGGGCAGGGCTCCTCGATCTGGAACATCTGCGGCGCGAAGCGCATCTCGTATCCGTTCCGATCTCGGGCTTCTCCACCAAGGGGCATGGCTGGCACGGCAATGTGCTGCTTCTGCGTGAAGGTGCGGTTTCCGACGTACAGCAACTGAAACTTCCGGGTGTCGAGCCGCGCGGAGCGCTCGTTGTCGATCTTGACCTCAGGATGGGGCCGCTGCGCGTGATCGCCGCCCATCTCGGATTGCTTCGTCATTCCCGCGCGCAACAGGCCGAGGCGATCATCGAGGCGGCCTCCGATGCGGGCGGGCGACCCACGCTTTTGATCGGCGACCTCAACGAGTGGCGCATGGGCAAACGGTCGTCGCTGTCCTTCCTTAGCCCCGTCTTCGACCCCTCGCATGCGACCGTCGCGAGCTTTCCCTCTCGCTTTCCGCTGTTGCCGCTCGATCGCGTTCTCGGCAACCCGCACAGCCTGGTGACATCGGTCGCAGTGCACGATTCTCCTCTGGCCCGCATCGCTTCCGATCATTTGCCGGTCAAGGCATCGATCGATCTGAAGGTCGGCAAGCGGGAAGACCATAACAACGAACGGATTGAAGTGAGCCGGGCCGGATCGGCCTGAGACACTTTCTGGCGGGCAGGTGATGTTGTCCTTTGTCATTGTTGCCGTTGTCGCCATCGGCGGCGCGTTCGGTGCGGCGATTTTCTATGTCTATGGCCGCTTCGGTCGGCGTCCCCATGGAGACCCGTCTGCTGCACTCCCTGTCGCTGACGCCGATACCGAACTCGATCGGGCCATAGGCCCGCTGCTTCGCACCCGTTCCGGAAAGAACGGCATATCGCTGGTCTCTGACAACATCGAAGCTTTCGTCGTCAGGGCGCATGCGGCTCGCAGGGCCGGCCGCGGCCTCGACCTGCAATACTACTACTGGAAGGATGACTTGACCGGTCTCTTGCTCACGCGTGAAATCCTGACGGCTGCCGACCGCGGCGTCCACGTCCGCCTGCTGCTCGATGATATCAACGCCGGCATCCACGACCGGATGTGCATCGCGCTTGATGCCCACGAGAACATTGAGGTCCGGCTCTTCAATCCAAGCCGTGCCCGCACCGATCGTATCCGCCGGGGTTTCGAGATGGCCATCCGCGCTTTCAGCGCCACACGCCGCATGCACAACAAGCTGTGGGTTTCCGATGCGCGCCTGGCCATCGCCGGCGGGCGCAATATCGGCGATGCCTATTTCGACGCGGCCGAGCTTTCAAACTTTCGTGACCTCGATCTCTGGATGATCGGGCCGGTGGTCGATCAGGCAACGGCAATGTTCGATCGCTATTGGAACAGCACGTCCGTGCTGCCGATCGCCAAACTGCGCACCCCCCGCAAGCAATATCTGCCGGCGCTGAGGGAGGCGCTCGATGCCCATGCGCGCACGCCTGCCGCCCGTTTCTATCTGGAGCGCGTGACTGACGCGATGGCCGAAGAGACGTTCTATAGCGGCTCGAGAAGGCTGTACTGGATCGACAACGTTCGCCTTGAGGCCGACCCGCCCGAGAAGGCGCTGATGCAAAAGCGGCAGAACTGGCTGCTGCGCGAACTCTTCCCGCTGATCCAGGCGGCAAAGAACGATCTGCGCATCATTTCGCCCTATTTCATTCCCGGCACGGCCGGGACGCGCGAACTGACGGCGCTTGTGAAAAAGGGCATCCGCGTCGCGGTGCTGACAAATTCACTGGCTGCGACCGACGTCGCGGCCGTTCATGGTGGCTATGTGAAGTACCGTCGAAACCTCGTTCGCGCCGGTGTCGAGCTTTTCGAACTGAAAGAGCAGGGCGATACGGTCGAGAGTCATCGTATGTCGCTGTTTGGCCGGCGCAATGCGAGCCTGCACAGCAAGGCCTTTGTGGTCGATGGTCTGAACGGCTTCGTCGGTTCGATGAATTTCGACCCGCGGTCGGCATCGCTGAACACCGAAATGGGCGTTGTGTTTGTGGATGCAGCACTTGCCGGCGAACTCGCCACGATGTTTGAGGACGAGACGGCCCCGTCCGTCAGTTATCGGCTAAGCCTTGAAGGTGCGCGGCTCGTCTGGCGTGACCGAACCAACGGGACCGAGCGGCGGCTGCGGCGCGAGCCCGACGCCAGCCTGCTGAGGCGCGTTATCGCCGGGATCATCCGTATCCTGCCGATCGAATCGCAGCTTTGAGGTCCGCCGTGGCGCGCGCGCCGTTTACCGTCCGTTTACCCAGCGGTGGCGAATGCTGTGCGGAAAGCGCAAAAGCCAGGGCGTTGGCAAAGGCGGCGGCGAAAAAATGTTCTATCAGCAATCACGTGTGGAGGACCGCTGTTCTTAGGCTGGAAGGGCGCCGCCGATTAAGGTTATCGGAGGTTGGCGACTTGAAGTGAAGGGTGTTGACACTCTATGTAGGGGCAGAAGGCTAATCCTGTGATTCCCGGTTCGCAAAGGCATTGCGGGCCCGATTGATGAAGGTTCGATATGAGAAATCCAGTTGATACCGCCATGGCGCTGGTGCCGATGGTTGTGGAGCAGACCAACCGCGGCGAACGTTCCTACGATATCTTTTCGCGCCTTCTGAAAGAGCGCATCATCTTCCTGACCGGTCCGGTCGAAGATCAGATGGCAACGCTCGTCTGCGCCCAGCTTCTTTTCCTCGAGGCAGAAAACCCGAAGAAGGAAATCGCTCTCTACATCAATTCGCCGGGTGGCGTCGTTACCGCCGGTATGGCGATCTACGACACCATGCAGTTTATCAAGCCGGCGGTTTCGACGCTGTGCATCGGTCAGGCCGCCTCGATGGGTTCGCTCCTGCTGGCTGCCGGCCACAAGGACATGCGTTTCGCCACCCCGAACTCGCGCATCATGGTGCATCAGCCGTCCGGTGGCTTCCAGGGCCAGGCCTCTGATATCGAGCGTCACGCCAAGGACATCCTCAAGATGAAGCGGCGCCTGAACGAGGTTTACGTCAAGCATTGCGGCCGGACCTACGAAGAGGTTGAACAGACGCTCGATCGCGACCATTTCATGAGTTCCGACGAAGCGCTCGACTGGGGTCTGATCGACAAGGTCATCACGTCGCGCGAAGCGATCGAGGCTGCAGAGCAGGCGTGATAACGCGCTTTTGTGTCACGATAGATGCAATTGTGACACAATTGTAATGGTGAAAGGGCTTTATCGAGGGGGTAAAGCCGCTAAGATGACCCCTTAATGTTCTATTGAGCTGTGAAGACATAGGGTTCAGAGTTAGGTGGGAGAGTCGTTGCGGCCGAATCTTGGGCAAAATGCCCTGATACGGTGAGTACTCCCGGAAGCCCTCTTAATGCGGCGCAGGTCTTTGCGCGGGGCGAATTGAGTGGTCCGTGATATCTTTTCCGAAGATGTCCGGCGTGCTGGAAGGAAATGGAAATGAGCAAGGTCAGCGGTAGCAACGGCGGTGACTCGAAGAATACGCTTTATTGTTCGTTTTGCGGCAAGAGCCAGCACGAAGTCCGCAAACTGATTGCCGGACCGACGGTCTTCATCTGCGATGAATGCGTCGAGCTCTGCATGGACATCATTCGCGAAGAGAACAAGACCTCGATGGTCAAGTCCCGCGATGGCGTTCCGACCCCCCAGGAAATCATCAAGGTCCTCGACGAGTACGTCATCGGCCAGCAGCAGGCGAAGCGCATTCTTTCGGTCGCCGTGCACAACCACTACAAGCGTCTGGCCCATGCGGCCAAGGGCAGCGATGTGGAGCTGGCGAAGTCGAACATCATGCTCGTCGGCCCGACCGGTTGCGGCAAGACCTATCTCGCACAGACGCTTGCACGCATCATCGACGTGCCCTTCACGATGGCCGATGCGACGACGCTGACGGAAGCCGGCTATGTCGGTGAAGACGTCGAAAACATCATCCTGAAGCTGCTGCAGGCTGCCGACTACAATGTCGAGCGCGCCCAGCGCGGCATCGTCTACATTGACGAAGTCGACAAGATCTCGCGCAAATCCGACAACCCGTCGATCACCCGTGACGTTTCCGGTGAGGGCGTGCAGCAGGCGCTCTTGAAGATCATGGAAGGCACTGTTGCTTCGGTGCCGCCTCAGGGTGGCCGCAAGCATCCTCAGCAGGAATTCCTGCAGGTGGATACCACCAATATCCTGTTCATCTGCGGCGGCGCCTTCGCCGGCCTCGATAAGATCATCTCCGCCCGTGGCGAGAAGACGTCGATCGGTTTCGGCGCGACGGTTCGCTCGCCGGAAGATCGCCGCGTCGGCGAAGTTCTGCGCGAACTCGAGCCGGAAGATCTGGTTAAGTTCGGCCTGATCCCGGAATTCATCGGCCGTCTGCCGGTTCTGGCAACGCTCGAAGACCTCGATGAGGACGCGCTGATCCAGATCCTGTCCGAGCCGAAGAACGCTCTGATCAAGCAGTACCAGCGGCTGTTCGAGATGGAGGACGTCGAACTGACCTTCCACGAGGACGCGCTGCGCGAGATCGCCCGTCGCGCCATCGTGCGCAAGACCGGCGCCCGTGGCCTGCGCTCGATCATGGAAAAGATCCTGCTCGACACGATGTTCGAGCTGCCGACGCTCGAAGGCGTTCGCGAAGTCGTGATCTCCGACGAGGTGGTGAAGGGTGCGGCGCGGCCGCTCTACATCTATTCCGAGCGCTCGGAAGAGAAGGCGAACGTTTCGGCCTGATCGCAGGCCCACAGATCGGACCTGAAAAAGCCCGCCTCGTGCGGGCTTTTTCATGGCCTTGCACTTAGTTGTTGAGATGGCTTGCGCGGGGGACGATTTAACAATTCGGTTGTTGCTAAAGTGTCTTAACAACGCAATGATGTGACGATTCAGTAGAGGGCCTCGGCCGTTGCATATCCTTGAAGCCTCGTTTTCCGTCGCAAGGTACGCAACAGCAATAAAGCGTAGTCAGAAGGACCCGGCCACTGATGGTGGATGTTGCGGCGAGCCTTGAAAAGGACTCTCTAGCACTCCACTTTCATGTGGAAAATATGACAACCGGGAGTGCCGCTGTGGCTCCCGGGAACGGGCCCGAAATCGGGACGGAAAGGAAATGACATGACGAGCAAAACGTCTCCGGCGACTGAAAGCGCGACCTATCCGGTCTTGCCGCTTCGCGACATTGTAGTCTTCCCGCACATGATCGTGCCGCTCTTTGTCGGCCGTGAAAAGTCCATCCGTGCGCTTGAAGAAGTCATGGGGACCGACAAGCAGATCATGCTTGCCACCCAGATCAACGCGACGGACGACGATCCGGAAGCCTCGGCGATCTACCAGGTGGGCACGATTGCCAATGTCCTGCAGCTCCTGAAGCTGCCCGACGGCACCGTCAAGGTGCTGGTCGAAGGGCGCACGCGCGCCAAGATCGACAGCTACACGCCGCGCGAAGAATTCTACGAAGCGTCCGCACAGGCGCTCGACGAGCCGGAAGAAGATCCGGTCGAGATCGAGGCGCTCAGCCGCTCGGTCGTCTCCGAATTCGAAAGCTACGTGAAACTCAACAAGAAGATTTCTCCGGAAGTCGTCGGCGTCGCGAGCCAGATCGAAGATTATTCGAAGCTTGCCGACACCGTCGCATCGCATCTATCGATCAAGATCGTCGAAAAGCAGGAAATGCTGGAAACCACCAGCGTGAAGATGCGCCTGGAAAAGGCGCTCGGCTTCATGGAAGGTGAGATCTCCGTCCTGCAGGTGGAAAAGCGTATCCGTTCGCGCGTCAAGCGCCAGATGGAGAAGACCCAACGCGAGTACTACCTCAACGAACAGATGAAGGCGATCCAGAAGGAACTCGGCGACGGTGAAGACGGCCGCGACGAGATGGCCGAAATCGAAGAGCGCATCGCCAAGACCAAGCTTTCCAAGGAAGCGCGCGAAAAGGCCGACGCCGAGCTGAAGAAGCTGCGCCAGATGAGCCCGATGTCGGCGGAAGCAACCGTCGTGCGCAACTATCTGGATTGGCTGCTTGGCATGCCGTGGGGCAAGAAGTCCAAGATCAAGACCGATCTGAACCATGCCGAGGAAGTGCTCAACGTCGATCACTTCGGCCTCGACAAGGTCAAGGAGCGCATCGTCGAATATCTCGCCGTCCAGGCCCGTTCGACGAAGATCAAAGGCCCGATCCTGTGCCTCGTCGGCCCTCCGGGCGTCGGCAAGACTTCGCTTGCCAAGTCGATCGCCAAGGCGACCGGCCGCGAATACGTGCGCATGGCGCTGGGTGGCGTTCGTGACGAAGCCGAAATCCGCGGTCACCGCCGCACCTACATTGGCTCGATGCCCGGCAAGGTCGTCCAGTCGATGAAGAAGGCGAAGAAGTCCAACCCGCTCTTCCTGTTCGACGAGATCGACAAGATGGGCCAGGACTTCCGTGGCGACCCGTCCTCGGCTCTGCTGGAGGTGCTGGATCCAGAACAGAACTCGACCTTCATGGATCACTACCTTGAAGTCGAATACGATCTGTCCAACGTGATGTTCATCACCACGGCGAACACGCTGAACATTCCGGCGCCGCTGATGGACCGCATGGAAGTGATCCGTATTGCCGGCTACACCGAAGAGGAAAAGCTGGAAATCGCCAAGCGGCACCTGCTGCCGAAGGCGATCCGCGATCACGCGCTGCAGCCGAAAGAGTTTTCGGTCACCGACGGTGCGCTGATGGCGATCATCCAGACCTACACACGCGAAGCCGGCGTTCGTAACTTCGAGCGCGAACTGATGAAGCTCGCCCGCAAGGCGGTAACCGAGATCATCAAGGGCAAGGCCAAGGCAGTGGCAGTCACTGCCGGCAACATCCAGGACTACCTTGGCGTACCGCGTTATCGTCACGGCGAAGCCGAACGCGACGATCAGGTCGGTGTGGTCACAGGTCTTGCCTGGACCGAGGTCGGCGGCGAACTGCTGACGATCGAAGGCGTCATGATGCCCGGCAAGGGCCGCATGACCGTCACCGGCAACCTGCGCGACGTGATGAAGGAATCGATTTCGGCGGCGGCATCCTATGTCCGCTCGCGGGCGATCGACTTCGGCATTGAGCCGCCGCTGTTCGACAAGCGCGACATCCACGTGCACTTGCCGGAAGGCGCGACGCCCAAGGATGGCCCGTCGGCCGGTGTTGCCATGGCAACAGCGATCGTCTCTGTCATGACCGGTATTCCGATCTCCAAGGACGTGGCGATGACGGGTGAGATCACCCTTCGCGGCCGCGTGCTGCCGATCGGAGGACTGAAGGAAAAACTGCTGGCGGCCGTTCGCGGCGGCATCAAGAAGGTGCTGATCCCCGAGGAAAACGCCAAGGATCTCGCCGAGATCCCGGACAACGTGAAGAACGTGCTGGAGATCATCCCCGTTTCGCGGATGGGTGAAGTGCTCGAGCACGCTCTGGTCCGCGTCCCGGAGCCGATCGAATGGGACCCGGCAAATGAGCCGGCAACCGTCGCCGCGGTTGATTCGCAGGACGAAGCGGGCGCTTCCATCGCCCACTGATTGACAGGACCGGGCGGGTGCAATTGTGTTCCCGTCAGGCCCATTTGGCAGAAAAACAAGGAAGACCGGCCTCTGGCCGGTCTTTTTTGTTGTAAAAGCATGCTGCAAGCCTTGCATTCCAAGGGATTAGGCGCAATTGGGAATGGCAAGACGCGGGCGATGCGCAAGCCGCCGCGGCTTAAAAACACAGTCGTTTCGAACCATTTTGAAAGGGGTGGAAACATGAACAAAAATGAGCTCGTGTCTGCCGTTGCTGAGAAGGCCGGACTTTCCAAGACCGACGCATCTTCCGCAGTTGATGCAGTTTTCGAGACCATCCAGGCTGAACTTAAGGACGGTGGCGACATTCGCCTCGTCGGTTTCGGCAACTTCTCCGTTTCGCGTCGCGAAGCCTCCAAGGGCCGCAACCCGTCCACGGGCGCTGAAGTTGACATCCCGGCACGCAACGTTCCGAAGTTCACGGCCGGCAAGGGCCTGAAGGATGCCGTTAACGGCTGATAGGTTTGCTTGACGGCCGGATACGAGGCCGGCCGTCCAAGTCTTGAAGGGTTCGGTTCACGCCGGACCCTTTTGCGTTTCGGCTGCCCTTGCAGCAGCGCGGTCTTTGGTCTACGGCTCAGCCCTGTTCTCAGGGCGGGGTGAAACTCCCCACCGGCGGTAAGGGCTCAGCGCCGCGCGTCAAATATGACGCGCAACGGACGCTGTGACACTTGAAAGCTGCTGCATAATTTTCTCCTTAAATCGGATTGGATTTAAGGAATTATGCAGCAGGCCCAAGCCCGCGAGCACTTCAGGCGCTGTCGTGTCGGAAGGTTAGCAGATCCGGTGCGATTCCGGAGCCGACGGTCACAGTCCGGATGAAAGAGAATGATCGTGGGTGCGACGGGCGGGCGGTCCGTCGTCGCATCCTGCGCTCATGTGTCCTGATTTGTGTAGGTCCCTGTTTGCGGATGAAGGACATGAGCGAGACGACCCAAGCACTTTTCACCTCCCGTGCCATGGCCGGTGCGGCCTGGATGATACTGGCCGGCGTCGCCTTTGCTCTCCTGAATGTCGTCACGCAATGGATGACGATGCAACTCGGCTTTTCCGCCACCTCGACTGCCTTCTGGCAATATGCATTTGCACTCGTCTTCTCCCTGCCGTTCCTGTTTCGCGCCGGCCTGTCGGCCATGCGCACCGATTACCCCTGGCGTCACGTCATTCGCGTTGCCTTTGCGGCGCTCGGCGTAGGGGCCTGGGTTTCGGGCCTGGCTTCTGTTCCGATCTGGCAGGCGATCGCGCTGGTGATGACATCGCCATTTTTCATCATTCTTGGTGCGCGGCTCTTCCTGGGCGAACGCGTTGGTCCGGCACGCTGGGCAGCGGCGGCAGTCGGCTTTGCCGGCGCCACGATCATCCTGCAGCCCTGGTCGGAAAGCTTCACCCGGGCAGCGCTGCTGCCGGTTTTCTCGGCGCTGCTCTGGGGGGCGGCGTCGCTGATCACCAAGAGCCTGACAGGCATCGAGCGCCCTGAGACGATAACGGTCTGGTTGCTCGTGCTTCTGACGCCGATCAATGGTGTGCTGGCGCTGTCGGCAGGGTTTGTCGTGCCGAGTGGAACTATCCTTGCGCTATTGGTGCTGGCGGGGCTTTTGACCGTGGTGGCACAGTATCTGTTGACGCTTGCCTATACCGTCGCAGACGCAGCGTATGTGCAGCCTTTCGACGATCTCAAGCTACCGCTCAACGTTCTCGCCGGCTGGCTCGTCTTCGGTTATGCGCCGAGCGGCTATCTGTGGCTGGGGGCGGTCCTGATCCTCGGCGCCTCGCTTTTCATCATGCGCAACGAGATGAAACGCGAGCGCGCGACCGCGTAAGACAACGCTGCACAACAAAGGCGCGGGACTGTCATGCGCCTGTCATCGCCATCCCGCAGAACCCCCTTGTTTTGAATATTCGACATGGGGGATTTTTCATGACCATTTCATCATGCAGAACGGCACTTGCCGCCATACTTCTTGCGTCCGTTGCCTTTCCGGCTGCCGCCGAACCGGTGTTCAATCGTATTGCGTCCTTCGCCGTTGCCGACAATCTGCCGGAGGGCGATGCCCGCAAGGACGCGACATCCGCGGAAATCATTACCGCCACCGAAGACGGCAATACGCTGATCTATTCCGATAGCCCGGGCAAGCGCATCGGCCTTATCGATATCACCGACGCCAAGGCGCCGAAGGCGGCCGGTATCGTGTCGTTCGATGGCGAGCCGACCTCGGTAACCGTCGCCGGTACCAAGGCCCTGATCGCGGTCAACACACGCGAAAGCTTCACCAAGCCTTCCGGCTTTCTCGCTACCGTCGACGTTGCCTCGAAGAAGGTCGAGTCGACCTGCGATCTCGGCGGCCAGCCGGACTCCGTCGCGGTCAACAAGGACCGGACCATTGCTGCGATCGCGATCGAGAATGAGCGCGATGAAGAGGTCAACGACGGCAAGATCCCGCAGATGCCTGCCGGCGACCTGGTGATCCTGTCTCTGAAGGATGGTGGTGCCGATTGCGCGACGATCAAGCACGTGACCCTCACCGGTCTTGCCGAGGTTGCAGGCGACGACCCGGAGCCGGAATTCGTGTCCTTCAACGGCAAGGACGAGATTGCGCTGACGCTGCAGGAGAACAACCACATCGTCATCATCGACGGCAAGTCGGCGACGGTAAAGACGCATTTCTCCGCTGGCGCGGTCGACCTTAGGGACATCGACGCCAAGCGTGACGGCGCTATCGCCTTCATGGACGAGCAACCGGGCCGCAAGCGCGAGCCTGACGCCGTCAAGTGGCTCGACGACAATCGCATCGTCGTCGCCAACGAAGGTGACTATGAGGGCGGTTCGCGCGGCTTCACCATCTTCGATACGGCCGGTAAGGTCCTGTTCGAATCGGGTGCGAGTTTCGAACACGAGATCGCTTCGATCGGCCACTATCCCGAGAAGCGCTCGTCGGCCAAGGGCGTCGAGCCGGAAGGCCTCGAGGCTGCCAAGTTCGGCGAAGACAATCTGTTCTTCGTGCTTGCCGAACGTGCATCCGTCGTCGGCGTTTACAAGGACACCGGCGCCGAGCCGGAACTGCTGCAATTGCTGCCGTCGGGCATCTCGCCGGAGGGTGCCGTCGCGATCCCGTCGCGCAATCTGCTTGCGACCACCAACGAGGTCGATCTCGGCGAAGACGGCGGCGCTCGCTCGCATGTGATGATCTACGAGCGTGGCGAAGGTGAAGCCGCCTATCCGCAGATCCGTTCGGCGGACAAGGATGGTCTGCCGGTGGGCTTCGGAGCCTTGTCGGGCCTCGCAGCCGTTGCCGACAAGCCGGGCTTCCTGCGCGCAGTCAACGATTCGGTTTATGCATCGCAGCCGACCATCTTCACCATCGATGCGACGCAGAAGCCGGCGTTGATCACCGAGACGCTTCGGATCACCCGCGATGGCGCCCCGGCACAGAAGCTCGACATCGAAGGCATCGCCAATGATGGGGAAGGGGGCTTCTGGCTCGCTTCGGAAGGCAACGCCGACAAGCTCTACAGCCACGCGCTGCTGCGTGTGAACAAGAAGGGCGAGATCAAGAAGGAGATCGCCCTGCCCGAAACTCTGCGTGCAGGCGAGAGCCGCTTCGGCTTCGAGGGTGTAACGGTTGTCGGCGAAGGCGACGATCAGGTTCTCTGGATGGCCGTCCAGCGCGAATGGAAGGACGACGAGAAGGGCTTCGTCAAGCTCGTCTCCTACAAGCCGTCGAGCGAGGAATGGGGTGCTGTGCGTTATCCGCTCGAGAAGGCGGATGGCGGCTGGGTCGGCCTGTCGGAAATCTCCGTCCACGGCGATTATGCCTATATCATCGAGCGAGACAACCTGATCGGCCAGGCAGCCAAGCTGAAGAAGCTCTACCGTGTCGCCCTTGCCGACCTGAAGCCGGCAGCCCTTGGCGGCGAGCTTCCTGTCGTCAAGAAGGAAGAGGTTCGCGACCTCCTTCCCGATCTGAGGGCCCTGAAGGGTTACGTCGTCGACAAGGTCGAAGGCTTCACCGTCGATGCCGCCGGCAACGGCTATGTCGTCACCGACAATGACGGCGTCGACGATTCCTCCGGCGAGACACTGTTCTTCTCCATCGGTGCCATCGACGCGATGTAATCGTCGGGCCAGGAGAAAAACGAAAGAGGCCGGGACATGACGTCCCGGCCTCTTTCTGTTTCGGCTATCTGTAAAGGCTGGGGGAAGGGCGGGCCTAGCGAGCGACCGCAATCTGTGCTGCTTCGGCCTCATCCTTGCGCTTGCGAATTTCGTCGGTCTTGTCGACGAGTTTGCCGACGATATCGAAGAGCTGACCGAGCTCCTTGTCGTCGAGCGCGGAGAAGATCTCCTCGATCAGCTGTTTGCGCGGGTGTTCGGCTGCCTCCAGGATCACGCGTCCCGTGTCGGTGATCGAGACGATCTTGGCGCGGCGATCCTCGGGATCGGGTTTGCGCATCACCAATCGGTCGCGCTCGAGGCCGTCGATCGCTTCGGTGACGGTGCGCGGCGCAAAGTTCAGCGCGCAGGCGATATCCGTCGAGCGACAGGGGCCGAGCTTGCTCAGGAAGAACAGGAATTTGCTCCGCGCCAGCGAAACGCCTTCCTCCGTCATCGACTCGTTCACGAGCCGGTGGACGCGGTGATAAAGCTCAAACAGTCTGTCGGAAACTTCGAATGTCTTCTTCATGATCATCGTTGGAAAATTGTGAGGTGCCATGTCAAATGGCAGCAACATTATTGATAGTTACAATTGCTACATTTGTCGACTAAAACCTCTGCAATTTCACGGTAACGACCTCCGCAAGCAAGAAACGGCCTCCGTTTCCGGAGGCCGTTTCACTTGTAGTGCCAAGAATTTCACCCGTTCGGACTATGCTGCCCGGCGCGATGAGCCGGTCCAAGGCGCGTAACCGTGGCCCGAATCCTGGGCCAATGTGAAGCGAGCGATCAGTTCGCGAAGACGGCCGGCCTCCTGTGCCAGCGTCGCGCTTGCGGCGTTCGCCTCTTCGACCATTGCGGCGTTCTGCTGGGTCACCTGGTCCATCTGGTTGACGGCGGTGTTGACCTCGGAAAGCCCGGCGGACTGTTCCTGTGCCGAAACGGCGATCGCGTCCATGTGCTGGTTGATCGTGACGATAAAGCCTTCGATCGTGCGCAGAGCCTCGCCGGTTTCACGCACGAGTTTGACGCCGCTCTGCACTTCCACCGCTGAATTGCGGATCAGGTCCTTGATCTCCTTGGCGGCATTGGCCGAACGCTGTGCGAGTTCGCGCACTTCCTGGGCGACGACGGCAAATCCCTTGCCGGCATCACCGGCGCGCGCTGCTTCCACGCCGGCATTCAGCGCCAGCAGGTTGGTCTGGAAGGCGATTTCGTCGATGACGCCGATGATGTTGGAGATTTGGCTCGACGAATGCTCGATGCGGCCCATGGCGTCGATTGCGCCGGAGACGATGGCGCCGGACTTGTGGGCGCTTTCGTTTGCCTGGCTGGCAATGGCGCGGGCTTCGTTGGTGCGCTTGGACGAGCTGCCGACATTGACCGTGATCTGGTCGAGGGCGGCTGCCGTTTCTTCCAGCGACGCGGCCTGCTGTTCGGTGCGACGTGACAGATCGTCGGCGCTCTGGCTGACTTCGCGTGCACCGCTGTCGATGCTGCCCGAGCTGGAGGAGACGGCAGCCAGTGTATCGGCCAGCTGGGCAACGGCCTGGTTGAGGTCGTGACGCAGCTGTTCGAAATCCGGTGCGAAAGGTTCGTTGAGCTGGAAGGCGAGATCGCCGGCCGCCAGGCGGCGAAGACCGGTTGCAAGGCCGGCTGTCGCTTCCTGCAGACGGAGCTGTGCGGCCGCCTCGGCCTCTTCGGTCACGCGGTGACGCTCGGCCTCTGCCTGCGAACGCTGGACCTTGGCATCTTCCTCGAGCTGAAGATTGGAGATGGCCGCCTCGCGGAAGACCTCGACGGCGCGCGCCATCTCGCCGATCTCGTCCTTGCGCACGCCATAGGGAATGGCGGTGGCCGTATCGCCATTTGCGAGACCTGCCATCGAGCGGGTGATGATCTGGATTGGACGGGCAATGCCGCGGATTGCGTAGAAAATAGCGCCGAGGACGATGAGAGCCGCAACCGCGATGACAGCCATTTCGATCATACGGATCTGGTCGTGCGTGGTGGAGCTGTCAGCAACGGCAGCGTCGGCGCCGGCCAGATTGAGCGCGCGCATTTCCTTGATCGCCTGGTCGACCTGCTGTTCCCTCTCGCGCATCTCGACCTTGAACACGCTTTGCGCCTTCATATTCTCGAGATTGTTGGAGAGCTTGACCATGCCGGCGGAAACCGAGAGGTAGGCCTCATAGGCGCTCTTGACCTTTTCAAGTGCTGCCTTGTCGGCGTCGTTGACCATCAGGGCGGCGTATTCGTCCGAAAGCTTGTTGAAGCCATCTACGGTTTCGCCGATGACCTTCTCGGCCGCCTTCTTCTCGAAGGGGGTCAGCGAGATCAGGTGCCGGGCAAACGACATGCGTGTGTCCGAAAGCTGGGTTTCCAGTGCGCGCGAGAGCGAGACACGCGGCAGCCACGTGGTGGCAATCTCGTTGTTGCGCTCGTTCATCATCTTGATGCCGCCAAGCGAGGCGACGGCCAGAACGGTGACGATGAGGCCAACCATCAGGAAAAGGGCAATAAGGGTGTGTGATATCTTTAGGCGCGACATGAATAACTCCGGAGGAACGGCGTCCGTAAAAGCTTGTGCATGAATAAGTCGTTCCGGCTCTTGATCGTCATGACGGAGCGGATGCCGAAGCAGGGAGTCATTCCTGTGCTTGGCCGCACGCAAAATGCAGCCGAGCGGAACCTAGCCAACAAGTTCTTACAAAAGCGCTAATCGATTAAAGTGAGTATAATCTGATATTTGCACATAGGGGCGCGCGCTTTTGCGGCAGAACGTTTCAAGTCGAAACTCCAGTCATTACGTATGAGCGCTGGCTTTACTTAACTGCCCTGAAATAACGGCGAGTGACGGGCGCATCCGCGTGGATGACGGTGTCCGGCGCATTGACGGGTGCTGCTCCCACGGGCCATGGTCGGCCATGTCCTTCCGCTTCGTTCACACCGCCGATCTTCATCTTGATTCCCCGCTGCGCAGCCTTGCGCTTCGAAATGCCGAGCTCGCCGACATCGTGCGCGGTGCGACCAGGCAAGCGCTTGTGAGGATCGTCGATCTTTGCCTTGCCGAAGAGGTCGATGCCTTGCTGATCGCCGGCGACCTTTATGATGGCAGCCAGACCTCGATGAACACCGCGCTGTTTCTCGCTGGCGAACTGCGCCGGCTCGACGAGGCCGGCATCCGGGTCTTCATCATCCGCGGCAATCACGATGCCCAATCGCAAGTGACGAACGAGCTGACGCTCTCGCCATCGACACACGTCTTCAAGGGCCGCGGCAAGGCAGTCCTCGCAAAGACGCTGGAGAGCGGCCGCGATGTCTATATCCATGGTGTGAGCTTTGCGAACGCCCATGCGTCGGAAAGCTTGCTGCCGTCCTTTCAGTCACCGGTCGCCGACGCGATCAATATCGGCATGTTGCACACGAGCCTCGCCGGCGCTGCCGGCCATGACCTCTATGCTCCCTGCAGCGTGGCGGATCTCCAGGCGCACGGCTTCGACTATTGGGCGCTCGGCCATGTCCATCAGCGTCAGGTCCATGCCAGCGAACCTTTCGTCGTCATGCCGGGCATGCCGCAGGGGCGCGACATCAACGAAGCCGACAGCAAGGGCGTGACGTTGGTGACGGTGACCGACGAAGGGCGGGTTTCGATCGAGGAGCGGGCAATCGGCCTTGCCACCTTCGAGCGGATCAGCCTTGACCTCACCGGCGTTTCCGAGTGGGGCGATATGCTTGATACGGTCGGGAACGCTTTCTTGCAGTCGCGCGAGACGACCGCTGCCGACAATGTGATCTTCCGCCTGACACTGACTGGCGCGACGCCGCTTTCCTGGCGCATGCGCCGTGATGGCGATCTGCTCCGGGCCGAGATCGACAATGTGGCTGCGGGCAACGGCGGCTGCTGGGTCGAGAAAATCGAGCTCGATTGCCGCAGTCCTGGTGCAGAGGCGGGGGCGGTTATGGCTGATCCGGTCGACGAACTGGCGGCCCTTGTCGGCAGCGATGTCCTGCCGGCCCACGGTTTCCGTCAGGAAGTGCGCTCTGCGGTCGAGGAATTGCTGCAGCAGTTGCCGCCGGACCTGCGCCAGGTTCTGGCGCCGGATGAGGCGGCGGTCGAAAGACTGGCGTTCGATGCCGGTGTCTCCGGTGCTGCGGAGGTGCTCGCACACCTTCATGGCAATGCAGGCGAGGGTTCACGCTGATGCGGCTGCGCGAACTCGACCTGGTGCGGTACGGCAAGTTTACCGAGCGGCGCCTCGACTTCGGTCCGGCGATATCAGGTAGGCCAGACCTGCATATCGTTTACGGCCCGAACGAGGCCGGCAAGTCGACGCTGTTTTCGGGCTTCCTCGACCTGCTCTTCGGCATCGAGCATTACAGCTCCTACGGCTTTCTGCACGCCTATCAGACGATGCGGGTTGGCGGCACGATCGAGGCGGCCGGCCGCACCCATCAGGCCTTCCGGATAAAGCGCAAGACCAACACGCTGGTCGGTGCCGACGATCAGCCGTTGCCGGACAATCTGTTTTCCGCCGCGCTCGGCTCGATCGACCGCGCGACCTACCGCATGATGTTCTCGCTCGACGACGACAGTATCGAGCAGGGAGGGGAGGCGATCCTGAAGAGCGAGGGCGAACTCGGCTCCCTGCTCTTTTCCGCCAGTTCAGGTCTGCCGGACAGCGCTGCGATCCTGTCTATCCTGCGCGCCGAGGCGGATGCCTTCTATCGACCCCAGGCACGCAAGCATCAGCTTTCCGAGCTGAAGGCCGAACTCGATGCGTTGAAAGTCGAGCGCAACGGGCTGGACGTCAATGCGCGTGAATATGCATCGCTGCGCAAGACGCTTCTTGCCGCCCGCGAGCGCCACGACGCGGCCATGGCGCGGCGCGTCGAACTGCGAGTGGAGCGCGATCGCCTGCGAGCGCAGATCGATGCCTTGCCGCTCTTCCGGCGCCTGTGTGGCTTGCGCATTGATCTGGCAAAGGCGCCGGCCTTGCCGCCAGCGCCGGCCGAGTGGGCCGCAGAACTGCCCGCACTGCGACGGCGCGACATCGAAATTGCGACCAGGTTGCGTCAACTCGCGGACGAAAGTCGCCGTCGGCAGGAAGAGCTGGAGGTCCTGCCGCATGACAAGGCGGCCCTCATCCTGGTGGAACGTTTGAACGCGCTGCAGGAGACGGCGCTCGATGCGCGTTACGTCACAGCCGCGCGCGACATGCCCGCACGGATCGACGAACTGTCGCGGACAAATATCGAAATTTCTGCCTGCCTCGTTAGGCTCGGCGAGCGCGGCGACCAGGATCCGGCATCGCTGCTGTTGCCGACGGCCACAGGCGCTCGCCTGCAGGAACTCTCACGGCGGCATTCCGCGTTGCAGGAGCGTGCGGCATCGGCTCGACAGGAGGCGGATGGGGCAAAACGGATGGAGCGGGAGGCGACAGACGAGCTGGCGCGGCTGCAGGCCGAACGCAGCTCGGCCATCGATCCGAGCGCGTTTGTCGAGCGCTTGCGGCGTGTTCGGCAGGATGATTGCTCCCTGCGCCTGCAGGCCACCCGACAAGTGCTCGAACGCCTGGATGCAGAGCTTGCCGACAAGCTGGCGGCTTTGAAACCCTATTCAGGCAGCGCCGATGATCTGCTTGGCCTGACTGTGCCCGCTGCCGGCACGATCGAGACCTGGCGACGCGACACGGCGGCGCAGGACCAAAGGCGCCTGCGCCTTGCCGACCGCGTCGCGAGCGAAACTGAACAACTGGCCGGAGAGGAAGCTCGCCTCGCGGCCCTGATTGCTTCGGGCGGCGCCCTTGACGACCGGGCGTCCATCGAGATTCGCCAGCAGCGACAACACGCCTGGGAGCGGCACAAGGTCCGGTTGGATGCGACGACTGCGGAAATCTTTGAGGACGCGTTGGGTCGCGACGACGATGCGACGGCATTGCGGCTCGCCGAGGCAGCAAAGGTCGCGGATATGCGCTCGCTCGCTTTGTCGATCGCCGAGCGCCGGGCGCGTCTTGATGAGCTTGGGCGACAACAATGCTCGCTCGCCGAGGAGGCGTCTGCACTTGCACAGGCGGTCAAAGCAACAGCCTCTGCAAGCGGTTTACCTGACGTCACGCAGTTGACGCAGCTGGAAGCCTGGCTCGTGTCCCGGCTCGCGGCGCTCGATGTCCGCACACAACAGCGTTCTACGCGGCTGGAGCTCGATCGCGCCCAGGCCGACGAGAATGACGCGCGCGATGTTCTGAAGGATTCACTTGCCGAGATCGGTGTGACCGAGCGTTTGCCGCAACGGCTCGACGATCTCATGGCCTTTGCCGAGAATGCTGTCGGGCAGGCCCAGGCGGCTTTTTCTGCCGGCAAGGCGGCGCGCGAGGCGGTCCGACGTTCCAGTGACGCGCTGGAGCAGCGTAAGTCGATCTTGGCGCAAGCCGAGGACGCCCTGTGCTCCTGGCGGGAGCAATGGGACGATCTGCTCTCAACCACCTGGCTTGCCGGTCGGCCGGAACAGCTGCTGCCGGATCAAATCGCCCCCATGCTCGCGGTCTTGCAGGATCTCGACAAGCTGGTGCAGCGCAAGGCCGATCTCGATCACCGCGTCGCCGGCATGCGCAAGGATCAAGTGGCTTTTGAAGCGGCGATCGCAAATCTTGCCGGTGTGCCCGACACCGGAGATACGCTTGCGATTTTCGCCGCCATGAAGGCGCGTGCCGCAGAGGCTGAAAAGCAGGAGGATCGGCGCGCTACGCTGTTGACGGAGCTTGCCCGCCTTGAGGAGGAGAAACGCAGCGTTGCTGCCGAGCAGGATCTTCACATTGCCCGCAAACGTCTGGTCCTCGACTTCTTCGACTGCGAGACATTGGATGAAGCCGGCTTGCGGCTCGACGCTTCCCGCGAGCAGGAACGGCTGCGCCAGCGCATTGCCGAATCGGAGGCCGACCTTGCGCAGCGCCTTGGTGTCGCCCGCAGCGAAGACGCCGAGGCGTTGCTGGCTGCGCTTGACGACGAAGCGGTGCGGCTGGAACTGGCTCGCGTCGAGGCGCTGCTTGAAGAGAGCGACCGTGATGTAAGTGAATTGCACGCCGACATGCGGACGAAGGAAGGGGCGCTCGCCAATATCGCCGGCGACGACGCTGTCGCAGCACTCGATCAGCGTCGCCGCACGCTGCTTCTGGAGATCGAGGCCAAGGCGCTCGGCTATCTCAAGCTGAGAGCCGGCCTGATCGCCGCCGAGCAGGCACTCCGGCTCTTTCGCGAGCGCCATCGCAGCGGCATGATGCGGCGCGCCTCGGAAACCTTCAGCCGCATCAGCGGTGGAGAATATTCCAGCCTGTCGGCGCAGGCCGACAAGGGTCAGGAATTCCTGATTGCCAACGCCGCAACTGGCGGGTCCAAGCTGGCGCGCGATCTTTCCAAGGGGACGCGCTTTCAGCTTTATCTGTCGCTCAGGATCGCCGGCTATCACGAGGTCGCCGCGGCGCGCGAAACCTTGCCCTTCATCGCAGACGACATCATGGAGACGTTTGACGACGGCCGCGCCGGTCGCGCCTTCGAGCTGATGGCGGATATGGCCCGCGTCGGGCAGGTGATCTACCTGACGCACCACGAGCATCTTTGCGATATTGCCCGAACGGCGTGCCCGGAAGTGACTATCCACAGGTTATGATGCCGACATGCCGTCGGCGAATGATCGTGACGGAAACCCGGAGGAACGGCAGATGGAAATCATACCCAGCGGATCGCGAGCGTCGACACGACCCTCGGCCGACTACTTCACCGGGACAGTCAGGCAGGATCCCGTCATCGAGGCAGCAGAGCCGGCCCGTGTGCGCGCCGTCAACGTGACCTTCGAGCCCGGCGCGCGGACCGCATGGCATACGCATCCGCTTGGGCAGACGCTGGTGGTGACATCGGGCAGAGGCCTGGCGCAGGTCTGGGGCGAGCCGGTGCGTGAGATTCGTACGGGAGACGTGGTCTGGTTTCCGCCAGGCGAAAAACATTGGCACGGTGCCGCGCCTGACACGGCCATGGTTCACCTCGCCATCCAGGAAGCGCTCGACGGCAAGGCGGTCGACTGGCTGGAGCATGTCACCGACGAACAGTATCGCGGCAGCTAGCTGATTCTTTTGCTCGTCTGCTGCTTTGCGATTCGTGACGAATCTGTCGCCAGCGCGTTCACAGCGCACGTGGCGTAAGGATCGCTTTCAACAAATTCGGTTGCATCGCGCGAAAGGCGCAGGTCGCTCTATCGTCGAAGCCTGTGCGGGCGTTTGCCTTGGGTCACGGTACCGACAGCTCGATCTGATGAACGCCTGAACACAGGAAGCGCAGAATTTTGGCCACGGACAGTTCGACAGTGAAAACATGAACGCAAATGCGCTTGTTGAGTCGGCGGTGGAAGTTCCAAGGAAAAAATGGTGGGCGATGAGAGACTCGAACTCCCGACATCCTCGGTGTAAACGAGGCGCTCTACCAACTGAGCTAATCGCCCTTCAGCGTTCGGACCGGATGTGTCCGCCGCGTCGGTGGCCGTGATCTAGGCGTAACCGAAAAAAACCGCAAGAGCATTTCCGTCGTTTTTTTGATTTTTTTTGCACGAGGCGACAAAAGTGCAGGAGTTGCCGGGTTTTCACATTGTGGAAAAAAGCGGAGAGCGGCGACTGTGGAAAAAGGTGATTGGCCACGCGACGACTTTCATCCGAATCCATCAGTCGCTGGCATGTATCTGTGCATTGTCTTTCCTCACGCCAGAGCCGGCTGCTGCGCAAAGGGCAGGGGCCTGGGGAGGTCGAGGGCGGCTTTGACATTGCCTGTGGATCAAAATTGGCTCCGTTATGGATTTGTCTCCAAACACGCTTGACACCCAAATGCGAACCGCTTAGTTAGCCGCTCATCGAACGGGCAAGCCCGCTCGGTGCCGGGGCGGAAACGCTCCAGCCACTTCAAGATGATGCGGGTGTAGCTCAGTCGGTTAGAGTGCCGGCCTGTCACGCCGGAGGTCGCGGGTTCGAGCCCCGTCACTCGCGCCATTCTTGACATGGTTTGACTTGAGGCATTCTCACGAAGCGCCGATGGTGGTAATACTGACCCCTTGGGTCATATGCGCGGGTGTAGCTCAGTCGGTTAGAGTGCCGGCCTGTCACGCCGGAGGTCGCGGGTTCGAGCCCCGTCACTCGCGCCATTTACCTCTTGATTCCTCCGATACAACGTCACTGCAAATTCTGTTTTTTGCAGTGCGGCAATCTGTCCTTCTGGCGTCGCTTTTACCGTAAAGTCTGCCCGTGCCTGCAAATCAGCGCTTTGCCGCGACACGTCGTCCAATCCTGTGCCGCGAACCGGTTTAAATGGCCCTCGAAGGCTTGCGCGCAAGCGCGGGCTGCGCTAACCACTCTGGCGTTGCAACATATTTTTCGGCCTGCGAGATTTGTTGTTTGGCGCTCTCCCATGCGCCCTCCCGCAGGCAGGGACGGATAACAATGACTGAACTTCTCGGTTCCTATGTTCCGATCGCGATTTTCATTGGAATCGCACTTGTGATCGGCGTGGCACTTTTGATTGCCCCCTTCGCCGTCGCGTTCAAGGCGCCTGATTCGGAAAAGCTGTCGGCCTACGAATGCGGTTTCAATGCGTTCGACGACGCTCGAATGAAGTTCGACATTCGTTTCTATCTTGTGTCGATCCTCTTCATCATCTTCGACTTGGAAGTCGCCTTCCTCTTTCCGTGGGCCGTCTCGTTCCACCAGCTGGGCTGGTTCGGATTCTGGTCCATGATGGTCTTCCTCAGTGTGCTGACGATCGGCTTTATCTATGAATGGAAGAAGGGAGCGCTGGAATGGAACTAGCATCCGGCACCACGCTCGTTGCGCCCAAGCCGAAGGGGATCATCGATCCCTCGACCGGCAAGCCGATCGGCAGCAATGATGCATTCTTCGGCGAGATCAACAATGAGCTCGCCGACAAGGGTTTTCTGGTTACGTCGACCGACGAGCTCATCAATTGGGCGCGCACTGGTTCGCTGATGTGGATGACCTTCGGTCTTGCCTGCTGCGCCGTCGAGATGATGCAGATGTCGATGCCGCGTTACGACGCCGAGCGCTTCGGCTTCGCGCCGCGCGCTTCACCGCGCCAGTCCGATGTGATGATCGTCGCCGGCACCCTGACCAACAAGATGGCGCCAGCGCTCCGCAAGGTCTACGACCAGATGCCGGAGCCGCGTTACGTGATCTCGATGGGCTCGTGTGCCAATGGCGGCGGCTACTATCACTATTCCTATTCCGTCGTGCGTGGCTGCGACCGTGTCGTGCCCGTTGATATCTATGTGCCAGGCTGTCCTCCCACAGCAGAAGCGCTGCTTTACGGCGTGCTTTTGCTGCAGAAGAAGATCCGCCGGACCGGCACGATCGAACGCTAAGGGTAGGGGGTCCTTAACATGAGTGAAGCCCTGAACGAGCTTGCCTCCTATCTGCGCGAGACGCGCAGCCAGCTGATTTCGGATGCCGCCATCAACTACGGCGAACTGACGCTGACGACGACGGCTGCAAACCTGATCGAGCTCTTGACGTTCCTGCGCGACGACGTGCAGTGCGCCTTCATCAACTTCGTCGATGTTTGCGGTGTCGACTGGCCTCAGCGGCCGGACCGTTTCGATGTCGTCTACCACCTGCTGTCGCCACGCCAGAATTTCCGCGTGCGCATCAAGGTTGCGACCGGTGAAGGCGAGCCTGTGCCGTCGGCCACCAGCGTCTTTCCGGGCGCCGACTGGTTCGAACGCGAAGCCTACGACATGTATGGCATTCTGTTTACCGGCCATCCGGACCTGCGTCGCATCCTGACGGACTACGGTTTCGAAGGGCATCCGCTGCGCAAGGACTTCCCGGTCACCGGGTTTGTCGAGGTTCGCTATGATGACGAAGCCAAGCGCGTCATCTATGAGCCCGTTGAACTGAAGCAGGAATTCCGTAACTTCGACTTCCTCTCCCCGTGGGAAGGGACGGAATACGTCCTGCCCGGCGACGAGAAGGCGAAAGCACGGTGAGACTAAGTCGGCCCGCGGCGACCCTTTGAGGGCGCCGTCCGGCCTGGAGCAATCGGTATGACCGAACATAACGTCCGCAATTTCAACATCAACTTTGGTCCGCAGCATCCGGCGGCGCACGGCGTTCTTCGTCTGGTGCTCGAGCTTGATGGCGAAATCGTCGAGCGTGTCGACCCGCATATCGGTCTGCTGCATCGCGGCACCGAAAAGCTGATCGAAACCAAGACCTATCTGCAGGCGATTCCCTATTTCGATCGGCTCGACTACGTCGCGCCGATGAACCAGGAGCATGCTTTTGCGCTTGCAGTGGAAAAGCTGACCGGAACCGAAGTTCCGATCCGCGGCCAGCTGATCCGCGTTCTCTATTCGGAAATCGGCCGTATCCTGTCGCATCTTCTGAACGTGACCACGCAGGCCATGGACGTCGGCGCGCTGACGCCGCCGCTCTGGGGCTTCGAGGAGCGCGAAAAGCTGATGGTGTTCTATGAGCGTGCCTGCGGCGCGCGCATGCACTCGGCCTATTTCCGTCCCGGCGGCGTGCACCAGGATCTGCCGCATGAGCTGGTCGAGGATATCGGCAAGTGGATCGACCCGTTCCTCAAGACCGTCGACGATATCGACGAGCTTCTGACTGGCAACCGCATCTTCAAGCAGCGCAACGTCGACATCGGCGTCGTCAAGCTGGAAGACGCCTGGGCCTGGGGTTTCTCGGGCGTGATGGTTCGCGGTTCCGGCGCTGCCTGGGACCTGCGCCGTTCGCAGCCCTACGAATGCTATTCGGACATGGATTTCGACATTCCGATCGGCAAGAACGGTGACTGCTTCGATCGTTACCTCATCCGCATGATCGAAATGCGCGAGTCGGCCAAGATCATGCGTCAGTGCGTGAACCGTCTGCTCGGCGATGCCAAGATTGGCCCGGTCTCGTCGATGGACGGTAAGATCGTTCCGCCAAAACGTGGTGAGATGAAGCGCTCGATGGAAGCGCTGATCCACCACTTCAAGCTCTACACCGAAGGCTACCACGTGCCGGCCGGCGAGGTTTATACAGCCGTTGAAGCGCCCAAGGGCGAATTCGGCGTCTATCTCGTCTCCGACGGTAGCAACAAGCCCTATCGCTGCAAGATCCGTGCCCCGGGCTACGCGCATCTGCAGGCGATGGACTTCCTCTGTCGCGGACACCAGCTTGCCGACGTGTCAGCCGTGCTGGGCTCCCTCGATATCGTGTTCGGTGAGGTGGATCGCTGATGCGTTTCGCGCCCCTGGCAATGGCAGGATTTCTTATGCTTGCGACGGCGGCATCCGCACAGGATTCCGTCAACAGCGAAGCGTCTGCCGCGATGCGTGGGGGCTCGATGGCCGATCTCGTGGCCAAGGGCTACGAGATCAAGGCGGCCGTGGCCAACGGCACGCGCTACATCGTATTTTTACAAAAAGACCAGTCAGCCTATGCCTGCGAATTCGTTTCGGTGACGAAATCGCGGTGTGGGTCGATTAACTGATAAGGTGTCGTGAAGAATGTCTGTTCGTCGACTAGCCGAAGACAATGTTCAGCCGGCCGCATTCGCGTTCAATCGCGAAAACGCCGCTTGGGCAAAGAAGACAATCCAGAAGTATCCGAAAGGCCGTGAGCAGTCCGCGGTCATTCCGTTGTTGATGCGGGCGCAGGAGCAGGACGGCTGGGTAACGAAGGCCGCGATCGAATCGATCGCTGACATGCTCGGCATGGCCTATATCCGCGTGCTCGAAGTTGCGACCTTCTATACCCAGTTCCAGCTGAAGCCGGTCGGAACGCGCGCTCACGTGCAGGTCTGC
The DNA here is from genome assembly GCF_001424825.1 of Ensifer sp. Root31. Lineage (NCBI taxonomy): Bacteria > Pseudomonadati > Pseudomonadota > Alphaproteobacteria > Hyphomicrobiales > Rhizobiaceae > Ensifer > Ensifer sp. Root31. The sequence continues at coordinate 77,569 of NZ_LMCO01000066.1, read as the reverse complement.
GGCACGACGCCGTGTATGCTGCGTGGCGCCGAAGACCTGATCCGGGTCTGCAAGAGCAAGATCGCCCACGATCCTTTCACCCTCAACGAGAGCGGCACGCTTTCCTGGGAAGAAGTGGAATGTCAGGGCGCCTGTGTGAATGCGCCGATGGTCATGATCTTCAAGGACACCTATGAAGACCTGACGCCCGAGCAGCTCGAGCAGATCATCGACCGCTTCGATGCAGGCAAGGGTGCCGAAGTCGCCACCGGTCCGCAGATCGATCGTGTCTTCTCGGCGCCGGAAGGTGGCCCGACCACGCTCATGACGCCGGACGCGCCGGCCAGGAAGGCTCCCGCGAGCGCGAAGAAGGTCAGCGATGCGCCTGTTGTCAGCGTTCCGCCATCGAACGCTGCACGGGCAAAGACCGCTGCCAGCGAAACCAACGCCGCCGTGAAGACGCCGGCGACGGCGAAGAAGGAAGCGGCGGCAAACGCCAAGGTCGAGGGCGACACCGCCGACAAGTCGAAGCCCGCCAGGGCGGCCGACGTTTCCGGCAAGCCGTCGCTTGAAGACAAGAACCGCCCGGCAGGCATCGCTAGGCCGGCGGCTGTCGACGACCTCAAGCTGATCTCCGGCGTTGGCCCGAAGATCGAAGGCACGCTGCACGAACTCGGCATCTACACGTTCGCGCAAGTCGCGTCGTGGAAGAAGGCCGAGCGCGAATGGGTCGACAGCTATCTCAATTTCAAGGGCCGGATCGAACGTGACGATTGGGTCAAGCAGGCCAAGGCGCTCGCCAAGGGTGGCGAAGCCGAATACATCAGAGTTTTCGGCAAGAAGCCGCGGTAAAGAGGTGAACCATGCTCAGAGATGAAGATCGCATCTTTACCAATATCTACGGCCTCAAGGATAAGTCTCTCAAGGGCGCGATGAGCCGCGGCCATTGGGATGGCACCAAGCAGATCCTCGAAAAGGGTCGCGACTGGATCGTCAACGAGATGAAAGCTTCGGGTCTTCGCGGTCGTGGCGGCGCAGGCTTCCCGACCGGTCTCAAGTGGTCCTTCATGCCGAAGGAAAGCGACGGGCGTCCGCACTATCTGGTCGTCAACGCCGACGAATCCGAACCGGGCACCTGCAAGGACCGTGACATCATGCGTCACGATCCGCACACCCTGATCGAAGGCTGCGTCATCGCCAGCTTCGCCATGGGTGCGCACACCGCATACATCTACGTGCGCGGTGAATATATCCGCGAGCGCGAGGCGCTGCAGGCTGCGATCGACGAATGCTACGACGCCGGCCTGCTCGGCAAGAACAACAAGCTGGGCTGGGACATGGACATCTACGTCCACCACGGCGCCGGCGCCTACATCTGCGGCGAAGAAACCGCGCTGCTCGAAAGCCTTGAAGGCAAGAAGGGCCAGCCGCGCCTGAAGCCGCCGTTCCCGGCGAACATGGGTCTCTACGGCTGCCCGACGACCGTCAACAACGTCGAGTCGATCGCAGTTGCCCCGACGATCCTGCGCCGCGGCGCTGGCTGGTTCTCGTCGATCGGCCGTCCGAACAACGTCGGCACCAAGCTGTTCATGCTCTCCGGTCACGTCAACAAGCCGTGCACGGTCGAAGAAGCGATGGGCATCACCTTCCGTGAACTCGTCGACAAGCATGCCGGTGGCATTCGCGGCGGCTGGGACAACCTGCTGGCGGTCATTCCCGGCGGCGCATCGTGCCCGGTGGTCAAGGCGGAAGACATCATTGACTGCCCGATGGATTTCGACGGGCTTCGTGAAGTCAAATCGTCCTTCGGCACGGCGGCTGCCATCGTCATGGATCGCTCCACGGACATCATCAAGGCAATTGCCCGCATCTCGGCTTTCTTCAAGCACGAGAGCTGCGGCCAGTGCACGCCGTGCCGCGAAGGCACCGGCTGGATGTGGCGCGTGATGGAACGCATGGTGCAGGGCCGCGCCCAGAAGCGCGAGATCGACATGCTGTTCGACGTCACCAAGCAGATCGAAGGTCACACGATCTGTGCTCTGGGTGATGCGGCCGCCTGGCCGATCCAGGGCCTGATCCGCAACTTCCGTCCGGAGATCGAAAAGCGCATCGACGAATACACCCGCAACGCGACGTCGCACGGCGCGGTGCTGGAAGCGGCGGAGTAACGGGCCATGGCCGGCACACGCAAGGATGGACAGGTGAGGGGAGAGGCCGAGAGCGGCATTCCGTCCGCACGTCCGCTTGGCAGTGATCCGGCCGATCCGTTCGGCATGGCCGAATGGATGAAGACCATGCCCAAAGTGCCGCTGCATCCGCTGATGGCGCATCCGGCAGGCGCCGTGGCAGCTGCCACCGCGCTTGGTTTCGGTCTGTCGAGCCACATCGCCGGCGTTATGTTCGGCGCGATGCAGGGCGCCGTCGAAGCGCTGCAGAAGGGCTCGGCCTTGGCTGGCCAGATGCAGGCAGACGCCCCGGCTGAGGTCGTTCCGACCCAAGCAGCTCCGGTTCAGGCAGAAGCAATGCCGCAAGAGACGGTGAAGCCGGTAGTCGCCAAGAAAGGCGCGGTATCAAAGCCGAAGGCTGAGAACAAGCTGGCGGAGCGCGTGAAGGCGCCGGCAGCTTCGCGGTCCAAGACCCGCACCGCCGACGACCTCAAGCGGATTTCCGGCATCGGCCCGAAGCTCGAGCAGGTCCTGAACGGCAAGGGCATTCGCCGGTTCGCCGATATCGCCGCCTGGAGTGACGCCGACATTGCCCGCTTCGACGACGAACTGGGCTTTGGCGGACGTATTCTGCGCGACGACTGGGTAAAGCAGGCAAAGGCGCTGAAAGGCGCAAAAGAATAAGAGGCGGTGACCGGCAGAGGTCGCCACCGGCAAGCAGCATGGCTGTGTTGGAATTGTCCGTCGCCTCAAGGTGGACGGATGGAAGACAGGATTGAGTACGAAGATGGCAAAGCTGAAAGTCGACGGAAAAGAGATCGAGGTCCCGGATCATTTCACGCTGCTTCAGGCGTGCGAAGAAGCCGGCGCCGAGGTTCCGCGCTTCTGTTTCCATGAGCGGCTGTCGGTCGCCGGCAACTGCCGCATGTGTCTGATCGAGGTGAAGGGAGGGCCACCAAAGCCCGCCGCCTCCTGTGCCATGGGTGTGCGCGACCTTCGTCCGGGTCCGAACGGCGAGACGCCGGAAGTCTTCACGACCACACCGATGGTCAAGAAGGCGCGCGAAGGCGTCATGGAATTCCTGCTGATCAACCATCCGCTCGATTGCCCGATCTGCGACCAGGGTGGCGAATGCGACTTGCAGGACCAGGCGATGGCCTTCGGCATCGATAGTTCGCGCTACCAGGAAAACAAGCGCGCTGTCGAAGACAAGTATATCGGCCCGTTGGTCAAGACGGTGATGAACCGTTGCATCCATTGCACGCGCTGCGTCCGTTTCACCACGGAAGTGGCCGGCATTGCCGAACTCGGCCTGATCGGCCGCGGCGAAGACGCCGAGATCACTACCTATCTTGAACAGGCCATGACCTCCGAGCTTCAGGGCAATGTCGTTGACCTCTGCCCGGTCGGCGCGCTGACCTCCAAGCCGTTCGCCTTCACGGCGCGTCCGTGGGAACTGAACAAGACCGAATCGATCGACGTGATGGACGCGCTCGGTTCGGCCATCCGCGTCGATACCCGTGGCCGCGAAGTGATGCGCATCATGCCGCGCGTCAACGAGGACATCAACGAAGAGTGGATCTCCGACAAGAGCCGCTTCATCTGGGACGGCCTGAAGACTCAGCGTCTCGACCGTCCTTATGTCAAGAAGGACGGCCGTCTGCAGGCTGCAACGTGGAGCGAAGCGTTCCAGGCGGTCAAGGCTGCCGTTGCAGCGACCTCCGGCGACAAGATCGGCGCCATCGCCGGTGACCTTGCTTCCGTAGAAGAAATGTACGCGCTGAAGGAACTGCTTGCTTCGCTCGGTTCCGAAAACGTCGACTGCCGCCAGGATGGTGCAGCGCTCGATCCGTCGCTCGGCCGCGCCAGCTACATCTTCAACCCGACCATTCAGGGGATCGAGAGCGCCGACGCGCTGCTGATCATCGGCTCGAACCCGCGCTTCGAAGCATCCGTTCTCAACGCACGCATCCGCAAGCGTTACCGGATGGGCAATTTCCCGATCGCCGTCATCGGCGAGCGGGGTGAACTGCGCTACGAATACGAATACCTCGGTGCAGGCACCGACACGCTGGCCGAACTCGTGTCCGGCAAGGGCAAGTTCGCTGCGACCTTGAAGAAGGCGCAGCGTCCGATGATCATCATCGGCCAGGGCGCCGTTGCAGGGGAGGGCGGTGCCGCCGTTCTCGCCGCTGCCGCCAAGCTTGTCGGCGCAGTGACGGCCGACTGGAACGGCTTTGCCGTTCTGCACACCGCAGCGTCCCGCGTCGGTGGTCTCGACCTCGGCTTCGTCCCGGGCAAGAACGGCAAGACGGCCGCCGAAATGGTTTCGGCCACTGACGTTCTCTTCCTGCTCGGCGCCGACGAGATCGATCTTGCTGGCCGCAAGTCCGGCTTCACTGTCTATATCGGTTCGCATGGCGACAATGGCGCCCACGCTGCCGACGTCATCCTGCCCGCCGCCACCTACACCGAAAAATCCGGCACCTGGGTCAACACCGAGGGCCGCGTGCAGATCGGCAACCGTGCCGGCTTCGCTCCGGGCGACGCCCGCGAGGACTGGGCGATCATCCGTGCGCTCTCCGACGTTCTCGGCAAGAAGCTGCCCTTTGATTCGCTTGGCGAATTACGCTCGAAGCTTTACGCCGCGCAGCCGCATTTCGCCGATGTCGACGCGATTGCCGTCGGCAGTGGCGACGAAATTGCCGCACTTGCTCAAAAAGCCGGTGAGATGGGCAAATCCGTGTTTGCGTCTCCGGTCAAAGACTTCTATTTGACGAACCCGATAGCGCGCGCATCCGCCGTCATGGCCGAATGCTCGGCTTTGGCACGCAACAACTTCAAAGCTGCGGCGGAATGAGCGCGAGGGAATAGAGTATCATGGACGCTTTCGTTTCGACCTATGTCTGGCCTGCGATCATCATGGTCGCCCAGTCGCTGCTGCTGCTGGTCGCGCTGCTGCTTTTCATCGCCTACGTTCTGCTGGCCGACCGCAAGATCTGGGCTGCTGTCCAGCTTCGCCGTGGTCCGAATGTGGTGGGCCCCTGGGGTCTTTTCCAGTCCTTTGCCGACCTTTTGAAGTTCGTCTTCAAGGAGCCGGTGATTCCGGCTGGCGCAAACAAGGCAATCTTTCTGCTCGCGCCGCTCGTCTCCGTGACGCTGGCGCTCGCCGCCTGGGCGGTTATTCCGCTCAATGCCGGCTGGGTGATCGCGAATATCAACGTCGGCATCCTCTTCGTGTTCGCCATATCTTCTCTTGAAGTTTATGGCATCATCATGGGTGGCTGGGCGTCGAACTCCAAATATCCCTTCCTCGGCGCGCTTCGTTCTGCCGCGCAGATGGTGTCTTACGAAGTCTCGATCGGCTTCGTCATCGTCACCGTCCTGTTGTGCGTGGGTTCGCTGAACCTGACTGATATCGTCAATGCGCAGAGCAACGGCATCGGTACGAACTTGGGTCTGCCCGCATCGTTCCTCGACTGGCACTGGCTCGCACTGTTCCCGATGTTCATCGTGTTCTTCATTTCGGCGCTGGCTGAAACGAACCGCCCGCCCTTCGATCTGCCGGAAGCGGAATCCGAACTCGTCGCCGGCTTCATGGTCGAATACGGCTCCACGCCTTACATGATGTTCATGCTCGGCGAGTATGCCGCCATCTGCCTGATGTGCGCGCTGACGACCATTCTCTTCCTCGGCGGCTGGCTGCCTCCGGTTGACGTCTGGTTCCTCAACTGGGTCCCGGGCATCATCTGGTTCGTTCTCAAGGCATCCTTCGTGTTCTTCATGTTCGCGATGGTGAAGGCTTTCGTTCCGCGTTACCGCTACGACCAGCTGATGCGTCTCGGCTGGAAGGTCTTCCTGCCGATTTCTCTGGCAATGGTCGTGATCACTGCATTCGTTCTCAAGCTGACGGGAGCTGCATGATGCTGGCTTTCGCTCGGTTGCATACCGCTGGCCGCTCCCAGGCCGGCAAGTCTGGAGGTAAATGATGGCCGGTCTTTCGCAAGCCGTCAGCTCGCTGTTCCTCAAGGAATTCGTCGGCGCGTTCTTTCTGTCGATGCGCTACTTCTTCAAGCCGAAGGCGACGTTGAACTACCCCTTCGAAAAGGGGCCGGTCAGCCCGCGCTTCCGTGGCGAACACGCCCTGCGCCGTTATCCGAACGGCGAAGAGCGCTGCATCGCCTGCAAGCTCTGCGAGGCGATCTGTCCTGCCCAGGCCATCACCATCGAGGCCGGCCCGCGCCGCAACGACGGCACCCGCCGCACGGTGCGCTACGACATCGACATGGTGAAGTGCATCTATTGCGGTTTCTGCCAGGAAGCCTGTCCGGTCGACGCCATCGTCGAGGGACCGAACTTCGAATTCGCCACCGAGACGCGTGAAGAGCTGTACTACGACAAAGACAAGCTCCTCGCCAATGGCGACCGTTGGGAGCGGGAAATCGCACGCAACATCGCAATGGACTCGCCCTATCGCTGAGGCCGATGCGTGGTGTCGCCCTTCAAGGCGGCACATGTGAAACAGTTTGGGGCAAAGGCCGGACATCAGTCCGGCTTTGCCAGTGGAGTGGGGGCTGCAAGAGCCTCACGCCGTGCAAGACGAAAAAGGCACCGATCATGGGTCTGCAGGTTCTTTTTTTCTATCTCTTTGCCTTCATCGCGGTGGCATCGGCATTTATGGTCATTGCGGCCAGGAACCCCGTTTATTCGGTGCTGTTCCTGATCCTGACCTTCTTCAATTCGGCGGGCCTGTTCCTGCTGGCTGGCGCCGAGTTCCTGGCGATGATCCTGCTCGTGGTCTATGTCGGCGCGGTTGCGGTGCTCTTCCTGTTCGTCGTCATGATGCTCGATATCGATTTCGCCGAACTCAGAGCCGGCGTGCTTGAATATGCGCCCGTCGGTGCGCTGATCGGTCTGATCCTGGCTGCCGAACTGATCATCGTCGTCGGCGGCGCGACCTTCTCGCCGGAGATTGCCAAGGGCATCTCGATGCCGATCCCGGCGGTTGCCGACCGGACGAACACCGCCGCACTCGGCGACGTGCTCTATACCCACTACGTCTACTTCTTCCAGATCGCGGGCCTTGTGCTGTTGGTCGCCATGATCGGCGCCATCGTCCTCACGCTGCGCCACCGCACGAACATCAAGCGCCAGAGCATTCCGCAGCAGGTTGCCCGCACGCCCGAGACCGCCGTCGAGGTGATCACGGTCAAGCCCGGGCAGGGCATTTAATTCGGACGCGAGGTCGAGGAACCAAAAAATGGAAATCGGAATTTCCCACTATCTCACCGTCAGCGCCATCCTGTTCACGCTTGGTGTCTTCGGCATCTTCCTGAACCGGAAGAACGTCATCGTCATCCTGATGTCGGTCGAACTGATCCTGCTTGCGGTCAACATCAACATGGTCGCCTTCTCGTCGTTCCTGAACGACATCACTGGCCAGGTCTTTGCTCTGTTCATTCTGACCGTCGCGGCCGCGGAAGCCGCCATCGGGCTTGCAATTCTCGTCGTCTTCTACCGCAACCGCGGCTCGATCGCTGTTGAAGACGTCAACATGATGAAGGGCTGATTGGGCTATGGATACCATCATCAAGGCTATCGTCTTCCTGCCTTTGATTGGCTTTCTGGTCGCCGGCCTTTTCGGCACTTCGATCGGCGCCAAGGCTTCTGAATATGTCACCAGCGGACTGATGATCATCGCCGCCGCATTGTCGTGGTACGTCTTCTTCGACGTCGCGATGGGCGAGCAGGAACTGATCAAGGTTTCGGTGCTGCGCTGGATCCAGTCCGGCGGCTTCGACGTCGAATGGGCGTTCCGCGTCGACACGCTGACCGCAGTCATGTTCGTGGTCGTCAACACAGTGTCGACGCTCGTGCATGTCTATTCGATCGGCTATATGCACCACGATCCGCATCGTCCGCGTTTCTTCGCCTATCTGTCGCTCTTCACCTTCGCGATGTTGATGCTGATCACGTCGGACAACCTGGTGCAGATGTTCTTCGGCTGGGAAGGCGTGGGTCTCGCATCCTACCTGCTGATCGGCTTCTGGTATAAGAAGCCGTCGGCGAACGCGGCGGCGATGAAGGCGTTCATCGTCAACCGCGTTGGCGACTTCGGTTTCTCGCTTGGCATCTTCCTCGTCTTCGTGCTGTTCGGTTCGGTCAACCTCGAAACCATCTTTGCAGCAGCCCAGACCTACCTGCCGGCCGAAGGTGCCGCAGCAGGGGAGGCGGTTGTTACGCTGTTCGGCATGCACCTCGACAAGGCAGATGCCATCACGGCCGCATGCCTGCTGCTCTTCATGGGCGCGATGGGCAAGTCGGCTCAGTTCCTGCTGCACACCTGGCTTCCGGACGCGATGGAAGGCCCGACCCCGGTTTCGGCCCTCATTCACGCCGCAACCATGGTCACCGCCGGCGTCTTCCTTGTCGCTCGCATGTCGCCGCTGTTTGAGCTGTCGCCGACTGCACTGACGGTCGTCACGCTGATCGGCGCGATCACGGCCTTCTTCGCCGCAACCGTCGGTCTGGTCCAGAACGACATCAAGCGCGTCATCGCCTATTCGACCTGTTCGCAGCTTGGCTACATGTTCGTGGCCCTCGGCGTCGGCGCCTATGGCGCGGCCATCTTTCATCTGTTCACGCACGCCTTCTTCAAGGCTCTCCTTTTCTTGGGTGCAGGTTCGGTCATTCACGCCGTCGATGGCGAACAGGATATGCGTTACATGGGTGGCCTGCGGAAGCATATTAAGGTCACCTATTGGATGATGTTCATCGGCACGATCGCGCTCACCGGCGTCGGCATCCCCGGCACCGTCATCGGTACGGCCGGCTTCTTCTCGAAGGATGCCATCATCGAATCGACGTTCGCTTCGCACAGCATCGTTTCGGGCTTTGCCTTTGCGATGCTGGTGATCGCCGCTCTGTTCACCAGTTTCTATTCCTGGCGCCTGACCTTCATGACCTTCCACGGCAAGCCACGCGCTTCGTCGGATGTCATGCATCACGTCCATGAATCACCTCAGGTCATGCTGGTGCCGCTCTACATCCTGGCTGCCGGTGCTCTGCTCGCAGGCTTCCTGTTCCACGACCACTTCTTCGGCGAGGGCTATGCCGAGTTCTGGAAGGGTGCGTTGTTCACCTCGGCTGAAAACGAAATCCTCCATGAGTACCACCACGTTCCGCTGTGGGTTAAGTGGAGCCCGTTCTGCGCCATGGCGCTTGGTCTCTTCACGGCCTGGTACATGTACATCCGTCGGCCTGAGCTGCCGAAGTACCTGGCGGAACAGCATCGCGGCCTCTACCAGTTCCTGCTCAACAAGTGGTACTTCGACGAGCTATACGACTTCCTGTTCGTACGCTCGGCCAAGCGCCTCGGCGTCTTCCTGTGGAAGGAAGGCGACGGCCGGGTCATCGACGGCCTTGGCCCTAACGGAATTGCGGCACGCGTGCTTGATGTCACCGATCGTGTGGTCCGGCTGCAGACCGGTTACCTCTATCACTACGCGTTCGCCATGCTGATCGGCATTGCTGCGCTCGTTACATGGATGATGCTCGGGAGTTCCTTCTGATGACCGATTGGCCCGTACTTTCCGCGGTCACCTTCATGCCGCTCGTCGGCGTCCTGCTTCTCTTGCTGACAAGAGAAGACAGCGCCTACGGCCGCCGCAACATCCTGAACGTATCGCTGCTGACGACGCTCTTCACGTTCGCCGTGTCGGTCTATATCTGGTACCAGTTCGATAGCTCGAACCCGGGTTTCCAGATGACCGAGAAGCACGAATGGCTCGGCACCGGGATTTCCTATCATCTCGGCGTCGACGGCATCTCGGTGCTCTTCGTCGTTCTCTCTGCCTTCCTGATGCCGTTCTGCGTGCTCGCAAGCTGGTTCTCGGTCGAAAAGCGGCTGAAGGAATACATGATCGCGTTCCTGATCCTGGAAACGTTCATGATCGGCGTGTTCGTGTCGCTCGACATCGTGCTGTTCTACGTGTTCTTCGAAGCCGGCCTCATTCCGATGTTCCTCATCATCGGTGTCTGGGGCGGCAAGGATCGCGTCTATGCGAGCTACAAGTTCTTCCTCTACACGCTGCTCGGCTCGGTGCTGATGTTGCTCGCCATCATGGCGATGTACTGGCAGGCCGGTACCACCGACATCACTGAACTTCTCGCCTACAACTTCCCGCGTGAGATGCAGACGTGGTTATGGCTCGCCTTCTTCGCTTCCTTCGCGGTGAAGATGCCGATGTGGCCGGTGCACACCTGGCTTCCCGACGCGCACGTTCAGGCGCCGACGGCGGGTTCGGTCATCCTGGCCGCCATCCTCCTGAAGCTTGGCGGTTACGGCTTCGTGCGCTTCTCGCTGCCGATGTTCCCGCTGGCGTCCGACTATTTCGCGCCCTTCGTCTTCACGCTGTCGGTCATCGCGATCATCTACACCTCGCTGGTGGCGATGATGCAGACCGACATCAAGAAACTGATCGCCTATTCGTCCGTCGCACATATGGGTTACGTGACGATGGGTATCTTCGCGGCCAATACGCAGGGTGTTCAGGGTGCGATTTTCCAGATGCTGTCGCACGGCATCGTCTCCGGCGCGCTCTTCCTTTGCGTCGGCGTCGTCTATGACCGGCTGCACACCCGCGAGATCTCGGCCTATGGCGGCCTCGTCAACAACATGCCGAAATACGCCGTCGCCTTCATGGTGTTCACCATGGCCAACGTCGGCCTACCCGGCACATCAGGCTTCGTCGGCGAAGTGCTGACGCTCGTCGGCGTCTTCCGCGTCAATACCTGGGTTGCGTTCTTTGCAACGAGCGGCGTTATTCTCTCGGCTGCCTACGCGCTCTGGCTCTACCGCCGAGTGATCTTCGGTGCGCTGGAAAAGGAAAGCCTGAAGGCTCTGCTCGATCTTTCGGCTCGCGAGAAGGCGATCCTTTACCCGCTGGTGATCCTGACGATCTTCTTCGGTGTCTATCCGGCGCCGATCTTCGATGCGACCGCAGCCTCCGTGGATCTGCTCGTCAACAACTACTCCGCAGCCCTGCAGGCAGCGCAAAACGTTGCGCTTTCGGTGCAATGACCACAGGACGTGATTGGACATGACTGCTGAAATCCTCCTCGCTAGCCTGCAGCTCTCGATCCCCGAGTTGATCCTCGCGGTCGGCGCGATGGCGCTCTTGATGATCGGCGTGTTCGCCGGTGAAAAGTCGACCTCGACCGTCACCGGCCTTGCGGTTGCCCTTCTCATCATCGCCGGCCTCTGGCTCGTCCTGAAGACGGGCGAGGGCGAAGCTTACGGCGGCGCCTTCCTGTCCGATCCCTTCGCCAAGTTCATGAAGGTGCTGGCGCTGATCGGCTCGATCACCGCCATGGTGATGACGGTCGGCCATGCCCGTTCCGCGCAGATCGATCGTTTCGAGTTCCCGGTGCTGCTGGTGCTCGCCACCCTCGGAATGCTCCTGATGATCTCGGCCAACGACCTGATGTCGCTGTACCTGTCGCTGGAATTGCAGTCGCTGGCGCTCTACGTCGTAGCCGCCATCAACCGTGACAGCATCCGTTCGACGGAAGCCGGCCTGAAGTATTTCGTCCTCGGCGCGCTGTCTTCGGGCATGCTGCTTTATGGCATGTCGCTGGTCTACGGCTTCACCGGCCACACCGGCTTTGACGAGATTGCCGCTGCATTGACGACTACGGGCACGCCGTCGCTCGGCCTGATCTTCGGACTGGTCTTCATCCTTGCCGGCCTTGCATTCAAGATTTCTGCCGTTCCGTTCCACATGTGGACGCCGGATGTTTATGAAGGTGCGCCGACGCCGGTCACCGCATTCTTCGCCGCGGCCCCGAAGGTTGCCGCCATGGCCATCTTCGTTCGCATCGTCATCAACGCGTTCGAGCCGGTCGTTGTCCAGTGGCAACAGATCGTCGTCTTCATCTCGATCGCTTCGATGCTGCTCGGAGCCTTTGCGGCGATCGGCCAGAAGAACATCAAGCGCCTGATGGCCTATTCCTCCATCGGTCACATGGGCTACGCGCTCGTCGGTCTCGCCGCCGGCTCTATGGCGGGCGTTCGCGGCGTTCTGCTCTACATGCTCATCTACATGGTCATGACGCTCGGCACCTTCGCCTGCATCCTCGCCATGCGCCGCAAGGATGGCGAGAACGTCGAAAGCGTCGACGATCTCGCTGGCCTGTCGCAGACCAACCCCTTCATGGCCACGGTCCTTACCATCCTGATGTTCTCGCTCGCCGGCATCCCGCCGATGGCAGGCTTCTTCGGGAAGTACTTCGTGTTCATGGCGGCTATCGAAGCCCATCTCTATGCGCTTGCCATCATCGGCGTGCTCGCTTCGGTCGTCGGCGCCTACTACTACCTGCGTGTCATCAAGGTGATGTGGTTCGACGATGCCAAGGGCGAGTTTGCCCGGACGGCCGGCGAGCTTCGCCTGGTTTTCGGTCTCTCGGGCCTGTTCGTGCTTGGCTACGTCCTGATCGGTGGTCCGCTCGGCAACGCCGCTGAAGTCGCGGCTCGGACCTTCTTTTGATAGGCCTTGAAGGCGGCGGCCGGGTTTCGCTCGACGATTTCCGGCACGTCGCTCTCAATGAAGTCGGTTCGACCAACAGCGAATGCCTGGTGCGGGCGCGCGAGGGGGACAGGGGAAATCTCTGGATCACCGCCGCCCGCCAGACAGGTGGACGTGGTCGACGCGGTAGGGCCTGGTTTTCAGAGCCCGGCAATCTCTATGCTTCGCTCCTCTTGATCGAGCCGGCTCCGATCGAGCTGCTGCACTCGCTGCCGCTGGCAGTGGCAGTGGCGGTTCACAGGGCCATCCGACAGGTAATGCCGCTGGCCGGCGCTCCGGTCGAGATCAAATGGCCGAACGATATCCTCATCGACGGCAAGAAGACTTGCGGCATCCTGCTTGAAGGCGAGAGTCTTGCAGACGGACGTCGCGCGCTGGTCATCGGCTGCGGCATCAACATCGCCGTCATGCCCGACGAGGCACTCTACCCGGTGACTTCGCTTCGCAACGAAGGGGCGTCGGTATCGCCGGACGACTTGTTTGCCCACCTTTTCCTGACCATGGCCGAAACGCTCTCCGTTTGGGACCAGGGCAGGGGTGTGGCACACATCATAGACCAATGGCGGGCGGCAGCGCGCGGCATCGGCGAGACCATTACGGTGAACCTGCCGGATCGGTCGCTTTCCGGCCGCTTTGCCGGTATTGATCAGGACGGCCGGCTGATGCTCGATACGGGCTCGGACACGATGCAGACGATCGCCGCCGGCGACGTATTTTTCGGATAATCAAAACAAGGGCGCATCAAAAACATGGCGCAAGAAGAAGAACTGGTGTTCTTGCCGCTCGGCGGCGTCGGTGAAATCGGGATGAACCTCGGCCTCTATGGCTATGGCAAACCCGGTCATCGACAGTGGATAATGGTCGATTGCGGCGTCACCTTCCCGGGGCCGGAGCTGCCGGGAGTGGATCTGGTTCTGGCCGATATCAGTTTCCTGGCGGAAGAACGCCGCAATCTCAAGGGCATCATCATCACCCATGCCCACGAGGATCACTATGGTGGTCTCAACGATCTTTGGCCGGGGTTGAACGTACCGGTCTATGCCTCGCCGTTTACCGCGGGCATGCTTGAGGCGAAACGCGACTTCGAAAGGAGCCGCGGCGAAATCCCGATAACGATCTTCAAGCAGGGCGACCGCATCAATGTTGGCCCGTTCGAAATCGAAGCGGTCGGCGTCAACCACTCGATCCCCGAGCCGATGTCGCTGATCATCCGCACGCCGCTTGGCGCGATCGTTCACACCGGCGACTGGAAGATCGATCTTCAGCCGTCGCTCGGGCCCCTGACCGACGAGCAGCGCTTCCGCAAGATCGGTGACGAGGGCGTGCTGGCGCTGGTCTGCGATTCGACCAATGCGCTTCGTGACGGGGTCTCGCCGTCCGAGCAGGAGGTTTCGGCAAGCCTGACGCAGATCATCTCCAAGTCTGAAGGACGTGTGGCGATCACCACCTTCTCTTCCAATGTCGGGCGCATCCGTTCGATTGCGGAAGCTGCGGAAGAGGCGGGCCGCGAGGTGTTGCTTCTCGGCAGCTCGATGAAGCGCGTCGTCGCCGTCGCCCGCGATCTCGGCCTGATGGAAGGCATCAAGCCTTTCCTCGCCGAAGACGAGTTCGGCTATGTGCCGCGCGACAAGGTCGTGGTGATCCTGACCGGTAGCCAGGGCGAACCCCGTGCCGCACTTGCCAAGATCGCCCGCGACGAGATGCGCAACGTCGCCTTTTCCGCCGGCGATACGGTCGTGTTTTCGTCGCGTACCATTCCCGGTAACGAGAAGGCGATCAACGACATCAAGAACGGCCTGATCGAGCAGGGCATTCACATCATCACCGACAGTGAAGCGCTGGTGCATGTGTCGGGCCACCCGCGTCGCAGCGAGCTGCAGCAGATGTACCAGTGGGTCCGTCCGCAGATCCTCGTGCCGGTGCATGGTGAGGCCGCACACCTGACGGCGCATGCCGAACTTGGCCTGCAGTCGGGTATCGCCAGCGTTCCGCGGCTTCGCAACGGCGATATGCTGCGGCTGGCGCCAGGTCCGGCCGAAGTCATCGACACTGCGCCGCATGGCCGGATCTACAAGGATGGCTCGCTGATCGGTGATTTCGAGGAAATGGGCATCGGTGAGCGGCGCAAGCTCTCCTTTGCCGGACATGTCTCAGTCAACGTCGTGCTCGACAACCGCTACGATTTCCTCGGTGATCCTGACCTCGTTGCCATCGGCTTGCCCGAGTTCGACGACGAGGGCGAGGACATGGAAGACACGCTCTATGACGCCGTGCTCGGTGCTGTCGAAAGCATCCCGCGTGCCAAGCGCAAGGATCTGGCCATGCTGCAGGAGGCGGTGCGCCGCGCCGTGCGTAGCACCGTCAACCAGATCTGGGGCAAGAAGCCCGTGGTGACCGTGTTCGTCACCAAAGTCTGATTTCCTTCAGGCTCCCGGCGCTGTAGACGTCCGGGGGCTTGAAAACAGCCCGAAGGTTGGAGGATCGCGATGCTTGGACGTGTAAACCATGTGGCAATCGCCGTGCCGGATCTGGCATCCGCTGCTGAGGGCTACCGAGTGACGCTCGGCGCTTCGGTGACCGAGCCGCAAGCCTTGCCCGAGCACGGTGTCACCGTCGTTTTCGTCGCGCTTCCCAACACCAAGGTCGAACTGCTGGAGCCGCTCGGCGATGCCTCGCCGATTGCGGCGTTTCTCGCCAAGAACCCGTCCGGCGGCATGCATCACATTTGCTACGAGGTCGAGGACATCATTGCTGCCCGTGACACGCTGAAGGCGTCCGGCGCGCGGGTTCTCGGTGACGGCGAGCCGAAGATCGGCGCTCACGGCAAGCCGGTGCTTTTTCTGCACCCGAAGGATTTTCAAGGCACGTTGATCGAGCTTGAACAGGTGTGACAGTTGACCGCGCGATGCCGGTTTGTGTGATCGCGCCGGTGGCGTTATAAGCGGGCTACAGCGCCGCGCGTCAAGCTTGACGCGCGGCGCTGTAACACTTTAAACTTGCTGCATAATTTTCTCCTTAAATCGATGCCGATTTAAGGAATTATGCAGTAGAATATCGCGAGGATCGTTCCGTTGAGGGCCAGTAGCCAGTTCGGGACAGGTCTTCATCAGGAGCCGGAAATGCCGCTTTTTTCAACCTTTGCCATCTACTTCATTATCTGGTGGCTGACGCTGTTTGCAGTGCTGCCGCTTGGCGTGCGCACGCAGGCGGAGGAAAACGAGGTGGTGCCCGGCACTGTCGAAAGCGCGCCGGCGCGGTTCCGTGCCAAACGGGTCATCCTGCTGACAACTGCAATCGCGGCGGTCATCCAGCTTGCCTGGTACATTGTGTCGGTGCGGCTCGGCTACGGCATCGACAGCATTCCGCGCTTCTATCCGAAGTTCTATTGAGCCAAGCATCGGCAAGCATGTGGGCGCTCGGCGTCTAGGGATATCGAGTGATCGTGTCCGCTTCCTCACAATCCCCAG
This sequence comes from Ensifer sp. Root31, assembly GCF_001424825.1. NCBI lineage: Bacteria > Pseudomonadati > Pseudomonadota > Alphaproteobacteria > Hyphomicrobiales > Rhizobiaceae > Ensifer > Ensifer sp. Root31. The sequence continues at coordinate 61,372 of NZ_LMCO01000066.1, read as the reverse complement.
TTAAGTATTATCGATTTACCGCTGCACAGGCCCGTAGAGTTCTCTCGGGTGCCTCTCTGCGCGAAACCCGGGCAATCCTACGATTGACCGCCCCGAAATTGACATAGTTCAAGAAAGCCCGGGTGCTCCGATGAGGGTTCGCTTGGCGAAAGGCAAAAAAAAACAAGGCTAAAAGCCTTGTTTTTCAAGTATCGCGTGATCTTTAATCCGTTTCCGGCGGCAGCGACGAAGCGCGCCTAAGATCTTATCCTCCCAAGACTTGACCGCGAAAGTAGGCAAGAATTTAGACTTCATGCCTGTTTTGTGAGCCGAAATTAGCCCAAACATTGGGCGATGTCACCTTATTTTTTTGCATTTTTGCTACAGTTGGATAAAATTTCTCCGTTGACAAGCATCGTCGCAATACTGTTACTACCGTGCTCTTTTGACGCAGCTTTTGGCTTGTCGGTTCTCCTTCGAATCTCTCGATCCACTCTGTGTGGTTCCTTCTGCAAGCAGGGTTTTCATCCGGGCGCGAAGCGGCTATGAACGCAGGGCTCGGAAAGGTTCCTGCCGACTTGTCGGTGACGGAAATTTGAGAGCCGACCCCAAGAAGCAATGGTCGCCTTTGCCTGTTTTCGGCGAGACCGGCGTACCTGAGCTCAACGTCATTTCGCCCGAATCCGTCGATAGTGCGACGTTCATCAAGTTCTGGAACCCGTCATGCGCCTGTCCCGCTTTTTCATGCCCATCTTGAAGGAAAATCCGAAGGAAGCGGAAATCGTTTCCCACCGTCTTATGCTCCGGACGGGCATGATCCGGCAGCAGTCCTCGGGGATCTATACCTGGCTGCCGTTCGGAAAGCGGGTTCTCGACAAGGTCAATGCGATCGTTCGCGAAGAGCAGAACCGCACCGGCGCGAATGAGCTTTTGATGCCGACGCTGCAGTCCGCCGAGCTTTGGCAGGAGAGCGGCCGTTATGACGCCTATGGCAAGGAAATGCTGCGCATCAAGGACCGCCAGGATCGGCCGATGCTCTATGGTCCGACCAATGAGGAAATGATCACGGATGTCTTCCGTTCCTACGTGAAGTCCTACCGCAATCTGCCGCTCAATCTCTACCATATCCAGCTGAAGTTCCGCGACGAGATCCGTCCGCGCTTCGGCACCATGCGCTCGCGCGAGTTCCTGATGAAGGATGCCTATTCCTTCGATCTCGACCGCGAAGGTGCCGAGCACGCCTATAACAAGATGTTCGCCGCTTACCTGCGCACCTTCTCGCGCATGGGGCTGCGTGCCATTCCGATGCGTGCCGACACCGGACCGATTGGCGGCAATCTCAGCCATGAATTCATCATTCTCGCCGAAACCGGTGAATCCGAAGTGTTCTGCCACAAGGACTTCCTCGGCTTCGATATTCCCGGCGAAGACACCAATTTCGATGATGTCGCTGGTCTGAAGACGATCTTCGACAAGTGGACCTCGCGCTACGCGGCCACGTCCGAAATGCACGACGAAGCGGCGTTCAACGAAGTCGCCGAAGGCGATCGCCTGTCGGCACGCGGCATCGAAGTCGGCCATATCTTCTACTTCGGCACCAAGTATTCCGAGGCGATGGGCGCGAAGGTTCTCGGTCCGGATGGCAAGGAACACGCGGTCCATATGGGCTCCTACGGCATCGGCCCGACACGGCTGGTTCCGGCGATCATCGAGGCGTCGCATGACGACAACGGCATCATCTGGCCGAAGTCGATCTCGCCGTTCGATGGTGTGATCATCAACATGAAAGCGGGCGATGCCGCTTGCGACGCAGCCTGCGAGACGCTCTATTCGAAGCTCGGCGCCGCAGGATTCGATGCGCTGCTCGACGATACGGACGACCGCGCCGGCGCGAAGTTCGCCTCTGCCGATCTTATCGGCGTACCTGTCCAGATCATCGTCGGACCGCGTTCTATCGCCAACGGCGAAGTCGAGCTCAAGGATCGCAAGACCGGTGAGCGCGAGACCATGACTGTCGAGGCAGCCCTCAACAAGCTGATCGCGACGAAGTAAGTGAGGCAAGGGGAGGCAGGATGACCGCCGTGACGGAAGATCAGGTGCAGGCCGCTGGCCAGTCTGCAAAGTCCGCCAGCCGCCCTTTTTCCGCCTTTGAGCGCATGGTCGCCTGGCGCTATCTGCGTTCGCGGCGCAAGGAAGCCTTCATTTCGGTGATCGCCGGCTTCTCCTTCATCGGCATCATGCTCGGCGTCGCGACGCTGATCATCGTCATGGCGGTGATGAACGGTTTTCGCACCGAGCTCATCTCGCGCATCCTCGGCATCAATGGCCACATGATCGTGCAACCGATCGACGGTCCGCTCAACAATTACCCCGACCTCGCCACCCGCTTTTCCGGTGTGAAGGGTGTGACGATGGCGATCCCGCTGGTCGAAGGCCAGGTTCTGGCCCAGGGCGTCGGCGATTCTTCGACCGGTGCGCTCGTGCGCGGCATCCGCGCCGATGACCTCAGCAAGATGAAGTCGGTCTCCGACCATATTCAATCCGGCGATCTCGTCGGCTTCGCCGCCGGCACCGGCGTGGCGATCGGTTCACGTATGGCTGAGCAGCTCGGCATTCAGGTGGGCGGCACGATCACGCTGACATCGCCGAACGGCGACGTCACGCCGATGGGCATGAACCCGCGGGTCAAGGCCTATACGGTCTCGGCAATCTTCGAGATCGGTATGTCGGAATATGATGCGTCGATCATCTTCATGCCGCTTGAGGAATCGCAGCTGTTCTTCAATGCCGAAGGCTTGGCCCAGCAGATCGAGATCTTCGTCGAGCACCCCGATATGGTCGACGATTTGCGCAAGCCGGTCGAGGACGCTGCCGAGCGGCAGATCTTCATCACCGATTGGCGCGACCGCAACAAGACGTTCTTCTCGGCGCTCGAGGTCGAGCGTAATGTGATGTTCATGATCCTGACGTTGATCGTTCTGGTCGCGGCGCTGAACATCATTTCCGGACTGATCATGCTGGTGAAGGACAAGGGGAGCGACATCGCCATCCTTCGCACGATGGGCGCGACCTCCGGCTCCGTCATGCGCATCTTCTTCATGACTGGAGCTGCCATCGGTGCGGCGGGAACCGTTGCCGGCGTGCTGCTCGGTGTCGTCGTCTGCCTGAACATTGAGTCCATTCGCCAATTCTTCTCCTGGATTTCAGGCACGACGCTGTTCAGCCCCGAGCTCTATTTCCTCAGCCAGTTGCCGGCAGATATGAACGCCGACGAGACGATCCTCGTCGTCGTCATGGCCCTCAGCCTGTCGTTCCTTGCCACGATCTTTCCGGCATGGCGCGCCTCGCGCCTCGATCCCGTGCAGGCCCTGCGGTACGAATGACAAGGACATCATCTGAATGAATGCGCGCGTGGCACTGCAGCTTTCGGGCATCGAGCGTAATTACGGGCAGGGGGACACCTTCCTCTCGATCCTCAAGGGCGCGGACTTCACGCTGAAAAGCGGCGAGACCGTTGCGCTTGTGGCGCCGTCAGGCACTGGCAAGTCGACGCTTCTGCATGTTGCGGGCCTGCTGGAGCGGCCGGATGGCGGAAAGGTCGTGGTCAACGGCGTGACCTGCGACGGTCTCAACGACGACAGGCGCACCGCTATCCGTCGCAACGAGATCGGTTTCGTCTACCAGTTCCATCATCTGCTTCCGGAGTTCACCGCTCTCGAAAACATCATGATGCCGCAGCTGATCGCCGGCCTTGGCAAGGCTGAGGCCGCCGAGCGTGCGCGGGCGCTGCTCGACTACATGCGTATCGGCCACCGCGCCGATCACCGCCCGTCGGAGCTTTCAGGCGGCGAACAGCAGCGCGTGGCGATCGCCCGCGCCGTTGCCAATGCTCCCTTGGTATTGCTGGCCGATGAGCCGACCGGCAATCTCGATCCGGAAACTGCGGGATACGTCTTCGAAGCGCTCGAAGCATTGGCTCGCCAGTCCGGTCTTGCAGCCCTGATCGCCACGCACAATCACGAGCTGGCATCGCTTATGGACCGGCGGGTGACGATCGAGGACGGCAAGGTCGTCGAGCTGAAATAACGCTCGCGTCAAAGCCCGTTTCCAATGGAGCGCGCGATATCAATGTGATGCGAAACCTTTAGTTTAAGGCACGATGAGGCCACCTCGATAGTCGAGTTCGTAGGCTTCGTCGCCGTCGACAAAGATGACTTCACGTCCGGAAAAGTGCCCGGTGTCGCCGCGGCTGTTGTCGATGTAGTAGCCGTAGGCGTGGCGATATTCCATTCCACCGAGAAAGTGCCGCTTCTCGCGATACATGGTATCGAGCGCGGCTTTGATGACGATGCCGGCGCGTTCCGCATCGATCAGATCGGGCCGGATGACGCGGCCGAAATAATTCATGGCCCAGCGGGTGTCGTCCTCGAACCAGACGGTTTCCTGTCCTGCGAAATCGGTCCCACCGAAGTAACTGTCGAGATACCGCCACCGGTCGCGTTGGTAGCCGATATCGCGCGAGCCCGCGCGCGATGGCGGGCTTGTTATCCCGCCACCGACATATGTCTTCGATTTGGCTTCCACGATGAAGTCTTTGAGCTGCTCGATGCTGGCCATGAGAACACCTTGTTTGTTCCCTGGCAGCATGCCGCGACATTCCGTCGATGTAAAGAACAAAAAGGGAACAAATAGCTCGATTAGATGCCGCAGGCGTGCTGGCCGCGGTCGTCGTTCCAGTCATCGAGAAGCACAAGCTCGCCTTTGGCGCTGACGGGCTTGTCGTTCGATTTGCCCTTGCCCGTCAGCACATTCAGGTTGCAGTGCGAGGTATTGTCGAGATTGAGCGTGTCATAGGACGAGTAGGTGTAGCCGCCGACGACAAAGTCGAAATTGCGATAGGCGATCGTCAGCTTCTGTTCCCAACGGTCACGCCCGACCGAATCGTTGTGGGTGGTAATCACCAGCGAACCATTCGGAAGCGCCGTGACGGACGGTGCCTGGCCGGCCATGCCGTATTGCCCCCAGACCTTGTTCGGAACGGCCGACTTGAGCGCCAGCGGGCCGTCTTCGCCGGCGAGATAGATATAGACGGCATTGTTCTCGTCTGTCCCGTCATCGGGCTTCACCAGCAGCGCCAGATCGCCAGCACCATTCTTGTCCCAGTCGCCTGTCGCGGCCGGGACAATGCGGCCGGGATCAATCGCCTCGGCGGCAAGGGCGAGGGAAGGAAGCAGAAAAACGAGAGGCAGGGTCAGGCGTGCAGTCATGTCGTTGTGCTCCGTGTGGTTGGTCCAGTCATAGGCGCGATGGACGGAGCGCTCAAGGTTTCGGTTAATTACCTCAAACGCTCTTTGTTGATGCGGTTAACCATGCGCGGTGGAAAGCGGGCGGTGTGCTCAACAGCGATTGACGAGAGAACAAAAAAAGAACAAAGTGGATACATAACGGAAAAGGAGCCATGTTATGACTGATTTTGTTCGTGACCTCGCCGCCTTCACATCGATGGGCCTGTTTGTCGCCAGCGTTGCCTTCATCGCTCTCGGACTTTGATCCCTGGGCATACTCAAGATGCTGCGCGACCCCGATGCGGGGTCGCTCGATATTATCCCGGCACAGCACCCCCGACACCAGCACCGTTGAAAAGAACGCCGGCCCACGATGCAAAACTGGACATGGCGGGTGATAAACGGGATATCCTGACACCCTGACAGGAATCAGGATGTAGAGATGGCGGATCACGGCAGCGGGGAACGGAACGATCAGACGACTGCGGATCCGCAGTTCGTGCATTTGCGTGTTCACTCGGCTTTTTCGCTGCTCGAAGGCGCACTGCCTTTGAAGAAGGTGATCGGCAAGGCTGTGGCCGATGCTCAGCCGGCGATCGGTATCGCCGACACCAACAATCTTTTCGCAGCCCTTGAATTTTCCCAGAAGGCGGCCGAGGACGGCCTGCAGCCGCTGACCGGCTGTCAGTTGTCGATCGACATGGAAGACGACGGTGACGGCGAACGTCGCAGCCATGCCCAGCAGCTCGCCAAGCTGCCGGCCATCGTCCTGATCGCCGCGACGGACGACGGCTACACACGACTGGTCGATCTGGTAAGCCGCGCCTATCTCGGCGGCGAAGGCAGCCAGGTCACGAGGATCACGCGGTCGTGGCTCGTGGAGGCCGGCACCGACGGGCTGATCGCCCTTTCGGGCGCAGGCGGCGGCCCGATCGACATGGCGGTGAAATCCGGCTCGACGGCCTTGGCCGAGGCACGCCTGGAAGCCCTAAAGGATCTCTTCGGCGATCGGCTCTATATCGAGCTGCAACGGCACGGAAACTTTGACCGCCGACATGAAAGCCGGATGATCGATCTGGCGTACAAGTTCGATGTGCCTCTGGTTGCGACCAACGAGGCGTTCTTTCCCTCGCCATCCGACTATGACGCGCACGACGCGCTGATGGCGGTCGCTCACAACGCCATGGTTTCCGACGACAGTCGGTTCCGGTTGACGCCGGATCATTATCTCAAGAGCCGGAAGGAAATGGCGGCACTTTTTGCCGACCTGCCCGAGGCGCTCGAAAATACCATCGAGATCGCGCGGCGCTGCTCGTTCATGCTGAAGACGCGCGGGCCGATCCTGCCACGCTTCACCGGCGCCTCGGACGATCCGGAGGAGGCCGAGCGTGCCGAGTCCAGCGAGTTGCGCCGGCAGGCGGAAGAGGGGCTCGACGATCGGTTGCGCAAGCTCGGCATGGCGCCCGGCTATACAGAGGAAGAGTACCGCGAGCGGTTGGCGTTCGAACTCAGCGTCATCGAGCGCATGAAGTTCCCCGGCTACTTCCTGATCGTTGCCGACTTCATCAAATGGGCCAAGCAGCAGGACATCCCCGTCGGCCCGGGACGCGGTTCGGGCGCGGGCTCGCTCGTCGCCTATGCGCTGACGATCACCGATGTCGACCCGATGCGGTTCTCACTGCTGTTCGAACGCTTCCTCAATCCGGAACGCGTATCGATGCCCGACTTCGACATCGACTTCTGTCAGGACCGGCGCGAAGAAGTCATTCGCTACGTCCAGGCGAAATACGGCCGCGAGCAGGTGGCCCAGATCATCACCTTCGGTTCGCTTCAGGCGCGCGCGGCGCTGCGCGACGTCGGCCGCGTGCTCGAGATGCCCTATGGCCAGGTCGACAAGATCTGCAAGCTCGTGCCCAACAATCCGGCCAACCCGACGCCGCTGTCAAAGGCGATCGAGGAAGAACCGCGCCTGCAGGAAGAGGCGGAAAAGGAACCCGTCGTCGCCCGTCTTCTCGACATCGCGCAGAAGATCGAGGGTCTCTATCGCCATGCCTCGACCCACGCAGCCGGTATCGTGATCGGCGACCGGCCGCTGTCAAAGCTCGTGCCGATGTATCGCGATCCGCGTTCCGATATGCCGGTGACGCAGTTCAACATGAAATGGGTCGAGCAGGCCGGCCTGGTAAAATTCGACTTCCTCGGCCTGAAAACGCTGACCGTGCTGAAGGTCGCCGTCGACTTCGTCAAGCTGCGCGGCATCGAGGTCGATCTCGCCAGCATTCCGCTCGACGACGAGAAGACCTACGAGATGCTGTCGCGCGGCGAGACGGTCGGCGTGTTCCAGGTGGAAAGTGCCGGCATGCGCAAGGCGCTGATCGGTATGCGGCCAGACTGCATCGAGGACATTATTGCGCTGGTGGCGCTTTATCGTCCGGGCCCGATGGAGAATATCCCGGTCTACAACGCCCGCAAGCACGGCGAAGAAGAGATCGAATCGATCCATCCGAAGATCGACCATCTGCTCAAGGAAACGCAGGGCGTTATCGTCTACCAGGAGCAGGTGATGCAGATCGCCCAGGTCCTGTCGGGCTATTCGCTCGGCGAAGCCGACCTTCTGCGTCGCGCCATGGGCAAGAAGATCAAGGAGGAAATGGACAAGCAGCGCGCCCGTTTCGTCGACGGCGCGGTCAAGAACGAGGTATCGAAGCCGCAGGCCGATCTGATCTTCGATCTTCTCGCCAAGTTCGCCAACTACGGCTTCAACAAGTCGCACGCTGCCGCCTACGCCATCGTCTCCTATCAGACGGCCTATATGAAGGCGCACTATCCGGTCGAGTTCCTGGCGGCGTCGATGACGCTCGATATGGCCAACACGGAGAAGGTCAACGACTTCCGTCAGGATGCCGGGCGCCTCGGCATCCAGGTGATTGCGCCGTCGGTCCAGTCCTCCTTCCGGCATTTCCAGACCGGCGACAAGCGCATCTACTACTCATTGGCCGCCATCAAGGGTGTCGGCGAATCGGCAGTCGAGCATATCGTTGCCGTTCGCGGCGACCGCGAGTTTGCGAGCCTTGAGGATTTCTGCCTGAGGATCGACCCGAAGCTGCTCAACCGGCGTGTGTTCGAAAGCCTGATCGCGGCCGGCGCCTTCGATTGCTTCGGTTACGACCGTGCCGAGCTGGTCGGCGGTCTCGATCGCATCCTCGGCTTTGCCCAGCGCGCGCAGGAAAACAAGACGAGCGGACAGAGCGATATGTTCGGTGCGGGGGCCGCGACCGGACCGGAACGGATCTCGCTTCCCACCTACACGCCGTGGCTCGCCTCAGAAAAGCTGCACCGCGAGTTTCAGGTGCTGGGCTTCTATCTCTCGGCCCATCCGCTCGACACCTACAACCCGCTGCTCGCCAAGATGCGCGTCCAGACCTTCGGCGATTTCGCCGGAGCGGTGAAGAAGGGCGCAACGGCGGGACGTCTCGCCGGCACCGTTACCTCCAGACAGGAGCGCAAGACCCGAACCGGCAACAAGATGGGCATCATCGCTTTCTCGGATTCGTCCGGTCAGTTCGAGGCCGTGCTGTTTTCGGAAATGCTGCACCAGTATCGCGACCTGCTTGAGCCCGGCAAATCGCTGGTGATGACGGTTCAGGCGGAGGAGCGGCCGGAAGGCATCGGCCTTCGCATCCAGACCCTGCGCTCGCTCGAGGAAGAATCGCTGCAGATGCAGAAGGCGCTGCGCGTTTATGTGCGCGATTCAGGACCACTGAAGTCGATCGCCGCCCATTTGAATGCGAGGGGCGAGGGTCTCGTTTCCTTCATCGTCATCAAGGATAACGGCCAGCGCGAGATCGAGGTCGAACTCAACGAGAAGTTCAGGATTTCGCCGGAGATTGCCGCAGCACTTCGCTCGGCTCCGGGTGTGGTCGACGTTGAACTCGTCTGACCGCGCTGCATGATTGCTTGAGCCGGCGGCGTATAAAGATACGGAACGTCAGGCGCGGCTGCAGCGCAGCTTTTGAGTATCGGATCGACTGCGCAGGGCATCAGCCCCGCGGGGATGCGCGGGTGATTGTGATGAAATCGGTCCCGTCGCCGGTTTCGAGCCCGCTCTCCATGTCCGAAATCGACAGCGACGAACCGTCTGCAAGCAGGCCGCCGATCCGTTCGCGGACGTCGTCGGAGACCGTCAGGCGCCCGAGCGTGCGCTGGACGGCATTGAAGGCTGATGCGTCGGCGTCGGCGGCGATCCCGAGGCGCTTCTTCACCGATGACGGCAGATGGTTTTCGAGCGGTACGCCGTACCACTTGCCTTCGCTCTTTCCCTCGTCAATCTCTTGAAATTGCAGGAAATGCGTGCCGAGCGCCTGCTCCGGCTTGTCGATCGTGACGCCTGCCTCGAAAATCGGCTTGAAACCCTGGCGGACAAGGATCACCCCGTTGGGGGGAACGTCGCGGCCCGCTTTCCTGAAGATCGCCTCAGTCAGCTCCGGCGTCAGCTTGCCATCGACGGTCGATCCCTCGGCAGTCTGGAACGCGTTGATGGCGGCGGTCGTGTCCGGGCCGATGTGGCCGTCCGGCACGCCGGCGACATAGCCGAGTTGGTTCAGCGCCGACTGGACTGCACGCTTGATATCGCGCTCGCCGCGTCGGGTGATCAGCATGCGGATCGGCTCGCGGTCTTCTGCTTTGATGACTGAGTTGGCGGTCGATGCCTCGGTCATCGCCACTTCGACCGGCATGGTCTCGGTCTGGCTGATCGCCGGGCGGAGGGGCACATCCGACAGCGGTGCGGGGTTCTCGCCGGGCGCCGGGTTGCGCTGGAAGAGCACGGCGCTCGACACTTCGGTGGGGCTGACCTGCCGATCGGTTATCAGGACATGCACGCCGCGCGACGTCATCTTGAAGAGGCTGGCGGCAAACTTGCTCGGCAGGCGCACGCAACCGTGCGAAGCCGGATAGGCCGGCACGTGATTGGAGCCATGCAGCGCAATGCCTGACCAGGTCAGTCGCTGCATGAAGGGCATCGGCGCATTCGAATAGATGTTGGATTTGTGGTGACGGCGTTTTTCAAGGATCGAGAAGATGCCCGTCGGTGTGGAATGGCCGGCCTTGCCGGTAGAGACTGCCGACGTTGCGATCACCGCGTCGCCGTCATAGACGACGAGGGATTGCTGGTTCTTCGAAACGATGATCTGCAGCGGTGCGTTGCTGCCGGCAAAGCCGACCGCAGGCGAAAACAAGAAGACGACGACGCTGGCCGTGAGAGCGAAACGCAATACCATACACTCATCCCAACACGTAAACTGGCCGACAAGCTTACGCTGAAATCTTTAAAGAATTTGTCCCGATCGACCTACAGCGCCGCGCGTCTTATTAGACGCGCAAAGGTCGCTGTAGCACTTTGAATTGCTGCATGTTTTTATCCTTGCAGGATACGTCAAGCCGCCGCCGATAACGCACTAGTGATCGCGCTTGCGGCTGCCAAAGGTGTAGCCGGTTTCGACGCTGGCCTTGCCGAACTTGTCGCGCAGCTTGTTGATGGCGTCCTCGGCGGCGGCACGACGGGTTGCGGCTGGATCGACCAGATCGGGGGGATCTGCGAGATCGGGGCTGGAAAGATCGCTGACTCCGATGCCGATCAGCCGGTACTTCGTGCCGTCAACTTCCTTCTCCAGAAGCTGCAGCCCGGTGCGGAAGATACGGTCTGCGAGCCGCGTCGGACTGTCGAGGCGGCGGTTGCGAGTCCTGGTCTTGAAGTCGGCAGTCTTCAGCTTCAAAACGACGGTCTGGCCGGCGAGTTCGGATTTACGCAGGCGGTGGGCGACCTGTTCGCTCAGCCGACGCAGATGCGTGACGAGATCGTCGTAGCGGGCGAGATCGTCGTTGAATGTCGTCTCTGACGATACGCTTTTCGCCTCGCCGTCGATCTCGACCGTTCTTTCGTCGAGGCCGCGCGACAGGCGGTAGAGCCTCTGGCCCATGGTGCCGTAGCGGCGCATGAGGTCGGCTTCCTCCATCGTCTGAAGCTGACCGATCGTGCGAATGCCATCGCGCTCCAGCGTGGCGGCGAACGCCTTGCCGACGCCCCAGATCAAGGTCACCGGCCTTTCTCTCAGGAATTCGAGCGCCTCGGCCTGGCCGATTACCGAGAAGCCGCGAGGCTTCTGCAGATCGGAGGCAACCTTGGCGAGGAACTTGCAGTAGGAAAGGCCGACGGAGACGGTAATGCCGATCTCCTGTTCGACACGGCGGGCAAAGCGGGCGAGGGTGCGCGCGGGGGGATCGTGGTGCAGCCGTTGGGTGCCGCTGAGCTCCAGGAAGGCCTCATCGATGGAGAGCGGCTGCACCAGCGGTGTCAGCTCCTGCATCAACGTGCGGACCTCGCGGCCGACGCGAACGTATTTTTCCATCTCGGGCTTGATCACGACCGCCTGCGGGCAGGCCTCAAGCGCCTTAAACATCGGCATTGCCGAGCGCACGCCGTGAATGCGGGCGATGTAACAAGCCGTCGAGACGACGCCGCGCTTGCCGCCGCCGATAATCACTGGCTTGTCGGCAAGCTCCGGATTGTCCCGCTTCTCGACGGAGGCGTAAAACGCATCACAGTCGATATGGGCTAGAGTCAGGTCGTAGAGCTCGGCATGACGCAACAGACGGGGGCTGCCGCAGGCAAGGCAGCGTCGCGCCGTCGCGGTCTGTTCCCTGAGGCAGTCACGGCAGAAGCCTGGAGTTTGAGAACCACTGTCGAGCATATCTGGAACAAATGTTGAACATTGGGACTTTACGCTCTACGCTAACGAGTCTCAAGGGAGGCCGCGTTGGAAATTGCCTTGCATGTCAGGTTGCCGACGCCAAGCCGCTGGTCGGATTTTGCGCGTCGTCTTGCAGGTCTCGATCTGCTGGTCCGGGTGCCGCTATCGCTGGAAATGCGCGCGAATGGCATTCGCAGCGTCGACCCAGTCGCTAGCAATGTGAACGCAGTCCGCCGGTTGAGGCGCGAGCGCCCGAAACTCGGCGTTCGCCATCAGATTGATCAGCAGGCAGGATGGCGCGTGCTCCTGCACCGATTGCAGGTTGCGCGCGATATCGTCGATGAAAACAACGGGAAGCGCCCGTCCGGCATGCAGGCGCTGAACGATCGGCCCTTTGGGTTCCTCGGATGCGAGCAGTGGATAGGGAAGATCGAGCCGGTCGAGCAGAGCACGACGCGCGGCCGCATGGCGCGGTGGCATGGCCGTCAGGAAGACGATGTCAGCCTGCTTGGACAATTCACGGAGAGTCTCGACAACGCCGGCAGTCGGCGTCTGCCAGCGATCCTGCGTGGCGTAGAAGGCATCGAGCATGTCCTTGACGTCAGCCTCGCTCGCTGCCCGCTCCGTTGCGCGATGGATGATGTTGCCGGTCAGCCGGAAGGAGCGCGGCAAGAGGACGTGGTCGCGGCTTTCGAGAAAGGACCGGAATGGATCCAGGAATTCGAGCACGACTTCATCGATGTCGCTGATAACAAGCGGGCGGTTGCTAAGGCGGATTTCATCTTCGAAGACGGTGTTGCTCAAGCTCAGCTGTCCTGCAGATCGGCGGCGCCGGAAAGCTTCTCATGCGCACGCACGACATCCTGCGGGGCTGTCCCTGTTGCATCGCAGAAAGCGATCAACGTTGGTTCGTGGTCCATAAGAAAGGCGATGAGCCCACCCATGCAGCCCGGCTCGCCGATCGCGTTGCGCAGGGAGGACGGGTCCGTGCCGGTCAGCGCCAGAAATCGGGACAGCAGGTCCGGCTCGCCGGCAAGCCAGGAGAGAATGTCGATGGCGATTTCGTCGGCGCTCTTCAATGTCTTGGCCTCCTACTGTTTTTACGCCCGGAATTACCTATTTTTCAACCAAATAGGTTTATCGGTGAACTTGAGGAAATGGGTCGAGTCGTTGGTTCTGCAACTTAGATGTCTTGAGAAGACTTGCAAGAAGACGACGGACAGCAAGGGATCGACATGCCCAAACAGGTAATGATTGTTGAGGATAACGAGCTGAACATGAAGCTCTTCCGAGACCTGATTGAGGCTTCCGGCTACGCGACGATCCAGACGCGCAACGGTATGGAGGCGCTCGAGCTGGCGCGGAAGTATCGCCCCGATCTGATTTTGATGGACATTCAGCTGCCGGAGGTCTCCGGGCTCGAAGTCACGAAGTGGTTGAAGGAAGACGATGAGTTGCACGTCATCCCGGTGATCGCCGTGACTGCCTTCGCCATGAAGGGCGACGAGGAACGTATCCGTCAGGGCGGATGCGAAGCCTATGTTTCAAAACCGATTTCTGTGCCAAAGTTTATTGAGACGATCAAGACCTACCTTGGCGATGCCTAACTGGCGGGAAAATTGATATGACTGCGCGCATTCTTGTTGTCGATGACGTGCCTGCCAACGTTAAGCTTCTCGAAGCGCGTCTGCTCGCTGAGTATTTCGATGTGCTGACGGCGGGTGATGGCCATACGGCGCTGACGCTCTGCGAGACGACACCGGTCGACCTGGTGCTTCTCGACATCATGATGCCCGGCATCGACGGCTTCGAGGTCTGCGAACGTCTGAAGGCCAATGCACGCACAGCACATATTCCCGTCGTCATGGTGACGGCACTCGACCAGCCGTCCGATCGGGTTCGCGGGTTAAAGGCCGGCGCCGACGATTTCTTGACGAAGCCGGTCAACGATCTTCAGTTGATGTCGCGGGTGAAGAGCCTCGTCCGCCTGAAGAACGTCAGCGACGAATTGCGGCTGCGGGCCCAGACGGCGCAGACTATCGGCCTGCAGGAACTGGCCCGTCAGGACCGTCCGGACGAGCCGGGCAATATCCTCCTGGTCGACGGCCGCGGCTCCTCTCAGGAGCGGCTGCAGCGCACGCTCAAGCCGATTGCCGATGTCTCTGTTATCTCCGACCCGCAGGCGGCGCTGTTCGAGGCGGCCGAGAACAATTTCGACCTCGTCATCGTCAACGCCAACTTCGACGATTACGATCCCTTGCGATTGTGCTCGCAGTTGCGATCGCTGGAGCGCACACGTTTCATTCCGATCCTGCTGATCACGGAGCAGGGCAATGACGAGATGATCGTGCGTGCGCTCGATCTCGGTATTACCGACTACATCATCCGGCCGGTTGATCCCAATGAGCTTGTTGCCCGCTCGTTGACCCAGATCAGGCGCAAGCATTGCAACGACATGCTGAGAAAGAGCGTGCAGCAGACGATCGAGCTGGCGGTCACCGATGGCCTGACAGGGCTGCACAACCGCCGCTATCTCGACAATCATCTGAAGCTGCTGCTCGATCGTGCGGGAGCACGCGGTCGCCCGTTGTCGATCTGCATGACCGACATCGATCGGTTCAAGCAGGTCAACGACACCTATGGTCACGATGTTGGTGATGAGGTGTTGCGCGAATTTGCCAACCGCATCCGCTCCACCGTCCGCGGCGCCGATCTGGCCTGCCGCTTTGGCGGCGAAGAGTTCGTCGTGGTCATGCCCGACACACCGCCGGAGATGGCGGCCGCCGTTGCCGAGCGGTTGCGGCATATCATCGAGAGTCAGCCATTCTCGATACCGCATGCGGACGGCGCGCTGGTCATCACCGCGTCCATGGGCATTGCCGGCCTGAAACTGGAAGGCGACACGACAGAAGCTTTGCTGAAGCGCGCAGATATGGCGCTCTACCAGGCGAAGAACGAGGGTCGCAACAGAGTGGTGGCGGCTGCAGCCTGACGGAAAGAACCGAGCCTGTCACCACCTGCTGGTGGCTTGATGAAATTCCGGATCCCTCTTGCGATATGCCTTTAAAGTTGTATTCTCCGCCGCAACGATGCTACCGAGGGGTTTGGTAGCGGCGGCGCGCAAGCATTTACATGTGCCGATGTGATACGGAATTAACCATGCGCCGAGCGACACCGCTTCGCGCATTAAGAATTCATTGATTTTTTTCTATTTTCAGGTGATGCTGATAAATGCGGGGGCATAGCTTCCATCAGCTTCGGTTACCCCATGATGCTCAGGTCCGCCGCATCTCCTGGGTCGTGGGGTCGGTCGGTTGGCTTTTGACACCTGCGGAATCCTCGTGCCGCGGTCAGTAGCCAGCCGACCCCCATTCAAAGCGCTGTTCCGGAAGGGACAGCGCTTTTTGATTCTTGCCTGTGCGCACACGCAGGCGGGACGGCCTCCGAACAGTCGGCGGCCGCTTCTTGGCGCACCAACGGAAAGGGGCGCCAAACCTTGCGGTTGGCGCCCCTTGATCCCACGAAACGTCAGATCTTACTTGATCTTGGTTTCCTTGAACTCGACGTGCTTTCTGGCGACCGGATCATACTTGGTCTTGGTCATCTTGTCCGTCATCGTACGGCTGTTCTTGGTCGTGACGTAGAAGAAACCCGTGTCGGCTGTCGACAGCAACTTGATCTTGATGGTGGTGGCTTTTGCCATGGTCGTCCTGCCTTTATGAAATTGAAAGCCGTGGACAACCGGTTGCGGGCCACGGGCAAGGTTGGCGCGAAACTACAAATCGCGGCCGAAAAGTCAAGACCGTTTTGGATTCAAAACGATCCTTACAACCGAAAGCGCGACGTAAAGGCCGAAAAACCCGGCAATCGCCCAGGCAAAACCGTTGTTGCCAGCCACATCCATCGATGCGCCGATCACCTGCGGCCCGGCCACCGTGCCGACCGCATAGGAGAAAACGAACGCCGCATTGGCCGCGGCAAGGTCGGAGCCCTGCAGGCGCGAGCCGAGATGGCTGAGGCCGACCGTGTAGAGACCAGAGACGCAGCCCCCCCAGAACAACAGAATGATCGCCATCAGGAACCAGCTTTCCACCAGCATCGGCAGACAGAGGGCGCCAATGAGGCCGATAACGGTCATGGCCGTCAGCAATGTGCGCTTATCCTTGATCTGGTCTGACAGCATGCCGAGCGGAATCTGGAAGATGAAATTGCCGATGCCCATCACGGTCAGCAGCAGCGCCGCCTGTGATTCGGTGAACCCCGATCGTGTCCCGTAGACCGTAAAGAGCGACAACCCGCCCGATTCGACCGCGCCGAAGATGAAGACGGCGGCGGTCGCGGTCGGCACCAGGAAGATGTAGCGCATGAAATGGCGGTCGGGCTTTTCGTCGATGACAGGGCTCTCGTCCCGCGCGAGGAAGATTGGCACGGCCGCGAGCAGAATGACACCGGCGCCGACCACGAAGGGCAAGACACCCTCGCTGCCGAGGATCGAGAAGAGCAGCGGCCCGCTCAGGAAGCCGAGGGATAGAACCGTGCCGTAGATGCCGAGGACGAAGCCCCGTTTCGCTGGCGGGGCGGTGGCGTTGATCCAGAATTCGGAGAGGATGAAGAGTACGGTAATGGCGCCATGGAAGACGACCCGCAGCGGAAACCAGAGCCAGAAGTTGGTAATGTAGTAAAAGCCGAAGGCGCTGATTGCGGCGAGCAGGACGGCCCAGAGCATCGTCGGCGCAACACCGTGGCGATGGGCGAATTTGGTCGTGAAGGAAGCCGCGACCATGGAGGCCACGCCGGCCATCGCCGAATTGAGACCAATCAGCGTCGACGAGATGCCGCGGTTCTCCATGATGCTCGAAAGCAGCGGTAGGCCGAGGCCGATGGCGATGCCGACGGCGCTGATGGCGGAGACCGCCGCGATCAGCGACGGCCAGTGAATTTCCTCAACCGGTGCTGGGCACCCGGGCGTCGGCTGTGACATGCGACGGTGGTCCTTAGAGAAGCGTGCGGATGAGCCGCCCACGGCGCGCGAAATAGAAGGGCACGGAGCGCTCATAGGGTAGCGTCGGGTCCGTGTTAAGGCCGCTTCTCAAATCCGAAAGGATGATTGCGGTTATCTCCGGTATCCGGAGCGAGGGGAGGTCGTTGACATCGATCCACTGCAAATCCTGGAGCTCCCGGCTTTCCAGAACCCGTGATGTATCGACTTCGGCTTCGTCCGCGAAGATCGCGAAGAAGCGTGTATCGAACCGCCTCGAGTGTCCCGGAGGAGTAATGGCCCGAGCCATATAGCGCAAGTTTGCGAGATCTGGAAGAAAGGGCAGTGGCGCTTCCGCCTTTGCATGCGGCGTGCCCAAGGGAACACCGGCTTCCTCGTAGAGTTCTCGGAGCGCCGCCAGCGCCAGTGCTCTTGCACGAGAGTCGCTTACGGGTGCCCCCCGGACGCTTTTCAGCGCCTGCAGGACGGCGGGGTTGAGATCACTGGAGAACGCGAGGCGATGGTCGGTCGGGTCTCGGCGCCCGCCGGGAAAGACATAGAGATCGGGCATGAAGACATGCGCACTGCTGCGCCGGCCCATCAGCACGCGTACGCCGTCGCCGGAGCGGTCGAGCAGCATGATCGACGCTGCGTCACGCGGCCTTGCGCGCCGCTCAGGCGTGTCGGGGGCCAAGGTGACGCTTTCGCGTCCTGACGTCATGCGGAGGGATCTCGCACAGGCAGGACGTCCTCGGGCGTGTCCTCCTGTCCACCGAAGCCGTGCATCCTCAGCGCCCATTGCAGGCCGATGACAGCGCCCTTGATCGGCTGCAGCAGCGCAAGCGAACTGATCAGCGTAATCGGCGTCCAGATGGCAAGGTGCTGCCACGTCGTCAGCGGCAGGATCAAGTCGGTCATCATGTAGCCGCCAAGCACCAGATGGCCGACGATGGTGACGACGATATAGGGTGGAAAGTCGTCGGCGCGCTGGTGGTCCATACGCTCGCCGCAGGCCGCGCAGGCATCGACGGCTTTGACATAGCTGCGGAAGAGCTTGCCGCTGCCACAGGCCGGGCACGTGCCGAAAAAGCCGCGACGCATGGATCGACCGACGGGACGTTCATCGGCTGCATGACCACCGAGGTGAAGCGTTTCCTTGTCCGTTGCCATCATCTGCATTCTCTCCTTGTCGAAGCCGCCGGCCACATGTCGTGGCCTAAAGCGCATCGCGATCTTTCAGATCCGCTTGCTGCGCTTTAAGCTCTTGTTTTTGCGCATGCCGTCATCGCAAAAGCGATGAACACTTTTGCGCGACATGCTCTAGCGCTTTCCGCGCGGCGGTCGTGTACCCGGCGTCTTGCGCGGGCTCGAGCGATCACGACGCCCCGATTTGTGGAAGGAGCGCGTGGCGGTCGGCATTTTCCGTCCTTCGCTGATCATCTCGAAGCGAAGCGCGCCGGCAAGCGGTACGGCTTCGACCAATTTGACCTGCACCTGATCGCCGAGACGAAAGCCGAGACCGGTCTTTTCGCCGGAAAGGGCCTGATGCGCTTCATCATAGATGAAGTAGTCTCGTCCGAGCGTAGATATAGGTACGAACCCGTTGGCGCCATAGGCCGGCAGGGTGACAAAAAGTCCCGCCTTGGTGACGCCGGCAACACGGCCTTCGAATTCCTCGCCGATGCGGCCGTTCAGATGATGGGCGATCAGCCGGTCGACAGTATCGCGCTCGGCGGCCATGGCCCGGCGCTCGAAGGTCGAGATCTCAGCGGCGATATCGTCGAGCACCGCCTCTTCCTGCGGCGTGAGACCGCCTTCGCCAAGACCGAGCGAGGCGACCAGCGCTCGGTGCACGATCAGATCGGCGTAGCGCCGGATCGGCGAAGTGAAATGCGCATATTTCAACAGGTTGAGGCCGAAATGGCCGATGTTCTCAGGGCTGTAGATCGCCTGGCTCTGGGAGCGCAGCACCATCTCGTTGACCATGGTTTCGAACGGCTTGCCTTCGGCCTTGGACAGGATGCCGTTGAAGTGGTTCGAGCGCATGTTGCCGCCCTTGACCAGCGCGATGTCGAGCGTGGCCAGGAACTCGCGCAGGCTCTCCTGCTTGGCCAGCGACGGCTGGTCGTGCACCCGGTAGATCAGCACCTGGCGCTTCTGCTCGAGCGTCTCGGCGGCGGCGACGTTCGCCTGGATCATCATTTCTTCGATCAGCTTGTGCGCGTCGAGGCGGTCCGGCACGAAGACGCGATCGACGGTGCCGTCGGGCTTCAAGATGATCTTGCGCTCGGGCATGTTCAACTCGAGCGGCTGGCGGCGGTCACGACCGCGCGTGAGCGTGCGATAGGCCTCCCACAGCGGCTTCAGGATCGTGTCGAGGATCGGGCCGGTCTTGTCGTCGGGATTGCCGTCAATGGCGGCCTGGGCCTGCTGGTAGGAAAGCTTGGCCGCGCTCTTCATCATGATGCGATGGAAGGTGTGGCCCGCCTTGCGGCCCTCCTTGGAAAAGCGCATGCGCACGGCGAGCGCCGGCCGGTCGACGCCTTCCTTGAGCGAGCAGAGGTCGTTGGAGATCCGCTCCGGCAGCATCGGAACGACTCGGTCCGGGAAATAGACCGAGTTGCCGCGCTTCAACGCTTCGAGGTCAAGTGCCGATTTCGGCCGGACGTACCAGGAGACGTCGGCAATCGCGACGGTGACGATGACGCCGCCCGGATTGTCCTCCGACGGGTCCGGCTCCGCGTGAACAGCATCGTCGTGGTCCTTCGCATCGGCCGGGTCGATGGTGATCAGCGGCAGCGAGCGCCAGTCTTCCCGATGCGCCATGGTGGCCGGGCCGGCGTCTTCCGCTTCGTTCAGAGCGCGTTCCGGAAAGACGTGCGGGATGCCGTGGGCATAGATGGCGATCATCGAGATCGCCTTTTCCGAAGCGACCGAACCGACGACGTTTTGAACCTGAGCGCGCGGCAGGCCGTAGCGGCCAAGGCGCGTCAGTTGGACTTCGATGAGATCGCCGTCCTTGGCGTCGCCGACGAAGTCCGGATCAACAAGGATTTCCTCGCCGCGCTTTTCGATCGGCATCAGGCGCCCGCCGCCACCCGGCGTGGCGCGGAAGACGCCGAGGACGGCGTCCCGGCGCTTATCGAGCACCTTGATGATGCGTGCGGTATAGGCTGGGCCGCCACGGTCCTTGGCCGGGAAGATCTTTGCAAGCACGCGGTCGCCGAGGCCGCCGACCGGCGTCTTACCCTTGTCCTTGCCGACAGTCGACTGCTTGATCAGCACTGCCGGTGCGACGCCATCGTCATCCAGCCATTCGGCCGGGCGGCCGATCAGTTCGCCGTCAACGTCGCGCATGGTGATATCGAGCACGGTAACCGGGGGAAGGGCGCCCGGACGCACGAGCGACTTGCGCTTCTTCTCGACCAGCCCGTCTGCTTCCAACGAACGCAGCAGCGCCTTGAGTTCGACGCGCGTGTCGCCCTTGAGACCGAATGCTTTGGCAATTTCTCGCTTGGAGGCGCGTTCCGGATTCTCGGCGATGAAGCGCATCAGCACATCGCGCGGGGGAACCGCACCGTGGATGATCGAGGTTTTCTCCGACGCCGGCGCGGCCTTTGCCGCGCGGCCCTCTTTCCTGCCGGAGCCTTTTCCGGATCTTTCGGTCGGGTCGCGCGGTATTCTGGTCAAGGTCAGTCCTTCTTGGCCTTCGCGGCCGTCTTTGGTTTTGCCTTGGCAGGCGCCTTGGCCTTGGTCGTCTTCTTGGTGGCGCCGTCTGTCGCAGCCTTGGAAGACTTCGTCGTCTTTGCCTTCGTCGCCTTGCCCTTGCCGGTGCCGCTCTTGGCTGCACGCTCGGCAATGAGGGCGAGCGCCTCTTCGACCGTTACCGATTGCGGATCCTTGCCTTGCGGCAAGGTCGCGTTGATCTTGCCCCAGTTGACATAGGGCCCGTAGCGGCCGTCGCGGACGGTGATTGCGCCGCCTTCCGTATGGTCGCCCAGTTCCTTCAGCGCGACCGCGGCGCCACGGCCACGACCGGCACCGGCCTTGGATTGCTTGTCGGCAATCACGGAAACGGCGCGGTTCAGACCGATCGAGAAGACGTCTTCGATCGATTCGAGGTTCGCATAGGTGCCGTCATGCAGCACGAAGGGTCCGTAGCGGCCAAGACCCGACGAGATCATCTTGCCGGTTTCGGGGTGCGCGCCGATATCGCGCGGCAGCGAGAGCAGGGCGACGGCCTTCTCATGGTCGATGGAGGATGGCGTCCAGCCCTTGGGCAGGCTCGAACGCTTGGCTTCCTTGCCGTCGCCGCGCTGGACATAGGGACCGAAACGGCCGCTGCGCAGCGTGATTTCCTCGCCGGTGTGCGGATCCTTGCCGAGCGCCTGCGGCTCGTTCGAGACCGAAGCCTCGGCATCGCTGTTGCCGTCGGACGAAAGCTGGCGGGTGAAGTTGCACTCGGGGTAGTTCGAGCAGCCGACGAAGGCGCCGTACTTGCCGAGTTTCAGCGACAGCTTGCCGGTGCCGCAAACCTGGCAGATGCGCGGATCGCTGCCGTCTTCGCGCTTGGGGAACACCAGCGGTGCCAGTTCCTCGTTCAGCGCGTCGAGCACGTTGGTTACGCGCAGTTCCTTGGTTTCCTCGATCTGCGCGAAGAAATCCTTCCAGAAGTCGCGAAGAACGTCCTTCCAGTTGACCTCGCCAGCCGAGACCTGGTCGAGCTTTTCTTCGAGCGACGCCGTGAAGTCGTACCCGACGTAGCGCGTGAAGAAGCTTTCGAGAAACGCCGTGACGAGCCGTCCCTTGGCCTGGGGCACGAGCTTGCGCTTGTCGTTGGTGATGTAGTCGCGGTCGAGCAGCGTCGTTACCGTCGCGGCATAGGTCGATGGACGGCCGATGCCGAGCTCTTCCATCTTCTTGATCAGCGTTGCTTCCGAGTAGCGCGGCGGCGGCTCGGTGAAATGCTGCGAAGCATTGATCTTCTGCTTTGCCAGGCTTTCGCGCGCGTTGATCTCCGGCAGGCGACCATCTTCGTCGCCGTCATCGGTCTGCTCGCCGTCTTCCTTGGCGTCCGTATAGGCGGCGATGAAGCCGTCGAAACGAATGACCGAACCGGTGGCGCGCAGGCCAGCCTTGTTGCCACCGTTATCGGCGGTAATCTCGGCGGTCGTACGTTCGATCTCGGCAGACGCCATCTGGCTGGCGATGCCGCGCTTCCAGACAAGATCGTAAAGCTTCAGCATATCGCCGTCGAGGAAGCGGCGGACCTGGTCGGGCGTCCGGTTGAAGTCGGTCGGGCGAATGGCCTCGTGCGCTTCCTGGGCGTTTTTCGCCTTGGTAGAGTAGAGGCGTGGCTTTTCCGGCAGGTAGCGGTTGCCGAACTGGCTGCCGATCGCCTCACGTGCGGCCTCGATCGATTCGGGCGCCATCTGCACACCGTCGGTACGCATGTAGGTGATCAGACCGACGGTTTCGCCGCCGATATCAACACCTTCATAGAGCTTCTGCGCAACCTGCATGGTGCGGGAGGCGGAGAAGCCGAGCTTCGATGACGCAGCCTGCTGTAGCGTCGAAGTGGTGAATGGCGGCGAGGGGTTCCGCTTGACCGGCTTTGCCTCGATGCTGTCGACGACATAGGTTGCGCCATCGAGCAGGGTCTTTAGCCGGTTGGCTTCCTCGCCGTTGCCGACCGCACGTGGAGCCAGTCGCTTTCCGTCCGCCGAAACGAGCCGTGCCTCGAACTCGTCACCGCGCGGCGTCTTCAAGAGCGCCGACAGGTTCCAGTATTCTTCGGAGATGAACCGTTCGATTTCCGCTTCGCGATCGCAGACCAGCCGCAGCGTGACGGACTGAACGCGGCCGGCAGAGCGGGCGCCGGGGAGCTTACGCCAAAGTACCGGCGACAGGTTGAAGCCGACGAGATAGTCGAGTGCACGGCGCGCCAGATACGCATCAACAAGCGGAATATCGAGGTCACGCGGATGGGCGATCGCGTCAAGCACGGCCTTCTTGGTGATGGCGTTGAAGGCCACACGCTTGACCGGCTTGTCACCCAACACCTTTTTCTTCCTGAGAAGATCGAGCACATGCCAGGAGATCGCTTCGCCTTCGCGATCCGGGTCGGTCGCGAGGATGAGGCCGTCCGCTGCCTTCACGGCATCGGCAATATCCTTCATGCGTTTGGCCGACGCGGCGTCGACCTCCCAGGACATCTCAAAATCTTCGTCAGGACGAACCGAGCCGTCCTTGGCAGGCAGATCCCGCACATGGCCGAACGAGGCAAGAACCTTGTAGCCTGGGCCGAGGTACTTGTTGATCGTCTTTGCCTTCGAAGGCGATTCCACCACTACAACATTCATCGTCATTTTTCTGAGACAACCGGGTTTGGTCCTGCGTCAGCGCGGTTTGCACTGAGCATCGCCGAATATCGATGCCCCGAAATGGACAGGGATTCGAGCGGGGTCAAGGGGTTTCATTCAAAATAGCGACAGGGCTGCGTTATGCAGCCATTGCGAGAATAGATAATTATATCTCTTTCCGATTGAGTCGCTCGTGTTTTCTTCGTATCTGCGAATGTGCTTTTGTGTTGCCGGTTGCCGACTGGATCGTGCGCAAACAAGAAGTTTTATTGCTCCGCATTGAGCGACACCAGTCCGCCAGCATGGCGGCTGAGGCGTCCGGCAAGGTCAAGCTCGAGCAGCACGAGGTAGACTTCCGCTGCAGGCTGTCCAGTGTGGCGGATGACATCGTCGATTTCGGCCGGTGTCGGGCCGAGCGCGTCGATGATCGTTGCCCGGTCGCCGTCAGCGAGCGGCACCGGCTGTCTCGACGGGGCTGCATGGCCGGGCTCTTCGGCCCCTGCCGCCAAGGGCAGCCTGTATTGGCTGAGAGGCGCAAGGGCGTCGAGAACATCGTCCGACGTCGTCGTGACGATCGCGCCCTGTTTGAGCAGACCATTGGTTCCGTGGCAGCGTGGGTCGAGCGGCGAGCCGGGAACGGCAAATACCAGTCGGCCGAAATCGGCGGCGTAGCGGGCCGTGATCAGTGAGCCCGAGCGGTTGGCTGCCTCGACGATCGCCACGCCGAGACTGATGCCGGCGATCAGACGGTTGCGCCTCGGGAAATCGCGAGCCCGCGGCTCCCAGCCGAACGGCATTTCGCTCACGGCCAGGCCCTGGCCTGACATGATATCGTTGAGCAGCCCGACATTTTCCGGTGGATAGGGTCGGTCGATACCGCCCGCAAGCACCGCGATCGTTCCGCTTTCCAGGCTTGCTCGATGGGCGGCGGTGTCGATGCCGCGCGCCAGCCCTGACGTGATCACATAACCGGCACGACCGGCATCGCGCGCGATCATCGCTGCGAACTTGGCACGCTGACCGAGGCGTTGCGCGAGCCGACGATGCCGAGAGACGATCGTGCCGCGGCGTCGAGGTTGCCTTTGACCGCCAGAAGCGGTGGAGCGCCATCGATCTGGCGAAGGGCGAAAGGATAATTTGGTTCGCCGATACCGACGAAGGTCGCGCCGAAGCGGTGCGCTATTTCGAGCTCCCGTTCCGCTTCGGCGATAGTGGCGACGCGGAACGTCCGCGCCCCGGCGCCGCGCCGCGATAGTTCGGGCAAGGCGTCAAGTGCGGCGTCAGCCGTGCCGAAGTGATTGATGAGATCGCGGAACGATACGGGGCCGACATTATCGCTGCGGATCAGCCGCAGCCAGGAAATCTTCTGTCGTTCGGTCAGTGCAACTCCGGTTCGCTTTGCACTGACGTTCAACATTATCCCTTGTCTCCGATCCTGCTTTCGGTGCCCGCGATGAGCCGCTGGATATTGGCGCGATGTTTCACCCATGTAATCAGGGTCATGACCGCAAACAGCAGGGCGACTTTCTCGTGTCCTGTCAGGTAGAGTACAACCGGAATGACTGCAGTTGCAACCAGCGCCGATAGCGAAGAGTAACGGCTAATTTTCGCCATCGCCAGCCAGATCGCCGCAAAGACGAGAACCATCCAGGGCACGAGGCCCAGCAGCACGCCGATATAGGTAGCGACGCCCTTGCCGCCCTTGAAGCCGAGCCAGACCGGGTAGAGATGGCCGAGGAAGGCGGCAAGACCTGCGGCGATACCGGCTTCGACACCCCAAAGCGATGCGATAGCGGCTGCCGCCGTGCCTTTCAGGGCGTCAAGCAGCAGGGTTGCCGCGGCAAGCTTCTTGTTGCCGGTTCGCAGGACATTGGTGGCGCCGATATTGCCCGAGCCGATCTTGCGAACGTCACCGAGGCCGGCCATGCGGGTCAGGATCAGCCCGAAGGGGATCGAGCCGAGCAGATAGCCGAAGGCAAGGCTCAAGGCTGTCGAAGGCAGTCCAAGCTGCCAGGAAAAAAGATCCACCGATTCCTCCCGCGCGACTGCTGTCGCTTATGCCGAATGCACAAGCTTGCCGGCAACATAGGTTTGCACAACCCGTCCGGTAAAGCGCGCATTTTCGAATGGCGTGTTCTTCGATCGTGAAACGATCGCTTCCTTGTAGAGGACCCAAGGCTCTTCGAGATCGATGACGGTGATGTCGGCCTTGGCACCCGGCTTCAGCGAGCCGGCATCAAGCCCGAAGATCGCCGCCGGACGCGTCGACATCGCGTCGATGAGGCGCATCAGCGGAACCTGGCCGCTGTTATGCAGGCGAAGCGCTGCGGCTAGCATCGTCTCGAGCCCGATCGCGCCATTTTCCGCGTCGGAGAAGGGCAGGCGCTTGGTGTCGACATCCTGCGGATCATGCGAGGAAACGATGATGTCGATGGTGCCGTTGGCAAGAGCTTCCGCCATCGCGACGCGGTCGTCCTCGCGGCGCAGCGGCGGCGAGAGCTTGAAGAAGGTCCGGTATTCACCGATGTCGTTCTCGTTGAGCGTCAGATGGTTGATAGAGATGCCGCAGGTGACGTTGGCGCCGCGGTTGCGGGCGGTCAGAACGGCTTCGGCGGATTCGGGAACCGAGATGTTGGCGGCGTGGTAGGCGGCCTTGGTGAGGCCGGCGATACGCAGGTCGCGCTCGAGCGGGATGATTTCCGCCTCGCGCGGCACACCGGCAAGACCGAGCCAGCTGGCAAGCAGGCCCTCGTTCATCACGCCGTTGGCGCCGAGATACTTGTCGCGCGTTTCGAGCGCGATCACCGCGCCGAACTCGCGGGCATAGGTCATGGCGCGGCGCAGCATCAGCGTATCGTGAATCGCCTTGCGTCCGTTGGTGAAGCAGACCGCACCTGCCTCCCGCAGCAGACCGAACTCGGTCATCTCTTCGCCGGCGAGACCCTTGGTCATCGCGGCCGCCGGATAGACATTGACGAGCGCCTTGTCGCGGGCCGTCTTCTGCATGAATTCGACAAGCGCGATGTCGTCGATGACAGGATCCGTGTCCGGCATCGAAATGAAGGAGGTCACACCGCCGACGGCTGCTGCGCGCGAAGCCGATTCGATCGTTTCGCGGTGCTCGGCGCCCGGCTCGCCGACGAAGACGCGCGCGTCGACGAGGCCCGGAACGGCCGTTAGTCCGTCGCAATCCTTGACGAAGGCGCCAACAGGCGTTCCCTGATTGAGGGCATCCTTGCCTGCGGCCAGGATACGGCCATCATCACCGACGATGATCGTGCCGGTTTCGTCGAGGTTGCGGGACGGATCGACGATGCGAAGGTTCCTAAGAACGAGCGGTCTGGTCATACGCGCGGCCCCTGGTTCTGCGAAAGAAGAAGCGTTTCCATCACCGCCATGCGCACGGCGACACCCATTTCAACCTGCTGCTCGATTACGCTCTGCGGCCCATCGGCGATTTCGGACGCGATCTCGACGCCGCGGTTCATTGGGCCCGGGTGCATGACGAGCGCGTCGTCCTTGGCTGCCTTGAGCTTTTCGGCATCGAGGCCGTAGTAGTGGAAATATTCGCGCACCGAAGGCACGAAGGAGCCGGCCATGCGCTCGCGCTGCAGGCGCAGCATCATCACCACATCTGCATCCTTCAGTCCCTCGGCCATCGAGTGGTAGACCTCAACGCCCATGTCGGCGATCCCAGAGGGAAGCAGCGTTGCCGGTGCGACGACCCGCACCCTCGCGCCCATCTGGTTGAGCAGAAGGATGTTGGAGCGGGCGACACGCGAATGCAGCACGTCGCCGCAGATCGCCACGATGATGCGCGAGAGCTTGCCCTTGATGCGGCGGATCGTCAGTGCATCGAGCAGGGCCTGGGTCGGATGTTCGTGCTGGCCATCGCCGGCATTGACCACGGAGCAGGAAACCTTGTGGGCCAGAAGTGCGGCCGCACCCGCGGACGAATGGCGCACGACCAGCACGTCGGGGTGCATGGCGTTGAGCGTCATCGCCGTATCGATCAGCGTTTCGCCCTTTTTCACCGACGAGTTGCCGACCGACATGTTCATCACGTCGGCGCCGAGCCGTTTGCCCGCTAGCTCGAAGGAGGATTGCGTCCTGGTGGACGCTTCAAAGAAGAGATTGATCTGCGTCATCCCTCGAAGGGTGGACGTCTTCTTCTCTCTCTGACGGGAGATCTTGACGGCTTCATCGGCACGATCGAGCAGGTAGGTGATATCCTGCTCCGTAAGACCTTTGATGCCGAGCAGGTGGCGATGCGGGAAAGTGGTCATGGGCCGCCCTTGCGCTCTGGAATGTGGCTCGCTCTATAAGACGTGACCCCCGGCACGGCAAGCGTTGCGCGGGCCCTTCCGCAGAAAACTTGGGTGCGGCATCCTATCTTTCCCTGGCCCCGTTTCGTGGTCGGCAAAGTTGCGCTAGAACCGGCCCATGAATCAGATGAACCGGACCGAACAGAAACTCGCCGAGCTGAACCAGCCCAAGCCCTGGTCCGGCATCAATGCCTATCGTTCCGATCCGCTGGTCGTGGACATCACGTCGGGCATGCCGAAGGCCCTGCGCGACGAGTTCGGTACGCTCGGGCGCTACGTGACCTCGCCGGAGGCGCAGGAACTCGCGCGCATGGCGAACGAAGGCGTACCGAAGCTGAAGACGCATGGCCCACGCGGCGAGCGCCTCGATGTCGTCGAGTTCCATCCGGCCTGGCATGCGCTGATGCGACGCTCCATGACCTCGGGCCTGCACGCATCCGCCTGGGAGAACCTGCCTGACGAGCGCAATCAGTCGCACAAGACGCGGGCGATCCGTTTCTACCTGACGGCCCAGCTGGAATGCGGCCATCTTTGCCCGCTGACGATGACAAGTGCATCGCTTGCCGCGATCACCGCCTCGCCCGCCGTGCAGAAGGAATGGGCGCCGAAGATCCTGTCGCGCAAATACGATTCGTCCAACAAGCCGTGGATGCAGAAGTCTGCCGTTACCGTCGGCATGGGCATGACGGAAAAGCAGGGCGGCACCGATGTGCGCGCCAACACTTCGACCGCAGAGCGTGTCGGCGAGGGTATCTACCGCCTGAACGGCCACAAGTGGTTCATGTCGGCGCCGATGAGCGACGCCTTCGTCATGCTGGCGCAGACCCGCGACGGGCTCGGCTGCTTCCTTGTACCGAGGCTGCTTGAAGACGGGAGCGCCAACGGCCTGCGCTTCCAACGCCTGAAGGACAAGCTCGGCAACCGCTCCAACGCATCCTCCGAAGTCGAGTTTTCCGACACATTCGGTTTCGTGCTCGGCGCGCCCGATGCCGGTATCCGCACTATTCTCGACATGGTGACGCTGACGCGTCTCGATTGCGCGCTGGCGTCCGCCGGCATCATGCGGGCATCGCTCGCCGAGGCCGTCCACCACACGCGTGGCCGCAAGGTTTTCGGCAAGCCGCTCGTCGGCCAGCCGATGATGACCCGGGTCCTCGCCGATATGGCGCTCGACGTCGCCGCCGCCAGTGCCCTGTCGTTCCGCCTCGCCGATGCCTTCGACAAGGCGCACGGCAGTGCCGAAGAGGCGGCCTATGCGCGCATCATGACGCCGGTCGCAAAATACTGGTGCTGCAAGATCGCCCCGGCGCTGATCTATGAAGCGATGGAATGCCTCGGTGGCAACGGCTACGTCGAAGAGCGGGCGCTGGCGCGGCATTATCGCGAGGCGCCGGTCAACGCGATCTGGGAAGGCTCGGGCAACGTCATGGCGCTGGATGTGCTTCGCGTTCTGCTTAAGCGCAAGGATCTCTTCGAACAGCTGTTTGCCGTGCTGAGCCGCGATCTCGGGCCTGCCGGTCGCAAGACGATCGACGTGCTGCGTGCGGCGATGTCGCTCTGCGAGCGCGACGAAGGGGCCGCCCGCATGCTGGTCGAGCAACTGGCTCTGGCAGCGGCGGCTGCCGAACTCTATCGGCTCGGGGCCGGCCGCATCGCCGACGCCTTCCTCGAATCGCGCCTTGCCGCCGGCTGGCGGTCCACCTACGGCATGCTCGATTCGCGCTTCGATTCGGCCTACATCCTCGACCTGCTCTATCCGGCCGCCACATAGGCGGTCACCGACAGCACCAGCGGGATCGTGAAGAAGGAGACGACGGTCTGAACCGTCGCCACCGCCGCGTAGAGCTCTGCGTCGCCGCCCATCTGTTTGGCGAGCAGATAGCCGTTCATCGCGGTCGGAACGGCAGCGCCGAGCGCAATGACGCACAACGCATCGCCGCGGATGCCGAGCAGGAAGCTGGCACCCACCATGAACACCGGCATCATGATCAGCTTCAGGAAGACTGCCAACATCGCCGATCCACTCGGCTTCAGTGCGTCCGACACCCGCAATCCGGCACCGACCATAACGAGCCCGAGGCTGAGCGAGGCGCTTGCCAGCATGTCGATGGTCGTCATCACCGGCCCGTAGACAGTTATGCCCATCCGGTTGAACACGATGCCCAGCACCGATGCGACGATTAACGGATTGGTAGCGATCTTGGCAAAGAAACGCCGGAAATCCCGGTTGCCGCCCCCGAACCAAACCAGCACGCCGACGTTGTAGAGATTGATCGGGATGATCACGAGGGTCATCACCAGCGCCGTCAGCGTCAGCCCGATCGGTCCATAGAGTTTCTGTGCGATCGCCAGTGCCATGAAGCCGTTCCACCGCGTCGCCGTCTGGAAGACCGAGGTGAAGGAGGCGCCCGAAACCTCTCTGTTTCGAAACAGCGGCCAGAGGAAGAGGACAAAGATCGACATCAGGCTGACACTGCCGATCGTGGCGATCGCCGTGGCGTCCGCCTTCATGCCGGAAAAATCGGCCTGGGCCAGCGTGGAGAACAAGAGGGCGGGGAAGAGAATGTAATAGCCGAACTGTTCGAGGCCCAGCCAAAGGTTCTGATCGACCAGCGTCGTGCGTTTCAGCCATGCGCCGAGCAGCACCAGAAGGAAGATGGGAAGGATACTTTCAAAGACGATGATCATGACGGGGCCTGAGCGGGAGAGGAGCCCACCGTTACTGCATAATCCCTCGAGCCGGAATCAATTTAAGACGAAATCGCGCCGTGCGTTTCAAGCTTTGCAGCGCCTTGGCGGGTCGGGCTGGCTGCAGTCGGACAGGAGCCTGTGAAAATTAACCTTAACAAGTGGTTTACATTGCGTGACCGCCGGCGAGCGTGGACAGTGGTTGGGTAACGCAAAGAGATCCGGAAGGGAGCGGTTCCGTGAGAACTGGTCTTTTGATCATCATGATGATGTTTTTCGCCGGACTGGCGCTCGATATCGTGGTTCCCGCAATGGTTCTGCTTGCCTTGGTACTGGCAGACCGCGCGATCTATCCATTGTTCTATCGACGCATATCGGAAAGGGGGGCCGCATGAAGTGGTTTCTGATCCTGTGGGCATGCCCCGTCATGTTTTTGGCCGCCTGGTACGGCCTTTCCTACTACGACATGAGCTTCGGATTCTTCATGCTGACGCGCCAGACCCATGACCTGGTCTTCCAGGTCTACGGCAACGTGCTCGGCATTCCGCCGGAAAGCATTCCGCCGCTCGTCGCCCGCGCCATCATTGTCGACAGCTTCATCGTTTTCGGCATCATCGCCTTCCGCAAGCGTCGTGAGCTTGCAGTCTGGTATCGCCGCTGCTTTGGTGCAGTGGCCGCTCAGTCGGCCGAAGCGCCGTCCCTGGCAAGGGACGCCAGCCTGTCGAGCGCCCCTTGAAGAATGAAGGATGCGGCAGCCGAGTCGATGCGCTCGGCCCGCTTCTTGCGTGATACGTCCATTTCAATCAGCACCCGTTCGGCCGCGACGGTCGAAAGCCGCTCATCCCAGTAGACGAAGGGCAGGGGCGTCTTCTCGACCATGTTTCGCACGAAAGCGCGGGTCGCCTGACACCGGGGCCCTTCGCTGCCGTCCATGTTGACCGGCAGGCCGATGATAAGGGCCGCAACCCGTTCCTTCTCGGCCACTGCCAGAAGCGTCACCGCATCGATGCCGAATTTGACCCGCCGGATCACCTCGCGCGGCGTTGCGATCCGGCGTCCAAGGTCGGACACCGAGATGCCGATCGTCTTGGTGCCGAGATCGAGGCCGGCGATGGCCTGGTTGGGCTGAAGCTGGCTCGCGAGCTCTTCGATGGTCAGAATTGTCATTTGATTTGCCGATTCGATCTTTGCAGGTGTTCGATCCGTTCCATATAGCTGGTCCAAGGCGCAAATCATCTGGGAGAATGTCATGAAGATCAAATGGCTCGGCCATTCCGCTTTCCACATCGAAACGGCAACGTCGAAGATCCTGATCGATCCCTTCTTCACCGGCAACCCGGCCTTCCTCGACAGCGAGCGCAAGGAGGTGACGACCGGGCTCACCCATATTCTGCTGACGCACGGTCATGGCGATCATGTCGGCGACACCGTCGCAATCGCCAAGGAAACGGGAGCCGTGGTCGTTGCGAACTTCGATCTCTGCATGTGGCTTGGGCGCCAGGGCGTTTCGGCGATGGAGCCGGGCAACACCGGCGGCACCATTCATCTCGCCGGCTTTTCCGCCACTTTCGTCAATGCGCTGCATTCTTCGGCACAGATTACCGAAGACGGCGTTTCGCATTCGCTCGGCAGTGCTAACGGCCTCGTTCTGCATTTCGAGGATGAACCGACGCTCTACCATATGGGCGACACGGACATCTTTTCGGACATGGCTCTGGTAGAGGAATTGCACCAGCCGGAGATCGGCCTCGTTCCAATCGGCGACCGGTTCACCATGGGAGGCGCCGTGGCCGCACTTGCCTGCCAGCGCTATTTCAAGTTCTCGACCGCCATTCCCTGCCACTACGGATCCTTCCCGATCATCGATCAGACGCCGGAAAACTTCGTCGTCGGCATGGACAGCGCCTCGACCAAAGTGGCAACACCGGCCGTCGGTGGCGTAGTGACCGTCTGACGGCGAAGGCCGTCAGCACCGCGGCAGGCGAGCGATCGGGCGATTCCCCCGTTGCGCGCCTCGCCGCGCACCATTATAGCGGGGGAAAGTTCCAGATACCGGAGACGACCATGTCCGTAGACCTTGCCACCGTGAAGCGCGTCGCGCGCCTCGCCCGCATCGCCGTCAGTGAAGATGAAGCCACGCGAATGGTGGGCGAAATCAACGGCATCCTTGGTTTCGTCGAGCAACTCTCCGAAGTGAATGTCGATGGCGTAGAACCGATGACGTCGGTGACGCCGATGGACATGAAGAAGCGCCTTGACGTCGTGTCCGATGGCAGCAAGGCCGACGATATCGTTGCCAATGCTCCCAATACCGATCGCAACTTTTTCCTCGTCCCGAAGGTCGTCGAATAATCCGACCACCTGCCGCCCCGGCGTCCCTGATTGCGAAAGTCCGATTTCATCATGACCGAACTCACCAGCCTTACGATCGCCGAAGCCCGCACCAAGCTTGTCGCCAAGGAAATCACCGCCGTTGAACTGACCGACGCCTATATCGCGGCGATCGATTCCGCCAATGAAGCGATCAATGCCTATATCGCCGTCACGCCGGACAAGGCGCGCGAAATGGCCAAGGCATCGGACGCGCGCATCGCGGCCGGCAAGGCCGGCGCGCTCGAAGGCATTCCGCTGGGCATCAAGGATCTGTTCGGTACCGAAGGCGTGCACACGCAGGCCTGCAGCCACATTCTCGATGGTTTCGCCCCGCGCTACGAATCGACCGTGACCCAGAACCTCTGGAACGACGGCGCCGTGATGCTCGGCAAGCTCAACATGGACGAGTTCGCCATGGGCTCCTCCAACGAAACCTCTTACTACGGTGCCGTGAAGAACCCCTGGCGCGCCAAGGGCTCCAACCTCGATCTGGTCCCGGGCGGCTCGTCGGGCGGCTCGGCCGCTGCCGTCGCCGCGCATCTGTGCGCCGGTGCGACCGCAACCGATACCGGTGGCTCCATCCGTCAGCCGGCCGCCTTCACCGGCACCGTCGGCATCAAGCCGACCTATGGCCGCTGCTCGCGCTGGGGCGTCGTCGCCTTTGCGTCGTCGCTCGATCAGGCCGGCCCGATTGCCCGTGACGTGCGCGACGCCGCGATCCTTCTGAAGTCGATGGCAAGCGTCGACGCCAAGGACACGACCTCCGTCGATCTGCCGGTGCCGAACTACGAAGCTTCGATCGGACAGTCGATCAAGGGCATGAAGATCGGTATTCCGCGCGAATACCGGGTAGACGGCATGCCGGAAGAGATCGAAGCCCTGTGGCAGCAGGGTATCGCCTGGCTTAAGGATGCCGGTGCCGAGATCGTCGACATCACGCTTCCGCACACCAAATACGCGCTGCCGGCTTACTACATCGTCGCTCCGGCCGAAGCGTCTTCGAATCTTGCCCGCTACGATGGCGTCCGCTACGGCCTGCGCGTCGACGGCAAGGACATCGTCGACATGTACGAGAAGACCCGCGCAGCCGGCTTCGGCCAGGAGGTCAAGCGCCGCATCATGATCGGCACCTATGTGCTTTCTGCCGGCTATTACGACGCCTACTACCTGCGCGCCCAGAAGGTTCGCACGTTGATCAAGCGCGACTTTGAACTCGCTTTCCATGCGGGCGTCGACGCGATCCTGACGCCGGCGACACCGTCCTCCGCGTTCGGCATCGCCGACGAGGATCTCGCATCGGATCCGGTCAAGATGTACCTCAACGACATCTTTACGGTGACGGTCAACATGGCCGGCCTGCCGGGCATCGCCGTTCCCGGCGGCGTCGATCACAAGGGCCTGCCGCTTGGTCTGCAACTGATCGGCAAGCCGTTCGAGGAAGAGACCCTCTTCAAGACCGCCCATGTGATCGAGCAGGCAGCCGGTCGTTTCGCGCCCACCAAGTGGTGGTAAAACGCTAACGGCGCAGCACCGCAAGCGTGCTGCGCCGCGATCGCCGCGACTGGTGTGTCAGCCAGCGTCCTTGACGCGTCACACATGACGCGCGACGCTTCAGTGACGCGGAGAGGGGGGCCGCGCCATGCCCGTGATCCGTCATGCTCGAGAGGATGAGGTTGGTGCTCTCACGGCCGTAGGCCTTCGCGCCTGGGAAGGGGCGATTGTCGGCCTTGCCGATGTCGGTCGGATGAGGCGCCTGGCGGAGAACGCCTTTGGCGATTTTCTTGCCAATCATTGGCTCTCCGTTTCGCTGATCGAAGTTGATGGCCGGCCGCGTGGCTGGGCCGCTCGCGAGAACTTCGACGAGATGATCTCCGATCTGTGGATCGAGCCGGAAGCCCAGAGGCGGGGGCTCGGCGGTCGTCTGCTCGCCGACATTGAGCTTCGCATCTCAAACGACGGCTTCGACGCAGCGAAAACCAAGACGCACGCCAAGAACACAGCAGCCATCGGCTTCTTCCGCAAACACGGCTACGGGGTCACCTGGCTGTCGACCTCCTATGCGCCCAAGCTTGATCGCGATGTCGAGTACATCGGGCTGGGCAAGCCGCTTGCTGTTACCGATCTCGGCCTTTACGGCCGCTAGGTGATAAGAGATACGATCCCTAATCGCGGCATACCGTAAGGGCTGGAGAAAATGCCGGGCGATACCCGGCATCCTCATGGTTTCGCCGATCAGCGATTGTTGAGTTCCGACCGGACCAGGCGCAAGCCCCGCTCGGTGATGCGATAGGGTTTGCCGGCCGATGACGAGATCGCTTTCTTGCGCTTCAGCTTGCGGAAGAGTTCGAGGTCGAAGCCCGGATAGACCCATCCGTCGCGCGTGAAGCATCTGATGTCGATGATCGTCTTGTCGTCGCGGGTAATTTCGATACGGCCGCCTTGGGCCAAATGATGAAGAATGCGCTGCTCAGCGCGTGAGATATCCATATCTGAATGTTCCGGAATAGCGTTCGTGAGAACGCAGAAAAACGTTCCGCAAATCTTGGGAAAAGCGGGGTTACGTTTCCGGCCCGTGCGCGCAATCTATGAGAAAGCGGGCAGGGGCCCTTACCGGGACTCAGACGATGTGAACATCAAAACTCCATTCGAACGAACGCTTCCTAGAAGAGACCGACGAAAGCGTCAATATATCCGCTCGCAAAGATTGCGCAGGCAACCGCCACAATCATCTGGAACAGGACGATCAGAATGAGATGTGTTCGAAACGGCTCCTTGCGTGTCTTGTGCCTGAAGACCTGGCGACCGGCCATCGCACCGATGCTGCCGCCGAAAAATGCCGATTGCAGCAACGTCCGCTCGCTGATGCGGCGCCAGCCTGATCGCGCCGCGTGCTTGTCGTACCAGAATTGGCAGAAGCTCGTGATGTTGATCGCGACAAGGAAACACAGGAGACTGGCAGCGGTGAGGGCCATGTCCACCTTTTGCCATAGCGACCGCTAAGCGGCGGTTAAACCGTGCGCCACGTCATCGCGGGGCGGCTGATCGCGCCTAACAACTTGCACCATTGCGGCAATTGCTCTACCGAGAAACCAAGAATTCAGGCTTCAAAGAAGAGCATGATATGAGCATTGTCGACGTCCGCACTCCCGATTCCAAACGCTTCATCCCTGGCGCCACTGGCGACTGGGAGGTTATCATCGGCATGGAGGTCCATGCCCAGGTGCTTTCCAATTCGAAGCTGTTCTCGGGTGCATCGACCGAATTCGGCAAGCCGGCCAACGCCAACGTGTCGCTTGTCGATGCGGCCATGCCTGGCATGCTGCCCGTCATCAACGAGGAATGCGTCAGGCAGGCGGTCCGCACCGGCCTCGGTCTCAAGGCCGTGATCAACAACCGCTCGATCTTCGACCGCAAAAACTACTTCTATCCCGACCTGCCGCAGGGCTATCAGATCTCGCAGTTCAAGGATCCGATCGTCGGCGAAGGCAAGATCATCATTTCCGTCGGGCCTGATCGCCAGGGCCAGTTCGAAGACGTCGAGATCGGCATCGAGCGCCTGCATCTCGAGCAGGATGCCGGCAAGTCGATGCACGACCAGCATCCGTCGATGTCCTATGTCGACCTCAACCGCTCCGGCGTGGCGCTGATGGAAATCGTCTCAAAGCCCGACATGCGGTCGTCCGACGAGGCCAAGGCCTACATGACCAAGCTGCGTTCGATCGTGCGATACCTCGGCACCTGTGACGGCAACATGGACGAAGGTTCGATGCGCGCCGACGTCAACGTTTCGGTCCGTCGCCCCGGCGAAGGTTTTGGCACGCGCTGCGAAATCAAGAACGTCAACTCCATCCGCTTCATCGGTCAGGCGATCGAATATGAAGCGCGCCGTCAGATCGGAATTCTGGAAGACGGCGGCTCTATCGACCAGGAAACGCGCCTGTTCGACCCGAACAAGGGCGAGACACGCTCCATGCGGTCCAAGGAAGACGCGCACGACTATCGCTACTTCCCGGACCCGGACCTGCTGCCGCTCGAATTCGACCAGGCCTTCGTCGATGCGCTGAAAGCCGACCTGCCGGAACTGCCTGACGACAAGAAGGAACGCTTTGTCAGCGCCATGGGCCTGTCGGTCTATGACGCCTCGGTGCTCGTTTCCGAAAAGTCGATTGCCGACTATTTCGAGGCTGTGGCCGAAGGCCGTGACGGCAAGATCGCTGCAAACTGGGTCATCAACGACTTGCTCGGCGCCTTGAACAAAGCCGGCAAAGCTATTGAAGAGACTCCGGTTTCCCCTGCCCAGCTCGGCGGCATCATCGATCTCATCAAGGCGGAGACGATTTCCGGCAAGATCGCCAAGGACCTCTTCGAAATCGTCTGGAACGAAGGCGGAAATCCTGCCGAGATCGTTGAAGCGCGTGGCATGAAGCAGGTAACAGACACCGGCGCCATCGAGAAGGCGGTCGACGAGATCATCGCCGCCAACCCGGACCAGGTTGCCAAGGTGCAGGCAAAGCCTTCGCTCGCTGGCTGGTTCGTCGGCCAGGTGATGAAGTCGACCGGCGGCAAGGCTAATCCGCAGGCCGTTCAGGCACTGGTCAAGGCCAAGCTCGGCATCGAGGAATAAACGATGTTCTTCGTCCGCACGGCGAGCGAGCGCGATCTGGAAAAGGTTCGCGCGCTGCTCGTCGAGACGTGGCACGCGACCTATGACACCTTCTATGGCGTCGAGAAGGTCAACGAACTGACGGGCCGCTGGCATTCGCTACCGGCGCTCAAGGTCCGGCTAGAGCGCAAGGACGCGGAATTCCTGGTTGCCGACGATGGTCGCAGCATTGGCGGCATGGGCTATGCGTCCATGTCAGATACGTTGAAGAAGACCGTGGTGCTCCACCAGCTTTACGTCCTGCCGAAACTGCAGAGGCAGGGCATCGGCCGCGACATTTTCGCCGAACTCGAAACCTGCTTCCCGGATGCCGAGCGCATGCGGGTCGAGGTCGAGCCGCAGAACCTTCATGCCCTCGCATTCTACCGGACTCACGGCTTTTCCGAAGTCGGTCAAACCAGCGATTGCGGCGACGACCAGTCGGGGCTTCTGGCACTCATCCTCGAAAAACCGTTGGTCTGACGCCGTCGTTCCTCTGAGGTTAGCGGCCGTCGCCTTCCTCCGGGGAAGATCGCGCGGTTAGGGTTGGCTGTCGCGAAACGCTAGCCTTCTGATGATTGATGCTCGGTGCTGATGGTGACGCCCGGAGGAAAACATGCACGCGCTGACTGACTTGGATATCCGCAAGGCCGAGCGGGCTGATCTACCGGCGATCATCGCGCTCTTTGCCGCCGACGACGTTGGCGGACACGGTGACACGGTCGAGCCGGAGGCTTTCGACGACTATCTCGCGGCCTTCGCGCGCATCGAGGCATCACCGCTTCAAACCCTTTATGTCGCCCGCCTCGGTGAAGAAGTGGTCGGCACTTTCCAGGCAACATTATTGACCTCGCTTCCTGGACGCGGCCGGCCAAGACTGCTGATCGAGGCCGTGCAAACCCGTAAAGACATGCGCGGCCGTGGCATAGGCGCACGCATGATACGTCATGCGATCGAGCGTGCGCGCGAGGAGGGGGCAGCAAAGGTCCAGCTCTCCTCTAATGCGACGCGCACCGACGCGCATCGCTTCTACGAACGTCTCGGTTTTGTACGCAGCCATTTCGGGTTCCACATGCCGCTGAAATGACTGTGTTTGCCTCGGAATCACTGGACAAGCCTGGAGTGGCGGGGCATAAGCGGGGACATAGTTTTGGTATCCGGCCGCCTTCCCAACGGTCGGTTGAGGACGGCATCCATGAAGCTCCTGCTGCAGATTTTCACCTGGTGGAACCAACAGACGATCGGAACGCGGTTTCATACCTGGCGTAACGGTCAACGTGTCGGCGAAGACGAGCTCGGCAACGTCTATTATCAGGGCGGTAAGGACTCCGAAGGCCGGACGCGCCGTTGGGTGATTTACAACGGTTATGCCGAAGCCTCTGCTATTCCGGCCGGCTGGCACGGCTGGATGCATCACCGCACCGACGTTTCGCCGGCTGACGAAAAATACGTCGCTCGCGAGTGGCAGAAGCCACATCGTCCGAACCCGACTGGTACGGCCAACGCTTACCGGCCGCAGGGTTCGATCGCCGGTACCGGTGCGCGTCCGCGCGTAACGGGTGATTATGACGCCTGGACGCCGGGCTCCTGAGACGCTTGTCGTCGGACAAGGCGCGCCGCCCGCGAAATGGTCCGATGACCACGGGGCGGCCACATTTCATGTTTAGCGCCTGATATCCATCAACGGTGAATGCGAAGCGCGCGGGAGACAGGCGGGAATGGCGGGTTCTTATCTGCGGAAAACAATCGGCCAGATGTCGAGCCGGCTCTGTGTCGCTGCGCTTGCCGCGCTGCCGATGATTTCCTCGGCCGGTACGGCCGAGGCCGCGCGGGTAAACAACGCCGTCGCCGTGTTTTCCGGCATCGACAAGATCACCGGCCGCATCACGACCTTTGACGTCTATATCGGTGAGACCGTCCAGTTTGGCGCCCTGCAGGTAACGCCGCGCGTCTGCTATAACAGGGACGACACGGAAGCTCAGAAGATCACCACCTTCGTCGAGGTCGACGAGATTACGCTTGACCGCAAGATCAGGCGGATCTTTACCGGCTGGATGTTTGCCGACAGCCCCGGCCTCAACGCCGTCGAGCACCCCGTCTATGATGTCTGGCTGCAGTCCTGCAAAGCGACGTCGGACCTGCCGCCACCGGATACTGCCTCCAAGAGGTAGCCTTGCCTGGCAGGCGCCCTTGAACGCGGCTGCGATATGCCCTCAACTTTTCTGTGCCAACCCGCTCTTCGGTGCGCCGGAACGAGCGCGCACAACGGGCGGCGGTGGACCATCTCGTGATGGTTTCGCTTCGCGGACGTCCGCACCGGCCATGCCGTGACAAGCCGTCCGTAATGTCTTGGAAGTCCAGTAGAATAGCTCCCGCAAATAAATTTGGCAAAACAAAGCGATAGAGCGGTTGCGCGACTCCTTTTGTGAGCGGGCGATGCTCTGGCGCGGACATCCCTGGGCACTTTGAAGGGTCTGAGACGGGGTGGAAATGGGCGTTTGCACCGGGGGCTCAGGTCGACGATGAGCTCAAAACGATAGATCCGGAGAGTTCATCGCATTGGCGAGCATGATCTCATACTCCGCCTTCGGCACGTCGATCGCACCGAAGGACTTGAGATGCTCGGTCGTGAACTGGGTGTCCAGCAATTCAAAGCCCTTGGCGCGCAGGCGCTCCACCAGATGCACGAGGCAGATCTTGGACGCGTTGGTGCGTCTGGAAAACATGCTTTCGCCGAAAAATGCCGAGCCGAGTGAGACGCCGTAGAGACCGCCGACCAGCGCATCGTCCTCCCAGGCTTCGACGCTGTGCGCGTAGCCCATCGAGTGAAGCGTGGCGTAAAGCGAGCGGATCTTGTTGTTGATCCAGGTGGTCGGGCGATCCGGCGCCGGCGCGGCGCAGCCTTCCATCACGGCCTCGAAGGCGGTGTTGAAGCGGATGTCGAAGTGGCTCTTGCGGATTGTCTTTGCAAGACTGCGCGAGACGTGAAAGCCATCGAGCGGAATGACGCCGCGGATTTCCGGCTCGACCCAGAAAAGCTCTGGATCGTCAGCCGAATCGGCCATCGGAAACAGGCCTATGGAATAGGCGCGCAGCAGCATGTCCGGTGTTACGTCGGGTTGCTTGCTGCGCGTCCCTTTCAATGCACGGTCCTATTCGGACGTCGTGGCCAGATGGTGCTCCAGCCAATGGATGTCGTATTCGCCGTTCGCGATATCCTGATTGTTGATCAGGTCCTGGAACAGCGGCAGCGTCGTCTTGATACCATCGATGACGAATTCGTCGAGCACGCGACGAAGGCGCATCATGCATTCGACACGGGTCCGGCCATGGACGATGAGCTTGCCGATCAAGCTGTCGTAGTAAGGCGGGATACGGTAGCCCTGATAGGCACCAGAATCGACGCGAACGCCGAGACCGCCCGGTGCGTGGAAATGCGTGATTGTGCCCGGCGAGGGGACGAAGGTGCGCGGATCTTCGGCATTGATACGGCACTCGATCGCGTGGCCGGAAAACACGATGTCTTCCTGCTTGACCGAAAGCCCGCCACCCGATGCGACGCGGATCTGTTCGTGCACCAGGTCGATGCCGGTGATCGCTTCGGTGATCGGATGCTCCACCTGGAGGCGGGTGTTCATTTCGATGAAATAGAACTCGCCATTCTCGTAGAGGAACTCGATCGTGCCTGCGCCGCGGTACTTCAGCTTTTTCATCGCATCGGCGCAAACCTGGCCGATCTTCATGCGCTGCTCGACGTTGAGGGCAGGGGAGTTTGCCTCTTCCCACACCTTCTGGTGGCGCCGCTGCAAGGAGCAGTCACGCTCGCCGAGATGGATCGCATTGCCTTCGCCGTCGCCGACGATCTGGATTTCGATGTGGCGCGGCTTGCCGAGATACTTCTCCATGTAAACAGCGTCATTGCCGAAGGCCGCAAGCGCCTCGGAACGAGCGGTTGACACGGCCTCGTCGAGGTCAGCCTCGGTCTTGGCGACTTTCATGCCGCGGCCACCGCCGCCGGCGGTCGCCTTGATCAGAACCGGGAAGCCGATCTTGCGCGCGGCTTCGAGGGCGTTCTCAGGCTTCACTTCGCCGTCGGAGCCCGGAACCACGGGGATGCCAAGTTCCTGCGCCGTCTTCTTGGCGGTGATCTTGTCGCCCATGATGCGGATATGTTCCGCCGTCGGACCGATGAAGGTGATGTCGTGGGCGTCGAGGATTTCGGCGAACTTGGCGTTTTCCGACAGGAAGCCGTAACCCGGGTGCACGGCGTCAGCGCCGGTGATTTCGCAGGCGGCGACGATCTGGTGAATGTTCAGATAGCTATCGCGCGACGGCGGAGGACCGATGCAGACGCTTTCGTCGGCCAGACGCACATGCATGGCGTCGCTGTCAGCCGTGGAATGGACGGCCACCGTCGCGATGCCGAGTTCCTTACAGGCGCGCAGTACGCGAAGGGCGATTTCGCCGCGATTGGCAATGAGAATTTTCGAGATCATCGCAGCGCCGCCTTATTCGATTACGATCAGCGGCTCGCCATACTCGACGGGGGCTGCGTCCTGGACGAAGATTTCGGTCACCTTGCCCGAACGCGGGGCAGGGATCTGGTTCATGGTCTTCATCGCTTCGATGATCAGGACCGTCTGACCTTCCTTGACCACGGTACCGACCTCGATGAACGGGCGGGCGCCTGGGGCCGGCGCGAGGTAGGCCGTACCGACCATCGGAGCCGTTAAGGCGTTTTTGGAATTGCGGCTGGTCTCGGCCGGAGCGACAACTGCAGCGGGCTGCGCAGCGTGGACGGCCGGCTGGGCCTGGTAGGTCGGCATCGACATGGCGACCGGCGTGCCGGCGCGCGATACGCGGATGCGGAGGTCTTCCTGCTCCACTTCGATCTCGGTGAGATCCGTGTCGTTCAGGATATTGGCGAGATCGCGGATCAGCGCCTGGTCGATACCGGGTTTCTTGTCAGCCATGGGATATGAGCCTCGTGTTCTTTTTATTTCGACGTTTCTGTCAGGTTCTTTAGCGCATGCAGCGCCAGAATGTAACTCTGCGCGCCGAAACCGCAGATGACGCCTTTGACCGCCGGGGCGATCATCGACTTGTGGCGGAATTCTTCACGCGCGTGGATGTTGGAAAGATGCAGTTCGACCACCGGGATGCCGATTGCGCGGATGGCATCGTGCAGCGCGATCGACGTATGGCCGTAGGCTGCCGGATTGATAGCGACGCCCGCCGCCTTTTCGCCGGCCTCATGCAGCCAGTCCACAAGCGTGCCTTCGTGGTTGGATTGCCGAAAATCGACCTCCAGTCCCAGCGTCTTGCCTTCCGTGGTGCACATCGCCTCGATGTCGGCGAGTGTCTGGCCGCCATAAATCCCCGGTTCGCGCTTGCCGAGCGCATTGAGGTTGGGGCCGTTCAGCACGAAAATTTTGGTGGGCATGCGGGATTCCGGTCCAGTGATAGAGGGTTACCTATAGACTGATGGTCCCGCGAGGAAAAGCCCTTTGGGTCCTCGCGGGATTTGTCCACAGTTGGGACGGGACGGCCAATGCAGGCGGTCAGCAGGCGGTCTTGCCGCAGCTGCGCATATTGGACACTTTGGTGCTGATTTCCTCGGCACCGACGGCTCCGAACACCGCCTCGTTGCCAATCACGTAGGAGGGCGTGCCGGTGATGCCGAGATCGTTGGCAAGGGTGTAGGCCTCGCGTACCGCGGCATCATGCGGCTCTTTTTCCATCTTGGCGCGCAGCTGCTTTTCGGTGACGCCGAGCTTGCCGGCAACGGCAATCGCCGTTTCCTCGGTTGCGCGGTCCTCGCCGCCGAGCAGGGCCCGATGGAACTCGCCGTACTTCTCCGGCGCGGCGAGACGGAATGCAGCGCTGACCTTGTGGGCAGCCAGCGAATCCGGGCCGAGGATCGGCAATTCCTTCAGCACGAAGCGGATGTTCTTGTCCTTCGACAGGATCTCGTCCATGTCCGTCAGCGCACGTTTGCAATAGCCGCAGTTGTAGTCGTAGAACTCGACGACGGTGACGTCTCCATCAGGATTGCCGAGTACCATGTCGTAGTCTGAGTTGAAGATCGCCTTCTTGTTTTCGGCGATCGCACCTTCAGCTGCTTCCTGCTGCTTGGCGCGCTGCTTTGTAGCCAGCGCCTCCTGGACTTCGAGCATGATTTCCGGATTGGCGAGCAGGTATTCCTTGATGAAGGCGCCAAACTCTTCCTTCTGTTTCTGGTCGAGCGCGAGTGCGCTTTGCGGCAAGCTGACCCCTGCCATGAACGCGGCGAGCGTTC
The DNA here is from genome assembly GCF_001424825.1 of Ensifer sp. Root31. NCBI lineage: Bacteria > Pseudomonadati > Pseudomonadota > Alphaproteobacteria > Hyphomicrobiales > Rhizobiaceae > Ensifer > Ensifer sp. Root31. The sequence goes on along the minus strand of NZ_LMCO01000066.1, from coordinate 17,693 downwards.
CGGCGGCAATCATTTTCGTGCTGAAATTCATTTCTACCTCGTTGTCTCTGCCTGCCCTGTCTGTCGTCCATGTCGCGATACGGCGTCAATGCGCGCTTGTAAAAGACAACAGGAATCTCCAACACCGCAACACGCGGGCAGCATAGGGTGGGCTCCGGCGAAACGAAACGGCAAAATCGGCGGAAATACGGCGCTCGCGCACTTGTGAAGCTTTAAACGATCGGGCAAGGGGGCGGCATGTAGTACCAATCTGTGCTGATATTGACCCATTGCGTCGGAGCGATCTTGGTTTCTGGCGAGGAGACACCATGTGGTCCGGTGAGGATTGTCGACGCTATCCGGAGGCCAGAAGCGCCCGGCCCTTCGGGCGGGCCTTGTGCCGGCCACGGCAGCTTCACAATCCTCGACCGATGCCAAGGCATCGCTCGGCGGTACGCTCCCGCCCGGATGACCGCACACGGTCCCAAACAATAGGTCAATATCAGCGCAGGTTGGTATAGGCCGCTTCTTGAGGATATTACCTTGGTAGAATTGTCGAACCGCAGTGCTATCGAACCCTTTCATGCCATGGACGTGCTGGCCGAGGCAACGCGCCGACGCGACGCCGGCCATCCGGTGATTTCGATGGCTGTCGGCCAACCGGCGCATCCTGCGCCGAAGGCGGCTTTGGATGCGGCGCGCAAGGCGCTCGAGCATGGCCGGCTCGGCTACACCGACGCACTTGGCACCTTGTCTCTCAGAACCGCGATCGCCCGGCACTATCAAAAGCGCCACGGTATAGCGCTTGACCCGCAGCGCATTGCCGTGACCACCGGGTCGTCAGCCGGGTTCAATCTTGCCTTCCTCGCGCTTTTCGACCCCGGCGATTGCGTCGCAATCGCGCGACCCGGATATCCAGCCTACCGCAACATTCTCGCAGCGCTCGGCCTGACGGTCGTGGAGGTCGAGGCCAATGCCGAGAGCGGCTTCACGCTGACGCCGGAAAACCTGGCGCGTGCTGCCGCGAAGATCGGGCGCCCGCTGAAGGGCGTGCTTCTGGCGAGCCCGGCCAATCCGACAGGAACGGTCACGGGCAAAGCGGGGCTCAAGGCGCTTGCCGACTACTGCCGCGCCGAAAACATCGCCTTCATCTCCGACGAAATCTATCATGGGCTGACCTTCGCCGGTGAAGAGGCAAGTGCACTGGAGGTGACCGACGACGTCTTCGTCATCAACTCCTTCTCCAAATACTACTGCATGACCGGGTGGCGTATCGGCTGGATGGTGCTGCCGGAACTGCAGGTTCGCGGCTTTGAGCGTATCGCCCAGAGCCTCTACATTTCGCCGCCGGAGCTGTCGCAGATCGCGGCGGAGGCGGCGCTCGGTGCGCAGATTGAGCTCGATGGCTACAAGGCGGCCTATGCGGCCAATCGCGATATGCTGTTGAAGCGCCTGCCGGAGATCGGCTTTTCGATCGCGTCACCGATGGATGGCGCTTTCTATGCCTATGCGGATGTCAGTCGCTTCACCAATGACAGCATGGCATTTGCCCGGCGGATGCTGGCGGAAATCAACGTGGCGGCAACGCCCGGCTTCGATTTCGATCCGCTTGAAGGGCATCGTACGATGCGGTTCTCCTATGCCGGATCGATAGCCGACATGACCGAAGCGATGGAGCGGATCGCCCGCTGGATCGCCTGATCCTCTGTGGTTTCATCGAGTTGCGGCCTTTTCCAGACTCTTTTTGCGAAGCCCTTGATTCAAACTCGCAGCGAATACACGCTTTCGATTGTCTCCAAACGGAAACGAAAAAAGCCCGGACCAAGGTCCGGGCTTTTCTGTTCGTCCGAAGTTCAGGCGCGGCTTAGAAGAAGCCGCGGCGCTGCCACCATCCGCCCTTCTTGGGCTTGGACTGGTCTTCTTCGGTGCCTTCGTTCTTGTTCGTGACCGTCGAGGTCAGCACCGGTTCCGATGCGATCGTCGAAAGGTCGCGGTTCGCTCGAGCAGGCTTGCCTTCTTCGAGGTCAGCGGCCGTTTCTTCGATTGCTGCCGGCACCGGCTCAGCCGCTTCCGGCTGTGCTTCGACCGCGGTCTGTGCTGCCTCGTCGGCACTGACGACAGGCTCCTCAGCCTTGACGGCCTTCTTGCGTGTACGCTTCGGCTTGGCGGCCTTCTCGACGACCGGTTCCACCGCTTCCGCGACGGTCTCGGCTTCGGCAACGACGGCTACCGCTTCGACCTCGGCTTCTACGGGTGCTTCCGCGTCGCCTTGCTCGCCCGCTTCGCCGTCGCCGGATGCAGCAGCCTGCTCCTCGCCTTCGACTTCACCTTCGCCGAGTTCTGGTCGGTTGCGACGGCCACCGCGCTTGCCGCGACGGCGACGCTTGCGCTTCTGTTCGCCATCGGCGGTCAGCGCATCCGTATCGTTTTCGTCCTCGTCGGCATCGCTTTCGGATGCGTCATCGGCATCTTCAGTCGCATCGGCGTCCTGTGCGGTCGCACCTTCCGCCTGCTGGCTGCCCTTGCCGCGACGGCGGCGACGACGCTTGCGCTTGCGGCCGTTCTGATCGTCGGCCTGGGCCGCAGCCTTCGGCTGCTCCTGGCGCTGTTCGACGACGACTTCTTCTGCTTCTTCCTCGTCGAGATCCTCTTCGATCACGATGTCATCGTCTTCTTCGGGCTCGGGCTCGAAGTGCAGAATCTGTTCGATCTTGACCGGGTTTTCGACCGGCTCGCCGCGATCGATCGCGAAATGCTGCGCGCCGACATGGGCGTCAGCCTCGATGATGATCGAGACGCCGAAGCGCTGTTCGTAATCCATGATCGTGGCGCGCTTCTGGTTGAGCAGATAGAGCGCGATATCGGGGATCGTGCGAACGGTGATGTTGTGGGTGGTGTTCTTGAGCAGATGCTCTTCGATACCGCGCAGGACATGCAGCGCGACCGAAGACTGCGAGCGGACGTGACCCGTGCCGTTGCAATGCGGGCAGGTCTGCATCGTCGATTCGAGCACCGAAGCGCGAATGCGCTGGCGCGACATTTCGAGCAGACCGAAGTGCGAGATGCGGCCGACCTGGATGCGGGCACGATCGTTCTTCAGGCAATCTTTCAGCCTCTTCTCGACAGAGCGGTTGTTCCGCTTTTCTTCCATGTCGATGAAGTCGATGACGACGAGGCCAGCAAGGTCGCGAAGCCGCAGCTGACGGGCCACTTCTTCGGCGGCTTCCAGGTTGGTCTGAAGCGCCGTGTCCTCGATCGAATGCTCGCGGGTCGACCGACCGGAGTTCACGTCGATCGAAACCAGGGCTTCCGTCTGGTTGATGATGATGTAGCCGCCCGACTTCAGCGTCACCTGCGGCTGCAGCATCCGGTCCAGCTGCGCCTCGATACCGGAGCGCGAGAAGATCGGATGCACGTCGCGGTACGGCTGGACCACCTTGGCGTGGCTCGGCATCAGCATCTTCATGAAGCCCTTGGCTTCCTTGTAGCCTTCCTCGCCGGAAACGACGATCTCGCTGATGTCCTTGTTGTAGAGGTCGCGGATCGAGCGCTTGATCAGGCTGCCTTCCTCGTAGACGAGGCAGGGGGCCGTGGAGTTGAGCGTCAGCGTGCGGACGTTTTCCCAAAGGCGCATCAGATATTCGAAGTCGCGCTTGATCTCGACCTTGGTGCGGTTGGCACCGGCCGTGCGCAGGATGACGCCCATGCCCTGCGGCACTTCGAGGCCACGCGCAATTTCTTTCAGGCGCTTGCGGTCCTGCAGGTTGGTGATCTTGCGGGAAATGCCGCCACCACGGGCCGTGTTCGGCATCAACACCGAGTAGCGACCGGCGAGCGACAGGTAGGTCGTCAGCGCTGCGCCCTTGTTGCCGCGCTCTTCCTTGGCGACCTGAACGAGCAGGATCTGGCGACGCTTGATGACTTCCTGGATGCGATACTGCTTGCGCGGCTTGCGGACGTGACGATCCGGAACCTCTTCCATCGCGTCTTCGGCGCCGACCGACTCGATAATTTCCTTTTCGCCGTCGTGGTTGTCGTCATCATCGTCGTCGTCATCGCGACGGCGGCGGCTGTCGACGTCTTCCGAGACCGAATCGGTGTCGACCATGGCGGCCATCTCGCCACCATTGCTTTCTTCGCCGGCATCGGCCTCTTCGGTCGCTGCAGCTGCAGCGGCCTCTTCGGCGATTCTCGCCTTGGTGCGGCGTGGGCGCTTCGGCTTTGCCTTGGGCTTCTCGGCGGGCGCATCGACCTCGACGACAGCTTCGGCTGCCGTCTCGGTGACGACTTCCGTTTCAGCGGCGATTTCCAGATCGACCGGAACGCTGAGCCCGCTCTGGGTCGGCGTTGCCGTCTCAACGTGCTCGACATCGTCGTCGCGGCGCGCTTCTTCGGCTTCCGCCTTCAACAGCGCCTGACGGTCGGCGAGGGGGATCTGGTAGTAGTCGGGATGGATTTCGGCGAAGGCCAGGAATCCGTGGCGATTGCCGCCGTAGTCGACGAAGGCCGCCTGGAGCGAAGGCTCCACTCGCGTTACCTTTGCCAGGTAGATGTTGCCGCGGATCTGTTTCTTGTGTTCCGATTCGAAGTCGAATTCTTCTATGCGGTTCCCGCGAACGACAACGACGCGCGTCTCTTCAGAGTGAGACGCATCGATAAGCATTTTCTCTGCCATCTAAGTTGTGCTCCTCGGCGCGACAACGGAACGGGCGGCAGACGTTCTTCCATGGGAAGACTGCCACTCGCGTCAGAGGTTGCGCCGGATGTGAAAGGTCCTGTCTGGTGCAGGTGATGGTGCAGCAGCCAGATGGCAGCCGGAACGGTTACGTTCCGGGGCCTCTTTACTTCTGACCGATACCGCTGAGTCAACATCAATGACCAAACAAGAATGCCAATGTCAAAGGTCTCATAAAGACCCGATGAATGCGCCCGCTTGCGGGCTTGCCGGTGAAAAATCACCGCTAAGAACTCCGGCCACCGCCGGAAATTTACGATCCAGTGTACGGGGAGGAAATGCAGCGACGGCGGATGAACACCTTGCGGCCGCGGAAAGATGATACGGTTGCAACCGGCAATTCCGGCTCGATCACTCCCTGGCGCCAAGCTCTGGAAAGCTCCGGCTGCCCGGCCCACGATTCTATCCCGTCAACACTTTCTCCTTGTGATGCTTTTATGTTTTCTATGTCACATTGGCAAGGGAAAAGCCTGTGCCGCCACAATAATGATCGATTCGCTTGCCCCGGTAGAGTAGGTCGGGGAACGGCGAATCATATGCCTTGGCCGCGTTGCGTAAGGAGCGCTGTCAAGCTTTGGTTAACCATAAGGGTTCATTGATCAAGGGATGTCGCGGTATGTGTGGGCGGACGCCCGGCGCTTTGACCGCTCGAATTTCGTGGATTGACGGAGAGACCGGGTGAAGCCTTCGGCTAATCATATGCACGCTTCACTGTTGTCGACACTGCTGCGCGGCGGCGCGCGCGTCGCGGCTTCAGTGTTCGTTGCAGGCGTCTTGATGATGACCGGACCGATAGCATACGCCGCCGAGTCGGCACCGTTTCTGGCATTCGGCGCACGGGTTGCCGGTGACGACGCGCGCACACGTGTCGTGGTCGAGTTCGACCGCAAACCCGACTTTTCCATTCATTATGTGGCAAACCCCGTGCGTGTCGTCGTCGATCTGCCGGAAACCGCCTTTGGCCTGAAGGCCGAGAGCCTCGAGCCGCGGGGATTGTTCGAGGCCATCCGCTATGGCGGCATGGGCGCCGGCAGTTCTCGCCTCGTGTTGTCGGCAAAGGGGCCGGTAGCGGTCACCCATGCCGAAGTCATCGAGCAAGAGGGCGGTAAGAGTTATCGCCTGGTCATCGATGCCGAGAAGGTCGACCAAACCCGGTTCGACGCGCTTCTTGGGGATCAGCAGTGGACGGGCTCGGTGGTCTCGGCAAAAACGGATCGGCCGACAATTGCACCTGCGCAAAAGACCGGTGCATTCGTGATTGCGATCGATGCCGGCCACGGCGGTATCGACACCGGCGCGATCGGCAGCGGCACCAAGACCGAGGAAAAGCATGTCACGCTTGCCTTCGCGCAGGAGCTTGTCGCCACGCTCAACCGCGAAGGCGGCATCGAAGCTTTTCTGACCCGCGACAAGGACGTTTTCCTGTCGCTGCCGCAACGCGTGCAGATCGCCCGCAACAAAGGCGCCAATCTGTTTATTTCGATCCATGCCGACACATTGAGACAGAAGGACATTCGCGGCGCCACCGTCTATACGATTTCCGACAAGGCGTCCGACCATCTGGCGGCCGACCTGGCGCAGCGCGAAAACCTTTCGGACGAGATCGCTGGCGTACCGCTCCAGAGCGAGCCGGCCGAAGTCGCCGATATCCTGATCGACCTGACGCGCCGCGAGACCCAGGCTTTCTCGGTCAACATGGCACGCACTGTCGTGTCGTCCTTCGAGGGGCAGATCAACCTCATCAACAATCCGCACCGTCACGCGGGCTTCCGTGTCTTGCAGGCGCCGGATGTTCCGTCGATCCTGCTCGAGCTCGGATTCATGTCGAACAAGGACGATGAGAAGCTGCTGCTCGATCCGGAATGGCGCAAGAAAGTGTCCGGCCTGCTCGCCGTTGCCGTGAAGCGCTACCGCGAACAGGCTGTCGCAAACGGCGGCTGAGATCCGGTCGCGATGATCTGTTTGACGGCGCAGCATACGATGTGATTTGTGTCGCCTCGGTAACAGCGATATGCTTTTCAACAGGATGCGCACTCGATAATCGGAAACAAGCCCTATTTTACGCACAATCCGGGACCTAACCCGAATTGCGCCCGGATTTGTTGGGAAACAGTGTTGATGCCCGGTGGCCCTCGCCATATGAGGAACTGGGTGGGCGCGTGTAGCCGCAATGCCAGACGATTTCTGATAGAAGCGTTTGGCCAGGCCGACGAAATGCGGACCGTTGGGACGGGAAGCGTCTCGATTGGCTTTTGCGGCCTGGCGATTGGACGATAATAAGGTACCGGTATCTGACTGATGATCAGACTGATTGGATATTTCTTCGGCATTGGTGCGTTCTTGCTGCTCGGTGTCGCCGCGGCCGTTGCCATCTATCTCGGCAGCGTCACCAAAGATTTGCCGGATTACGAGGTATTGGCGAAGTATTCTCCGCCGGTCACCACGCGCTTTCACGCCGGTAACGGCGCGCTGATGGCGGAGTACGCCCGCGAGCGGCGTCTCTATCTGCCGATCCAGGCGATCCCGGACCGTGTCAAGGCGGCATTCATTTCGGCCGAAGACAAGAACTTCTATCAGCACCCGGGCGTCGACATCACCGGTCTCGCGCGTGCCATCACCGTCAATCTCCAGAATTTCGGATCGGGTCGCCGCCCCGTCGGCGCGTCGACGATCACGCAGCAGGTGGCCAAGAACTTCCTGCTTTCGTCGGACCAGACGATCGACCGCAAGGTCAAGGAAGCGATCCTCTCCTTCCGTATCGAGCAGGCCTATAGCAAGGACCGTATTCTCGAACTCTATCTCAACGAGATCTTCTTCGGCCTCAATTCCTATGGCATCGCCGGTGCAGCACTCACCTATTTCGATAAATCGGTGACAGAACTGACCATCGCAGAAACTGCGTACCTTGCGGCTCTGCCGAAGGGTCCGGCCAACTACCATCCTTTCCGCAAGGTGGATGCTGCGATCGAGCGACGCAACTGGGTCATCGACCGTATGGTCGAGAACGGCTACGTCACCAAGACCGACGGCGAAGACGCCAAGAAGCAGCCGCTCGGCGTCAATCCTCGCCGCGGTGGCGCACATCTCTTCGCATCCGATTTCTTTGCCGAGGAAGTGCGTCGGCAGATCATTCAGAAGTACGGCGACAACGCGCTTTATGAAGGTGGCCTTTCGGTCCGTACCTCACTCGATCCGCGCATGCAGATCGCCGCGCGCAAGGCGCTGCAAGACGGGCTGCTCAGCTATGACGAACGCCGCGGTTTCCACGGTCCGGTCAAGTCGATCGAGATCGGCGGCGACTGGGGCGAGCCGCTCGGCAAGGTCGTGTCCTTGGCCGACGTGCCGGAATGGAAGCTCGCTGTCGTGCTTTCGGCCGATGGTCAGGGTGTCGAGATCGGCATCCAGCCGGACAAGGAAGCCTCCGGCAAGATCATCGCAGAACGCGTGACCGGTCATATCTCCGCAAAGAACATGCAGTGGGCCTATCGCTCGGCCGCTGGCGAACGCAAATCCGCCAAGTCGCCTGAAGGTGTGCTGGGCCCGGGCGACGTCGTCTATGTCGAGCCGTTGGCAGAAAAGGGTGAATACCGCCTGCGTCAGCCGCCGAAGGTCCAGGGTGGCCTCGTCGCGATGGATCCGCAGACCGGCCGCGTGCTGGCGATGGTCGGCGGCTTTTCCTACGGTCAGTCGGAATTCAACCGCGCGACCCAGGCGATGCGCCAGCCGGGTTCCTCGTTCAAGCCGTTCGTTTATGCTGCTGCGCTCGACAACGGCTATACGCCCGCATCCGTTATTCTCGATGCGCCGATCGAAATCGTTGCCGGTGGCCAGGTCTGGCGCCCTGAGAACTATGGCGGCGGCTCGGCCGGCCCGTCGACGCTGCGCCTCGGCATCGAGAAATCGCGTAACTTGATGACGGTTCGCCTTGCGAACGACATGGGCATGAACATCGTTGCCGAATATGCCGAACGCTTCGGCATCTACGACAAGATGCCACCGCTGCTGGCGATGTCGTTGGGCTCGGGCGAAACGACGGTGCTGCGCATGGTTTCGGCCTATTCGGTTCTTGCCAATGGCGGCAAGCAGATCAAGCCTTCGCTGATCGACCGGATCCAGGACCGCTACGGCAAGACGATCTTCCGTCATGAAGACCGGACCTGCGACAACTGCAACGCGGCTGATTGGGGCAACCAGGAAGAACCTGTCTTGACCGACAACCGCGAACAGGTTCTCGACCCGATGACCTCCTACCAGATCACCTCGATGATGGAGGGGGTGGTCCTGCGTGGCACCGCCGCCGGCAAGATCACGCTCGATCGCCCTGTTGCCGGCAAGACCGGCACCACCAACGACGAGAAGGACGCCTGGTTCGTCGGCTACACGCCTGATCTCGTCGCCGGCCTCTACCTCGGCTTCGACAATCCGGCCCCGCTCGGTCGCGGCGCGACAGGTGGCAGCCTTGCCGTGCCGATCTTCAACAATTTCATGCAGGAAGCCGTCAAGGGTTCGCGCCCGGGCAAGTTCGTGGTGCCGGAAGGCATGAACATGATCGCCGTCAACCGCAAGACCGGCATGGCGGCCTACGAGGGCGAGCCGGACACGATCATCGAAGCCTTCAAGCCTGGCACCGGCCCGGCCGATACCTTCTCGGTCATCGGCGGCCTCGACCAGTACGTGCCGCCGGAGGAAATTTTGAAGAATTCCCCGCAGGCAAACCAGGCTGTCACATCCGGTTCCAACGGCCTGTTCTAGGCCCTTTCCCAGTCTCCCGATGCCCGCCGCCTTTACATCAGCGGCGGGCATCGCTATTTGACGCTCACGTTAAATCGGGTTCACAAGAAGCAGGATCATGCGCAGCGAAATCGAGAACATTGTCGACGAAATCAAGCAGGCCATAAGCCTGCTGAGGAGGCATCTTTGACTGGGATCAGGCGGTAAGACGACTGGACTGGTTGAATAACAAGGCGGAAGATCCGTCGCTCTGGAATGATGCGGCCGAAGCGCAGAAGCTGATGCGCGAGCGCCAGCAACTCGACGATGGCATCAACGGCCTGCGCCGTTTCGAGCAGCAGCTCAGCGACAACATCGAACTGATCGAGCTCGGTGAAGAAGAGGGCGATGCCGCCATCGTTGCCGACGCCGAACAGGCGTTGCGCGAACTGCGCAATGAAGCGGCCAAGAAGCAGGTCGAGGCGATGCTGTCCGGCGAAGCGGACCAGAACGACACCTATCTCGAAGTGCATTCCGGTGCCGGCGGCACCGAGAGCCAGGATTGGGCCAACATGCTGTTGCGCATGTACACCCGCTGGTCCGAGCGCCAGGGATACAAGGTCGAACTGATGGAAATTCAGGACGGCGAAGAGGCTGGCATCAAATCGGCCACACTGCTCGTCAAGGGCCACAATGCTTATGGTTGGCTGAAGACCGAATCGGGCGTCCACCGCCTGGTTCGCATCTCGCCCTATGACAGCAACGCGCGTCGCCATACGTCGTTCTCTTCGATCTGGGTCTATCCGGTTGTCGACGACTCGATCCAGATCGACATCAACGAGAGCGATTGCCGTATCGACACCTATCGCTCGTCGGGCGCCGGCGGCCAGCACGTCAACACCACCGACTCTGCGGTGCGCATCACGCATATGCCTTCCGGTATCGTCGTACAGTGCCAGCAAGAACGTTCTCAGCACAAGAACCGGGCCAAAGCCTGGGACATGCTGCGCGCCCGCCTTTACGAGTCCGAGTTGAAGAAGCGCGAAGACGCGGCCAACGCCGAAGCAGCATCGAAGACCGATATCGGCTGGGGCCACCAGATCCGCTCCTACGTGCTGCAGCCCTACCAGCTGGTCAAGGACATGCGCACCGGCGTCGAAAGCACGGCGCCGGGTGATGTACTGGACGGCGAGTTGAACGAGTTCATGGAGGCAGCCCTTGCCCACCGCGTCAGCGGTGGTGCTGATGCCGTCGTGGATGATTTGAACTAGTCTGGCACTGCTCGGCGCTCGTGTGCCGGCATGACGTAGGACGTACGGGACGAAGAAGGCCGGGTGTTTTCATCCGGCCTTTGTTTTTGGCTTAGAGCGTGGCACGCAAAGTGCGCGCGGTCATTGGAGATCGCGATGCGCTTCAGTTCGATGCCCGCTCGACCTTGATGTCGCCGAGATCGTCGATCAGGACCGTCCAACTCTCCGGCTCGCGGGCGGCAGGGTCGGTCTTCAGATAAACGGTCGCGAACATGCCGGGCTGCGCGGTCACGCCTGTGGATGTTTCCGGCCGTATGTCCGTGACATAAGCCCTCAGCGACGAGAATTCCTCGAGTTCGGCGGATGAGACGACTTCCGGCCCAGCGGGCGTCGCCTCGATCTGCTGCAGGTGAATATGTGCGGTGCCGTCCTGTTGCCGCAGCGCGATCAGCTTGTAGTAGCCGCGCCGTGCGCCTTCGGCACTCTTCGGCTTAGTGGTTGCTTCCGCCTGCGTGCCGTTCGGGTCCAGGGCCGAAAGCCGATCGCCGCTTTCTTCCCAGTAGCCTGTGCTGGTGACAAAGGTCACTTCGGGCGAAACCACGCTCGCATCCTCGGCATGGGCGTTCGCGCCGGCCATGGCGAGAAGAAGCGCAAGGAGGAGAGGCTTGTGCATTGCTTTTGATTTCCCGTTCGAACTGCGACGCGGCGCTGGCTGCAAAATTGGTCCTTCGCCGATGATCCGGCGATCGCGGAAATCATACCATATCGCGCGTTCAGAACGTCGGCTCAATTGGAAAATTGCTCGGCCAGGATGCGGTCCGACCAGGAATGATCGGGATCCGAGAGAATGCGGGCGGTCATGTTTTCCGATTCGGCGATACGCACCTTCGCCACCGACTTGACCTCCTGGTGGTCGGCAACGGCGTTGACCGGGCGCTTGTCGGCCTCGAGGATTTCGATCTCGACGGTGACATGGTTTGGCAGCAGGGCGCCGCGCCACCGCCGCGGACGGAACGGGCTGACGGGCGTCAGCGCCAGAAGAGGGGCTTCCAGCGGCAGGATCGGACCATGGGCCGAGAGATTATAGGCGGTGGAGCCGGCGGGCGTGGCCAGCAGCAATCCGTCGCAGGTCAATTCCTCGAGCCGGGTCTTGCCGTCGATGACGACGCGCAGCTTGGCTGCCTGGTAGGATTGCCGGAACAGATAGACCTCGTTGATGGCGAGCGCCGTGAATGTCGCGCCTTCACCGTCAGTGGTCTGCATCTCCAGCGGGTGAAAGGCATTCTCGACGGCATTGCAGATGCGCGCCGTCAGATTTTCGGTGCTGTAGCGATTCATCAGGAACCCGACAGACCCCCGGTTCATGCCATAGACGAGCTTGCCCGAATTCATCGTCTGGTGCAGCGTCTGCAACATGAAGCCGTCACCGCCGAGCGCGACGATCACGTCGGCCTTGTCGGCCTCATGATCGCCGTAGATGGCCTTCAGATCAGCCGCCGCCTTTTGCGCCTCTTCCGCTGGAGAGGCAAGGAATGCGAGGGAAGTGAACGTGCGAGCCATGAATTTTCAGTCCGTTCAACATGTTGAGCATCGCCGCGGTGGCCGAGCCTAGGCTTCGTTTCTGGCACGGCCTGACCCTAAACGCATCTGAAAAATTGGGAGAATTCGCAATTTTGCTTTACACGCTGTGAGATTATGATAACTCCCACCGCTGAAAGTGCCCTTATAGCTCAGTTGGTAGAGCACCTGATTTGTAATCAGGGGGTCCCGGGTTCGAGTCCTGGTGGGGGCACCACTTTTTCAATTACTTGCTGGATTTTTGACCGCCTCATGAGGCGGTCGTGTGCTTTTTGGCGAAATCACCGCTATTGCGGCCAGGCACCACGCGACTTGTCGGCCGGTTGGCACAGCGTTTCAGATATCGAACGTCCCAGCGCCCCGGGGCGTGATCTCTCTGCATTTTTGCAGGGCGTTCAGCAAATTGTCGGCGAGGTAGTCTATCAGGGCGCGCGTCGCCGGCAGCATGCCGTGGCGTGAGGGGAAGACGAGGTGGACGACGACGTCGCCCGAGCTCCATTCTGGCAGCACCGGGGCAAGCACGCCGGCGCGGAAGGCGCGTTCGCAGATGTGGTCGGGCAGCAACGCTACGCCCATGCCCTCGATCGCTGCGCGCTCGAGGATGAGGAAATCGCTGCAGCCGATGATCGGCCGGTGCGAAATTTCGGTGGTGTTGCCTTCGCTATCGACGAGGCGCCAGACGTCGGTGGCGTGCTGCTCGTTCATCGACAGTGTCGGCATCTCGTTGAGATTTTCGATGGTGACGTCGTCGAAGCGGGTGAGCAGGGTGGGGCTCGCCGCCAACCTCTGGCGCACTTCTCCGAACCTGCGAATGATCAGCTGATTGTCGGTGTCCAGTTGATCGCGGGCGCGCAACGCCACGTCGATCCTTTCCTCGATCAGATCGATCCGCCGGTTGGTGGCAGTAATCAGCAGGCGAACGCCGGGATAACGGCGATGGAACGCAGGCAGGATGTCGGCGAGCATCGGCGTGAAGCCGAGCGGGCAGGCGAGCCTGACCGTACCGGTCGGCTCGGCCTTGACGGCGGCGATCTCGGCCTCTGCCACGGCAACGCCATCGAGCAGGCTCTGGCAATGTTCGTAGAAGACGCGTCCGATCACGCGAAGCTTGCGCGTCGAACGCTCCAGCAGCCGGACGCCGAGCTGCTCTTCGAGGCGCGCCACGTGTTTGCTGAGCTTGGATTTGGGGATATTCAGATCACGCGCCGCGGCACTGAAGCCGTTGTTGCGCACGACGGCCGCGAAGAGGGCGAGGTCGTTCAGGTCCTGCATCTATTTCCGTCTCCCATCGCCGATCGCGGTCTCACTGTTTCTATCCGGAAACAGTATGTCAAATAACCGCTGACTTATCGCGCGATTGTTTTCCAATCATATGTGATGCACCGCAACGCCAACACAAAGGTGCTTCACATGAACGTCCTTCACATCGACTCCGGTATTCTGGGTGATCACTCCGTTTCCCGTCGCCTGACGGCGGCGATCACCGCTCAGATCAAGGCAGACCGTCCGGATGCCAAAGTTGCCTACCGCGATCTCGCCACCAGCCGGATCCCGCATCTGACCGGCGCACAGATCATGGCGCCTGCCGATCTCGCAGGTGTTGACGCCGACCTGGCTGCCGAAGTCAAGATCGGCCGCGAGATGCTCGAAGAATTCCTGGCTGCCGACACTGTCATCGTCGGCGCGCCGATGTACAACTTCTCCATTCCGAGCCAGCTCAAAGCCTGGATCGACCGTCTCGCCGTGAACGGCAAGACCTTCCGTTACACCGAATCTGGCCCGGAAGGCCTCGCCAAGGGCAAGAAGGTTATCATTGCTTCGACCCGCGGTGGCCACTATTCCGCCGGCCCGGCTTCGGCGATGGATCATCAGGAATCCTACCTGAAGACGGTCTTCGGCTTCTTCGGTATCACAGACGTCGAATTTGTGCGCGCCGAGGGCCTGAACCTCAGCGCCGACTCCAAGCAGTTCGCGATCGCCGAGGCAGAAAAGACCATTGCCGAAGGCACTGTCCTTCGTCTGGCCAGCTAAAACAAGAGTTCATCGGATCACGTCAGTGGTCCGATGAAGGGGCGTTGGCCCCATTGCGGACGGTGCCGGTTGAGCATGCAGCCGGCATTGTCCGTTTTCGTGTCAGCGGATCTGTATTATGATGCGCTCATGAAAGACCGGCGGAGAAGGCCCTTGGCTGTCATCGCTGCGGTGGTCGCGCTGGTGGCCGCCGATGTCGGGTATGCGTCGCCGCCGGACACGCGCTGCACCTGCCGCAATCGCGATGGCTCGAAATACGAGCTCGGGCAGATCGCCTGCCTGCGCGTCGGCGGCATTTCCTATCTTGCGCGCTGCGAGATGAACCTCAACGTCACCACCTGGAAGAAGCTTCGCGACGGATGCCCGACGGCGAGCAATCAGAGCCTATGGCTTCGAGTTGACGAAGATATAGCGACGCGTTTCTGACGACAGCAACGGCGTGCATCGCAGCTGCTACACGGGGATCGGTTCCCCAGCGTCGAGGTAGACACCCGCGGATGCTTCCGGTATCGCCAATCAATGGCTCTATTCGGCGGGCTAGCCTCTCCGGCTTCAAGTAGCCGGAGAGCTTCACAGGTGTTTGGCGATCTTAACGACCGGCCGTCTTATTTGCTCAGGAACTGACGCGCCGCATACATGGCGATCGCTGCCGCATTCGACACATTCAGCGACTTGATTGCGCCGGGCATGTCGAGGCGGGCGAGCGCCTTGACGGTCGACCGTGTCTTCTGCCTGAGACCCTTGCCCTCCGAACCAAGCACCAGCGCGACCTTGTCGCCGGCGAAGGTGCCTTCGAGCGGGGCCGGTCCTTCCGAATCGAGCCCGATCGTGTGGAAGCCGAGGCGGTGCAGTTCGTCGATCGTGTCGGCGAGATTGGTGATCTGGATATAGGGGATCATTTCCAGGGCGCCGGAGGCTGATTTCGCAAGAACGCCTGATTCGGTCGGGCTGTGACGGATGGTGGTGATCAAGGCGCCAGCATCGAACGCAACGGCCGAACGCATGATCGCGCCGACATTGTGCGGATCGGTGACCTGGTCGAGCACGAGAATGAGCCTGGATTCGCTGAGTGCCTCGAGCTTGCGCAGCGGCAGCGGCTTGGTTTCAAGCATCACGCCCTGGTGAATGGCGTCGGGCCCGAGGATCTTGTCGAGGTCCTGCGGCGCCACGGTCTCGACCGGGAAGGGAAGTTCGGAGAACTCGCCGAGCTCCAGACGCGTCGCAGCGTTCTGGGTCACGCACAGGCGAACGATCTTGCGCGCCGGGTTGTCGAGTGCCGCGCGAACGGTATGCAGGCCATAGAGCAGCACCTGTTCGGGTGCGAGCACGGGCGGCTTCCAGTCGCCCGGCTGCTTGCGCCAGCGATCCTGCTTTGGCGTCGGAATTTCTCCGCGCTCGCGCTTGGCGTCGCGGTGGGCGCGTCTGAGAGTGGCGTAATGGGTGTTCTTGGCGCTCTTGTCGCCCGTATCATCTTTGCTCATGCCTGCCTTATAGAGCGCTTCGCTTGGCCTGGGAACGGAATTCGATAGTGGTGGACAAAGCGGACCTGTGGAGAATTTCACAAATTTTCCGTTCTGGCGTGTTGACAGGAGCAAGGCGGGCCGTCATATACCCGGCGCAGATCGAGAGGCGGCAACGACAAATCGCTGGATGTCTCACGATCTCAAATGCTTGGTCGACTTGATCCCGACAGAATAATGGAGGGATGCCCGAGTGGTTAAAGGGGACGGACTGTAAATCCGTTGGCTCAGCCTACGTTGGTTCAAATCCAACTCCCTCCACCATTCTGCTTCTGGATCGAAGGCCCGCGGGTATAGCTCAATGGTAGAGCAGCAGCCTTCCAAGCTGAATACGCGGGTTCGATTCCCGCTACCCGCTCCAGCAGCGCGCTGACGTTTTCTCCTTTTTAATGCGACGCTTCAACTGCTCATCGTAAGCTGTTGTTTGTTCTTTCGTCACGCGACGAAGTGATTCGGGAATCTGCCCGGCTTGCATCTTCGATGCGCCATTCTTACATGAGGTAGGAAAAGGCGGCCGTGGCCGGTCCGGGCGTACGCAATTAAGTCTTGCGCAAATCCCTTGAAACCCTTAAACGGCTCCACAAACCGGCCCCGCCGGCTGATCAATCATACTTGACCACAGGAAACGTACCCATGGCAAAGAGCAAATTTGAGCGCAACAAGCCGCACGTTAACATTGGCACGATTGGCCACGTTGACCATGGCAAGACGTCGCTGACTGCAGCGATCACGNATGGCAAAGAGCAAATTTGAGCGCAACAAGCCGCACGTTAACATTGGCACGATTGGCCACGTTGACCATGGCAAGACGTCGCTGACTGCAGCGATCACGAAGTACTTCGGCGAGTACAAGGCGTACGACCAGATCGACGCTGCTCCGGAAGAAAAGGCCCGTGGTATCACGATTTCGACGGCTCACGTTGAGTATGAGACGGCGAACCGTCACTACGCGCACGTCGACTGCCCCGGCCACGCCGACTACGTCAAGAACATGATCACCGGTGCAGCGCAGATGGACGGCGCGATCCTGGTTTGCTCGGCTGCTGACGGCCCGATGCCGCAGACCCGCGAGCACATCCTGCTTGCTCGCCAGGTTGGCGTTCCGGCGATCGTCGTGTTCCTCAACAAGGTCGACCAGGTTGACGACGCCGAGCTTCTCGAGCTCGTCGAGCTTGAAGTTCGCGAACTGCTGTCGTCCTACGAATTCCCGGGCGACGACATTCCGATCATCAAGGGTTCGGCACTTGCTGCTCTTGAAGATTCGGACAAGAAGATCGGCGAAGACGCGATCCGCGAGCTGATGGCCGCTGTTGACGCCTACATCCCGACGCCTGAGCGTCCGATCGACCTGCCGTTCCTGATGCCGATCGAAGACGTGTTCTCGATCTCGGGCCGTGGTACGGTTGTGACCGGTCGCGTTGAGCGCGGCATTGTCAAGGTTGGCGAAGAAGTTGAAATCGTCGGCATCCGCGACACGTCGAAGACGACGGTTACCGGCGTTGAAATGTTCCGCAAGCTGCTCGACCAGGGCCAGGCCGGCGACAACATCGGCGCGCTGATCCGTGGTGTTAACCGTGACGGCGTTGAGCGTGGCCAGATCCTGTGCAAGCCGGGTTCGGTCAAGCCGCACAAGAAGTTCATGGCCGAAGCCTACATCCTGACGAAGGAAGAAGGCGGCCGTCATACGCCGTTCTTCACGAACTACCGTCCGCAGTTCTACTTCCGCACGACGGACGTGACGGGTATCGTTACGCTTCCGGAAGGCACGGAAATGGTTATGCCTGGCGACAACGTCACGGTTGCCGTTGAGCTGATCGTTCCGATCGCGATGGAAGAAAAGCTGCGCTTCGCTATCCGCGAAGGTGGCCGTACCGTCGGCGCCGGCATCGT